>NZ_CP017599.1:5107500-5726970 GCF_001767235.1 Moorena producens PAL-8-15-08-1
CCTTTCTAGCACGGAGGGGAAAAATGTGACCAGGTCGTCGCAAATCACTGGGTTTGGCTACTGGGTTGATCGCAAACTGGATAGTACGAGCACGGTCTTCAGCCGAGATACCAGTGGTCACCCCTAAGTGGGGTGCTGCATCAATGCTCACGGTAAACGCTGTCTGGTTAGTGTCTGTGTTGTTACTCACCATTAGTGGAAGGTCTAGAGCATCCAATCGCTCTCCTGTCATTGCCAGACAAATCAACCCTCGTGCTTCCACTGCCATGAAATTAATCATGTCAGGGGTAGCAAATTGTGCTGCACAAATTAGGTCTCCTTCATTTTCCCGATTTTCATCATCAACCACCACCACTGGGTGACCTGATTTCAGGTCTGCCAGAGCATCATCAATGCTATCAAACTTATACACATCAGTTTTCGTGGATTCCACTTGTTTGCTGCTTTTGTTTAATTTAATGAATGGGCTTGAAATCAATGGGAGCATGGTCCTAGCTCATTTTCCCAAGTTTGACACTTGACGCTTAGGTGAGATGGGTGCATCTCAATGCCTGAAATTAGGCAAAAATTCCCCCGAAAATTCCCACACTTCCCACACTCCCCCCCCTCCCCAAACTTCCCAAACTTCCCTTCTTTTTTACAAATATTGAGATGCACCCGGTTAGATGTTCTTGGTCACTAGTATAGTCTATAGCTTGTTTTAAGCTGACCGTTAAGGGCTGATAGCTGAATGCTTACGAAATCACAACTGGTCTTGTGGCACTAAGAGCTGATTCCTAAAGTAAATCTTAAGAAGTCTGAAAGCCTTGCTATGATTGTCTTTTGGGTATTAAGTTCATTTGTTCTATGTAATTGCAAGCCTTATCCTACAAGGATTACAGCGAGTTTACGAATCCGCTCTAAAATGTTGCCAATAACTGAGGGATTAGGGTAAACTTAGTCAGTTTTTACGATCCTTTGCTAGGGGATAATTTTTGTTAGTGATCGGATTGACTAACAGATGTGACAACTGCACAAATAGTGCTAAAACAGGACGTAGAAAACTGAGCCACTGTTCGCAAGACAGTGAATGAAAATGCCTGTGGAGATGGTCTGACGGGGACTGAGCTTGTTCTTGGTCTAGTCAAGAGTCCCCCAAGCAGGTGTATACTCAGCCCCAAGGTTGAGAATCTCCCACTGAGCCAGCAATTAGCCATTAGTGGGGGATGATGTCAAAGCTATTACCCTATAGGAAAGGAACATGATGGGGGATTTAGAACGCCTGCCAGTAGGCATAATTGGTGCTTCTGGTTATGGTGGCGTACAACTTGTAAGGCTCTTGATGGATCACCCAGGAGTCGATGTAGTTTATTTGGGTGGAGAAAGCAGTGCTGGCAAGGGATTTGCCGAGCTTTACCCTCATCTAGGCCATCGTGTTAATCTAACCATTGAGCCTATTGACATAAATACTATTGTATCCCGTTGTCAGGTAGTGTTTCTGTCATTGCCTAACGGTTTAGCCCATAAGCTAGCACCATCACTGTTATCAAAAGGATTAAAAGTTCTCGATCTCTCAGCTGACTATCGATTTAGTAAACTGGAGACTTATAAAAGCTGGTACGGTGGAGAGCGCCACGACCAAGAAACCGCTGCTACTGCTGTTTATGGTTTACCCGAACTGTATCGCGATCGCATTTCCTCTGCCGAGTTAGTCGGTTGTCCTGGTTGCTACGTCACAAGCAGCCTGCTCGCCCTTGCTCCCCTGCTCAAACAGGGTCTGATTATTCCAGACACTGCTATTATCGATGCTAAATCTGGCACCTCTGGGGGTGGACGCAAGGCAAAAACCAATCTCTTACTAGCAGAAGCTGACAGCTCTCTAGCCCCTTATGGCGTGACCCATCACCGCCATACCCCAGAAATTGAGCAAATTTGCAGTCATTTAGCCAGTCATGAAGTCAGGGTGCAATTTACACCCCACCTCGTTCCCATGGTACGGGGAA
This sequence comes from Moorena producens PAL-8-15-08-1, assembly GCF_001767235.1. Classification (GTDB taxonomy): domain Bacteria; phylum Cyanobacteriota; class Cyanobacteriia; order Cyanobacteriales; family Coleofasciculaceae; genus Moorena; species Moorena producens_A. The sequence continues at coordinate 5,109,483 of NZ_CP017599.1, forward strand.
TCCTAGCTACCGTTTATGCCACATTGCAGGATCCGGGACTAGTCAGGGAAGATTTATTCACCATTTACACAGCCTTCTACCGCGCCTCTCCCTTTGTCCGCGTGTTACCCAGTGGCACCTATCCCCAAACCAAGTGGGCTTGTGGCACTAATCTTTGTTACATAGGGGTAGAAGTCGATACCCGAACTGACCGAGTTATCGTTATGTCAGTCATCGACAACTTGCTCAAAGGTCAAGCTGGTCAAGCTGTACAGTGCTTGAACCTGATGATGGGTTGGGATGAAACCCTAGGCTTGCCTCAACTGAGTTTTTATCCGTAAATCGGTTGTGGGACGGATGTGCAGAAGATACCAGAAGTAGGGGGAGATAGGAAAAAACCATTCCTCCTAAACTCCCCACCAAATCACCTTGGCCTATTGACCACCCGTGCGCGTTCAACCTTCAACCTTGAACCTTGAACCTTGAACCTTCAACCTTGAACCTTCAACCTTCAACCTCCAACCTTAAACCTCCTAACCTTCAACCTTAAACCTTAAACCTTAAACCTTAAACCTTAAACCTTCAACCTTCAACCTCCTAACCTCCTAACCTTCAACCCTGACACAGGGGTCCCATGCCACAAGTTCCAGCATAAATGGCGCGATCGCCTAATTCATCTTCAATCCGCAGCAACTGGTTATACTTAGCCACCCGTTCACTACGGCACAGTGAACCTGTTTTAATTTGACCGGCACGAGTAGCAACGGCTAGATCAGCAATGGTAGTATCTTCAGTTTCCCCAGAACGGTGACTAATCACAGAACGGAAACCGTTGCGAGTAGCTAAGTCAATGGTTTCAAGAGTTTCGGTCAAGGAACCAATTTGATTGAGCTTAATCAAGATCGAGTTACCCGCACCGACATCAATACCTTTTTGTAGCCTGGTGGGATTGGTAACAAATAGGTCGTCACCCACTAACTGAATGCGGGAACCGAGTTTTTCAGTAAGTAACTGCCAATTACTCCAATCCTCTTCGTGGAGTCCATCTTCAATAGAAACAATGGGGTATTGCCCCACCAACTCAGCTAGATAGTTAACAAACTCCTCTGGGGAGTGAGATGCCCCATCATAGACATACTGAGCATCTTTGTAGAACTCGCTCGCGGCCACATCCATGGCTAAAGCGATTTGTTCCCCTGGCTTATACCCAGATGTTTCTATAGCGGCAATCAATAAGTCTAGGGCTTCTTTATTTGACCCCAAGTTGGGAGCAAAGCCACCTTCATCTCCCACACCGGTAAGCAATTTTTTCTCTTTCAATACCTTAGCCAAGGCGGCAAAAACCTCAGCTCCCCAGCGCAGAGCCTCTCGAAATGACTGGGCTCCCACTGGCACAATCATGAATTCCTGAAAATCTACATTATTATCCGCATGAGCACCACCGTTGATAACATTCATCAACGGAACTGGTAGTAGATTAGCTAGTGGTCCACCTAAGTAGCGGTAGAGGGGTAGTCCTTTACTAGCCGCTGCCGCTTTAGCTGTAGCTAGAGAAATCGCTAGGATGGCATTTGCTCCCATATTCTTTTTGTTGGCCGAACCATCCCGACGAATCATCTTGTGGTCAAGCAACATTTGGTTGAGAGCATCGTTTTCCAATAGCTCCGGGCCGAGTTTTTCTTTGATATTCGATACTGCCTTGAGTACCCCTTTACCACCGTAGCGACGGGGATCATTATCTCGTAATTCATGGGCTTCAAAAGTACCAGTAGAAGCACCACTGGGAACTTGGGCAATTCCCACGGCACCGCTAACAAGGCGCACTTGGGCTTCTACTGTTGGACGTCCACGAGAATCTAATATCTCTCTGGCATCAATTGCCGCAATTGCAGTTTCTGATTTAGTCAACATGCTTTTTCCTCTAATTCTGTAAAGATTGCAACTGCCTTAATCGTTAAATCGCCCTAGGATAAGAAAGGCCTTGGCCGTTGGCCACGCTACGCGAACAGAACGTTACTTGTTTTCAATCTCCTAGTTAATCAATCATGTCAGCCATCTCAGCTCTTAGGAGCTGTGAGCTATCCGCTGTCTTGATGCAGTCGCTCATGGGGGGAACCCCCAAGACCGTAATGGTGCGTTTTCCGCATTAAGAATTAAATTCGCCACGGGTCGCACCTCTGCATCGCTATTAGCTATCAGTTATGAGCCATGGTTGAAAAGCTGACTCCTTGGTGCTGATAACTGGGTGCTGATAACTTAATGCTTACGATGAGAGTGTGCCACTTTAAGGTTTGGAACATCAACAGTACACAGTTTTCTATACCTAGAGTATTGTTGATATAATCGCCCTAAATGTTTCCACCATACTAATGGTGATATGGCTCACGAAAATTGCTGAAAATAATCACAATTATTTTAGAGTTGGCTCACAAATAACTAAAATTATTTTAAATAAGCTAGGGGAAGACTAGTTAAGATGACTAGAGTTTCAGGACTCTTACTGAGCTGTTGTTAAGGGCAATAATATACTATATGACTTCCTCCCCACTTCAGAAATTTGTATTTAGGCCAGCATTGATTTCAGCAACAGTATTTGCTGCGCTGACGTTACCCGTAGGCTGGTTCGGTGCTCAGCCATTATCCATTAAAGTACAGGAGGAGCAACTATACTACGGTAATGTGCGAGATGCGGCAACGCCTTACCTGACCTTAGCAACGGTGATTAGCCTAGGAGCTGGTATGGCCAGTGTTGCCATAGCAGGATGGCAACAGTCTGCTCAACAGTCATCTCAACTTCAGTCACAGCTATCAGATCTAGCACAACAAATTCAGAAAAAGGAAGAATTATTAGAAAAACTTAGGCTTTCAGAATCCCAGCAGAACCTTCCTCAACACAAGCCTTTAGAAAATAAGATCGAGAATCAGACATCGCCACAGCAGCCAATTAACTATACCGTCTATACTAGTTCTAGCTTCCAGTCAAACCGTGAACCACTGGTGACTAAGACTGGGTCGAGAGAAAATCAACCAGTAGCTAAATCTGCGGTAAAGGTGCCAGCGAAAACCGGTGAGTACACGGGATTGGCCGTTGGCCACGCTACGGGAACGCATCCTGGTGTGGGTAATGCTCAAACCCATACTGGTCTTAAATCCTATTCTGAAGTAGTATCATTACCATCGGAAGATATTCAGCAACTTGAAAGTCAGCTGCAACAGGTCAAAGCTCAGATGAAAGCGATGCAAAAGGTTTTGCACAAGAAACACTTTGTGTCTACTTGAACACTAATGTTATGTCTAGCCCATCACCCATCGACCCCCAAACCCCATCGGGATTGGCCGTTGACCACGCTAAGCAATCAGAATTCGAGCTAAATCTGCTTAAACAGGAATATTTTTTCCTGCAAACTACTGTAGAAGATTACAACAAACAAATCTGGGTGATTAAAGCCTTGGGGATTACGGCCACTGGTGTGGTTGTGCGCATGGTCCTAAAAGAGAAAGACAATAGCATCGCCCTGATTGGCTGTGCTATTCCCCTGTTCTTCTGGATTCTGGAAAGTCAATGGAAACACTTCCAGCGCGGTTTCTATCCCCGTTTGGTACAAATTGAAGAAATTTTGACTCAGGAGTGTAATTTGCGCAGCCCAGCTATTTTCACTGGCTGGAGTCGTACCTTTAAGCGCAGTAATACTCCCAAACGTCAAGGCTATCTTTGGGATGGTTTATTAAACCGTAGCGTTTGCATTACTTATCTGTTAGAAATTGCCTTTCTTTTGGTATTATCGTTAATTAGGTTTTAGTAATTCTGGGTATAGCGAACCTTGTGTGCTAGCACGTCTCATGCTTGTTGAGTTACAAAAAATGAAGTCAAAAGTGCTCAAAAGCTTATCTGGAGAGAGATAAGCTTTTGTTTCTGGCAATTGTATGAAGCAAAATTATGCCTGGCAAACATTTCCTGGAGTACCGTAAAATTGTTAAAGATCGAATTGAAGCACAACTGCCTGAGATTTTGGCTGAGAAGGAATCTAAAAAAAAGTTGAGCTAGAGGAGTCTAGTGATTCTGACTTCTGACTTCTGACATTCTGACTGGAATTAAATCATCCGGCAAAACAAGGGGCATCAGCCGTGATATATATAATTTTCCATGAATGTCCGGTTGATGGTTACTGTTAACAATGAAGAATACATCGGGTTGATCGTGCTAGCCTAATAAAGGCTTTTTATTCTATAGTACTGTTGCTTAAACAACAGACGTAATCATTATATAGCAATTATAAATCAATGGTTATAATAGGAGTCGTAACTATTTATAGCAAGTCTTATACCCATGAGGTACAAATCTCTGGGTTTTAGGGAGCAGGGAGCAGGGAGCAGGGAGCAGGGAAGAGGGAAGAGGTAAGAGGGAAGAGGGAAGAGGGAAAAAATAATGTGTACCTCATAGCTATGATAAACGCTATATTTCTATACCAAATATGTGTAATATATAATTCTTAATGGCTATATATAACAATAATCATTGTCTAAATTAGGAAGATGAGTAATATGAATTTACTTACTGTATTAATAATGGTAGTGACCGGTTTTATTTTCGCGAGTTTTGTTGAATACTGGATACATCGCTTGATGCATTTTTCCCATAAAATTGGAGAACGTCACCGGGATCATCATCGTCGTAATGAAGGACAAGGGGTACTCTGGGAGTTCCGAGACTATATTAAAGGCTCTTTGATTATCTTATGTCCAATGTTTTTTATTTCTTGGTCAGCGGGAATAGGCTGGTTTTTGGGCGGTCTAATTTATGCAGCTTTTTCCGCTTATGCCCATCAGTTACAGCATGATAATCCCACCAAATGTTTTTGGATGAAAATGCCTGTTCATTATGTTCACCATCAGTATAATATGTGGCACCATAACTTTGGTTTAGGCGTAGACTGGTGGGATCATGTGTTCGGTACTTATCAGTCGGTCGAATGGCTCACTGAAGAAGTATTGAATCAACCGGAACGAGGATTTATAGAACTTAGGTGGAAGTAAGGGAATTCATATATAGCAATTATCAGGACGAGTGAGGTACAAATTTATAGGTTTTAGGGAGCAGGGAGCAGGGAGCAGGGAATAGTCAAGAGGAAAGAGGCAAGAGGCAAGGGGGGAAAAATAATGTGTACTTCATAGCTATGATAAACGCTATAGTTCATAGTAGAATAGACTATGATTATTACTTCATAAAAACTTGCTACAAATTCTTGATCATTAGTTGGAAGTATCAATCACCACCTTAACCTGTAAGTTCGTTAAGCCTGCAACTTTATGATTATCTTCTGAGTTAAGGCGAATTTTAACCTCTACAACTCTAGCATCCACGTCAACTACAGGGTTAGTACTAAACACCTCTTTTTTACCAATTTGCAAACCAATCTGATCTACAATACCGTTTAATTCCCCTGGAAAACCATCGCTAGTAATTGTTGAGCGCTGACCCAGACGAACTTTACTGATATCCGTTTCATAAACTTCTGCTTTCACATACATCTGCTCGGTTCGACCCAGTTCAACAATTCCCTGATCACTGACAATTTCTCCCGGCCAAGTGTGAATTTTCAGAATCTGACCGGTTCTTGGAGATCGCACATAGGCTAAGTCTAGCTCTGCCTGAGCCTGTTGAACCCCAACCATCGCATCTTCTAGTTCAGCTTGGGCAAGCACTACGTCTACAGCACGAACTTCTGCAATTTGGTTGAGGGTCGCTTTAGCTTCAGTCTGCTGCTGTTGAATAGTGTTGATCGTTCTCTGGAGATTGGCTTGAGCTTCTTTGATTTGTTCTTGACCACTATCTACAATCTGCTTAAAGGTAACTTCTGATTCAATGACAAGCTTGTGAGCTGTTTCCTTTTCTAAGCACTTTAGGTCACGGTCGGAAGCGGTTACCGCACCATCAATATGTAATCTTTCAAAGCGATCGCATTCAGTTTGAGCATGACGCAACTCCGCTTTTAAACGCTCGATGGTTGCTTGTTGAGCTGCTGTTTTCCCTTTTAAATCAGCTTCTAAACCCTCGATGGTTGCTTGTTGAGCTGCGGTTTGACCCTGTAGTTCTGCTTGTAAATTTTCAATTCTTGCCCTCTGGGCATTAATCTGCCCTGCTTTGGCTCCCGCTTTCACTTGTTCCAGACGAGCTTGGGCAATTTTTACTTGTGTCTTGGCTCTTTCTAGGGCTGCTGAGAGGCGCTTATGGCTATCGAGAATCGCAACTATTTGCCCTGGTTTTACTTGCTCTCCCTGTTTTACAAGTAGTTGAGCAACCCGCGCACCTTCTGCTAAAACAGTGCCCGACAGATGAATAACTTCTCCTTCAGGTTCTAAAAACCCTAAGGCAGCAACAGCATTGAGCTGTACTACAGTTTCTGAATCCGGAGGCAAAACCCTTGTAACACTTTTCTGAGAATATCGGAAGTTGTAGACCAAGAATATGCTCAAGGGCAAAGCGATCGCAAATGCTAGCAAGGCACGCCACAAACCTCTTTGTTGATCAGAATAATTGAATTTCATTTAAGAGAAAATTAATTGTCTTGAGATCTGACTAGTTCTCCTAATGTTTCCGATATAGAGCGAGGTTGCCAACCCAGTTCTTGCCCTGCTTTGGTGGCTTTAACTCGAACACAGCGATCATAAATGTAGTGAACGCGCTCTCCACTAATGGGGGGATTCCAAGCAAATAAATTGCCGATGGGGTCCAGTAGGCTACCTACTAGCCTCACTACAGGTTCTGGAGGTTCAGCGGGAATGGGAATACCAGTCTTTTGAGAGAAAATTTTAAACATTTCCCGGGTTGTTAGATCCCCAGCGGATATTATATAGTGCTCTCCTGGTCTACCTTTTTCTGGGGCAAGAATCATGCCATTGACTAGGTCATCTACATGAACTATGCCCGTAATGCGATCGCCTCCTGGCCACAACTTCAATCGCCTTTTGAGAAATAGCTGAATTACCGGTCCAAAATGGGGGTCATCAACGCCTAAGATACCAGAAGGCATGATACTAACAACGGGTAAACCTTGCTGGAAATATTGATCGACCAACTGTTGAGCTTGGTATTTCGTGCGATCGTAGGCAGAAGAAAAGTCCTGTTGAGTTCTGTCAAAGGTTTCATCCACCACCTGACCTTGGGTATCTCCAAAAACGCCAATGGTGCTGCAATAGACCATTTTCGAGACCCCAGCAGCTTGGGCTACTTCTAATACAGCGCGGGTTCCTTCTACATTTACCCGTTCCATCTCCGCTTCATTGACTAATCCCAAGTCTACATAAGCCGCTGTGTGGAATACTGTATCTACATCGGCGATCCCTTCTTGTAAAACCTGCTTGTTGGTAATATCACCATACACTAGCTCTAGATCGCAGTTGGCGAGGCGGGATAAATTACTGGATTTACGCACTAAACCCTTGACAAGATAACCTTGTTGCTGTAATTCTTTTACCAAATGAGAGCCGGTAAATCCATTTGCTCCTGTTACAAATGCTTTCATAGTGATTTTTCATAAATGCGGTAAGTCTTATAAATTTTGCCCCCTGCGGCCTCAATCAGCTTACGGGAGGAATAGTTATCTTCCCATACCCAAGAAAGTTCCGCTCTTTGATAGGGTTTATTCTTTTGAATACTTCCCTGCATTCCTAAATAAATCAGGGCTAAAGGCACCATTTTTCGGCGATACTCTGGTAAAGAACACATGGCAATGACTCGGAGTTCATTAATCTGACGGCGATACCAAAGAAACTTGAGCATACCTAGCCAGTTGAGTTTACCATTGACCTGTTTTAGGGCAATATTGTAGTTCGGTAACCCCATCCAAAAGCCGATCATTTTGCCGTTATCTTCCGCAACTGGAAAAAGGTCTGGATCGACTAACTGTTGTAAATCCTTTGCTTCTTCGATAAATTCCTCTTCACTACGGGGAGTAGAACTCCAATTATTCGCAAAAGCTTTAGTAAATAAACCATAGATACTGCGACAATCTTGTTCAAATACCCGATCTTTGAGATGGATGGGGCGGAAAGTAATGCCAGATTTACAAGCAATTTTATAGGCTTTATCAAACTTATGGGGGAGAGGATTATCTAAGGGAAAATCATAAGCATAGGCATCTTTAGCTTTTGGCCAGCCAGCCTTTTCCATAAATTCTCCATAGTAGGAGGGATTATAGGGCATCATTATGATTGGCGGCGAATCAAAACCATCCACGAGGAAGAGGCAATTATTATGAATAGAGAGGTCTATTGGCCCCCGGATCGCAGTCATGCCGCGATCTCGCAACCATTGGCAGGCTGTTTCTAAGAGTGCTTGGGCAATTTCAAAGTTTTCAACGCATTCAAAATAACCAAACAATCCTATTGGTTTGCCTTCTTTTTCAATCAGTCTTTGATTCACCGCCGCAACAATACGCCCCACGGTTTGCCCTTCTGAAATGGCAATAAACGGTTGTAGCTGGCCGTATTGAGAAAAAGGGCTATTGGGAGATAATTGTTTGGCAATGCTACTACGTAGAGGTTGTACCCAGTTGGGATCGTTTTGATAGATCCTGGCTGGTACATCCAGAAAAGCTTTCTTTTCAGCAGGCGTAGTAACGGTAAGTATGTTGTAAGTCATAGAGCATGGGGCATCTTGGAACGATGAACGATGAACGATGATTTAAACATGCCTAATATAGCGTCTAATTTGAATCGTTAAATTACTCAAGGGAGCAGTCATAGGATTAAGAATTAAGAATTAAGAATTAAGAATTAAGAATTAGTGAGCACCTTAAATTAGTGAGCACCTGTTTCACCAATCAATTACAATTGCTATATTGCTATATTTTTAGGCTGATATAAAGCATTCCTTGTTGCTACCATCCCTGCGACAAGATGCTCAAGTTCCTCCTGGGTATGAAGAGCGTTGGCAGTAATGCGGAGGCGGGGTTTGGCTCTATACCAAATTGGGGATACCCAAATGCCGTGGTTTTCGATTAGGTGAGAGGCAAAAAGCTTGGGATTGAGTTCTGGAGGTAAAAATACTGGAATGACCTGGGTTTCTCCCATAGTAGTAAATTCATTCTTTGCCAAGAGCGATCGCAGATAACGAGTATTTGATTGAAGCTTTTGCACTAACTGCGGGTTTTGCCTAACTTGACGGATAGCTTCTAAAGCAGCAGCAGTGGTTGGCGCGGGGAGAGAAATAGTACCGATGGAAGTCGGACAAACATCCAATAGGTCAATTAATTCACGAGAATGGCTGCTAATTGCTGCCCCTGCTGAAGCGCCAAATTTGGAGAAGGTGGTCATTATTATTGGTACTATTCCCCGGTCAAGTACTTCCTGGGGGGTAATGCCGAAGTGGTCGTAGATTCCTCCTCCACTAGCTCCAAGTGCCCCACTACCATGGGCTTCATCCATTACTATCACGCTGCCAGGGTAATTTTCCAACAGGTCGAGCATCTCTGGCAAGGGTGCAATATCCCCTTCCATAGAGAAGACTGCATCAGAAATTACCATAATCCTATCGTTGGGCTGGGCATAACGTCGTAACTTACGAGCTAAATCAGCCCCATCGCAGTGGCGATAAGGTTTGACTCGAACATTGGTACTATGGTTAACAACTTTACCGGAAAGGTTTTTAGCATTGACTAAAGCGGAGACGATGCAACCGTGGTTGAGGACATCTGTCAGAATCAAGGTTTCTCTGGTATTGCTAAAACCAGGCACTGGTGCTGCCAAGTGACAGAAACCATCAATTAAAGCCTGGATTGCCATCCAAGCATTGACAAATAGATGGGTATGGGGCAAGCCCTTAAAAGCAGAAATTTCTTGTTCTAGCTGACGATGTAGTTCAATACGACCGCTCAAGGTAGGACAAGAACTATTAGAGGTACCGTAATGGAGAATGGCATCGATCGCTGCTTGCTTGACGGCTTCTGATTGTACTAAACCTAAAATATCGTTAGTGCAAAAGGTAAGAACCTTATGGCGAATGCCCGTAGCTTCTTGTTCTATTTCAACTAGATTTCCTTGTTTTTGGTAACAAATATATTGGTCGGGATATATACCATGGTTGTAAAGACCCTGCATATACTCTTGGACAACTTTCATGATTAATATTCCTCTTTAATTATTTTAAACTTTAAACTTACTGAGACGTTGAAACATTTGGTAATTAATTACAGCGTTCGTTAATTTTGACTCATAAATCATTTTCAGAAAAGTTTCCTGATCTATGACCATAACTTTCGCTTCTGAGTCAGAGGTGACGCGGACATTTTCTATACATTTTTCGCCTTTGAGCAGACCAATTTCGCCAAAGAAATTACCTCGCTCTAACCGTTCCAGCACAATAGCTTCCGAGTCGTCGTTCTTGTTAATTACCTCGACCGTCCCTTCTATAAGGATGTAGAATTCTTTGGCAGGATACCCCTGTCCAATAATGGTTAAGCCAGGTTCATAAGTACGCAGTTCTATGTTCGATGCAATCTCAGTTAATTGTTTGTCTGTCAGGGTTGGCAGTATTAAGGAGAGTTCCTCGACGTATCCTATTCCTAACTGACCATCTTTAATCCGCACAATCCGATCGGCAAGATCCAGAATCCGGTTGTTGTGAGTGACGATTAAAACAGCACTACCTTGTTGTTTGGCAAGACCCTGAATTAGTTCTACCACCTCTCGACCTGTTTTACTGTCTAGGGCAGCAGTTGGTTCGTCTGCTAATATTAATTTAGGCCGGTGGACTAAGGCACGAGCGATCGCCACTCGTTGTTTTTGGCCTCCTGAAAGTTCTCTAGGGTAGGCGTTTAGTCGGTGTTCTAAACCAACTTTTTTAAGTAAAGCTTCACTTTTAAGACGAGCTTGCTCAGGATCAAAGTTTTTTTGTAGTTCTAGGGATACTTGTACATTCTGGCAGATAGTCATAAAATCAAACAAATTGAAATGTTGAAAAACATAGCCAAGATTACGACGCAAATTAATCAATTGAGATTGACCAGCACCACGCAATTCTTGACCCAATATTTTCAAACTACCCTCTTGGACAGAACGCAAACATCCAATCAAGGATATTAAGGTGGTTTTTCCCGATCCAGATTCTCCAGTCAGGAATAGAGTTTCTCCTACCTTGATAGTTAAGTTAATATTAAATATTACCTGTCTGCGTCCTCTCCCTTCTTGGTAATAATGATTAAGATTTTGAATAGCAACAACATTCTCCATGGAAGTCAGTTTAGCTGAAAATATCGGCAGGATCTGCTTCTTTTAGCTTTCTGACAGCAATTAAACCAGAAGTGAAACAGATTAAACAGATCAGTAACAAAACAGCGATCGCCACACTGAATGTCATTTCAAACTTCAGACTTGTATCTTTAGCAAGCTGTTCGTACATAAAACCCGATAAAATCAATCCTGGAATATATCCTAAAATGGCCAAAATCAATGTTTGTTCTAATACAATCATTACCAGGGAATTGTGACTATGACCAATTGCTTTTAATGTAGCATAGTCTTTGATAAATTTTGATATTTTTTGATATAAAATTTGATATAGAATAATAGTTCCTACAATAATAGCACCGCTTAGACCAAAGCGAAAAATCAACCCCACCGGGGAACCGTATTCATAAAAATCCTTTTCTTTAGTAATTAACTCTGATTTGGATAACATTTTTACATCATTAGGAAAATAATTTTCCATTTTAGAAATAAGTTTCTGGGTGTCTACTCCTGGCTTCAGGTTAATTAATCCCAAATTTATTTCTTCTCTATTTCTCCCAAATATATTAAAAAAATTTGAATCGCTAGTAATGACAGTACCATTGAATGTAGTGTTAGCACCTAACTGGAATAATCCGATAACTTCTATTTTTTTTAAGCCATAATTAGTTTTTATTTCTGTAATCGCTTTTCCTTGGTTCTTGATATCAGATACTACTGGATCTAATTCTGGTCGAGATTTTTCATCTAATAAAAACGCATTATCAAGTTTTAATTTATCTATATTATCTTCTATTCCTGGTAAATCAATCACTGAGGATGTCACAGGAAAGCCAATGACCTGAATTCTTTCTATAAAAACTGCTTTGTTTTTAGGATTTTTCCACAATATGATGGACATGTATATGGGGGTAACTGATTCTACTTCTTTAAAGGCTAAAGCTTGATATAAACGGCGTTCAGAAAAAGTCACTGGTTTAAGAACAGTAGTAGTTGAAGCACTCATTAAAAAAACTTCACTCTGAAAACTAGAAGGAAGTTGAACCAGACTTTCTAAAAAACCAGAGCGAAACCCGATTTGCATAAAGAGTAGAATAGCAGTGAAAGCAATTCCCAGGATAGCTGCTATTGTTTGTCCTTTCTGGTATTGTAGTTGCAGCCAAGCTATGGGAATTTTCTTAAACATAGTATAACGGTTTTCAATTAGGATTAGGTGAGGTGCAAATCTGTTTTCGGGAACAGGTCATAGATAATAATAAATAAAACTAAATATATGTAGCTCATAGCTATAAGCAACACTATCTATTTTAGGCCATCATAAATGATGATATATCAAGATTGCAGACAAAGCAATTGATATAACTTATATTTTTTGTTAAAAAAATCTATTTTTTAAAAAAAGATAAATAGTTTCTGTGAATTTATTTTTAGATAAGGAATTTTATATAAGAACTTTAATAAAGCTTGATGGCACCACAATCAGATTTATTATTTCAGTTTACAACCGTGGCTATACAGGGCAAATCAATATTAAATAGTATAAAATTTAACAGATTTAAATTTAACAAGAGTACCAAAAATCTACAATCGACCGGTTAATTGTCAACAAGCCCGATTCATCAGAAAATTGAGTTAATTAGATTTTGTCTGTTAAAATTTATACCAAATTAGATGCTTTTACCCGGCAGTACGTGGTTGAATAGTTTTGTCAGTCAACCAGCATCTAATGACTCACTTAGCAGTTAAGACTATGCGCGTAATCATCCAACGAGTCAAATCCTCTCAAGTCGAAGTAGACAGAAGAGTTATTGGGAAAATAGGGCGAGGGCTTAACCTACTAGTCGGTATTGCGGATACTGATACGGAAGCTGAATTAGACTGGATGGTGCGAAAGTGTCTAGATTTAAGGCTATTTCCAGACGAGACTACTGGTAATGACCGTTGGGAAAAGTCGGTGCAGGATATAGGTGGTGAGCTATTGGTGGTTAGCCAGTTTACCCTTTATGGAGATTGTCGCAAAGGACGCCGCCCTTCCTTTAGTCAGTCCGCTGCTCCAGAATACGCTAGGGCACTATATCAACTATTTGTAGATAAGTTACGGATGAGTGGGTTGCGGGTAGAAACTGGTGAGTTTGGTGCGATGATGGATGTTTCTATAGAAAATGATGGTCCTGTGACACTGTTGTTGGAGAAAGAAGCATTAGTAAGGTAAGGGAATAGGGAATAGGGAATAGGGAATAGGGAACAGGGAGTGTGGGAAGTTTGGGGAGATGGGGAGATGGGGAGATGGGAAACATTGTCTTGATGCAGTCGCTCATGGGGGAAACCCCCAAGACCGCGCTGCATCGCTTTTATAGCGTTTATCATACTGACGAGGTACAGTAAATTTTCGTCTTACACCGACTCCCGATTCCCGACTCCCGACTCCCGACTCCCTACAAGTCAATGGAATAATAATCCAAACGACCAAGTCTGTTTGTGGCTGCTGCGACTTGATGGTTTGCACCATCAGGCCAAAATCAAACAGCATAGGAGTTGCTTGCTGCTGCTTGCGCTTACGGTCTTCGACATCGGTGAGGGTATAAAGGTGCCACCATTGGGCGTACTCTTTATGGATTGATGCTAGATAGGAATCCCAAGTGACCATCTTAAAGGTTGAAGGTTAATTGGTTGAAGGTTGAAGGTTGAAGGGAGCAGGGAGTAGGGAGTAGGGAGTAGGGAATCGGGAATCGGAAGTGGGAAAATGCGATCGCTAAATGAACTGTAGAATAATCAACTCTATTCTAGACACAAGAAGCTCGTAAACTCTGCCAGGTCTAGTAGAGAGACCTCCAAACCAGAAGTAAGCATTCAGTTTATGCCCATAGCGGAAGCTACTTGAAGTGCTTTTCAATAAAATAAGCTGACCGCTGACCCCTGACCGCTGAATGCTTACAGGATTTTTTCCCTACTCCCTACTCCCTACTCCCTACTCCCTGCTCCCTTTTACAACTGCTATACAATAGAACCGAATTGACTGATTCAAGAGGAGACACTAAGCTAATGCGAATGCTACACACAATGCTGCGAGTCGGCAATCTTGAGGAATCGATCAAGTTTTACTGCGATGTCCTAGGCATGAAGCTGCTCCGTCAGAAGGACTTTCCAGGGGGAAAATTTACCTTAGCATTTGTAGGCTACGGGGATGAATCTGACAACACGGTTATTGAACTAACCTATAACTGGGGGGTTGATCAGTACAACATCGGGGATGCTTTCGGTCATATTGCCCTTGGTGTAGACGATATCTACCAAACCTGCGACCAAATTAAATCCCTTGGTGGTAAGGTAGTGCGAGAGCCAGGACCGATGAAGCACGGTTCAACAGTGATTGCTTTTGTGGAAGACCCGAGTGGATACAAGATTGAACTGATCCAGCGCAAAGATCAGGAGTCTGCCGAGAAACCAGAAGCGACAGCAGTTGCTGGGTAATAACTATAGGGAATCGGGAGTCGGGAATCGGGAGTCGGGAATCGGGGTAAGACTAAAATTTACGGCGTTTGAATAGGAGTAGAGTGGGCATCCTGCCCGCCCGCAAATAACCATGAAACTGGCAAGATGCCAGTTCCACCCAAGATGCCCATTCCACCTCACTATAAAAATGTTTCCCATCTCCCCATCTCCCCATCTCCCTATCTCCCTATCTCCCTATCTCCCCATCTCCCCATCTCCCTATCTCCCCATCTCCCCACACTCTTCCCTGTTCCCTGTTCCCTGTTCCCTTTAAAACATGATCCCTCAAGCATCTACAACAAAAGGCTGGGCGAATGCGATCGCAAAACCGGCAACTGAATTTCCGCCTACTGCCCTCCCGGTCATCTCTGGCAAAATCCCAGAAGGGTTGCGAGGTTCTCTGTATAGAAATGGTCCTGCACGGTTACAGCGAGGTGGTGTACCGGTTGGACATTGGTTTGATGGTGATGGAGCAATTTTAGCAGTACATTTTACCCCTGCTGGTGCCACAGGAGTTTATCGCTACGTCCAAACCTCTGGCTATCAAGCAGAAGCTGCTGCTGACAAATTACTGTACCCCAACTATGGCATGACAACACCAGGACCAATCTGGAAACGCTGGGGTAAGCCAGTTAAAAATGCTGCCAATACCTCAGTGCTACCATTACCAGATAAATTGTTAGCCCTATGGGAAGGTGGTTATCCCCATGCCTTAGACCTCCAGACCTTAGAAACCAGAGGCACTGATGACTTATCTGGTCTAGGCAAAGGAGCAACCTTTTCTGCCCATCCCAAGATTGATCCCAAAACTGGAGAGATTTTCAACTTTGGACTGACTGCTGAACTTAATAGCAGACTCAACATTTACAAAAGCAACTCCACTGGCAAAATTATCCAACAAGGGTCAGTACAGCTAGAGGGTTTGCCCTTCATCCATGATTTTGTTCTGGCAGGGCCGTATCTAGTATTTTTTGTACCCCCAGTGCGAGTGAATTTCCTAAAAGTAGCTCTAGGTTGGTGCAGCTATGGTGATGCTATGGAGTGGCACCCAAATAAGTCAACCCAAATTATTATTGTAGATTGTGACAGCCTTAGTGTAGTCAGTCGTGGTGAAGCTGAACCCTGGTATCAGTGGCACTTCAGCAATGGTTATGTGGACAACGATGGCTTGATCGTGATTGATTTTGTCCGTTATGCCGACTTTCAGACCAATCAGTATTTGAAAGAAGTTGCCACTGGTGAAACTAAAACCAAAGCGAAAGGAACCCTGTGGCAAGCCCGAATCAATCCTGACACTGGTCAGGTTGTGCAGTTACAACAGTTGTTCGATAGAAGCTGTGAATTTCCTGTGGTGCCGCAACAGCGAGTAGGACAATACTCACCTCATACTTATTTATCTGTACATCGCGAAGTGGTCGATATTAGTAAAGAATTATTGGGTGCAATTGGATGTTTTGACCACAAAACTGGCACCTTGATTGTGGCTGATTTAGGGGAAAATCGCTATCCCTCAGAACCAGTCTATGCACCGGATAGCCTGAATCCTGACCAGGGTTGGATATTAACAGTTGTGTATGATGGAAATTCTGATAGTAGTGAAGTTATGGTATTTGGTAGAAACACGATAACCCTAAATGAAGAACCGATATGTCGTCTGGGATTACCAAAAGTTATCCCCTTCAGCTTTCATGGTCAGTGGAAATCCAGGTAGTTACCTTTTAAATTTACCTGATAAATTTACCTGAACTGTAGTTATCAATTCCAGCAGGATATAGCCAATTGTTTAATGATAAATGCTTTCAATTTAAACAATCAGAATTCTCTCGCCGTCCGCTTCCTGGAGGACAACTTTCTTCCTGGACAGCTAGTAATTGCTGGTCAACGGAATCAGACTGGTATCCCTGTGGAGAACTAGACTCACCTAGGTAAAAATTAATACCAACAGTAACTAGTAGAGTAGATAACAAGATATAGCTTTGAAAACCCATTGTGGTGACCTTGCTCAAAGTTTCTACTCATTACTTCAAAACTTTTCCAGCACAATCAGCATAAATTTTAAATAAAAACTCAATTAATCAAAAAAAGAGTAAAAACAATAAAACTAGCAAAAAAAACTATCTTAACTTAATTAGAATCCAATAAAAACGATGATTTTAGGGATATATATAAATAGCTTTATATTTAAAATAAGTGTATTTACGGATATGATTAGAGAGTCAAGCAAGGTAAAGCAAGCAGATCAAACTTCTGGTTAATAAAATGTTGATTAGAGAAAAATGCTGCTAACTATCTATAGGTTTTGTCTAGGGGCGTAATTGACCTTTGCCATAGGGATCAGAAAAAGGAGTAGGTCTGAAAATCTATAATTAGAGGAGATCCCCTGATCCAATCCTTAGCTGTGTAACGTAAGATGACCTCATTTCCCCGCCGCTACCATATCACCACTTTTGGCTGCCAGATGAACAAAGCCGACTCCGAGCGGATGGCTGGAATCCTAGAAGATATCGGCTTCCAGTGGTCAGAAAATCCCAACGAGGCTGACTTAATTCTCTACAACACCTGCACCATTCGAGATAATGCTGAGCAAAAGGTTTATTCCTACCTAGGAAGACAGGCAAAGCGCAAACACCAACAACCAGACCTGACCTTGGTAGTAGCTGGTTGTGTGGCACAACAGGAGGGAGAAGCACTGCTGCGGCGAGTTCCAGAAGTTGATTTAGTCATGGGACCGCAACACGCCAATCGTTTAGGGGATTTGCTAGACCAGGTATTTGATGGCAACCAGCTAGTTGCTACAGAACCAATTCATATTGTTGAAGACATCACTAAACCAAGACGGGACAGCAGCATTAGCGCCTGGGTAAATATAATTTATGGGTGTAACGAACGCTGCACCTACTGTGTAGTCCCCAATGTCCGAGGTTTAGAGCAATCCCGTACTCCAGAAGCGATTCGGGCAGAAATAGAGGAGTTAGGACGGCAAGGCTATAAGGAAGTCACCCTCTTGGGACAAAATATTGATGCTTACGGACGTGACTTACCAGGGGTGACTGAATCGGGGCGGCATCAGCACACCTTGACAGATTTACTGTATTATGTAAGCAATATACCGGGGATTGAGCGGCTCCGCTTTGCTACCAGTCACCCCCGCTACTTTACAGAACGGCTGATCCGTGCCTGTCACGAGTTGCCGGAAGTGTGCGAACATTTCCACATTCCTTTCCAATCTGGGGATAACGATATTCTCAAAGCTATGGCACGGGGCTATACCCACCAGAAATATCGCCGTATTATTAATACCATTCGGGAGTATATGCCCGATGCTTCGATTAGTGCAGATGCGATTGTGGGCTTTCCTGGGGAAACGGAAGCACAATTTGAAAATACCCTAAAACTAGTAGACGATATTGGCTTTGACCAGCTCAATACCGCTGCCTATTCCCCTCGTCCTGGTACACCAGCAGCATTGTGGGACAATCAGCTCCCTGAGGAGGTCAAATGCGATCGCCTTCAACGTCTCAACCACCTAGTTGCGATAAAAGCAGCTGAGCGATCGCAACGTTATCTGGGACGGATTGAGGAAGTGCTGGTGGAAGACCAGAATCCCAAAGACAATACTCAAGTCATGGGCAGAACCAAAGGAAATCGTCTCACGTTCTTCTCTGGGGATATTAATCACCTCAAAGGTGAGCTAGTTCTAGTTAAAATTACTGAAGCCCGTGCCTTTAGCTTAACTGGTGAGCAAGTAGAGGAATAGGGAATTAGGGAATCGGGAGTCGGGAGTCGGGAGTCGGGAGTCGGGAGTCGGGAGTCGGGAGTCGGGAGTTGGGAGTCGGGCGGGGGTAGGTAAACTAGCCTGATCAGGTAGTTTACCTACCCCCTTAAAAATAGAAACTGAAACTATAGCAGTAGAAGTAAAGGTTTTGACATAATTTCTGTTCCCTATTCCCTATTCCCTGTTCCCTGTTCCCGATTCCCGATTCCCGATTCCCGATTCCCGATTCCCGATTCCCGATTCCCGATTCCCTTTAAACCAAAAACTATGTCCTAAACTATACTTTCGCGCTTAGTCGTTTCCTAATCTTCCCGCTGGAAGAAGCAAACCACATCCCGTATGTAAAAATCGTTATAGAGGTCACCAGCAGAGGGATTTGGTAAATCTACGGCCTCAACCTCCAGCTCATTATCGCCATCCTTCAGGATGCCAGCACCAATGTTAATGATTTGGGTAAACCAATGCTTCGGATTAGCTCCCTCGTAGGAGTAGATCTTCCCTACACTTTTACCATTGATTTTGACCTCTGCATCACTGTCGGTTGCTGTCAATCCTTTAACCATCAACATCAGGATGGCAGCGCCGCCCTTGTAGCGTCCCTCTGTGTTGAAAGTCTTTTTCCAGAGGCTAGCACCACCATCGCCAATTCTGCGATTGATATCTCCCTGGATCACCACAAAGTTACCGGTGACTAGTTTAGTAGACGCAGTTGCTTTCTGTTCCATAGCTTGTTGCCTTGTTGTTTGTAATTATCAACTTATATCAAGTTATAAGCTAGTTGTTTGGAATCTTATCAGCTTCGGTGGGTAATGTCCCTTGAGGAATTACTGAATCAATCCCGAGTTATTATATGGGATTATTTCCATGGTTCCCCACTCAGTTCAGTGTAAGATAACCTTTAAGCAGCGGTGCAACCCCGGCGCGAGGTTTCAACGCCCACGGGAATGCGCACCAAGAGAATTGACAAAAGCGTCAGCAACTTATGAGTGAATTCACCGAAGGGATGGCTATTAGTGTAGCAATGGTTTCTCTATTAGCCACCATGCTAACTGCAATTTTAGGGCGGGGTTTTTTACGATTAGTTCCGATTTTGATGGGGATAGGAGTCGGTTATCTAGTAACTTTACCGTTAGGGATGGTGGATTTTACACCTGTTAGTCAAGCTCCTTGGTTTCAAATTCCTGAATTTACCACACCCAGTTTCAGTTTACCTGCAATTTTATTTATTGTACCGGTTGCGATCGCTCCTGCCATTGAACATATTGGCGATGTGTTAGCCATTAGTTCTGTGACTGGAAATAATTATCTTCGAGAACCCGGTTTACATCGCACCCTGTTAGGGGATGGGTTAGCAACAATATTGGCGGCTTTTGGAGGTCTGTCAGGGGTGACAAGCAGCTCAGGATAATTACCCTTAATAAAAATCTCCCTATCTCCCTATCTCCCTATCTCCCTATCTCCCTATCTCCCTATCTCCCTATCTCCCTATCTCCCTATCTCCCTATCTCCCTATCTCCCTATCTCCCCATCTCCCCATCTCCCCACACCTCCCACCCTCTCCTGAATAATTATGGCTATTCAACCAGACTTGATATTACTGGGTGTGGGGTGTGGCCGAGAGAGCCGCACTGTGAGCAAAAAGGCACCTATAAATGACTAGGTGCCTTGAGCAGACCAAAAACTATCAACAACTATTGAAGGAATCGGAAACAGTAGTCCATGCTTGTCTCCTCGACTAACTGTTCCCTTACTTAATACAATAAAAGAATGAAACAGGTAATGCATTCACGTTTTCTGCTAACTTACTTGCCAAGTTGAGAAATAGCAACTGCACAATTACGCTATCATGATTGCTGAAAACTGCAAAGCTTGCTTCGAGGTTGTATATCGGTGTTAGCTTTCACTATCTGATTGACTGACAAATATGCGTCGATGTAGGTTGAGTTGAAGTATGAAACCCAACCACGACAAGGGATGGCCTTGGGTGTCCTCTCTCCACCCAATCTACGGGATTTCAAGAGCTTCCAAAACTTTGGTCAGTCAACTACATCTAAGTTAACCCACCAAATTTTAATTTGTCACCTATTTTACAGTTTACCCCAAAATGCCCGGAGAGCCGCACTGTTAACAAAAAGGCACCTATAAATGACTAGGTACCTTGAGCAGACCAAATATAAACTATCAACAACTATTGAAGGAATCAGAAACAGTAGTCCATGCTTGTCTCCTCGACTAACTGTTCCCTTACTTAATACAATAAAAGAATGAAACAGGTAATGCATTCACGTTTTCTGCTAACTTACTTGCCAAGTTGAGAAATAGCAACTGCACAATTACGCTATCATGATTGCTGAAAACTGCAAAGCTTGCTTCGAGGTTGTATATCGGTGTTAGCTTTCACTATCTGATTGACTGACAAATATGCGTCGATGTAGGTTGAGTTGAAGTATGAAACCCAACCACGACAAGGGATGGCCTTGGGTGTCCTCTCTCCACCCAATCTACGGGATTTCAAGAGCTTCCAAAACTTTGGTCAGTCAACTACATCTAAGTTAACCCACCAAATTTTAATTTGTCACCTATTTTACAGTTTACCCCAAAATGCCCGGAGAGCCGCACTGTTAACAAAAAGGCACCTATTGACTAGGTGCCTTGAGCAGACCTACAACTATTAATAACTATTGAAGGAATCAGAAAGAGTCGTCCATGCTTGTCTCCTTGACTCACTGTTCCTTTAAATACAATAAAAGAATTAAATAGGTAATGCATTCACGTTTTCTGCTAACTTACTTTCCAAG
The DNA here is from genome assembly GCF_001767235.1 of Moorena producens PAL-8-15-08-1. Taxonomy (GTDB): domain Bacteria; phylum Cyanobacteriota; class Cyanobacteriia; order Cyanobacteriales; family Coleofasciculaceae; genus Moorena; species Moorena producens_A. The sequence goes on from NZ_CP017599.1 coordinate 5,130,753, forward strand.
TTGAGAAACAGTAAATGCCTAATTATACTATGACTATTGCTGAAAACTGCAAAACTTGATTTGAAGTTGTCTATCGGTGTTAACTTTCACTATGGTGGTAAGCATTCAGCTGTCAGCTGTCAGCTATCAGCTGTTGGCGTAGCCTGCGCGTAGCGCATGAGCTAAATGCTTACACTTAACTTAGTTACAAACGGGCTTTCCGTTCTATCTCTAAAATCTGCTTGATTCGCTCACTCTTTTGGCTGGCATAGTGTGAATTTCCAGATGCCTCGATTTTTGCTAAATCAGTTAAAAGATTTAGCTTTAACTCTCTATGTCTAGCATCGTCACCACAAGCCACAACTTCACCGAAGGCATTATACCAGAAACCTCTTTCAGCATAGATATCTGCCCTATCAACGGGGTTAGTGGCTGCAGCAAGGGCTATTTTTAAATCTGGTGACTTTTGAACGATATCGATATAAGCTTGGGCTATGATAGCACTCGATGGATGATTGGGTTCACAGATAATGACCACTTGCCAAAGATATCTCTGTCCCACGGATAAGCCTAGTTCATCCTCTGATAGTGAGTGAGTCATTATTCCTGGTGTTGTTTGCAATTCAATATTTTGTATGGGTTGGGGATGCTCATTTACATCATCTTGATAAAGCTGAAATTTCATTGGCAATGCTTCAGCATCCGGTACAAACCAAGCAAAGGTTGGGTGAGTCGAAACAGTTTTTCCAATATGTTCCTGAGGAGCTAGTGTAGTTAAGTTTGCTTGTCCATTCTTAGAACATCCTCCCCTGGTACCGCTAATAATTGTAGGTTGTTCGGGATGAGATGGCTCAGAAGGTGGTTTATAGTCGGCTAGGGCTACAGTTGTCATCCCTAAAAATAGACTAACCACACCAATAGTCAATCGGTGATTCTCTAAGCAATGGTTGAGTAACTGAAATCTTCTCTTCATTAACTTACCCTCTAATTATGCCAACAGCATAAAATTAAAAATTTAAAATTGCCATTAATAAATGATTAAAAGCTATCAGCTATCAGCTATCAGCTATCAGCTATCAGCTAAAAGCTATCAGCTATCAGCTATCAGCTATCAGCTATCAGCTATCAGCTATCAGCTATCAGCTATCAGCTATCAGCTATCAGCTAATATAGCGTTTATAGAACTCATGAGGTACACATTATTTTTTACCTCTTCCCTCTTCCCTGCTCCCTGCTCCCTGCTCCCTGCTCCCTGCTCCCTCTTCCCTGCTCCCTGCTCCCTGCTCCCTGCTCCCTGCTCCCTGCTCCCTGCTCCCTTTAAACCAGAAATTTGTACCTCACAAGTCGTATAATTGCTATATATAATACCTAGTTTAAAAACCAAAATCGACCTTTTTTAACAGACCAAGTGAGTTCACAAACTCTTCCTTTAGGAGACAAAGATGACCGCTTAAAACTTCCCCCTAGCTGTCGCGCTAGTGCTCTAGCTTGTTTAGTTCCCCGACCTCCTGAACGCTTAGATTTCTTGGGTTGAGATGATGAGCTAATGCCCAACCCATTATCTTGAATGCGAATAATATTCATACCTTCGATTTGGGTGCAGGTGACTTTCAGACGAGTTACCCCTTTGGCATATTTACCGACATTGCACAATGCTTCTTCCATAAATCGACACAATCCTCGCTTCTGTTCGATACTTAATGGCGGACTATCGATTGGATCAAATTTTATAATTTTTACCTGAATGGTTTCAAAGCAAGGAAAGTTTAAGGCTAGGGTATTGCTATAAACTTCATAGAGAATCTCGTGAGTGGGTTGCTGCAAATCTAGGTCTAAATCAATCCCGATGTGGATACTGCTATCTTCGGTTAGGGTTTCTCGACGCACTGATTCATAAACTGCTCTGAGTTCTTGGTTTAACTGTTCTAGTTGAGAGCGCAATTGGTCATGAGATAAATCCTGATCTTGAGTGCAGCTGAGTATCCTAGCTAAGGTTTGTAATGGTCCATTATGAATGATGTCAAAGGTATAATCAATCATATATTGGCGTTCATTTATGCGGGATTTTAAGGTTTGGTGGTATAGATAGAAGGCATTGATGCTGACACCATTGACAGTTAAAACGAACCAGGTTGGTACTACAGGTATCCACCAACCCCAGATCAGGAGCAAATAACTTAGTCCCACCAAACTAATCCCAGCAACACTAACACTCAATAGATTATGTCGCGGTGTCTTAGTTAGTCTAGCGAGGCTAATACCCAGAAACCCCCAAACCATAATCCATATATATTCCCAGCTATCTGACCAAACCCTTAACAAGGGTCGTCCATCGAGAACAGCACTAATGATTTGACTAACTGTATGAGCATGCACTTCTACTCCAAACACTAATCCAGGAGTAGAGCTAGGGATAGCAGAGACATTTACAATATCTTTAGCGCTATGGCTAGTGATACCAATCAGGACTATGCGATCGCGAATCCAGCTTGGATCAATGTTGCCAGTTTGGATATCGTTGAGGGATACGATCCGAAACGGTTCTCGAGCATTGCGAAAATTAATTAGGATCTGATTTCCCCCAGCATCGGCTCTGACATAGCCTCCGGAATTGGGGCGAAAGCGAGTGAGTTCCGTAGTACCAAACTGCATGGCTATTGGGTCATCAGTGCCATTGGTTAGGGAAATTCCTTCTTTAGATAAATACGCTTTTGCTAGCAGTATAGCTAGAGAAAATTTATACTCTCCTTCGAGATTTGAAGTTCCTAGTAAACTGCGCCTGATGTGTCCGTCAGCGTCAGGTATCACATCGGCAAAGCCAACTTGTTCGGGGGGTAAAGTGGGTGGTGGATTAATGGTATTGCCATATTGGTCAGGTAAGGCTTTTTCAATGCCAATCACGGTTTTGATAGCCTGAAATGCTGCGACTAAGTCAGTGTAACCAGGATCAACGGGTAAATCTCTGACGATGTCAATACCAATAGCTCTAGGCTTATAGGTTGCTAGTTTTCTCAGCAGTGATGCTAAGTCTCGATCGGGTATGGGATAGGTACCTATGCCTTGGATGTCTTGTTCATTAATACCAACAATCAGAATTCTTTTATCAATAGATTCTTCAGGACGCCAACGGAGAAAACTATCGAGAGCAATCAATTCTAGACTTTGCAGGAAGCCAGTGAGGCGAAATAGGATTACTAGTCCGATCACGACTAGTCCTGGAATAAATCCTACCCGCCAGGTTTGAATTTCCTCCTCAGTAAAACGTTTCATGTCTCAATCGATTAGACCGACTTCTCTTGCCCGCTTCTCGGTTTTAATGCGAATATTTTCACCGGGTTTTGGATAAACCCCTAAAACGTCTTGAACTTTAGTCCAATAGTTACGCACCGTGCGCTCGGAGATTTGCATCCGCTGAGCAATGGTTCTATCCTGTAATCCTTCTTCAAAGGCTAAGGTTAGAAGTTCTAACCATTCGGATTTGATTTCCAAGCCTTTGCGCATCCCTTTGGGGGTGTAAATCAATCCCTGAAGTGACCAGTCAACTTTGATTAACATTTCTTTCTGGGGCAGGCTTTTATCGACGATGGTAAAGCCTCCTTCGTGTTCATTAATAGCAGGTTTTAAACGGATTAAGGCTTTGATATTAGCGCTTTGAACAACTATATTGAGGGTAGGGTATAGTTTCATTAATGTTTTGAGGAGTTGAATTCCCGTATCGGTTCGGGCAGTATCTCCCTGCTGCTTCGGAATGGAAAGATCGGCAACAACTAAGTCAGGGGATAACCTCTCTACATAGTCTTGAGCTATCTGGGCAGTTTTAGCCGTAACAATTTCTGCCTCTGGGTATTGCTTTTGCAGTTGGCTCACGGTTCCTTCTAAAACCGATTCGTGGTCGTCAATGACAATAATTTTTGGTTTCATAGTTAAGTCTACTGGTTATAGCGCTAAGGGCAAGGCAATAGGCAATAGGCATGCTAGCAATAGGTGATTATAATAGCTTTTGCTGCTTTTATAAATGTCAACCACCCACCTTAATACGTAGTGCTATATTTGTTGTGTTTTTTTTTGAGATGATTTTTAATTTGTTATTTATCATTATGAATTTACCCTTTTTAATTTTTAATTATTAATTTTTAATTTTACTGGATGCCTTAAGCTAATATGCATTTAAGTTTCAGATCGCGACCCTTGTGCAAAAACCGGTCTACCATCTCCCCATCTCCCCATCTCCCCATCTCCCGATCTCCCCATCTCCCCATCTCCCGATCTCCCGATCTCCCCATCTCCCGATCTCCCCATCTCCCCATCTCCCGATCTCCCCATCTCCCCATCAGCCCCCATTCACAATTTAAATGGGTGAGAGCTAACTAAAAGGGCTGGTAGTCTACGGTAAAGTAAATGCCATTGTCTTGCAGTGAGTCCCCCGGATTATCTACCCCGATCAGGGGAATACCATAGTCGAGACGGAGATTAAATCCAGATCCGATCTGCCAACGTAAGCCTAATCCTACACCAGCAATGGTGGCAGGGTTGGGTTGAATCCCTTGATTATTCCAGGTTGTACCGATTTCAAAGAAAGGGGTTAATTGTAGTCTGGAGTCTGAGGTGAGCATAATACGTGCCTCTACTCCCCCCAAGATGCCATTATCAGCAATGATTTGATTTTGTCGATAGCCTCTGACGGTATCTCTACCACCTACACTGAACTTTTCTAGGGATAGTAAGGAATCTGGGGTGAGTTGAGTATTAATTCGGCTGATCAGCAGAATAGATGGTGATAATTGCTCGACCCACTGAAATTGTCCGACCCAGGTAAAGAAACGCCCATCAGGACTTGAGTCACTAATGGTGGCATCAAAGGCATCAATTCCTAGACTAAACTGGGAGCGGGCGGCTAATACTCGTTCTGGACTGCGCTTGACCCAATCTTGAAACAGCCGAATTACTGTGACCTTGGATGTACCATCTGCGGTTGCTTCAGAGAAGGACAAGGGAATGTCATCGAGTATAAAGGTTTGTCGGTGACGCAGGTCTAAGCCTAAGCCCACAGCGAATTCAGTCTCTGGCGATCGCAATAAGGGCTGACGGAAACTGAGGGAATAGTTCTGGGTTTCACCTCTAATGTTTAAATCCTGGAAATTCTCGGAAACAAGGCGATTCTCACTATTGCTGTAGCCCAAGCTCAGGGTTCCTTTACGAGCATTGATGGGGATGGTATACCGAATATCGTAAATGTCGAGTCCTTCGGTTAGACCGTATTCCCCACGAATGCGATCGCCAAATCCGAATAGATTATCATGAGCAGCAAATACACTGACTTGGGTTGAACCAATACTGGGAGAACGGTTGTTTTCTGTCTTGACACCGGTGTGAAAGGCTGGGGCTTCTTTTAGTGTCACCTGTAATATATTACGACCGGGAGTGCTCCCTGCGGTCAATTCCACGTTCACTCGTTCGATTAAGGGGTCTAGCTGCAGCAGTTGCAGTGCTTTGACTAGACGTTGCTGATTTAAGGGTTTAGTAGTGGCAATTTCTAGGGGACCAAGTACATAGTCAGGTCGCAGACGGTTTAATCCATTCAGTTCAATTCGTTCTAGCTCACCCTCAACAACCTGTATTTGCACAGTGCCACTGTCCAGTGCTTGATTATTGAGTAAAAATGCACCAGAGGTAACGTAACCGTTGTTAATATACAGTTGAGTAATTTTAGAGCGCAGTTCAATTAAATCTTCAAAGGTGACTTCCTGGTTTTCAATCTCTTCAATTAATTCTGTAATCTGTTCTTGTAAAACGGTGTTACCGAGCACTTCTACAGTTTTGACAAGGAAACGCTGACCGGATGAAGCGATAAGATCAACTCCGGTAGCATCGGTTGGATATAAAGATTTATAGGGCTTACGAAGTTTAGTTGGTTTTGCCCCCCTAACCCCCCAATTTTTCGGTGCGACCCGTGGCGAATTAAATTCGCCAACGGAAAGCGCACCGGGAGGGGTAATGATTTCAAAGTCCCCCGCCCCCCTAACCCCCCAATACTGGGGGGAATTAGCGGATGCTTCGCTTTTTGACAGAGGGGGATTTAGGGGGCTTTGCGTAAGTCTTGATTTATATCGAAAATCTTGACAAATACGCCAAAACTCTCTCCCTGTCTCTCCCTCTCCCTGTGTTCCTATTAATTCTGACCCGATGTTTTCAACGGGACATCTAACCTTAGGTGGCGGTCGAGTAGAAGTAGCTTGAGCAGTAGATTCTAGTAGCGATGACCCAGATGCGGAGGTAATCGGAAGGGGTGAATTAGATGAATTAGGAATCGTAGATTGAGCCATCCCATTTAGAGCTGAGATTACTAATATAAAAAAACTTAAACTAGAAACACCAAAACCTGCCTTTCCTTTCAGGGCGTACGCCTTTGTTGGTGGCTGCCACATGCCATAGCGTGGCCGTAGCGCAATCGCCATCAATCTCCTTTTTAGATAAACAATCATGAAAGTAGCGAGTGGGGGGAACCCCCAAGACCGTAATGGTGCGTTTTCCGTAGGCGAATTAAATTCGCCACGGGTCGCACCTCTGCATCGCTTTACGTAAATTCTTGTCCACTGTTCCCAGATCCGCTGTTCCCTGTTCCCGACTTCTGCAAGAAGTCTATTCTACACACTCCCGACTCAAAACTAGTCGTCCATCTGCCAGTCGATATACCTTTTGAGGTTCTACAATCGGATCACCGATTTGCCAAGGGCGATCCGGTTGGGTGCTGGGGCTAGAGCTACCATCACTGGGTATGGTGCGCACTGTGCCAGTGGCAAAGGGTGAAATCTTACCACTTCCTGGAGCGGGAGGTAAACCACCATTGCCAGTAATGATCAAGCTACCTGGTTGCTCCCGACTGCGGAAAATGCAGCTATTGGACAGCAAAGTAGTGGTGTCAATCTGATTGTCTGGTAAGAAGGTCAGGCTATTTTCGATCACTCTGGCGTCGATAGTGGTGCCAATCCGTCCTCCATCCAAAACCAGTAACTGTTGTGTATTAATCTTTAAGGAACCCTCCTTTCCGGTTGAGTCTTCCGAAGCTTGGGCAAATATACCGCTGGGAAACTTACCATCGGGGGATTTCCCAATGACTTGCACCGGTTCTTTGGTTTCTATGGTCAAAGAACCCCCATCTCCTTGTGCAAAGGTACTGACGCTAATCTGTGCTCCATCCTTAACTAGTAACTGTTGTGTCTTAATAATCAAGGAACCCCCCTTTGCGGTTGAGTCTGGATTAGCTTGGGAAAATATACCGCTGCTAAACTTACCATCTGCTGAGACACCAATGACTTGCACCGATTCGGAGGCATTGATGGTCAAAGAACCCCCATCTCCTTGTGCAAAGGTACTGACGCTAACCTGTGCTCCATCCTCCACCAGTAACTGTTGTGTATTAATCTTCAACGAACCTGCATTTCCTGTTGAGTCTGGATTAGCTCGGCTAGTTATGAGGCTGGGAAAGGTATCCTCGCCGGAGACGCCAATACCAATGACTTTCACCGATTCTTTGGCCGAGATGGTCACATTACCTGCATCTCCTTCTTTAAAGGTATTGGCAGTAATCTGTCCTCCATCCTCCACCAGTAACTGTTGTGTATTAATATTCAAGGAACCCCCATCTCCGGTTGAGTTTTCATCAGCTCGGGTAGTTATGAGGCTGGAAAACGTATTTTCGCCGGAGACACCAATACCAATGACTTGCACCGATTCTGAGGCATTGATAGTCACATCACCTGCATCTCCTTTTCCAAGGGTATTCGCAGTAATCTGTCCTGCATTTTGAAGCAGTAACCGTTGTGTATTAATATTCAAGGAACCCCCATCTCCGGTTGAGTTTTCATCAGCTCGGGTACTGATGCGGCTGGGAAACTTATCCTCGCCGGAGACAACAATACCAATGACTTGCACGGATTCTGAGCCATTGATGGTCACATTACCTGCATTTCCTTTTCCAAAGGTACGGGTACCAATCACTGCTCCATCTCTGACAATAACCGACTCAGCCTCAATCGTAATTTCACCCCCTTTACCTGAACCAGATGTATCACTGGTAGTATCACTGGTGACGAGAAAGCGATCGCTCAACAAAATCTCTTGCTTTGCCACCAGCTTGATTTGACCCCCCTGCCCAGGACCGGAAGTATCAGCGAAAATCAAGCCCTGATTATCAGTCACACTATTAGTACCAATCAGGATGATATCAACACCGGAGTCAATAATCACATCCCCAGCATTTTCTACTGTATTGCTGGTATTAATTGTGGTTATCTCAATCGAACCAGTCACAGCGGAATTGGGTTGGTATTGATTGGTGATAAACACCTGACCATTGGGCGGCTCAATAATTACCTCGCCAATCTTAATAGTTGCCGTGGTCGGAGCAGCCTCCGACAACACCAGTTGCTCAGGGATGGAATTGCCAGGAATTGGCATCGGGTTCCCGATAGCTGTGGTGCCAGCCCTAATATCTAGGGTCGGGCGAGTACTACCATCTATTGATATGGTGGTGTCATCGGATAGGGTGACGGTTTCCTGAATATTATTTGCGGGATCAGAGCCTGTAATCTTGACCTTATCAACCGTTACCGAACCACCGGCGAAAATGTGTAGGGAAGCACCGTCATAATTCTTAAAACTGACATCCCCCGCTGAGCGAATAATCGGGTCATTGGGACTTGACAAATCACCCAAAGTTCCATCTATTTCCTCAATCGAAAAATTTCCTCCACTCCAATAGTGGGTATCCCCTCTAATTGGGCTACTGGAACGCAACACCATATCCCCTTGTGAAAACAACCCACTATCGGGATCACTCAAAGCCAATATATCTATGGTTTGGTTACCCTCAAGCAATAGTTTTCCCCCAGCTGCTGCCACAAAAGGTAGGGCTATGCTATCGCGCACTTTCAGGGTTTCCATGGCCGATAGGGTCAAATTCCCCCCAGCTGATAGCTGACCCTGTAAATCTAGATTCAATCCCGACAGAGTTAAATCTTTCCCCACTGCCAAGGTGCCAGTATTGATAATATTCCCTGACACCAAGCCGACCTGATTAAAAAATAATGCTCCTGGATTAATGGTTAGTAAACGGCTAGTTTCGGGTTGAGTAGCACTAAAATAGCCATCGTCTCCCCATGCGATCGCATTCGCAGTACTTCCTACAAATGAACCCTGCACATCCAAGCTGGCGTTCGCTCCAAATATAATCCCATTGGGATTGAGTAAAAACAGGTTAGCTGCGCCATCTACTCCCAAGGTTCCTTGAATATCGCTGGGATTCATTCCGGTCACCCGCGACAGAATATTCTCAATGCCAGCTGGATTAGCTAAATAAACCCGCAACCCTTCTCCCACATTGAATTCTTGAAAACTGTGGAATAGGTTAACTCCCCGTTGAACTCCTCCTTCAATTAATTCTGCTGGCAATCCCTTTACAGAAGCGTCAGGAATCACAACTGTTCCATTAGCTCCCAAGGTATCATCTGGTACGATATTGCTCTGAGCATGGGCTTGATTAGTAGTAGATGGAATAAAGTGCGATAGTGTTAATGAACTTGCCATCCCTACTGTACTTACCAATCCCAATTGCCAAGACCGACTCCGCCTGGTTTGCCTGATCACCGCACCCATCCTTTCACAAGTAAGTGATAATTTTGTGGCTAAACTTATTATCTATCAAACGGCTTACCAAGCTTCATTAATGTTACTTTTGTTTGTAAAACTTAATTGACAAAATCGGCCAAAATAATTGCAATTATCTGCAAAATTGATTGCATAAAACGGCAATATAGCCTTTTTATTTGAGGTGTGAAACTAGGATGGATTGGGGAGCATGTCAAATTTGTAATTAGGTACATAGATCCCCCCTAACCCCCCTTAAAAAAGGGGGGAATTAGATGGAAAAGTCCCCCTTATTAAGGGAAACGGGGGATCTGAATCAGGGATTAACAAAACTGACATGCACCCGATCGATTGTAAAGGGGAATAGGTAACTTCGGCATAACCAGTAATATAGAAAAACCCAAGCTTTGAGGTGATTGGCGAAGAGTATGATCACATTAGCTAGTGCAGGAATTATTCTACACACTCGCGACTCAAAACTAGCCGTCCATCTGCCAGTCGATATACCCGTTGAGGTTCTACAATCGGATCACCGATTTGCCAAGGGCGATCCGCTTGGGTGCTGGGGATAGAGCTACCATCACTGGGTATGGTGCGCACTGTGCCAGTGGCAAAGGGTGAAATCCTACCACTTCCTGGAGCAGTGGGTTTTCCACCGCTACCAGTAATGATCAAGCTACCTGGTTGCTCCCGACTGCGGAAAATGCAGCTATTGGACAGCAAAGTAGTGGTGTCAATCTGATTGTCTGGTAAGAAGGTCAGGCTGTTTTCGATCACGCTGGCGTCGATAGTGGTGCCAACCCGTCCTCCATCCTCAAGCAGTAACACTGGTGTATTAATCCTCAAGGAACCCCCCTTTCCAGTTGAGTCTTCCACAGCTTGGTCAAATATACCGCTGGGAAACTTACCATCGGGGGATTTACCAATGACTTGCACCGATTCCGAGGCATTGATGGTCACATTACCTGCATCTCCTTGTCCAAAGGTAACGGCGTTAACCTGTGCTCCATCCTTAAGCAATAACTGTTGTGTATTAATAATCAAGTTACCCCCATCTCCGGTTGAGTCTGGATTAGCTTGGGCAAATATACCGCTGCCAATCTTACCATCGGCGGAGAAACCAATGACTTCGACTAATTTCGAGGCATTGATAGTCACATTACCTGCATCTCCTTCTGCAAAGGTAGTGGCGCTAACCTGTCCTCCATCCTTAACCAGTAACAGTGGTGTATTAATCTTCAAGTCTCCCGCATCTCCTGTTGAGTTTTCATCAGCTCGGGTACTGATGAGGCTGGGAAACGTATTCTCGCCGGAGACATCAATACCAATGACTTGCACAGATTCTGAGGCATTGATGGTCACATTACCTGCATCTCCTTCTCCCAAGGTACGGGCAGCAACCACTCCTCCATCTCTGACAGTAACTGACTCAGCCTCAATCGTAATTTCACCCCCATTACCTGAACCAGATGTATCACTAGTAGTATCACTTGTGACCAGAAAGCGATCGCTTAACAAAATCTCCTGGTTTGCCACCAGCTTGATTTGACCCCCCTGCCCAGGACCGGAAGTATCAGCGAAAATCACGCCCTCATCTTTAGTATTAGTACCAATGAGGATGATATCTTTACCAGAGTCAATAATCACATCCCCGGCATTTTCTACTGTATTGCTGGTATTACTGGTATTAATTGTGGTTATCTCAATCGAACCAGTTACAGCGGAATTGGGTTGGTATTGATTGGTCAAAAACACCTGACCATTGGGCGGCTCAATCATTATCTCGCCAATCTTTATATTGGCTGTGGTTGGAGGCTCCGACAAATCCAGTTGATGAAGAGTGGGATTGCCAGTAATTCCGCTGGGGTTACCGATAGCTGTGGTGCCAGCCCTAATATCTAGGGTCGGGCGAGTACTACCATCTATTGATATGGTGGTGTCATCGGATAGGGTGACGGTTTCCTGAATATTATTTGCGGGATCAGAGCCTGTAATCTTGACCTTATCAACCGTTACCGAACCACCGGCGAAAATGTGTAGGGAAGCACCGTCATAATTCTTAAAACTGACATCCCCCGCTGAGCGAATAATCGGGTCATTGGGACTTGACAAATCACCCAAAGTTCCATCTATTTCCTCAATCGAAAAATTTCCTCCACTCCAATAGTGGGTATCCCCTCTAATTGGGCTACTGGAACGCAACACCATATCCCCTTGTGAAAACAACCCACTATCGGGATCACTCAAAGCCAATATATCTATGGTTTGGTTACCCTCAAGCAATAGTTTTCCCCCAGCTGCTGCCACAAAAGGTAGGGCTATGCTATCGCGCACTTTCAGGGTTTCCATGGCCGATAGGGTCAAATTCCCCCCAGCTGATAGCTGACCCTGTAAATCTAGATTCAATCCGGAAAGGGTTAAATCTTTCCCCACGGCCAAGGTGCCAGTATTGATAATAGTCCCTGACACCAAGCCGACCTGATTAAAAAACAATGCTCCGGGATTAATGGTTAGTAAACGGCTAGTTTCGGGTTGAGTAGCACTGAAATACCCATCTTCTCCCCATGCGATCGCATTCGCTGTACTTCCGACAAAGGAACCCTGCACATCCAATCTGGCGTTCGACCCAAATATGATTCCATTGGGATTGAGCAAAAACAGGTTGGCTGCTCCATCTACTCCCAAAGTGCCTTCAATCTGCGAAGGATTCATTCCGGTCACCCGCGACAGGATATTCTCAATGCCAGCTGGATTAGCTAAATAAACCCGCAACCCTTCTCCCACATTGAATTCTTGAAAACTGTGGAATAGGTTTACTCCCCGTTGAACTCCTCCTTCAATTAATTCTGCTGGCAATCCCTTTACAGAAGCGTCAGGAATTACCACTGAACCATTCGCTCCTAAAGTATCATCTGGTACGATATTGCTCTGAGCATGAGCTTGATTACTAGTAGATGGAATTAAGAGTGACAGTGTTAATGAACTTGTCATTGCTACTGTACTTACCAATCCCAATTGCGAGCACCGATTCCGCCTAGTTTGTTTGATCAAAGCACCGATTCCTTAACAAGTAAGTAATAATTTTATGGCTAAAATTATTATCCCTAAAACAGGGAGCAGGGAGCAGGGAGCAGGGAGCAGGGAGCAGGGAGTAGGGAGCAGGGAGCAGGGAAAGCGCACCTGATAGTTATACAAAGCGCCGTAAGTTAATAAGGCAACCTACAGCTATATAGCGCTTTTTAGCCTAATCAGGTACACAGAATTTTCGCCCTGTTCCCTCTTCTCTATTCCCTATTCCCTGTTCCCTGTTCCCTGTTCCCTTTAGTAGTCATTTTGATACCAATTTGAGAAATCGATCCATAATGAACGCAGCAATTAAACCAACTCCCACATGAACTAGCACAAATACGACACTGTATGTCAACCAAGGTGTAACACCAGCGGTGGGGAAATCTAAGGATTCTTTCGAGTATAGTTGGGCGATAACAGACTCTATTGGTTTAGCATCGGTTTGGGAAGAAATACCACTGACCGCTAAACCAGTACCGACCAGGGTAATCCAACGTTCTAAATTTTTTTCTCGTTTTTCAGCAGCTTTCTGTTCCTGATGCCGAATTGACTCTAATTGTTTTTCTCGGGCTTGATCAGCCTTCTCCTTATCTCTGAGGGCTTTTTCCAAAGCGCGATCGCATTCTGCCTGTTCAATGTCCACAATGCCTCGGATACTACCAAGCATCTGGTCAAATAGTTGCTGACCGGGTTTGAGATAATTCAGGTCGGTTTGAATCTGTTTTTCAAACCGTTTAGTTCTTTGGTTGAGGAAGTCTTCCAAAAACTTGATACTATCGTCTTCGAGACTATGTTCACGGATTTTTTCCAGCCAGTAGTCATAGTTGTGGGCATTGGTAGCGATCGCATTTTTGTGATCCTCCATGTCTCGCAGATAACCAGCATAGTCAAAGGTCTTGGATGGCATCTCGGTCAGTTTCTGCTTCAGTTGCTCTAGCCGTGTTTCTGGACGTTGCTGAATTGAAGTATCAATGGGCGATCGCTTAGTTTTGGTCAAGCCCCCTAAATCCCCCAATTTTGGGGGACTTTGAGAGTTTTGTTCCCCTCCCGGTGCCCTTTCCGTAATGCCTGTTTCTCCCTTCGTTGCCAATTCCTTGAAACCTTTAACCTCTTGTTCCAGTTGCCCATAGAGTGCTCTAGTTTGGCGATAACACCAACGGGCTTCATGATAAGCAAACAGGATTTTACTGCGACAGCACAACAGATGGAAAAATGACAAGGACGTCTTTTCAACCAGCTTTAAGGTTTCTGGGTTACGGTTTAACCAGACCAGAAGGTGACATTGCTCCGTTGGTTTCTCTTTACCGTTGTCATAGGCAAATATTGGGCTACCAAATAACTGCCCAGATGCCATAAACTCGGGTTTTTGGTCGGTTCCCTGGAAAAAACCATCCACACAGGCATTGGCTAACGTTCTATCATCCTCGGGAGTGCCCACCGGTTCCCCATAGAGCACTAAGGTTTGTCCCAAGGAAGCTTGAATGGTGCTGGCTAGGAGGCACCCTTGGGGATTGAAGTGACTAAATTGACTGGCTGCAATGGTATTCTGGCAAGACAGGGTTAGGTCAAGGGCATAAGTGTCATGAATTTTAACCGGATAGACCTGGACTATTAGAGCAGAGCCTGCTAGTTGCACTGGTGCAGTGTAGGTTAAGGGAGCATTCCCTGGGAGTAACTCTAGGTAATGGCTTGCGATCGCTGTTTGGCTTGGAGAGGATTTTATTTTTTCCGGTAAAGATTTCAGGTCTGGGATACCTAGGGGTTGGCTGAGGTTAGCACAGTGTTGCCACAACCGATCCGCATCCGGTCGCAACTGTTCCAGTTCTTGGCTTAAGTCTTGGCAGAGATGGAAAGCATAAAGGGTGACGCTGGGGTTTTTGAGTCGCAAGGCAGAATCAGTCATCAGCGGGAGTGTTGGGTTCGGGGTTTTCTGGGGGAGAACTCTGACGGAGAGCGTTGATTAGTTCTTCTTTTAAGTTCTTTTCATTTTCAGCTTTAGTTTCAGGAGTGGGGACAGTGCCTCCAGGTCCCTTCTCCGGAATTGTTTTACTAGCAAGTAGGGGCATCAAAGTATTATGAATGTCTGAGTAAGAAGCACACCATTGAGTGATGCCATCGACTAGCTGTTCGGTATCATTTGGTAATGAGGTAATTAATCCTTCGAGTTCCGTTCGTTCTGAGTCTTTAAACAACTCAGGTTGGGTGTCCAGTAGTTGTTTGAAAGCAGATAAAAATTGATTTTCTAATGCCATAGTCTTAACTCCTATTTACTAATCGCACAGAATGCCGCCCAATGAAATGGTGCCTCAAAGGGTTTATCGTTGTTATTAAACTTGTGAAAATTAGCCTTAGTTACGTATTTCTTATAAAAAGCCAAAGGCAAATTATCAATGTATTCCTCTAATTCTTCTTTGGTACTATCCCGCAGCCAGATTTGCGCTTGGTTAAGGGCAACTGCTAAAGGTATCTGCTCTCGTAGATTCTGATAAAATTTAATCATCAACAATGCTGTGGATAAATCGTCTACCTTCCACAAGCTACTAACTACTGCTGGACTACCGGCAACTAGGAAACCACTGGGTAACCCAATGTATTCATCGCTGATGTTCTTAAAGTCGATTAATCCCGTTTCACAAGCGGAAAGGGTGACCAGGCGACATTGTTCTAGTTGTAACTCAAAGACTTGATCGATAGTCAGACATTGCTCTAGGTCAAAGATTTCCTCGTCACTTATCCGTAAATAGCGCTCTGAATTCGGTGCAGCAGATGCCGATTGATGGGCATTGGCCAGAATTAGAGCGGATTTCCGTGGTTCTTGGTAATTAAAGTAACCGTGACAGCTAAAATGTAAACAGTGGTAACTGTTGAGAGGGTTCCTATCGATGGCAGCTTTGGTGGCATCGTTTTCCACAAGAATTTCTGTATCTGGTGCTGGATTGAAGTAGCGTTTAACTACGTCTACCTCGATAGGAGTGTAATCTAAATCATCAGTAGGGTTTTGAACTGCAAACAGGTGGGTAAAGTCAGGGCGTTTTCTGGTTTTAACAAGTTGGAGTAGTTGGCAACTAGGGGCGTAACTTACCCCTGCTGGAAACCGATCCATCAGAATTTTAGGTTTCCCTTCTCCTTGTTTACTGGTAATTGGTAATGCATGAAGGGGCAACAAATGTAAAAACCGATGGGGAATTAAAATTAAGCGATCGCATTCTGGGGGAATTTGCTTAATGATGTGATCAATGGATAGAATATCAGCCAGCTCATGTAGGCGGTTACTCAGGTCGTTTTGCCAATCAGATGTTTCGGTGTAATAGCTTAGCAGATATTCATTTTTCCAATTTTCCAATTTGTCTAAGTCTTCTAACTTAGAATGCCAAACTAGATTGCGGGTAAAGATGAACGTGAGCAGCTTATCCCTTATAATATAAAACTCGACAATGGCAGTGTGGTCATCTAAATTGTTCTGAAATTGCTCAAAGTTAAAGCCAGAACCGATAGGTAAATATTGGTCTTGTAAATCATTGCGCTGTTGTCGCAATTCTTGAAGACGTTGTGCAAGGGCGGTTATATTTTCAGCTTTGCCCTGTTGGATTTGGTTCTGACCTGCCGCTATTTCATCCCTGTATTGTTGTAGTTGAGTACCAACATCTACAGGAAAGATGGTTTTCAGGTCACGGCGGAGAATCTCGTCAACTAAATTCCCGGTTTTGCTCCGTTCAACATAGTTAATTGCTTCTGTGATTTTAGTTAAGGCTAGGCAAGTTTCGACCATGCCTTGATAGCTTCGGTGGTACCTTTCAGCTAGTTTAGTCTTGTATTCTTCTTCTCCAGAACCAGAAATAATTTCATCTCGCAGGAATTCTACGGTTTTAATGGCAGCATCAAAAGCCTTGTAAGCTTCCCGGAAATTTTGAGCATCTTGGTAAGCAACACCAAGGTTATTGTTAGTATTTAGATAGTTTTGGGGCAATGCCTCAAAGGTATAAACTCTTAGAGCCTGTTGATAACAAGCAATGGCTTGTTCTCTATTCTGTGCTTTCTCACCTACGATTCGCGTAAAGTAAGTAATACCGAGATTGTATTGTGTCTTTGCCCACTCAATCGGAAATTCCTCAAAGGTAAAAACTCTTAGAGTTTTTTTGTAACCAGCGATCGACTCTTCTATATTCTGTGATTTCTCACCTTTTATTCGGTCACCGTAAGCATTACCGAGACTACCTTGGATCAATGACCAATCCCTAGGAAATGCCTCAAAGGTAAAAACTCTTAGAGCCTGTTGGCAACAAGTGATCGCTTCTTCACTATTCTGTGCTTCATCACCTTTTATTCGGTTATTGTAAGCAATACCGAGATTAGTTTGTATCCTTGCCCACTCAATCGGAAATTCCTCAAAGGTTCTAACTCTTAGAGCTTGTTTATAACAAGTGATCGCTTGTTCACTATTCTGTGCTTCATCACCTTTTATTCGGTTATTGTAAGCAATACCGAGATGATTTTGTGTATTTGCCCAATCATCAGGAAATGCCTCAATGGTTCTGATTATAAGAGCCTGTTTGTAACAAGCGATCGCTTGTTCACTATTCTGTGCTTTCTCCCCTTTTATTCGGTTACCGTAAGCATTACCGAGATGATATTGTGTCCTTGCCCAATCATAAGTAAAAGCCTCAAAGGTATAAACTCTTATAGCTTCTTGGTAACAAGCGATGGCTTCTTCTATATTCTGTGCTTTATCACCTTTGATTCGGTTATAATAGTAAGCATTACCGAGATTATATTGTGTCCATGCCCATTGTTGGGGAAATGCCTCAAAGGTTCTAACTCTAAGAGCCTGTTGGTAACAAACTATGACCTGTTCTATATTCTGTGCTTTTTCTCCTTTTATTCGGTCATTGTAAGCCACACCGAGTATGCATTGAGTCCATGCCCATTGTTGGGGAAATGCCTCAATGGTATAAACTCTAAGAGCCTGTTGGAAACAAACTATGACCTGTTCTATATTTTGTGCTTTCTCCCCTTTTATTCGGTTACTGTAAGCACTACCGAGATTACCTTGTGTCCTTGCCCAATCAATCGGAAAAGCCTCAAAGGTTCTAACTCTAAGAGCCTGTTGATAACAAGCGATCTCATCTTCAATATTTTTGGCTTTCTCCCCTTTGATTCGGTCACGGTAAGCAAAACCGAGATTAGTTTGTGTCCGTGCCCAATCCCTAGGAAAAGCCTCAATGGTATAAACTGTTAGAGCCTGTTGGTAACAAGCGATGGCTTCTTCTATATTCTGTGCTTTATCACCTTTTATTCGGTTATAATAGTAAGCATTACCGAGATTATATTGTGTATTTGCCCAATCCCTAGGAAAAGCCTCAATGGTATAAACTCTAAGAGCCTGTTTGTAACAAGCGATGGCTTCTTCTATATTCTCTGCTTTATCACCTTGGATTCGGTTACCGTAAGCATTACCGAGATTATATTGTGTATTTGCCCATTGTTTGGGAAAATCCTCAAAGGTTCTAACTTTTAGAGTTTCTTGGTAACAAGCGATTGCAACTTCTATATTCTCTGCTTTATCACCTTTTATTCGGTTATAATAGTAAGCATTACCGAGATTACCTTGTGTATTTGCCCAATCAATCGGAAAAGCCTCAATGGTATAAACTGTTAGAGCCTGTTGGTAACAAGCGATTGCAACTTCTATATTCTCTGCTTTATCACCTTTTATTCGGTTATAATAGTAAGCATTACCGAGATTACCTTGTGTATTTGCCCAATCAATCGGAAAAGCCTCAATGGTATAAACTGTTAGAGCCTGTTGGTAACAAGCGATTGCAACTTCTATATTCTGTGCTTTATCACCTTTTATTCGGTCACTGTAAGCAATCCCGAGATTAGTTTGCGTTCTTGCCCACTCAATCGGAAAAGCTTCAAAGGTTAATACTCTAAGAGCTTGTTTGTCACAAGGTATAGCCTCTTTAATATTCTGTGCTTTCTGACATTTTATTCGATTAAGATAAGCAATACCGATAATAGTTTGTGTCGATGCCCAAGCAATAGTAAATGCCTCAATGGGTCTGACAGTAAGAGCCTGTTGGTAGCAAGTGATCGCTTCTTCAATATTTTCTACTTTCTGACCTTTTATTCGATCACGGTAAGCATTACCGAGATTATTTTTAGTCAATGCCCAATCAACCGGAAAAGCCTGACGGGTGCGTACTTCTAAAGCTAATTGGTAGCTAGCGATCGCTTCTTCTATATTCTGTGCTTTCTGACCTTTTATTCGGTCATAGTAAGCAACACCGAGATTATTTTGTGCCGATGCCCAATCATAAGGAAATGCTTCACGGGTGAAAACAGTTAGTGTCACTTCATAGCCAGTGATAGCAATTTCCATATTGCTGGCTTTGTAACCCAAGGGGAATTGCTGAATTAGAGTGCTAAAGTTAAGAATAACTGCTGCTAGGGCCTTTGCTTCATCTGGTTTCGCTTCCGCCAGCCTAGTTGTTGCCCAATCCCGCAAGTTTTCTGCTAACTTATGATTAAATTTGTCTATATTTCCTTCCAGTAATGGGTAAACTACCTGCTCATCACCCCTACTGTCTGCGGTTGCTTGTAGTACCTGTAAGAGAAAGTTAAGTTGGGCATCAGATGTGTTGTCAGCCATTGCCATCCACTGCTATACAATAGTTATTCAAAAATTAGACTTATTTAAAGCACCGTGGATTTACCAATCTTCCGCCATTGCCAACACTGTCTGCTGCTATCCCTTAGGAAAAGGCAAGAGGCAGAACCTTGTAAATTATAGCATTTTTCAATTGGATGAAGTTTTTAGAAAATAGGGAACATTTCTATTTGAGTGGTTAACATATAGCGATTTTGATTTTGGTGAGGTACGCATTTTCTGGTTTTAGGGAACAGGGAACAGGGAACAGGGAACAGGGAACAGGGAATAGGGAAGAGAGAAGAGGTAACAGGGTAAACAATGTGTGTACCTCATTATGATAAAAACCACTATAATGGCTTAGGTAAAATCTATAAGTAAAATGTAGTAATCTATAAGCAATATGTATTATAGTATAGGCATGCTAGCGTGTTAAAGAAGCAGATATAAACGCTTTTTTTTATAAAACTTATCTGTAAAAAAAACAATAGTTTTCAAGTTAATAGGTAAGCATATGCGCTACGGGCACGCTGCGCGAACAGCCGTCAGCCTTCAACCAAATGTAGCATGCGCCTAGCGCATAAACTGATAGCTGTTCGCGTAGCGTGGCCAAAGGCCTTAAGCTGATAGCTGATAGCTGTTCGCGTAGCGCTATAACTGGTTCAACCAATTGGTCAAATCCACTTCGGTGTCTTGATGCAGTCGCTCATGGGGGAAACCCCCAAGACCGCGCTGCATCGCTTTCAAAATCTAACAACGCTTCTCCTAAATCCTCCAACTGCTCAAAAGATAATTCCTCAATTTGATTTTGTAATTGGGGATTGATTTCACCTAAGCGACGGTTTAGTAGACGCTTAATTAAATTAAGCTCATTGCGCTTTCCTTCTTCTAATCCCTGTTCTAATCCCTGTTCTAATCCTTGGCGAATAATCCGTTGATAAACTACTGACTCTTGCATCATATCCTCCCTAAAATAGGCTTGAATTAACTGCTCATCAAATTTCACCCCAGCCAACAGTTGCACGCAAGCAGATAGGTTACGCTGCTGTTGTCTGTCTTCAATCATATATACCAAAGGGAACAGGGAACAGGGAACAGGGAACAGGGAACAGGGAGTAGGGAGTAGGGAGTAGGCATGCTAGCAATAAGCGTGTTCAAAAAAAGCAGATATAAACGCTACTTTTTTTATCAAACTTATCTGTAAAAAAACAATATTTTTAAAGTTCATAGGTGTCCCATTCAGCTGACGGCTGAATGGGACACCTAACCGGATGTTACGTATCCATTAACTGGTTCAACCAATTGGTCAAATCCACTTCGGTTTCAAAATCTAACAACGCTTCTCCTAAATCCTCCAACTGGTCAAAGGATAATTTCTCAATTTGATTTTGTAATTGGGGATTGATTTCACCTAAGCGACGGCTAATTTGACGGATAATTAAATTAAGCTCATTGCGCTTTCCTTGTTCTAACCCCTGTTCTAATCCTTGCTCTAATCCTTGTTCTAATCCTTGACGAATAATTCGTTGATAAACTACTGACTCTTGCATCATATCCTCCCGAAAGTAAGCTTGAATTAACTGTTCATCAAATTTCACTCCAGCCAACAGTTGCACGCAAGCAGATAGGTTACGCTGCTGTTGTCTATCTTCGATCATATCGATTCTGGCTGCTACTTGGGATAGCAGGTTTTCTGGCACTTCCGCTTGTGCTAATACTGCCAAGGGTAGTAACCCTGGGGTGGTAAGTAATGGTTGTGGATCACATTCCCAAATCCGAATCACCCGGTAGCGGAAGGATAAGTTCCTCTCGGTAAATTGATTCACAAATACTCCCGCTAATCGGGTTGGTTTCAGGAATATTATTACCTGTTCAATATCACAACGATATTGTCGATATAACCTGACCCAATAATCCAGCATCCGCAGGGGTAAGGGAGGTTCAGATTGGGGTAAGGTTTGAAATTCCAAATGCAAGATAGCATCAGCAACTCGCACAAAAAACAAGGCATCTGCCCGAATTGGTTCTGTGCTTAATTCGGTGTTGAGAATTTCGATATCCTCTGCTGGTTCTTGGTTAAATAACCAACGGGTAAAGGCTTGGGGATATTGTTCAACTAGATATTTTAGGGTACTATCGTAAGTCATTACACATCTGATCTAACTAAGTCAAGTCGCTTGACCTTTGGTCACGCTACGCGAACGCTCCAATTCAAAATTCAAAATTATTAATTCAAAATGACAATCAGTGGGGGCTTTCGCCACTGATTGAAGACCACTGCAATATTATTCAGTGGGGGCTTGTACCCAGAATTAATGAATTCAAAATTTAGGATTTTATTTATTTTGAATTTTGAATTTTGAATTTTGAATTACCCAAAGGGGTCAATTCTGGTTAACTAATCGAAAAGAGGGTTAAGAGCCACAAATTCGACGACTCGAACCTATCCCAAATCATCTTCAATTCTTGATGCAGTCGCTAAAGCCAGGGAAAGGTATGTCGGAAATATTGGCTACTTAACTCACTCTTGAAATTTCCAATAAACCCTGACAATCATTAACGGAATTTCGGGGTATAAAAACCAGGTAAAATGATTGCTATTTTTGGCTTATATTATTTAATTTTATCACATTTATTAGCTAGAATATTACTCGAAGCTTAGTTGATAAATTTCAAGGTATTTTTCGCTAAAATTGGTATAAATTTATTGCATTTAAATCTCTATTTTACCATTAATCAGGGGCAACTCGATTTAAAAGTCCCCCTTATTAAGGGGGATTTAGGGGGATCTAAAAGGGATTAACCAAGCTGACATGTGTCTTAAATAAAGGGTGCATCTCCTAAAAGCTGTTTGACTCGGTGGTGCGTTACGGGGTGGGCTATTTCAATGGTGGCAAAGAGGCAGAAAATCAGGGCGAGCCCACCCCTAACGCACCCTACGCAAAATTTACAAAAGTGAGATACACCCTAAATAAACGCTAATGTATGCTTTCTAATTTCTATGCAATAGTTTTTTTTAACTAATCCTAAAACTCCCAAAAAAAAACTTTTTAAAATTCTTGACAATTAAAACCATAATCATTACAATAATTATGTAAACCCAAGTTAAAATTTTTCACAATGTCAGAACAATTTACTCGCAATTTCAAGAAACAACCAACTCAGCATACGCTCAAAGGTCCTCGTGAATCAGTAATCAATAGTATGCATATGCTTTATTCGCTAGGGTATGCAGAAATCGCGGAGTGGACTCCTCTAGAACCAACGGATATTCCGGGGGAAGTAATTACTACTATGACCAAGTATTGGTTGTTGCCATAACACCTTAATTTTTTGGGGGGTTTCCCCCCCCTTGGCCTTGAGTTTCGGAAATTTCTGACATATGTGATTGCCATAGCCGTGGATAGTATTTCTACGGCTATTTTTTTTTGAATTAAGAATTAAGAATTAAGAATTAAGAATTGATAATTGGGAATCGGGAATCGGGAATCGGGAATCGGGAATTGGGAATCGGGAATCGGGAATTGGGAATCGGGAATCGGCAATCAGGAATCGGGAGACGCAAGAGAGTTTTGTTCCCCCCAAAATTGGGGGGCTAGGGGGGCTAAACCATACCCAGAATCAGCAACACCCAATAATTACCGAGACAATTCTTTCCTTCTGCCCTTCTCCCCATTTCCCTGCTATCGGATCTGACGAAATCGCCCTTACACAAAAAAACTACCCCTCTCTCCTTTTCTCTGTTGTTCTGTGTTCTCCCCCCACACTCCCCCTTTGACCCTAAATGTAAAAACCTACTCCCGACTCCCGATTCCCGATTCCCGACTCCCGACTCCCTACTCCCTACTCCCGACTCCCTTTGCTATCATTTAAATCTGCAACTGGAATTCTCCCATGAGCCGCCAATCCAGTGTCCGTATTGTTCTAGGACTTCTTTTCCTATCCAGCCTCACCATTAGCCTGTGGCTCGGTGATCTTCCCGCTACCACCTGGCAACTGCAACGGGGAAACCCAGCCACAGCTCAATCCCCTGATGCTAGCCAACTTGTCCAACAAGGGGTGGAACACTACCAACTGGGAGATTTTACTAGCGCTATAGAGTATTGGCAAACTGCCCTAACTACTTATCAAGAAACCAACAACCGCCCTAACCAAACTATTGTTCTAGAAAACCTAGCGAGAGCTTATCAGCAAATTGGTCAAATCGACGAAGCCATTAACTACTGGGAAAAAGTTATCACTAATTATCAGCAACTGGGGGATTTACAACAGGTAGGGCGGATGCTTACTGAACTGGCTCAAGCTTATAGTAAATTGGGGCAAAATCAAACAGCGATCGCATTATTATGTGGTACCTTTAATTATGATAATCCCCAAGATAACCCCTGTGTGCCAGAAAGTGCTTTACAACTTGCTCACAGCCATCAAGACCAACTTGGAGTTGCTGCGGCTCTGGGGAGTTTAGGGGATGCTTATCGCCTCAGGGGCAAATACGATCTAGCCATTAACTATCTCGAAGAGAGCTTAACTATTGCCCAAGAAATTGACCACCTTCCCTATCAATCCTCAGCCCTGAATAGTTTAGGTAATGCCTACAGTAGCAAAGCTCAGCTCAGCTATCGTCGTGCAAACTCTGCTGACAAAATCGGCTACACAACAAAGGCTTCGGAACTCGAAGCAAAAGCTAAAAATAACGATAGGGAAGCACTAAAGTATTTTCAGACAAGCCTCGACCTTGCTATTACTCAAAACGACCAATCCGGTCAAATCCGGGCAAGGCTTAATGAGATTCCCCTGTACTACCGCCTTAGTGAATCTAGCGCTAGTGTTATGAAATGGCAAAAAGAATGGCAAAAAGCCTACTCCCTGTTGGAAACTCTACCAGATTCCCAGGATAAGGTTTATGCTGCCATTGAGTTAGCTAACCTGTTGCAACCCATTGCTCCGGCTCATGAAACTAGTCCCTGGATACGATGCTATCAGCCCAAACTAGAACCCCAGGCTACTGCACTCCTGGCTCAAGCCGTTTCAATAGCGCAACGGATTAATGACCACCGCTCCCAATCCTTTGCCCTAGGGGAACTGAGTCATATCTATGAGTGTCGTGGCGAGTATACCAAAGCGCTAGAGTTAAGCCAACAAGCTAGATTAGCAGCTGAGCAAAACTTGCTGGCAAAGGATAGTCTGTACTTGTGGGAGTGGCAAACAGCACGGATTTTTAAGGAGCAGGGGAAAGTAACTGAGGCAATCGGAGCCTATGAAAACGCGATCGCTACTCTCGAAACAATCCGTAGCGATATCCTAACTGCCAGTCGAGATGTCCAATTTGATTTTCTTGACACCGTTAACCCAATTTACCGACAGTTAGTGGCATTGAGGTTAGAGGGAGATCAAACTTTCCTAAAATCAGCTTCACCCGATGTGCGTACTCAGAATATTAACATTGTCCTGAAAACCATTGATGGTCTCAAACTAGCAGAATTACAAGATTATTTTGGTAACGACTGTGTGTTAGCAGCAGTGAATCCAGCCAGAGTTGACCTAGTCAGTACTCGCACAGCTGTGATTAGCACCATTATCCTCAAAGACCGAACTGCAGTAATTTTAAGTCTGCCTAATGGTGAAAAGCAATGGTCGTGGATTGATAGTGACCGCGACAGTATAAGACAAGACATTAATAAATTTCGTAGAGAACTAGAAAGCTTTTTTGAGCCTTACAATTCCCAACAGGCACAAAAAATTTATAATTGGTTAATTCGTCCTTTTGCCAATCAATTAGAACAAGCTAAAATAGAAACCCTGGTCTTCATCAATGATGGCATCCTACGCACTGTGCCAATGGCAGCCCTCCACGACGGGGAAAAATTTTTAGTTGAACGCTATGCGATCGCAACCACTCCCACCCTCACCCTGACTGAGCCTAAAGCATTAACAGCTGGGAGTTGGCGAGCACTGGTGTTGGGCTTAACCAAAGAAGCTATTGTCGATGGTCGTGAATTTGAAGCCTTGAGCAATGTATCCACAGAAGTTAAGGCAGTGACACAGACCATACCAGAGAGCAAACAGCTACTGGATGAGGAATTTACCCGCGATCGCTTACAAGAAGAATTAGGCACAACGGTTTACCCGATTATTCACATAGCTACTCACGGTGAGTTCGGCACTGAACCGGAGGATACTTTCCTAGTCACTGGGGAAAATGATCAACTCACCATTGATGAATTAGATCGGGTAATTCGCAGTGTAACTAGTACTACTGAGCCAGTGGAGTTAATCTCCCTCACTGCCTGTCGAACTGCCACTGGTGATGACCGAGCGGCCTTAGGTTTAGCCGGTGTAGCTGTTCAAGCAGGAGCCAGAAGTGCCTTAGCCTCGCTTTGGTTCATTAATGATCAAACCACTGCCCAAATTGCCGCCCAATTCTACCAGGGTTTGCGACAATCAAACTTAAACAAAGCCCAAGCGCTTCGTGCTGCTCAAATCGCTTTACTTGAAGCAGGAGGACAATATGCTCGCCCCGCCTATTGGGCACCTTATCTAGTAATTGGAAATTGGTTTTAATCTTAGGTGTATAACAGGTCTATGAATCAGTATTCTACTATTATTAGATGAAATAGCTAGATGCCATAGTGTCCAACCAACTTTAGTCAACCTGCGTCTGTTGCACAACTAGTCTAAGGATTTTTGGCCATTGGTGCCAGAGCGATCGCAAACAGCCTGATCAATGTCCGCACCCCGCTCTTGCCTAGACGGGGCTTCCAAACATCGGACTATTTTTTGTGAGTTGAGTTAGACAAACTCTTATATACTAACCAATGACTGCTAAACAGCTTGCTACCATCGTGAACAAAGTTCCTATTCTCAGCATTGACTTAGGTCGCACCTCCACTAAAGCTTGTATCAGCCGTTACCCCGATGGTGTAGTGCTCATTCCTGCCAACGTTGCCCATCTTACCGTTGAGCAAGTGCGTCGGGGTGGGTTTGAAGCTCGACTGGGTGACCCTCTATTAGATATTTGGCTGGAGTATCAAGGCAAAGGATACGCCATTGGACAACTAGCTGCTGACTTCGGAGCTAACTTGGGTGTTGGTCAATCGAAAGTAGAAGATGCCTTGATAAAAGTTTTTGCCTGCGTAGGACATTTCGAGCTTCAAGGTGACTTGGCAATTATCATGGGATTGCCCTACCATTCCCAAGAGCAGTTTGAGCGTGAAAAAGAGGAATTAATTGGTATCCTGGCTTCTCCTCATGTCATGTACTACAGAGGGGAACAAGTCTCGATTACGATTAAGAAAGTTTGGGTAATACCAGAGGGCTATGGTAGCTTGATCTGGGTTGAAGTTCAGGAAAAAGAACCATCCGATGGCGGATTACATGACCGTTCCGTCGCCGTTGTGGATATTGGCCACCAAACCACTGACTTTATCATGGCAGATTCGTTCCGATTTGCTAGAGGAGCATCTCAGAGTGAAGCATTTGCCATGAATGAGTTTTATGATCAATTAGCTGCCCAAATTCAGGGAGCTGACAGTCAATCGTTACTATTAATCAAAGCGGTTAATCGTCCAGAGGGAGAGCGCTTTTATCGTCCTAAAGGTGCTGCTCAGCCCACAGACCTCGACGAAATTATACCCAGTTTGCGCAAAAGTTTTGCCCGTGAACTATCTGATCGCTTGCTCGCTTGGCTACCAGAACGCACCACAGACGTAGTCGTGACCGGTGGTGGTGGACAATTCTTCTGGAATGATCTTCAACTTATCTTTAAGGAAGCTAGACTCAAGGGTTACTTAGCTCAACCCTCTCGAAAAGCGAATGCTTTGGGACAATACATTTATGGAGAGGTGCAGAAGCAGTCAGCATCTCGATAAATTGTATTGTAATTATCCGATATTATAGGCATAATTCCCATGGCACCGATCGCAAAAAAAGTAAATAAAACAGTAGCATTTACCGCTAACCGGGAGGATCAAGCCCTACTAAAGGCAGTGGAGAAAGAACTAGCTAAGGGTCAGTATCCTAGCTTTAGCATGTTTTGCAAGCAAGCTATCCAAGAGTTTCTGTTAAAACCAGAATCCTCTCAGGAAAAAGCCTCCTCCCAGGAAACAACCGAGGGAACAACCGAGGAAACAGCAAGTGTTGGAAATCTTGAAGACAAGCTAACCCAACTGCAGCAGCAATTAACTGAAGTGGTACAGACGTTATCCGTTCAGAGTCCTAGCCAACTGAATAGTCAGCTAACTGATCTGACTCAACGAATTGAGGAAATAGACTCTAATACAACTCAACAATTGACCCAGTTACAACAGCAGCTTGGGAAATTAGAGCAAGTTCTATCTACTGAAGAATCCTCTGAACAACTTGATGATCAATTGACAGCCTTAATCCAACAGGTCAAGCAAGTCGATGACCGTTCTCATCAACAACTCGAACACTTAAAACAGCAAGTTGCTGGTGTAGAAACAGTGCTGTCCAATTTTAGTACCACGGATGTGTCTCGCGCCACAGAACAGGGATCCACAGCAAAAGCGACTAGAGAGTCAGATGCTACGGCTCAAGTAGGATGGGAAAAAGACGCTGATCAATCTGATGATCCGTTACTAAGTCGCTTGGGTTCTTTATTAGAGGATTTTTAATTAACTGTATACTAATATGACAAAACGCAGAGTTGGACTGCTGTTTGGTGGTGTCTCAGGAGAACACGAAGTTTCGATTAGTTCTGCAAGAGCGATCGCAAACGCTCTGTGTGCCGATGAAAATGCCTCTAAGTACGAATTGGTGCCAGTTTACATTCAAAAAAATGGCATCTGGACAGCGGTCGAAACTATCGCACAGGTTTTAGACTCGGGAACTCCCCTAGAATCTGCTCCTAACGGTAATGTCTGGCAATTTCCTGCCGTTGTCAGTGAGGTAGATGTCTGGTTTCCCATCCTCCATGGGCCGAATGGGGAAGATGGCACAGTTCAGGGATTACTAACCCTGATGGGAGTTCCCTTTGTCGGTAGTGGTGTTTTGGGTTCTGCTGTAGGCATGGACAAGCTGGCAATGAAGACAGTATATGCCCAAGCCGGATTACCCCAAGTCAACTACATGGAAGTTTTGCGTACGCAAGTTTGGTCCGATCCCTGTGTATTTACCAAACTTTGTGACCAAATTGAGGAAACCTTAAACTATCCCTGCTTTGTCAAACCAGCTAATTTAGGCTCATCGGTAGGGATTGCCAAAGTGCGATCGCGTTCTGAATTAGAAGCCGCCTTAGATAATGCTGCTAATTATGACCGCAGGTTGATTGTAGAAGAAGGGGTAGTAGGGCGAGAAGTAGAGTGTGCTGTACTAGGGAACGATCATCCCAAAGCCTCAGTAGTTGGTGAAATTACTTATGAGAGTGATTTCTATGACTACGAAACCAAATACACTCAGGGTCAAGCGGACTTGTTAATCCCCGCTCCCTTGCCTAGTGACGTAACTAGTCAGATTCAGGAAATGGCAATCCAGGCGTTTACTGCCGTTGATGGGGCTGGTTTAGCACGGGTAGACTTCTTTTATGTCGAAGCCACTAAGGAAATCTTCATCAACGAGATCAACACCTTACCAGGTTTTACGGCAACCAGTATGTATCCCCAACTGTGGGCAGCTACAGGTGTTCCGTTTCCAGAATTAGTGGATCAGTTAATTCAACTAGCAATAGAGCGGGCTTGAATCTTAGTCCTAAAGGAATATCATAGGAAAGGCTATGCCCAAGATTGACCTGAGTTAACTAATTTGAGGAGAGAAACTTGGAACGGACATTTCTGATGGTTAAGCCGGATGGTGTACAACGGAATCTTGTTGGTCAAATCATCCAGCGTTTTGAGACAAAAGGTTTTACCTTAGTTGGGCTGAAGCTGATGAACGTCAGCCGTGAACTTGCCGAACAGCATTACGCTGTTCACAAAGAGAGACCTTTCTTTCCCAAACTAATCGAATTCATCATCTCTGGTCCTGTAGTAGCAATGGTCTGGGAAGGAAATGGAGTAGTGGCTTCCGCAAGAAAGATGATTGGTGCTACCAAACCTCTGGAAGCTGAACCAGGAACCATTCGGGGCGATTATGGGTTAGACACAGGTCGCAATCTTATCCATGGCTCAGATGCCATTGAGACAGCGCAGCAGGAGATTAGTCTTTGGTTTAAGGACGAAGAGCTAGTTAGCTGGGAACCAACCATAACCTCTTGGCTTTATGAGTAACGGTAACATTTACCTTTAAACGGGAAGTCCAACGCTCTACCCATGTTTGGTGAGCGTTGGGATTATTGATTGGGAGATGGCCGAATTCTTCCCGACTCTTGTTAAAAGCAGTTAGCGGCTAGCTTCTTTTGCCCTTTAGTCTTTCGTCAAAGCCGGTCGCCCTTCGTTTTCCACAGGAATTGGCTCAAGGTCTGGGGTCTTAGACTTTTCAGAAAATCCCCACATGAACACTAGGGCAATGGCAGCAACCATTAACCATTCCGGTGGCACTAATTCCGGTTTAATCGCTCTGACCAACAGCCGCAATCCCACAAAGCCCACGGTAATGTAGCCAGCATCCTCGAGATAGACATACTCTTTCAACCAACGAATAAATAAGCCCGCCATGAAGCGCAGGGCAATTACCCCAATGGTGCCACCAGCAATAACCAGCCAGGTCTGGTCAGAAATTGCGATCGCTGTCGTGACACTATCCAAGGAAAAAGCTAAATCGGTAACAGCAATTAGCGGAATTGCCTGCCATAGAGAAGTGAACTTCGGGCCATGATGGTGATGGTCTTCATCTTGATCAGATCTGAAATACTCAAAGACCAACCAGAGCAGATAGGCTGCTCCCAATAACTCACACTGCCAAAACTGCACTACCCAAGTGGCTGTGAGAATCAAAGTGATTCGTAGCACATAGGCAACTGCTAAGCCCAAGTTAAGAGCATGGCGTTGAAGTTGTTTGGTCTGTAAGCCTTGGGAGATCGCAGCTAATGCGATCGCATTATCAGCAGACAGTACAGCTTCTAGTGCCACCAGAATCAACAAAACCACAGGAGCCTCAAGCCCAACATTAAACGATGAGTTAATAATTTGGTCTAGCATTAAAAATTATTAAGGTCTTAAAGGGTTAACTTAGTATATGTAATATATGTAATCGCCAAAATTACTAAAACTTTGATATCTAACTTAATTAATCTTAACATTTAATCAGAATTTTAGTGCGCAACGGACCCTACTGAGGTTCCAACACCCACACCGAACCTGCAGCAAGATAAAGGTAATAGCTGTGATTGCAATTTGAGATCAACCCAAGCTAGAAGAATTCTATTATCTGGATTGGACAAGTTATTGTGATAAAATTCCATAACTAGCCCAATTAGTTGGCTGTGGTGCGACCCGTGGCAAATTTGATTACGGGTCAAGCGCGCCGTTAATGGTATAGAATATCGCTCAAATAAAGGAGATTGTATACGATGCCTATTTCAGATGCCCAAGTTATCGGAGCTCTATTGCTGGCTTTGCTTCCAGGATTTCTAGCATTCCGCCTGTCTACTGAACTTTACAAATAATCCATCGGAAGCTCAAAGCCTTGCTCCTAAGCGGCCTGGATCTAGAGCGGACAAAGGATCAACAAAATCGTTTGATTGACCCCAGCCATAATCTAGGATGTGGGTGGGGTTAGCTAAACTAGTTAATGAATCGCGAAGCCTCATTAAAGCTAGTGAAATCCATGGGGAGATGGAAAAGAGGAAGAGAACCTTGCTAGCTAAGTCTTTGATGAATAAGTCTTTGATGAATAAGTCTTTGATTAAAAAGAGGGGCTTGTCACAGTTGATTGAAATATACACTAATCTACCACTATCTCCAAGCCTGTGGTAGATCATAACTAGGGCACTTGTACCACTCCGTAAGGCGGTCGAACTTACGGGACTCTCCAGGAACACTCTAAGGAAGTATGCAGATAATGGGACAATCAAATGGGAAAAAACCCCAGGAGGAACTAGATTCTTTGACACAGAGAGCAAGCTCCGCCTCGGTGCCAGATCATCTCAACATCTTCAAGCTGTTTGCTGCTACTGCCTCCTCAGCAGTAGCAAACAAAGGGACGACCTCGCCAGGCAAGTCGCCTACAAGCACTCCCTCTTCCCGGAAGCGGAGATCATCTTTGACATCGGTTCAGGACTCAACTACAAAAGAAAAGGACTTAGAACCATATTGGAGCGAATTGTGCTCGGAGATCAGCTCACGATTGTTGTTGCCTGTAGAGACCGACTTACCCGATTCGGGTTTGAACTTATTGAGTACCTGGTCGGTCTCAACGGTGGAAAAATCCTGGTTCTCGACCAACCTGAAAGTTGTCTTTGATCAGAGCAAGCCGCAGATCTTCTGTCCATCATTCAAGTCTTCTGTTGCCTTGTCCACGGACTCCGAAAGTACGGTTCGAAAATCAAAGAAGATCCGAGTGTTCCTAAACCCTGAGCAACGCTCAATAGTTCGTAAGTGGTTTGGAGTGTCCCGTTATGTTTTCAATAAAACCGTCAAGATCCTCTCTGATGGTGAGACCAAAGCTAATTGGAAAGCTATTAAGACTGGCATATTAAATGACCT
The DNA here is from genome assembly GCF_001767235.1 of Moorena producens PAL-8-15-08-1. Taxonomy (GTDB): domain Bacteria; phylum Cyanobacteriota; class Cyanobacteriia; order Cyanobacteriales; family Coleofasciculaceae; genus Moorena; species Moorena producens_A. Next base: position 5,162,694 of record NZ_CP017599.1, read on the forward strand.
CCCTGAGTGGTGTAAAGCAGTGCCTTATCAAATCAAATCTATAGCGATAAAGGATGCTTGCACTGCTGTTAGAGAGGCCAAGAAAAAATACAAAAAAACTTCACAAATTAACCGAGTAAGATTTAGGTCTCGTAAGAACCCTGTTCAGTCTTGCTATATCCCTAAGTCAGCAGTGTCTAGGAAAGGTGTCTATCACACAAAGCTGGGAGAAATTGCCAATGCTCGTGACTCTACCTGAGAATATCTGTGATTGTCGATTAACTAGCACTAACGGTAATTGCTACCTGGTAGTTCCCCATGAAGCAACTAATGTTAAAGCCGAAAACCAAGGCAGAGTAGTCGCTTTAGACCCCGGTGTTAGGACTGTCTTGATGCAGTCGCTCATGGGGGAAACCCCCAAGACCGCGCTGCATCGCTTTTTGACATTCTTTAGTGAGACTTCTGTTGGAAAGATTGGGGATGGTGATTTTTCCCGAATTCAGCGACTTTGTTCTCATCTCGATAGTCTGATGTCCCGAACAAGTAAAGCGTGTAAAGGACAAAAGCGCCGAAGGAGAAAAGCCGCTAGAAGGATGATCATAAAAATCCAGAATCTGATCAACGAATTACATCACAAAGCTGCCCGATTCTTAGTTGACAACTTTGATGTGATTTTGCTTCCCACTTTTGAGACTTCTCAGATGTCCCGAAAGACTAACCGCAAGATTAGATCGAAAACAGTTCGCAATATGCTCTCTTTTGCTCATTATCGTTTCAAAGAATTCCTAAAGTATAAAGCCCAAGAAACAGGGAAAATTGTTGTAGATGTTTGTGAAGCCTATACGAGTAAAACCGTTAGTTGGACTGGGGAGCTGGTTAACATCGGCGGCAGCAAAATAATTAAATCAAAAGTTGATGGCCGATCTATGGATCGAGACATTAACGGCGCTCGTGGGATATTCCTGCGTTCGCGCAGCGTGGCCTACGGCCATGCCCTGGGAGATACCCCCTGGCTGAGAAATCAGCTTGCATTAGTGAGCCTTGATTTGCCTTTGGTAGATTTTGGTAGCTAAAAAGTATCGGTGCATACTCAAAACTCTATCCTAATCAACCCAATAATAAACCCAAGGGCGCTGGTGTACCAGCGTGGCATTGTAAACGGAAATGAACGCAATCCAACCCTCTGACTCAACTCGGGTACCATCAAAACCTCGCCGAAGAGTTCCTCGAATCAAGCACCGTCCGCAGCGACAGTCTTACGGGGCAGTTGCTGGTGAAACTACTGCTAAGTTACTTGTAAACCTAGTTCTCTGTGCTGCTGCGATTACCGCACTCATGGAACTATTACCTTATCATCTCTCACAGCAAGCCAAGTTGCGAGAAGTAAAACGAGAGGTGAAGCGAACTGAGACACGAGTGAATAACTTGCGCCGTGAATTCAGTCGCTCTTTTGACCCCAGGCAAGCCCAGAAAGTAATGCGAGAGCAAAGCTTACGACGTGATCCGAATCAGCTTCAGGTCGTCTGGCAAGATCCAGACTTAGGGGATGGAAATTAGTTATACTTCCGGTGGGCATAAACTGAGCTAAAGGTAATCGGTAGAGCAAGCTCTGTGGGTTCGCGCCCCGCGTGACCTACGGTCAATCCCGTAGCGTGGCCATAGGCCAATCCCATAAGCGCGAAAGCTTCCCGTGACTCCCGTAGCGTCTCCTAGGGAGAATCGCTGTTTGGGACGCAAGAGCTAACCACTAATCCCTTCAAGCTCTCAGTGGCTTAAGCAAATCATTGATCCAATTTTCCACTTTCTCGCGCAAGGAATCAGAAGAACCAGACAATGGCAGCCACTTCAAAGCCTTTTGATAGTCGCTGATGGCACAGTTCCAGTCACCCCTGAGATGGTAAGTACGCCCTCTCTGAGCATAGACATGGTCTTCCAGGCATCCTAGCATTAGAGCCATGTCAAGGTTTTCTAGGGCTAAATCGTACAATCCCAATTCCCGGAAGGTGATCGCTTGGTTAATCCAGGTGCGGATATTTCCCGGATTGAGATCAATAGCTTGCTCGTAGTCGGTGAGGGCTTCAGCCAGTTGCCCAACTGATGCATAATAATTAGCGCGATTGTTGTAAGCACTGTCCAATCTGGGATCAATTCGCAGTGCCTGATTGTAATCAAATAGAGCTTTGTAAGGCTGACCACTTTGGAAATACAGCAATCCCCGATTGTTGTAGTCTGATGCGCTGGTGGGATTGAGATTAATCAACTGGGTTAACAATGCGATCGCACTGCTGTAATCCCCTTGTTTCACTTTCGAGTTTGCTAAGGTGCGCAGGCTTTTCACAGAATGTATGTGGCTTTTTCTAGGCACTAGCTTCACTGGTGCTAAATGCCTGTGGTTTTTGCGGGACATTGGGAACCACTGTCGATTATGGTTTTGCCGATTTAGAAAAGTAGGAGCATTCATAATTGCCTCAACCTCATTTGCAGCCTATCTAGATTCAACCTTACGGCTAACAGCACCCAGCTGGTTGGTCTTAATGTGTCACTTATTCATGCGTCTTCGGTGTACCCAAGAAAACCATCCAGATTGTCCCTCGGACTTGGGACTCTTCTTTGAAGACTACAGCAGTAATATGACAGTTTCCTGAAAGACGAATTAATTTTGTTGGGATTCTTGTATAGAGGGGTTGGGAGTGGACAGTGTTGGGAAGATGCACAATTCCTGACGGGGTAGTGGTCTCATTACTGAACTGCAGGTATAGCACAAAGCCGATAGATATGTTCAAAATAGTATAGTTACTATTCCATAGCATCCACTCTCAGGAGGAAATCCTGTGTCATCCCTTCCCCCTTCAATTCCACCTGTGTCTTCGCCCCCAACCAACCAATGGCTGCGAATGGTAGGGATGTGGCTAGCAGTTGCTGTCATTGGTGCAGGGCTAGGTTGGTCATATCAAGAATGGCAAAGTTATCGAAATCTACTCTTACGCTTAGAAGAGGTTCAGAAGCACCGATCAGAACGGGAATATGAAAAATGCATCAATAAAGCCACTACTATTCCTAAAAAGTCGCCTATATATCAACAGACTCAGGTTATTTTCAATGAGTGCGCCGAGAAACTATTTGGAAAAGCTAAGATACTAGCTGCAGCGAACCAATTTAAAGACGCAATTATCGAGGCCAATAAGCTGACCCCAGATAGTCTTCCTTACCAAGAGGCACAACAGTTAATTGATCAGTGGTCTAACAGCCTATTTCAGAAAGCTACCAAGCTGTATCAGGAACAAGGGAAGCTCAATGAAGCCATTGCTCTAACTCAGGTCATTCCTGAAACTAATCTAATTCGTCAAAGATTACCGGAGACCATTGCCCAATGGAAACAAGAGTGGGCTGTGAATGTATCGATTCGCAAACAAGCACTTCAAGCCCTGGAGGCAGGTCAATGGCAACAGGCTAAGCAAAACGCTAGGAGGGTGACCACTGGCTATTGGCAAAAGCAAGTTGAACCAATTATAGACAGGGCAGATGCGAAAATTTCTACTATAGAAGCCCACCAAGAAGCTCAACGAGTCAGACGACAAGCCCAGCAAGAGGCTCAACGAGTCAGACGACAAGCCCAGCAAGAGGCTCAACGCATAGCCAGAGAAAAAGCACAACAAAAAGCTCAGGAGCAGGATCGACGTAGACAGCAATGCATTAAGCTGGTAACGAAATACACTGAAGAAAATGAGTGGGCTCTCAAAGAATACGAAAGGTTAAGATGTGATGATTTTCCCCATGAGCTATTTTAACTAAGCCATCGGGTTGTTCTTATCCTAGACACACTGGTCCTTTCCCATGGGCTTGATTAGGCATGATAGCACGATACGCTTAGGCACGATACGCTTAGGCATTAAATATCAGAAGTTAACCCAACATCTAACACCTCAGACCTAACACCTGACACCTAATACCTAACACCTAACACCTAACCCTCAAAACTAAATTGACAGAGTACTAGCTTAGTTTGAGCCCCTGACTAGACCTTAGAGGCTCAAGGATTGCCATAATTTTTGTAAAGTATAATGAATGATTTATTTGCAACTACATGGCTGATATAACTGGCTGGGTGAATCTCCTCACCCCGTTACCATTACTCCCCCCTGAACACCCTCTCCCATCCCTATTGGCAACAGCAACTGAAGCCACTGCTAATGAAGCAGAAAACGGTTCACTGGTTCTTGCAGGAGTGCTATTGAGTCTAGTGGTGATCTACTTCGCCAGTAAACTCGGAGGCGAAATTTGTGCTCGGATTAACTTACCACCGGTATTAGGGGAATTGGTTGGTGGTGTAGTTGTCGGGGTTTCTGCTCTAAATCTGCTAGTTTTCCCAGAAGGGGGCAGTGCGGCTAGCAATTCTTTAATGATGAGCTTTCTCCAAACTACCGCTGGTCTAACCCCAGAAGCTACCAACTCAGTATTTGAGTCTACTAGCGAGGTGATTTCCGTCTTAGCGGAACTCGGCGTGATCATCCTGTTATTTGAAATTGGACTAGAGTCTGACCTCAAAGAACTGATCCGTGTAGGTCCGCAGGCCGCTGTGGTAGCTGTAGTTGGGGTGGTTGTTCCCTTTGCTGCTGGTACTGCTGGTTTAGCTTACCTATTTCATATTTCTGCTGTTCCTGCTATTTTTGCTGGTGCTGCCCTAACTGCCACTAGTATCGGGATTACCGCTAAAGTCCTAGCAGAAATTGGACAGCTGAGTTCTAAAGAAGGGCAAATTATCATTGGTGCTGCCGTACTCGATGATGTCTTAGGAATTATTGTCCTGGCTGTGGTGGCTAGTCTGGCAAAAACTGGGGAAGTCGTGATCACTAATGTGATCTATTTGATTATTAGTGCTGGTGTCTTCCTAGTTGGAGCAATTCTAATCGGTCGCTTCCTCGGTCCGTATTTCGTTGCCTTGGTCAAGGAAATGAAAACTCGAGGTCAGGTATTACTGACAGCACTCATTTTTGCCTTTGTCTTGTCCTATATTGCCACAGCTATCCAATTAGAAGCCATTTTAGGAGCCTTTGCTGCTGGGCTGGTCTTAGCAGAAACGGATAAGCGTCGAGAATTGGAAGAACAGGTCCTACCAGTGGCAGATATACTTGTGCCCATCTTCTTTGTTACAGTGGGAGCCAAAACTGATTTGAGTGTGCTTAACCCAGCAGTTCCCAGTAATCGCGAGGGTTTGATCTTGGCAACTTTCCTGATTGTGGTGGCAATTCTTGGTAAGGTGATCACAGGATTGACAGTCTTTGGTCAATCAGGAATTAACCGTCTGGCTATTGGGGTTGGCATGATTCCCAGAGGTGAAGTGGGGCTAGTCTTTGCTGGTGTTGGTTCAGCAAGTGGTGCTCTCTCAGAAGCCACTGAAGCAGCGATTATCATGATGGTTATCTTAACGACTTTTGTCGCTCCGCCTTTGTTGCGGTTGGTCTTTCAAGAGCCATCTGAGCCGGTGGAAACAGCTGGAGAGTCTTGAGACTTGTTGCTAAGCTATCTGAGCTTGGTGATTAAAGACAATTATTATTGATGCAGGATTCTTGAAGAATCCTGTTCAATTTAGTTGATTGTGTATGCTTTAAGATTTCGATATTGCTAAATGTGTTAACTAAAACCAAATTTTCGATTCAGAGAAACCCGTGTATACTGAAACTCTTGAAACTTAACCAAGCTACTCTACGTCCGAGCTGTTAACGGTTTTAATAAGATTAATCAGATTAATCAGATTAATCTTATTAGTCAAACAGACGCTTACATTGGTTGACTGGGCTATTAATTAGGGGTATTCATCGTGAGCGGTTAGGGATTAGCGGTTAACTATAGCCTACTCTAGGCAGCTGTTAGGGTCTAATACTTAACCGCTAACAGCTGCTATAACCAATTGCTATAACCAATTGCTATAACCAATTACCTAATATACATGATACAGGAGTAATAATTGTGAGGTTTCGCTGGCTACTGCTACTCTCCAGCTCTTTGACATTTTCTCTATTTTCATTGGCGGCTCAAGCCCGTGAACTACTATTTTGGCAATATGATCGCAATCAGAATCGCCTGGAATTTACCACTGATGTGGGTGTACAACCCACAGCCCAACTCATTTCTAATCCTACCCGGTTAGTGATTGATTTACCGGGAATTAACGTCGGAGGTCCATCAACAAATCAGCGTATAAGCGGGGCGATTCGAGAAGTGCGAGTGGGTCAATTTGAGAGACAAACCACTCGGATTGTGGTTGAATTGGCTCCTGGTTACACTATAGACCCCCAGCAGGTAAAATTTCGGGGTATTAGCCCCAATCAGTGGACTGTACAATTACCTCAGCCCTATCGAGGGTCATTGCCGGTTCTGCCTAACCCAGCACCGCCATCCCTACCACCGGCTCAGCCGCCGACCCGCACTCAATCCCCTCCACCACGGCCAACTATTCCGAGATCCAATCCAACTAATCCGAGATCCAATCCAACTAATCCGAGATCCAATCCGGGGATTCGCCGCCAAGGCTTTGAGATCAATAGAAATGGATTTTTTGTCAGTACCGATGGTGGGAAACCTATCATTCAAATCGAACGAAGTCGCAATAACCGCCGCATTAACATCGACCTAGAAGGGGTTACGATTCCCGAGAGTTTGTTAGGGGAGGATTTGGATGTAAATCGCTATGGGGTTAGCAAAATCGAGTTTGAAAAGAAAAAAGAGTCCCCACCGATTGTCCGGATGACCCTGAATGTGGATAGTGACAGCCCTGATTGGCTGGCATCGTTCAGTCAAAGATTGGGAGGGGTGTTGATTTTCCCTAGGGGAATCCCAGCTCAACGCTTAGATAATGGACCAACATCCAAAGTGCCAACGAAACCGATTCAATCTCGTGGCTCGGCTAATATCGGTAAGTTAGCCACCATTGGGTCAGTGGAACTGGCTAGTAATCAGACTCAGCTGTTGATTAAGGCTAACCAACGGGTCAGAGCCACTAGCAAATGGGATCCTCGTTCAAAGGCTTACCAAATTACTATACCGAATGCCAAACTAGCTGAGAAGTTCAGTGGCCCTCAACTTAATACCACTAGTCCCGTATCAGAAGTGATGGTGCGGCAGGAGGACAAAAACACGGTGCTGATTTTGGTACAGCCATCAAACGGTACCCGGATTGGTAGCCTCAATCAGCTCAATGATCAGCTGTTGGCTCTGCAACTGAGACCATTGATATCACGCAGGCCAACCAGGATACCCCCCCGCTCGATTTCTGTGCCACCGCCTCACTCGATTCCTGTGCCACCGCCTAACCGGACTCGCCCACCAATTCCCAGACGTCGGGTTCCCAAAGAGCGCCTGGTAGTGGTCATTGATGCGGGACACGGTGGCAAAGACCCTGGTGCTATTGGGCTTGGGGGTATACAAGAAAAAGATGTTAATTTGTCGATTTCCCGACAGGTGGAAGCCCTGTTGGAAAAACAGGGGATCCAGGTTGTCATGACTCGCTCAGATGACCGATTCATCAGTCTGGATGGACGAGTTCAAGTGGCAGAACGGACGGATGCTGATTTATTTGTAAGCATCCACGCCAATGCTATCGGGGGTAAGCGACCGGATGTGAATGGATTAGAGACTTACTACTACTCTACTGGTCAGAGTCTTGCCCAAACCATCCACTACACTATCTTGCGGAGCGTGGATATTAGTGACCGACGTACCCGACGGGCGAGGTTTTATGTGCTCAGGAAAACCTCCATGCCAGCAGTTTTGGTAGAAGTTGGTTTTCTAACTGGCTATGAAGACTCAGCTAAACTAAAAACTGCCGCCTATCGCAGCCAGATGGCTAGAGCGATCGCTCGTGGCATCCTCCTATACATTCGGCAGAATCGGTTATATTCGGCAGAATCGGTTGACCGAAAAGCCTGAGGGCGCAAGCCCCTGGATTCTATCCATGGGGTTAGCCCGAACAGGAATTTATTCCCTAACTGTCCGGGAAGGTTTGCCCGCTCGTTATCGACTATAATAGTAAGTAAAGCAAACGAACCAAGGAGGTGATTAATCGTGTTGGTAATGGAGTTCAAGGCTGTCCTTAAAGAGTCTCAAAAAGTAGCTATAGATGAAGCCATTAGGACGGCTAGATTTGTCCGGAATAAAGTACTTCGGTACTGGATGGACAATCGTGGCATCGGCAAAAAAGAACTATACCGTTACAACACCCAATTGAGAGAAGAATTTAAGTTTGTTAAAGACCTCAATAGTCATGCCTGTCAGGCATCTGTCCAGAATGTAGAACGGGCAATTAAGCGTTTTTTTGATAATTGCAAAAATAAGGTGCCCGGCAAAAAGGGGTATCCCCGTTTCAAAAAGCATTCTAGGTCAGTTGAATATAAGCAATCTGGATGGAAGTTATCCCCAGATAAAAAATCCATAAAATTCACCGACAAGAAAGGAATCGGAAAAGTCAAGATCAAAGGTACCTGGAACTTGTGGCGCTTCGACCAGAAGTTAATTAAGCGAGTTCGGATAGTTCAAAGAGCCGATGGGTTTTATGTCCAGTTTTGCGTCAAAGCAGATAATTCAGATCAACTAGAAGCTACTGGCTTTACTGTTGGCTTGGACGTTGGACTAAAAGAGTTTTACACAGACTCTGATGGGTACTCAGAACCTAACCCAAGATTTTACAGAAGTGGTGAAAAACGTTTAAAATTTTATCAACGTCGGGTTTCCCGAAAAAAGAAAGGCTCTACTAACCGTAATAAAGCCATTAATAGGCTAGGTAGACATCACCTTAAAATAAGTAGGCAGCGTGAAGAACATGCTAAGAGACTGGCTAGAAGTTACCGCAAGAAGAGTGCAGCCTTTATAGTTGGTAGGCTATGCATCAAAGGTGACAGGTTTTGTTGTAAGGCTGCACTCTTCTAAGGTTTCGTCTCCGGCACGTTGCGTAATCCAATCTAACGATTTGGTCGCCTACGAAAATTTGAGGGTTAAAAACTTAGTTAAAAATCACTGTCTCGCCAAGTCTATCAATGATGCAGGTTGGTACCAGTTCCGGGAATGGCTGGAATATTTTGGACAAAAGTTTGGCAGAGTTACAGTTGCGGTAAATCCTGCCTATACAAGCCAGAATTGTTCCAGTTGCGGCGAAGTGGTCAAAAAGTCATTATCGACTAGAACTCACGTTTGTCAGTGTGGGTGTCAATTAGACAGAGACCACAATGCTGCCAAAAATATCCTAACTAGAGCCTTGAGTACGGTGGGGCACACCGGAACTTTGCTCAACGCTCGGGGAGAATCGACCTCTACTCTTCTTGGTTCCGGCCTAGTTGAGCAAGTTGGCTCGTTGAACCGAGAATCCCCCGGCATAAGCGCCGTGGGGAGTGTCAACTAAGTTAAGTTCTGATATTTTGTCAATTCTTAATTGATAATTGCTAACCTATAATCTAACGATTTTCTTGTTTTGAGCGAACTCAAGTAATCTGTTTATTGCCCCTGGGTGGGTAGGTGCCAATTATTAACCAATGATCAATAACCCAATTTTGATCTCTCGAACTCAACCCCAGAGTCGTCCTATCGGGATTTTCGACAGTGGTGTGGGGGGTCTGACCGTTTTGAGGGAACTATACAAACAACTACCATCCGAATCAATTATTTACTTTGCGGACACAGCAAGGCTACCCTACGGTACCAGGTCTGCGGATGAAATCGTGCAGTTCGGCTTCGAGATTCTCAGCTGGATGGTGCAACAGGATGTCAAAATGGTGGTGATGGCCTGCAATACCAGTTCGGCTCTGGCATTGGAAACTCTGCGTAGTGAGTTTGACATCCCAATGCTGGGGCTGATTCTACCGGGTGCCCGTGGGGCGCTCCACCAAGGTCGTCGGATTGGGGTGATTGCTACACCAGCTACGGCTGCCAGCAATGCTTATCGAAATGCTATTTTAGAGGTTGAACCAACGGCTCAGGTCTGGCAAGTGGGTTGTCCGGAGTTTGTGCCATTAGTCGAGCAAAATCGCTTGTGCGAACCCTACACTAAAGCGGTAGCACGGCAGTACCTAGAACCTTTGCTAGCAGCCCAAATCGATACCCTAGTTTATGGCTGTACTCATTATCCCCATCTAGAACCGATCCTGCGGGAAATATTACCCCCAGAGGTTAAATTGGTAGACCCAGCGAAATACGTTGTTGCTGCTGCTGCTCAAGAACTGGATTTAATTGGAGGGCGGAATACTGGGGAGCCAAGACCAACTCGCTTTGGGGTCAGCGGTTGTCCTCAACAGTTTGCCCAACAGTCCCTACAATGGCTGGGTTACACTCCAACAGTTGAAAAAATAAACCTACCACAGGTGTCAATGCCTACGATACCTTTAGGTGCCACCCATGATGGCGAGTAATCCCTTGACCGTAGGTCACGCTACGCGAACGCCATCACCGAAAGCGCACCTTTAGCTGGCAGGCATTAGAAGCCCCACACCTAATGCGCAGCATAGGTGTGGGATGAATTTTGCACAGAGTATGTATGGAATTGCTATAATATATTTACTGATAAACAAAGCCGTTCGCGTAGCGTGGCCAAAGGCCTTAAATGCTGGTTTGTCAGCTATTTAACTAGCAAAAAAATCGAATTTTTGTATTGTTCCGGCGCGGAGGGGCATCCCGGAGACGAAACCTTAGAAGAGTGGAGCCTTAATCATAAAGTTTTAACCCTTTTATGCATAGCCGACTAACCATAAAGGCTCCACTCTTCTTGCGGTAACTTCTGACCGTGTCGTTAATAAAGCTTGCCGAGTATCCGAACCGTTGGGTGGAGTTGGCAAGAAGCCCACACTGACCTTACAGGTTCAGTGTGGGAGTATGTCACAATCGGTAGATTGATCAATAATAGACCGATTTTTTTGACCATAAATTTGCTTGTGGAGGCAATTGTCACCGCATCCCATTTCCCTTAGGTGAAGTCGTTGCTCAGAGGCGATTTCACCTAAGTTAGTTATTATCATGATTAATTTTTCGCAATTTTTTCGGTCAAATTAACCCCTTTAAGTCACCATGGGCTATTTCAAACTTTAGTAAGTTAACGATAGGGGGATAGGGAAATAAACTAAAATTTCCCGAAGAATGCCCAAATAAGGTCGTTAAAATCTGACGAATTAGCCGCCTTCAATCAACTTTTATCACTAACAATTTGTTAACAGCCTTCGATAAAGGTTAGATAAATTTCCCCAAAATCCCGAGTATTCGTCCAAAATTATCCCCATTTCCCCATCTCCCCATCCTTACAAGGGTAGGTTTTTTACAAAGGGGCAAGTATGTACTTTGATTACGTATAAATTCTTCAAAATATGTATCAAAATATATAAACAAAACCGGGATAATTCTCCCCATTTCCCGCTTTTCCCGACTCCCGATTCCCGATTCCCGACTCCCGATTCCCGATTCCCGACTCCCGATTCCCGACTCCCGACCCAAATCTAAAAAACCTACCCCTGTGAGGTTAGATTTGGAGTTAACTTTTTTAGATTGGTTGAAAAGTCAGGTCTGTGATTCCTGCGATATCCGTTGCTACTCTCCTGTGAAGGAACTACCCGCTCTTTGAAACCTTGATCCATAAAAAAGCGGTTGATTTCGGATAATGAAAGACGATCGGTTTGATGTTCACCCCAATAAAACAGTTCTTCCTCATAGTCTTCTCTTTCTGGAATGACCACTTTGCATGGCAAAGGTCGAAAGCCGATTTTTTCCATGGCTTTTTTGGATGGGATGTTATGTTTATAGGCTTTAGCGTAACAACAGCGCAAACCTAAATAACGGCTAGCCCAATCAAGCATAATCCTTACCGCTTGAGACCCATAACCATTTCCTTGAAAATCTGTACCTAACCAAAAATAAAAAAAGCCAATCCGTTGAGATATTTCCAGACCTACAGAACCGATAAACCCCCAGTATTTATGGTTGACAGCAAACTGATATTTTGTTGATTTGGTCTGGTTTGTCTTTAGCCATTCCTGCCAGTCTTCTTCGTCAAAGTCCGGTAGTTTACACAATTCGGCTATATTGGGGTCGGCGTATTGCCAGAAAAAATCCTCTTCGTGGTAAGTTTGTAAGGGAGTAAGTATTAATGTGTCCGAGCGGAGTGTTTCAACTCCTTTGGGTAAGCTCTTTGTTAGTAATTGTAATTCCTGGTACTCATCAAGTAATTGCTGCGATCGCGAAGCGCATGCCGAAGGCTTATCGCTACTCTGGATTACCCGTTGTAAGGTTTTTTCAGCAAATTCAAAAATGCCTAGCTGTTGATAGGCTCTGCTGAGCAAGCGTAGGTTGTCTATGGCGTGAGGTGGTAGCTTGTAGCCGGATACTGCTTTATCCAGACGCTTTTGGTATTCTTCGCAGCAATAAATTATTAAAGGCCAGTCCTTTAGGTGTTTGCTGGCTTTGATTAATTGGAGGATACTTGTTGTTGGTAGATTGGCGATGATTGGTTTGTTTTCTGCGAGGTTGTGGTTTGGGAAGAATTTTTCCCGTAGGAAAGTTATGTAATCTTTTCTTTCGTGGGGATTAATTTTTTTTTGATATAGGGTCTTGATTTTGTGCCGCCAATTGGTTTGGGCGGTTCGTAGGTTTTTGGGTGATAGATTGACCATGAGGCTATTTTAGATCATGTCCGGATAAACACTGGTCATTATGTTGACGCAGTCTTCCCGTAGGGTAGGCAGCGAGCGAGCGATAGCGGAGTGTTCACATTTATGTGTTCCCCTTCCCACGGGTTCTCGTAGAGTAGGGTAGTAATCGCAAAATCTTGTGATTCACTTCGTTCTGCTCCCAATGAGGTATCGTAACTGGTTTGGCGGACATGATATTACTCCCAGTTAATACATTACTTTATAATCTTTGAGAATATGAAATTAGTTAGAATTCGGTTGGGTGGATTGTCAGCCTAGGCGAATGTTGCGTCTCCTCTATCCCAAACCCAACCGAAACTAGCTCATATTAACTAAAATGACGTAAGTTTCGCTTTAGCTAAAAAACAGCAGGAGGTAGTACAGGAAAATTTTTTGGTTAAATATCAATCGAAGGTTTATCACCGTCGAACTTACGTTATTATTCTTGTGTTTGTTGGGTTTCATACTTCAACCCAACCTACGGCTAGCCAAGATGATCGATAACGATCATCTTCGCGAGTTTATTCCGATAATGGACATTAACGTCACTTACCAAGTTTTTAATTTGTCACGCATGATTATCAAAGCCGCTTGCTGCTGAGCCAGAGTTGCATCCCCGTCAGTTCCTAATAGCATCAAACTTTGTTTGTACTTATTATTTGTCAGGGCTTGAGCCAATTGCTTCGCTTGATTGTATTGACCGTTAGCTAGCAAGTCATTCATATGTTCAAAAATAGCACCTGCGAGTTCTTGTCTCTCTTTACCTTTGTTGTTCGACTTGACTACAGAATTTATCCCACGTTCTGCCGACAACTCAAGGGCAATAAGAGTGCCAACACCTGCAATAATTGGTGCGGCTAAACCACCAGACATTACGATAGCAACTGTTCCACCTGCTACAGCAATCGTACCTCCAACAGCTTCAAAAAAGGCACGACGTCTTTTGGTGCTTATGCGTTTTTGTACCGCCTTTCTAATCTCATCGTCTGAGATGTTTTTCGCCGTTTTACGGCGTTGGTTGGTTTTATAAAACACCAAGGCTCCGTGGTACGCAAAGCCTGCACCAAGGGCTATCCCCGCAACCCCGGATACTTGGGCTGCTGTAGCGCTTACGGTTGCCACATCTTTACCTATACTGGTGCCCAAAGCTGCGGCGGCATCAACCCCTGTACTGAAGCCTTTAGTGATATTTTTAGTCAGGTTTGTGCCAACAACTGCGCCTTGAGCTAGTTGCTCTTTGGTTCTCACACCGCCTTCGGGCTTTCTCATACTGGAAATAAAGCTGAAAGCAGCTACTGCATCAGCAACCAATCCCGAAAGGACAGCGGCTTGACCCAACCCCGTCGCTGCTTCTGAAGCCCCGCCAAAAGCTTTGCTCTCTAATGCGGACTTGACATCCAAACCATCTTCGTCAGCCCCATTGACAATATCCAATGCTGCGTTTAAAGCGTCTATGGGAGTTGTCGAGATTCCTTCTGGTGAAGCGTTAAAGAACAATGCGCTCATCGCCTCATTAAAAGTTTTTGCTGCTTCTGGGTTAATTTTCACTAGGGCTGCGTGCAATTCACTCAAGGCACCAAAGCTTCTTTTCATTTGGGCATTGATGATTTTCTCATCTGTCACTAACAGCTGGTCAATGCGATTGAGTACTTGTTGAACTGCCTGAATACGGTCTTTGTGTTCCGACGCGCTGGTATAGTTGTCCGCACTGGTTTTCATTGCCGTGATCGCAAGTTTAAACTGGTTAAGCGTTTCGACCGTGCTTTCACTCGAAACATCCTTACTAATCGCCATCACTTTGCGTAGTTTTTCTAACAAAGCCTCCTGGTACTTGACAACATTCTTGTGTTTCTTCTCTTGAAAAAATTTTCCATCAAATTTCTTCACATTTCGTTTAAAAATGTGGCCAAGCCCTTCCAATTCCGTCTCCAGACGCTGCATCATCTTCTGACGATATTGTTCTATCGAATTATTAATTTCTTTGTTGTCATACTTTCGATTGAAGGAAACATCTGAGATATCTTCGCCATAAGCATTGGCGATGCTTAAATCGAAGGTATTTAAGTCATCGCTACCAAAGTTGGAATATAATAATTTTTGAGCAGTGTAAATCTTAGCATTGTTGGCGTTGATAAACGCTTCCTTGCCATCTATTTTGTTAACGGCATTCACCAGCCGGACGTATTTTTTGATCGCTTGTTTTTCTGATTCAGATAAATCCTTAGCATCTTTTAAGGGGTTATTGTTAGTTGTGTCAATTTTGTCCTGTGCCATAAAGTACACATCGTTAAGCCTTTCCAGGGAAACACTTTTTCCATCGGGATGATAGATATTGTCCAGTAAATCTCTCAAGTCCTCATCTGGACCAGCCCCAAGTTGCTTACCTGTCAGTTCTGCTCGCAAATCTTTTAATGCAGTATCTGCTTCATCTGGCAAAGGACGCCACTGTTGGGTATCACTGGAGTCAGAATAGGCACTACTACGCACTGATATCTCCAACTTGGTTTCGCTGTCGTCATCGTTAATGAAGTCTTCCTCGTCGTTATCATTGCTTGAATCGTTCAAGGAAAACTGCTTCACCAATGGCAGGTCATCAATATCAACATTTTCTAAACTTTTATTCAGTGCCTTGAAACCTGCTTTGTCTATACGCTTGCCAATAAACTTCCTAACTTCAGTGGGATCTCCCCCCACAGATAAGCTGCGCTGGAGTCTACCACGAGGGTCTACCACCCCCGTATTAACGGTATTAAGTGCATCAGATAAGTCAGATAAAGATTTGCGTCGCCCGATGGGGTTAGGCACGTCATCATCGGAATCAATATCAAGAGAATCTTGATCTTTCACACGAAGTTGATCGAGGTCATCTGTAGTTCTGCTTCTTTGAGTATCTGTATCAAGTTTTGTTTGCCGGTCCGCTGTTGGATCGCTATCGCTTCTCTTGCGTTTCAGTTTTGTAGCTGATTTTACATCGCTTTTTGGACTATCGATATCTGACAAACTTTTACGGCGTTGTAAATTTGAATTTACAGATAAATTAATTGAGTCGCCTATTGGAGCGCCATCTTGAGCATCAGAGATAACATCATTACTTGTTGCATCGGCATCACTGCGTAAATCAGTAATATCTACATCTCGATCAATGCTATCGAGATCATCGGTTGTTTTGGCGCGGTCATTATCATCCCGAAGATTACGTCGACTAAGACCCGTATTAATATTGAGATCATCGGCACTGAAGCGTTGTTTTTTCTTACTTTTAGTGTTTCCAGTTTTTATGATGGAATCTGACATGACTATTTTTCTCCTATTTAATAATTAATTAGACTGATTATTTAATTGCTGGCAAGCTTGGCCATACATAATGACTTTTTCCTCCTTTTTCACAGACCAACTAGGCGGAAGTAATTGACCTGTAATCACCGCCCTCCTGCCTTTGTGCCCGCTGAGCGCGGCGCTGAGCAATATCGGCGGAGTCATCCTTGAGAGCAGTAACTCGGCGTTTACTTTCATGCTCTTCCACCACCTCATCTGGGATAAATAACCCCCGAGTTTTCTCCTTAGAAGTAGCCTTGCTTTTTCGCGGTAGATAGGTCGTATTACCGTCCTTATCCTTCACCGCAAAAATTTTACGATTGTTATCAATATCAAACCTTGGTGCGGCATTGGTCATAGCATTCCCAGGACCAAGGGGAGCATTTTGACTAATCCACACATCCGGCACATACTGACCTTCCGAAAGCTCCTTAGCCGTGGCTTGACTCTTTTTCGGCCAGTACTGAGTACTACCATCATCTGCTTTCACAGCAAACAAATCCCGCTGATTGCCAAAGTCATATCTTGGCAGCTTTTTCAACACCTCCTCTACAATCGAATCTTTCTCCGGGATATATTTCCCCGCAAGCAATTCCCCATCTGTGGCTTCACTTTGGCGGGGTAGATATTCCGTCTTCTTGTTCCCAAACCAGCTTGTGGTAGTGGTGGCAAACAAAATCCGTCCCGTGTTGGTATCTTTGACAGTGGGGTGGTTAAAATTCCCTGCCTCTTCGATTTGATTCACCGGATCTTTAGCCGCAAATCCCTCAAGATACCGACCTTCAGCCAGTTCCTGGGGGGTAGCTTCATTCTTTTTGGGAAAGAATTCAATTGTGCCATCCGCCGCTTTTGTGGCAAACAGTTTGCGTCCGCCATTTTTGGGGTCAGTTTTGGGTGGTTGGTATAACTCCTCCCCGGCGATTGAGGCTTTTTCGGGAATATATTTCCCGGCATTTAATTCGTCAATGGTAGCTTCGCTTTGTCGGGGGAGATATTCCATATCTGTCTGATTACCGTCACCGTCCAAAACCGCCGTCGCATATAACTTCCGACCAGTTCTTACCTCCGTAGAAGTGGGACTGTCATTACCCAATTCCGATGAATCTAAGACCTTATTCACTGGATCTTTGGCAGCAAAGCCTTCAAGATAGCGACCTTCCGCCAATTCCATAGCGGTGGCTTGATTCTTTCTGGGGAAGTATTGAATACTACCATCCGCCCCTTGTGTAGCAAACAATTTGCGTCCGCCATTTTCGGGGTCAGTTTTGGGTGGTTGCTCCAACTCTTCCCCAGCGATGGAATCTTTTTCGGGAATATATTTCCCGGCATTTAATTCGTCAATGGTAGCTTCGCTTTGTCGGGGGAGATATTCAGTGCCAAACAAACCAGTGGTTTTAGTGGCGAACAAAGTCCGACCAGTGTTGACATCCCTTCGGGTAGGACGTTTATCCCCAAGCTGAGATGAATCTAATATTTGATTTACCGGGTCTTTGGCAGCAAATCCCTCAAGATATCGACCTTCCGCCAATTCCTTGGCAGTAGCTTGATTTTTTTTGGGAAAGTATTGAACACTCCCATCTGCAGCTTTTGTAGCAAACAATTTGCGTCCGCCATTATCGGAGTCAATCTTGGGTGGTTGCTTTAACTCTTCCCCGGTGATGGGAGATTTCTCTGGGATATATTTCCCCGAACTCAATTCCAAAGCAGTGGCTTCACTTTGTCGGGGGAGATATTCGGGTTTTTCCTTACCTTTACTGTTGGTAGTAGTGGTAGCGAACAAAGTCCGACCAGTATTAACATCCTTTCGGGTAGGATGCTTTAACTTCGAGGCATCTGAGATGGTATTCACAGGTTCTTTTCGTACCGCAGCGTCTTCCACAAATGCACCCGACTTGATTTCGGAATCACTCGCTTGACTTCGGACAGGTAGGTATTGGGTAACTCCTCCCTTGGTTACAGGATAAATCATCCGACCTTTACCAATGTCGTATGTGGGCTTTGGTTCTTTTTTTTGTTTAGCTTTACTAACATCCCCACTGGTATCTTGTCGCCTTAAACTAGGTGGTTTGCTGACTGTAAGGGACCCAGAATCGCTATTTTGTAAAGAATTTGCCCGTTTTTGACGCGCCTCACCTCCACCAGATGAGCGATCGCCCCTGCCACCAGTCGGTGGTGATAAACCCCTATTCTGTCGGTTATTTGTAGCACCACCGCTACGCTTGAGGGCATCTTGCTTGCGGCGGAACCTCTTTATCTTTTGCCTTAGGCTCATGGCAATGATTTTACCTCCTTTGATAAGTAATATAGCAATTCTACGACTTGTGAGGTACAATTTTCTGGTTTTTAGGGAGCAGGGAGCAGGGAGCAGGGAGCAGGGAGCAGGGAGCAGGGAGCAGGGAGCAGGGAGCAGGGAGCAGGGAGCAGGGAAGAGGGAAAAAATAATGTGTACCTCATGAGTCCTAGAAACGCTATAAGTAATGGGTAATAAGTAATAAGTAATGGGTAACAAGTAGGACTTTTTGTCTCACAATCAGGCGTTGCTGATTCTGGATATGGTTTCGCCCCCCTAGCCCCCCAATTCTGGGGGGAACAAAACTCTTAAAGTCCCCCAAAGTTGGGGGATTTAGGGGGCTTTAATAAAACCAGATAATCGCGCATTCATTCCTTAATTCAGCAACGCCCACAATCAAGCTGTGTAACTGATTCTGGATATGGTTTCGCCCCCCTAGCCCCCCAATTCTGGGGGGAACAAAACTCTTAAAGTCCCCCAAAGTTGGGGGATTTAGGGGGCTTTAATAAAACCAGATAATCGCGCATTCATTCCTTAATTCAGCAACGCCCACAATCAAGCTGTGTAACTGATTCTGGATATGGTTTCGCCCCCCTAGCCCCCCAATTCTGGGGGGAACAAAACTCTTAAAGTCCCCCAAAGTTGGGGGATTTAGGGGGCTTTAATAAAACCAGATAATCGCGCATTCATTCCTTAATTCAGCAACGCCCACAATCAAGCTGTGTAACTTATTAAGTTGTAAAGCTTGATTGTGAAATCATCATAAAAACTTGCTATTTCTCCTTGTTACTTATTACTTACTTTTGTAACTTCTTCCTTCTTCCTTCTTCCTTCTTCCTTCGTTTAAATCTTTGCCTTGTAAACCAAGACCATCTCCGCATTCTCCAAACTGCTGGCATCGCCCTTGACAGTAAATTTCCACTCACTGCCCCTTTGACCAATACTGAGAGTAGTTGGTTGTAGATAGGTGTTATTCGGCACTTGTAAATTGTCATTGATGGTAAAGAACGCCCCACCTTGACCGTTTTTGTATTCATAGCGAATCAACAACCCAATAATTTTGCTGCTAGTCATATTGGGGAACATATCCTGAGTAAAGGTGATGCTCACTTCATTGGTTTCCCCTTCGGTCAAAGCAGCCCACTCATCGGTGAAATTATAAGCCAGGTCAAAGAAGCTGGTAGCATTATAGGGCTTGAGCACACCTTTGACTTCGTTGGCAAAGCGGCTACCACCTTGTTTGGCGGTGTAACGTAGCTTAATTGTCACATCAAGCAAATCCTTTGGATTGTAATCGCCTTTCTTACCATTTAGTTCCAAGTTCCAGTTAGAAACAGCACCAGTACCTTCAAAAGGTAGATAGCGCTCATCACCAAAGTTCAACTCAAACATACCGCTGTTCTCGGTATACTGGTCCACATGGGACAGAGCCACCTGCTGATTGGCTCGCCAATTAGCACGGACGTTGGTAGTTGCCTCGTTAGCGGGGTTCATGAGGTGTTTCACTGCTTTGATATCCGTATCCATCACCAGTTTACTGCTGAGCTGGGTTAGGGTAGCATTTACCTTCTGACCTTCGCCAACATTAAAAGCGAGAGAAACTGCTTTGATTTGGCGGTTGTAATGACCGGGGAAATCGTAATCGAACAACTCCTCACTCAAGCGGAAGGTGCAGGAACCTTTGGTTTTTAGTTGCAACAACGCTAGGGGGTCCATTTCCAAGAGTGAAATAGTCTTGGTTATTTCCAGGCGACGACTGTCCGTTTCCTGGTAAGCCTTTTCCATGCGATCGAGATCCAGTTCCAGTGTGGATCCTGACAGCAGACCTTGATACTGGTTTTCCCAGTACATGCCATTAATATAGTTAACTTCACCGGCTTTAATACCTTTTTCAAAAATAAAGGCTTGCTCGGCTTTTTTGGCGTAATCGTGGGCTAATTTATAGGTCTGGAAGAATAAACCGGAGATTTTGCTCTTCATCCAGCTATAGAGCTGCATATTGGAGAATTTACTCTTCATGAACTTGGCAATAATTTCTTCGTTCTCGATGTCCTTCTCATGCTGGAACAATTCGATTTCGGACATTTTGACCCGGTGTTCTTGGGCTGCAATTTGGTAGTCTAGCTGGATCATTTCGCTGGCAGCCATCTTTTTCTGTAACTCCCAATCTTGCTTAGAACGTTTAAACTGGGCTTCTACCCCGGCCATCTCGCCGAACATGCTAAGACCTTCAGCACTGGTCTGAATGGCATCACCAAATCGACTCATCATATCGCCGACGTTTTTCCCACCAGCAGTAGCCCCGAAACTAAAGGCACCTAAGGTAACTTGCGGTCCAACGTAGGACAAACCACTGGCAATCTGACTTAGGGAGATTGCTGAGTGCATTATGGCAGCACTCAGCATCAGCTCGTGTTGCTTTTGTTCTTCTCGCAGATACCCATTAGAGATTAGGTTTTGGTAGTGATTTTTCTGAGCTATGGCACTGTTTTTAGTTTCCTTGAGGTTTGCGAGGGATTCTTTCGCTTCCTTGATTTGTTCTTTTTTCAAGGAGGTAACTATGTCCAAAATCATCCCGCTCTGCTTGTTTTGCATCAAGCTGAGTTCTTCCGAGTCTTTCTTCTCGAGGACTGAAAGTAGGTTATCACTGAAGCTTTTGAGCTTGCCAACCAAATCGCGAGCTTTGGCCATCATTGAACTGAAGCGGTAATCTGGCACACTTGCTGCACCAGCAGCAGCCATGGCAGCAGCAGTTATACCACCCCCACTGGCAGCCGCATTTACTAGAGCCATGGGATCGATTGGGGGCTGGAATAACGGTAATGGTTGAGCTACACCATCAATATTCAGGCTGGCACGGATTTTACCAAGTCGGTCTTCCACCCGCGTCCAGTATTCTGTAAACAGTTCATTTTCTTTAATAAAGAAATAGGGATTCATGACGGTATCGAACTGAGTGGCCGCAAAACTCAGGCTTTGCTCGTAATCTACCGTGATGCCGTCACTGGAGCTGTTTTCCAGGTCAATTAGAAAGTCGTAGGCATCCGAGGGTTCTAGCTGAACATTATTTTCGTCTGTGTAGAAACCGTTATAGCTCTTGGTGGCTTCCAACACCACACGACCCATATTCTCCGGTTTTTCACCTAGAATATCGTAGGCAAGGATGTAAAGCATACGGGCTTCGTTAATGCTTTCGCGGGTGTACTGGCGGAACAGCATGTCCCCCCAGTCAAGCAAGTTATCGATATAGCGCATGACAATGGCTTTGCGATAAGCAAGGGGACGCAGCGCCGCAATGGCATGGGGGTCGAAGGGGTCTTCGAGGTACACAGTAAGCTGAGTGTTGTAATTGCTCATTAAGTCGATGCGGAAGTCGAGCTTTTTGAGGATTTCCATCACTTCCTGCATTCCGCTTACCCAAGTATCGAGTAATTCACTGTCACTGCTTGATCCAGATGTAGGAGTAATACTGCCACTAGTGAGATTGGTACTAAGGGTTAATATTTCCGTTTCCAGGTCGATAAATTCGGACCACTTTTCGATATTGGCTAGGCTTACCTCGCCAGGTACATAGGTGGTACCTGCTTGACCCGCTGCAGCCAAAGCGGTAGCTTCACGCTTGTCATCTATTGTGCTTTTGTTCGCTAGCCCTAAAAACACATCTTGATAAGGTGCCAATGCAGTTCTCATGCTTTGCAGTGCCAGTTCCACTTGTGATACATCTGTATCACTAGTCAGACTGGCAAAAGCATCTATATCATTGGACAAACTGGCCATCAGGGCATCCGGGTCAGCTGCCAGGAAGGGTAAAAACTTCCAGTAATCAGAGATTTCGGTGGGGTCGAAAATATATTCGTACCACTCCTTGGCATACTCAAATTGCTGTTCTGTATTCAGGGTTTGGGCAATCAGGAAAGGAGCATGGAAAAACACTTCCCAATAATAAATGCCGTTGGCACTGTTAAAGTCAAGATGACTGTTAATGGGTTCCGTGTTGAACTTGTCTGGGTTCATCTTGATATTATAAGGCGTAGAAGTCCCATCAATGGTAATGGTGGGGGATTCGTTAATTTCCTGAGTTGACAGTTTCAACAGTTCATCAATACCATCGGCAAACAGCAGTTGGTTGAGTTGTTCCGCAGTGCTGGAAGTGAGGCGAATTAACTCATAGTTTACGTCATTAATTTCGTAAGGCTGAGCTTTATCAGCATTACTCATTTCGTACTTGATGTAGGCATTATCTTTAATCAGGTACAGAGTTTCAATGTTCCCATCGACATGGTTTAGGGCTGCAGAAAGAGCGGAAGGATTATCCTCCTCAGGATTACGAATCTCCTCAGGAAGATTACCCCAACTACCCAAAATCTTGGAAGCACTTCCTAGTTCAGTGGGATCATTTGGTTCGAGACGATAGTATTCTGTGCCGGAGAACAGATAAACATAATTGTTGATTACAAAAGCAGCATCGATATTACTGTTGGTCTCAGCATAGGTTTTGGGATCCTCGTCGATGTAATCGGGAACCGTATCCCATACCCCGTCATTGGCACTACTGTCCAGGGTGTAGCGGTAATATTCGGTACCACTATCAGTGTTAACAATTAAATATAGATATCTGTCAAATACGTAAGCAGCATCTACTTGCTGTTGGGTTAGCAAGGTGTTGACTGGTCGCACCCCCCAAACGCCTACTGTGGTATTGGTGTTTTTAGTATTGCTGTCGTAATAAAGTTGTAGGGTATTGTTAAACAGATAGGAAATACCATTATCGGGGGAAGTGAAGGCAGCATCAATTTCAGTCCATTGGGGGGGAAAGCCCTCAGTGTTATTATTCAGCGTTTTGGGGTAGACCGAGTCAACCGGAACCGAAAAACTATCATCGTCTTCTTGATTAAAGCACAAGTATTCGTCATTGCGGAACAGGTACAACTTATTTTCAGAACCTAAGCTTTGAGTACCAATAAAGGCAGCATCAACTTTATTGTCCAGCCATACATTGTTAAAGGTGGTGTTCAGGTACACCGCGAGGTTGAGATCGCTCAGGCTTCCGGAGTAAGTATCATCGCTGAGCTTGGTAATAATGTCTGCTGGCTGTAGACTGTTGTCGAACAAGTGATAAGTGGTTTGATCAGTGATGATGACAATATAACCACCGGCAGTGGTAAAAGCACCAGTAACATTAACACGGGTATCGTAGAGTGTAGAAGGCCCAAAATTGCCATTGTTGCCAAAATCTATCTCCAGGTAGTCGCTGCCATTTACATTTTTACTCCAAGCTTTAGCAATCCTGTTATTTTGTGTGGTAATTCCGCTGTGTGTGCTGTAAAAAGCTAGGTAATAGGAATTACCATTAGTGTCAGTATAATTTAGACCAAAAGTCCAGTTTTCGTCGTAATCGCTGACATTAAAAGGACTAGGTGGATTTGGCAGCACAACATTGTCTTTGTCAACATAAATCCGATTCCCTTGATCATCCAAAGTTGCTAAACCACCATCATCAAGTGTCATTATTGCAGCCAGGGTGAAACCTTTCAGAGCATCTTGGCTTTGTGAATCTAATTTCGTATTTTGGAAGTTGATGGCTGTTCCTAAAATGCTATCCAAAACTGTTTGAACTGTATTGGAAAGTGTTGAGCTGGGTTCTTGCGCGCCAGGATAATACTCGTAGTAATTTGTATTATCAATCCAGTGTAAATTACCGTTATAAACGACAGCAGTGGTAAGGGGGCCTAACTGTGTGTCATCATTGGGCAGACCAAAAGTGGTACGTATTGGGGTTATACTGCCTGTGTCACTGCGGTATACAAGACCCAACTCATTATTAAACCAGAAGTTTACGCTGTTCTTATTGGTAAAAGCGGCATCAATACTACTCCAGCCCTGTGGCATGTCAGCTGCTGCATCAGCATAACTCGTCACTAAAGTGCTAAAAGAACCGGTATATTGGTACAACTCCCCATCTAGCCTTAGATAAATCTGATTGTCAATGACATAGGCCGAATCAACATAACCAGTGATTTGCATGTTGCTGGTGTCATGAGGAATTCCCCAACGGCTGTTGATGTCACCTTGTTCTGAGACGATACCCTTCGCTGAGATTATGGCATAAGTACCATCAGATTTGAAGTAATAAATATCACCACCATCATACACCTGTACAGCAGCGGTTATCCCACTCGTTATGCCACTGTTGAGTATGCTGGTTTCACTCAGGGGTGTCAGTTCAGTATCATTGTCGAGGGAGAACGCATCTGGTTTCACCAAAAAGCCACAACCCTTGTGGTTATAAGCAAACCAAGGACCATCTGTGGAGTTGCTGCTGTTATTCAACATCACCACATTGTCTTCTTCGATCTCACCCTCGTCGAACAACTCTTTGAACAATTCCTGTCCCTGGTCTTCAAACTTTAGGGCTTCGGCTTCCTGGGAGTAAAGTTCGCGGGTCAGGTTAAAGGCCTTGTAATGAGGACCACTTTCCGGTATATCTATTGACGTATCTATTTGTTTTCCAAATATCTTTAAGGAGAAGGATAAAGTTTGATTTAGATAGAAGCCCACGTTGATGTGGATGTTTTCGTAATCGTCATAGTCCGTCTCGTTCTGGGTTAACTTAGTGGAGTTCTCGACAAACAAACTCACCTTAGAGATATCTGTGGTGATCTTCAGACCACGAATGTAGAAGGGATTGGAAGCACCAAAATCATCGAATTGTGCTAATTCACTGTCTTCAAAGGTAGTTTGGAGTAGTTGGGGTTGCGACCAGCGCTTATTGAGATTGTAGAAGGAGTAGTAGACCTTCACTTCTTGGTAAGTGTTGCCCGAGGAGGATACCGTTTGTTGAGTTTCATTTTCTTCAGTGTCACTTTCGTCTGCGGTGGTGATGGTGGCTGAGGACGGGTCTTCCGTATTTTCCTCCAATACTACCCAAAACACAAATACGCGGTTAAAGGCAAACACTGGCTCTACGCGGGTAGCCTCAATCTTGATGTCTAGTTCTTCCCAGGGTTCCCAGATGGCAGCAGCACTGTCACCCCCAACAAAGGTAGCAAAGCGATAGAAATAACGCCTCGGCTCAGTGTGGGTGTGACCAAAAAGTACCAGTTTTTTATCGTCGATTTCCGGACTGCTATCCTCATAAACGTAACCCCCAGCTATTTTTAGTTGAGAGACATCCGTAAAATTGTTGAGATACTCTAAGTAAGCTTCTTCGATGCTGCTTTCAGTCAGTTGACCTTGTGATAAGCTTGCTTCGAGGGCTTTGAAACCAGAAGTTTTCAGATCGCTATCGCGCAGTTCTGGACGAATGTAGTTTTCTGGGTATAAGAAAACTTTGCGGTTCGCCTCCCACACGCGATAATTACGTAGCCATTTCCAGCGTTCTTTCAGCTCCAAGCGGGTAGCTTCCTGGTCGCTTGTGTTGAGGTCAATATTTTCCAAATTGAGAAAATAGCGATGCAAATACAATTGGATAGCAGCCGTCGCTTCCTTGATACGGGAGGTTTCAGCACTGCTATCCATCTGAATATCAATCAGTAGCTTTTGATAAAGCTGGCGGGTAGTGGTAACATCACTGTCGTTGGCAATTACATAGGGCACCAGGGCATCACGCTTGATGGTATTTAACTCATTAGTGATTTGCTTAACCAGGGTTTCGTAATTGTTATCACAGTCAACCCCCACCAGTAGCTCATAGGCCTCAGTGGCAGCAACACTGTAATCTGTAGTGCTGCCATAAAGATTAAGCCAAACATCGTTATACAATTCCGATACATCCACCCGCAAGCGTTGGGTGGTGGCCAGGATATCGTACAAGCGTAGTACAAGTTCGAGATCAAAATCTTCTTCGATCGCATTCACTTGTTCTGGTAGGAAGGCATTACGCTGTTTGACCCAGCGCACGTCTTCTTTCTCAAACCCAAAGATTGCGGCGAAGTGCATGTAGGGTTCTTTCACTTTTCCATTAGCACCACTGACCAATTCTGTCAAGGTGAGTTCGCCACCCATAAACCGTTGTCCTAAGTCTTTAAAGCGGCTAATGGTATGTACATCGCTCAACAAGTAGTCGGACCATTCGCCCCACCGGTAAGCCAATAGTTGCACTGGCTTCTGTTCGTATTGGTCAGTGAGGTCTAGATTGTAGGTAACAAAATTGTAGGTAACAAAATTGTTGGTGTTATGGAAGTAGATCTGATCTTCAAATTTAAACACCGTGTCAACACCAGCATTAGTAGTAAGGATACTACTATCGAGTTGGGGCCACATTTCTTCGATTTTGCGTGGGTATTCCTCATCCACGTAGCGCGGTTCATCGTAGCGGTTGAGGTCAAATAGTTGGGCGGTATCGCTGTAGCGCACAAACTGCTCATCCTTGAATACATACAAAGCCCCGTGGTTGTCTACATAAGCCCCATCAATAGTAGAGTCACCAGTAGAGTTACCGCTGGTGAAGGCATTATCGAGCAGTCCCCAGATGCCATTAATATTACCTTCGGTACTGGTGATATTTGTGCCATCATCGGTGACTTTTAGGTATTTTTGCTCGTTAAATAACACCAAGCCGAGCTCGTTGTGGTAGAATGCTGCGTCAATCCCGTTGCGATAGTCTTCGTCCAAACTGTTAATACCCAGCTCTGCAGCCAGGCTTTCGGCAATAATTTTCGGGTAGCCTTGATCAATATAACGATAGCGATCGCCAGTGTAGCAAATATATTGTTCCCCTGAGAACAAATACGTTTTTTGATTTTCAGTGTCAACGAAAGCGGCATCGACATAACCACCTTGGGTAAAGTTATTTTCGATGTGACCAATACCGTCAATTTCGTATGCCACATATCTGTTGGGGCTACCGGTAAACAAAATCTCATTAGTGGCGTCACTAGTAAAGAAATACAGACAACGCCCATTATCAAGCAAACCGTTAAAGAAATCAAAAGAAGTGGTGCTAGTGCTATATCTTTCCTCTAATGCATCCAGATGCTGTTGGAACTCCTTACTCATAAATTCAAAGGCGGGTTCGCTGCGTAGATAAGTGGCAATTTCTTTTGGGTAGGCCTCATCCACGTAACGGTAGTCGGCACCGGAATAGCGTACATAGGAATTCCCGGCAAACAGGTAAGTCACACCATCCCCACTAACCCAGGCCGCACTGACACTGTTGCTGAGAATGTTGTTCTGTAAGCCCCAATCGTCTTTGATGTCGGAAACGTTGCTCCAGCTATTGGTGGTGCTGTTGTAGCTCACGTAACACTGCTGGTTGAAGAAATAAGCCGTACCGTCTGCACCAATAAAACCGGATTTGAGGTCTTGGAAATCGGTTTTGTTAAAGGGAATACCGCTATATATCAACTCCAGGGGCTGCGGGTAGCTCCAGTTTTCCGTATTAAGGTTAAAGCTGATAAATTTCTGGTCGCTGATAAAGATTAGATTGTCTTCTTGGACAAAAATCGTATCGATGGTATCAAAACCTTCTCTTTGATGCTCCTCGGGGATATTCCACATACTGTAATCGCCTTGACGGGGATATCCAGGATCTGGACGCTCGTAGCTATCTTTACTGTAACGTAGGTAGTGGAAAGTACCATCAGCTTTGGGTCGTTCAAACAGGTAGGTTTCTTCCTTCCAAACATACGCCAAGGCAACATTGTCTAGCCCACGCCACTTATCACGGATGCGTCGGGGTGGGTAGGTTACGATCTGGTTTATGTAGGAGGTTGTGGAGTCGTATTCGTATTCTACAAACCACTCACCGGAGAATACATAGGTCACCCCATCACGACCAACAAAGGCGGCATCAATAGTTTCTTGGTCATAAATCGGGTTGCGTGAACGCCCCCACACATTTGCGATCGCAAAACTGCGCTCTAGTTCAACATCGTAATATTGGTCCCCACCAAAAACATAACTTTTGCCATCAGTACCATGTAAGATAGCATCAATCGGAATCTCAAGATCATTATATGTTAGTTTTCCAGCAGCTTTTTCAGCAGTACGTGGCGTTGCCTGGGTTGGCGTGAGTGTAGTAGCTTCCAGGTGATTTAATTTTTGCCAGGTGTTATTGCTGCTACTGAGCACATAGCTCACACCTTTCTCCTGAGTTACAGCCTGAATACTGGCAAAATTGCTATCCGTGTACTGTTTGTAGTTATCTTCATCACCAATGACCACATGGAAGCTATTGCCTTTAAACAGGTAGACCTGGCGTTGGTCGGCAAAGGCAGCATCTATTCCCTTTGGGAAGGAAGCATGCAAGCCCTTAAAAGGTAATTTTCTGTGACGCTGCTTACCATTGCTGTAATCCCTATGCTCATTGCCGAAGCCAATTTGTAAACCCCGGAAACGTGGTTCCTGATGGAGGCGGTTAATCGAGCGCGGGTAACCGGGTTCCACTGTATCGTAATTGCTGCCTTCATAGCGGAATATCTGGTCACCGGAGAACAGGTAGGTATGCATAGCTGTCATATCCACCAACTGACCGTTATCGTCTTGTTCCTGCCACCGGGATTCTACCACCAGTGCAGCATCAACTTTGCCCGTTTTATCAATATTGTTACGTACTTTACCCCAGAACTTTTTAGTTGAGCGTGGATAGCCATAGTCCAAATGACGGAGTTCGGGGTCAGAAAAGCGCAGGTACTTGTAGTTATCAGAATTGGACTCATCGGAATTATCGTAGAACAGGTAGGTTTTGCCGTCAATGCCTGTAAAACCAGCATCAATGTTGCCAATAGTAATAGTACGATTCAACTGCGAAGAAAGAATTTTTGGTTCCGACCACCAGCGATTGGCGTAGTCGTGTTCCACATATTCGTTTCCGTAAAATAAGTAGACTTTACCATCTGGACCATTCATAACCGCATCGATCTGAAAGTCGCTAGCACCTCCCGTGATGCTTTCAGGCAAACTCCAAAATTCGTCGTCCACTGTGGCCGGAAAGACTTCGATCTCATCAACATCCGGGCGGTTGGCGAGCACCGTTTCAATTACGCGAGCATTGGGGTCTTCTTGATCTACCTCTAGGTAATCATCCTCATCTTTGCGTAGGGTAGAATAGCGGACATAAATGTTTGTATTCTGCGTATTTTGACCAAATAAGTAAGTTTTATTACCTAGAACAAACGCACCTGTAACCTTGGTCAAACCCTCCCAGTCTTCACTGATATTGCGCGGAAAGCCATCGTCCACCTGGGAATAGTCGCTGCCAGAATACCGGACATACTGCTCACCGGAGAAAATATAGGTGTAACCGTCCAAACCGACAAAAGCCGCATCAACCATACCTACGGTGGCGATTTGGTTGGTAACTATCCCCCACGTGCTGCGCGTTTCTTGTAGTGCAATGGTGGTATTCCCGGCGTTGGGGTCGATACTGACAAATTCGTCATCACGGAATAGATAAGTTTTTCCATCTTGACCGTACAATGCCGCATCGATGCCTAAAACCAATTCATCCGGTAGGGAAGTGAATTCCTCGTGTATGGGTTTCGGGTAGCCTTCTTCGGGCTGCAAGTTGGCTAGTTCTATGCTACCTCGGTATTTGACCACTTTTTCATCCAAGAAAAATAGGTAGTTACCTTCAAGGTCAACCATGGTAGCATCAATGTGATCGGTTTGACCAAAATTGTATTCGCGGTGTCCCCATTTCTCTGCCACTGGCCGCACGGTACCATCTTCTGAAGAGATATAGCGATCGCCTAAAAATGCGTAGCAATAGTTGTCCAAACCATCGAACATAGGTCCTAAATCGCGGTTCCAAGCTGGCGGTAGTTGAATCGGTTGGTTCTCATCATTCCAGTCTTCGGCAATGGATTTGGGATAGCCCCAATCTACTATGAGCTGTTGTCCGTTCTGCTGCTGGTTGATATCTGAATACCGCACGTATTTGTCATTGGCGAACAAGAACAGTTGTCCTTCGGAATCAACATAAGCCGCGTCGATCATTTCCAGGTTGTCAAAGTCGTTATCAACTTGACCAAACTGGTTACTGCGTTTGTCCCAAACATCAGTATGAGCGTATTTCACGTAGTGGGAATCCTCACTGACCACTACCCAGGTACCGTAGCGATCGATAAAGGCTGCGTCTACCAGGTTCAGTTGTTCTTTGTCAAATAACTGGCGGATGGGGTCTTCTTTCAGGCGTTTTTGTAGTTCTTCATCTTCCTTTTGCAGGTCTATCAGGTCATCATCTTCATCTATACCAGCAACCACATCTTTTTTGTCGATTAGCGTGTAATCTTGGGCCAAGTAGATCCAATAGTAATTGCTTTTAAATAAGTAAATAAACTCCTCACTTTCCAAAATTGCATCTACCGAGGTAATATCATCCGGTAGAATCATGTCTTCTGGGAATTTTGCTACCAGATCCTGATCCTCAAGTAAAATGGCAATCTCGTTAATATCGAGCTGTTCCTTATTAATCAGCAAGGCTAACTGACGAATACGCTTCACGGCTTGGGTGTAATGCATATCGTCGGGAATTTCATCCAAGCTACCCAAGGCATTAGCGTTTTCCAGCAACGGTTGTAACCAAGGGAAATGTAGGTTATTGTCGGTTTTAAACACCGCTTTGGACACAGCTTTTACCGCTGACCTTTCGATACCCAACACACTTTCCAACTGTTCGAGAATAGCACTCTCCTGGGCATCGCTGTATTCTTTCATTGCCTTGTCAACGGCCTTGACAGTACCATCAATGGCTTTGGCAATATCGTACACTTGGAAGAAAATTTCTGTATCGTAATCCTCAAATCCAGGTACGCTGAAGGTTGCTGCATTTTCTGGTACCAGGAAGAAAGGCAACCATTCTGCTAACAACATACTGTTGCCATCAATTACGTCGATTTCCTCTAGAACCTCTTTTAGACCGCGAATTTCCTCAGCAGTAAAATTGAGGTCGGCCAGGTTTTCATCTTTCAGATGATAATTATCAGCGTAGTTTATGATACCAGCAATATGGTCGAAAATAATTGTAGCTTGACTGACATCAAAATATGGTCGCAGACTAAAGTTCTCGCGGTTGCTCTCCTCCTTGAAGAAAGCACCAGCGCCCGGTTCCAAAACCTTACCATCCAGGTAACTATCTTGTAGGTCTTCGTATACCCAGCGGGATACAGCGGTAGCAGCAATTTTGCCTAATTCGACTCGATCTATCTTTAACCAGGTGTCCTTGTCAGCAGCGATCGCATCTTTTAAGGCTTTTAATATCTCTTTGCGATGGGGATAAAACTGTAGCGCTAGTGCCATAGTCCTTGGGTTTTCACCGACTATACGCATTTTATCCCTGACGAACATATGTTCATCAATGTAGCGATTCATCTTGAGGTTCTCGATCAAGTCTTGCAACGCCACTGGTTTCAAGTCAAGCTCGGCAAACATTTGCTCGCTGATTTTCACCTTGCTGGCTTTGAATTTACTCAGTTGTCGCTTAAGCAGGTGGTATACCGGACGAGTCAATTCCCCAAGTTCTGTAGTCAAGTCAAAGCTGCTAGCACCACTAAGGTCGCTAAACATTGACACATCCTGGGCATAACCTTCCGAGTCAATATAGCCATTGTAAATTAGATTGTCGTATAGTTCTCGGGCTTCGATTTCGGTAAGACCCAGTTCTTTTAAGTCCGATTTAAACACCTGCACTTCGATGGTGTCGGTTTCTTCTATCCTGGCATCAGCGGCTTCCTGGTAAATTTCATAAAATTTGTCAAATACCTTCTGATTAAGATCGCTGAAATCAAACTCAATCTCAAACTCTGCTATCGGTGGTAACTGGTGGTGGATGAGGTTTTCAGTTAAGATTTTTCCACTACCATCAATTATTTTGTGATTAACAAGGTTATTGAAAATTTTCTCAATCAGTTTGTTCTCAAGTTGTAAATCAATAAATTCATAGTCACTGATAGTCGCCAGTTGTTGGATAAAGTCTTGAGTGAGTTCTTCTATTTCACGGCGTTTATAGGGGAACAGGAGGTGCTTATGTTCCTTGGGTGCCATGTGCTTACGGAACCGTGAAGACTTGCGGCATCGCTTGGGTTTATATTCATGTTTTTTCCCATACTGACCTTTGATCAGGCTGAAAGCAAAGTGAGAAGCACGCTCATCCCCAAGAACCTCTTTTAAAGTATTTGGGCGAATTTCCCCAGCTTTAAAGCTTTGTAACAAATTATTATAAAGGGCGAGGTCCTGCTCCTTCTGCTGTACTTCCTCCTTGTCAGTCATCGGTGCGCCATTGACAATTTTCCACAGCATTTCTGGCGAATAACCGAATTCCTTCATCCATTTAGTCAGGACAACCAGGGATTCAAATAACCAAAGCTGGTCGTTGATGATGGAGGTAGAACCTTTAACTACGATACTTGAAGCATTGTCGTCGAAATCTGTTTCGTTCAATTCGGTGTCACCAGTAAAGGTTTCCTTTTTACCTTGGAAGTCTGCATCCTTGTACAGAGTCACTTCCCAACCTGTTGGTACCTTCAACGAACTTATGCTATCGTTACCGACTCCATTCTGTAGGTCCGAAATGTTATAATAACCCGGAACAAACTCCTGACTTGTCCCTCCATAGTTTTGATTCTGGTACACAATCACACGGTCGCTGTCGCTGCTAGCACCCGCCATAAAGATTTCAAAGCACTTGTGAGTACTTGGTGCATTGTAGACAAAGTAAGTATGGGGGTCACAACGGTTAATAAAGGGGTCTTGTTCCAGCAGGTCAAAGAGGGTGAACAGTTCGAGAAAATGAACATCCAGCCCATCGCACAAGGCGCGAATGCGGTAGAGCACATTTAGTAATTGCCATTCGTTTGCGGTGTCTTCCCACAAACTGCTATCAGCGACCTCTTCATACTCAAGGCGATCGGTAATATTAATTAGGTCGGTATCAGTAAAACCCAAGCTATGGCGCAGACGTTTGCGGTAATCATCATTTTCATCGCTGAACAAGTCTGGGTAATAGACGATTTGGGTGTAGGTGTGATATGTGGTGTCTGTATACTGGTCGGGTTTGTCGCCCATTACACCGCTGATGTGCAGGTATTTTTCATTTACCGATACACAGGGCAGGTTGAAAATACGGTTGAACTGGTCCTGTGGTAAATCTTCGTTGGTTCTGCCGGTAAAGTCAATCTCACTAACTACGGCCACCACTTTATCAATTGGTTGTTCTAGGGTCTTGTGCAGATAAACAACCTGGGCAATAATCACCAGAGTATTTTCATTCAGTGTGGGAGTACCATCAACAAATTTACAGCTATGGCGCAGAATATGATCCAAATCAGTAAAACTCAGACCTGTTTTCTGAGCTAACCGTACAAAACGGCTGGTGCGTTCAAACCACTCGATAGGCACAGTATTGAAATTACTACTTTGAGGATCAGTTTGCGAGTCATAGTCATACCACACTAGATCAGTCTCTTCGGTATTCAGAGTGACATAGCCTGAAGAACTGCTAATACCCGTATTAATGTAAAAATTATGACGACCCGCTTCAACATCGAAATGGTTTGATGGTTCAATGTAGAGATTCTGGTACAGTAATTGCAGCATCTCTTGGGCTGTCAAATCCGTAGTCTCCATAAAGTTGGCTACAGTAGACATATAGCTGATAAAACTTTCGCTGCCTGTATAGCCATAGGCAGTTTCGACTGCATTCTGATCGAGGGTTTCCGGTTCTAATAGGGCTTCCAACTCTTCTAGGGATAGACCCAGATATTCCCGCGCCACAGTGTAGTAGTCAGTATCAGTGGCAAACAAGCGACGCAATTCATGGGCAGAAATACCCAGGTGATGCAGGTGATTTTTGATTTTTTCATTATCCAGTGAGAACGGCATGTTGAAGGGATAGACCGCACTTTTGAGCGCTGAAATGCCACCAGTCACTTGCCCTTCGAGTAATTCGTTAACAATATCGAGGTAGGGAATTAGGGTATTAGTATTTTCTGCGTCAAGATCGATCTCTTTGATGTCAATCCGCCGCGTATCAAAATCAACACTAGCAGCATCATCAAACTCATCATCTAGCATTTGCAGCAAGTCAGTTAAATAAGCTGCAGGGGAATACACGGAGCGGGCATCATCACCTTCTTTAAAGTCAATGTTACCGAACAAATCTGCATAATTGGGAATATTGTTTAGCATGCTCATGATAGTTTACAACCTATACGTGTAAATAAATTGGTTATTGGAGTAGCAATACTTGTATATAGCAAGTCTTATACCCATGAGGTACAAATCTCTGGTTTTTAGGGAGCAGGGAGCAGGGAGCAGGGAGCAGTAAAGAGGTAAGAGGGAAGAGGTAAAAAATAATGTGTACCTCATAGATACGACAAACGCTATAAAGTATTAGCAGTGTTAATAGGAGTGGAGCTTTGGATTAAAGACGAGACACCGCGCGGGCATGTGGCTGTGCTTGCTCTACGCGAGCTATATATTGCAGCGTGATGATTTTGTGTACAGCAATGGCACGCTTAAGCACATTTTTGCCAAGTTCGCGATCGCTTTCAAAGAACTTGAGAAAAGCTTTTTTGGGTGTGTTGACAATCTGTACCGAAGATTGAAAGCCCCCCTCAAGCAACATCATGGCAACATCTTCTCTACCCTTAGGTACAATCCGCAGCATGCGCTGATAGGCTTTGAGTAGATTTAATACCCTGGTTTTTTCCTCTTCATCTTTAAACTTGATCCATTTATATTTTTTGAGATTAGGAGTGTGAAGCAAATCCGCTTTGCGAAAGTCTACCTCTGAGTTCTTTTGTAGGAAAATTTTAAGTTTTTTTAAATCCGCAGTCAACAAATTACTAGATTCTTTTAATGCTTGATTCATCTAAAAAATAGGGGTTGGTAAGGGGAGCGACGGAAACCCCTGTCATTCATGCATGGGGAGGAGTCGTTCCCCTTACATAAACAGCAGCTTGACAGAGATTATTTTGAATTATAAACTATAAGAGTATCCATCTTTCCGGTGTACAATGCTGCAATATTGGTGACTGATTCCTTGTACCAGTCCGTGTTTAGTGGAGATATTATATTGATTAGCAAAAAAAAACTCCTTGGCTAATACCTTAGAGTACTTACTAATATCGTATTTTCCTGTTCCCTTGTTATCCCTCCATAAACGGATACAGCTATTGGGAAGAAATTTAACCGTCCGAATAGCCTCGTCTATGGCTTTATATTGGGCGGCTTTACCGTAGGCTTTGAACTCTAGAATGGTCATCATAACTCGACCTCTTCTGTTGTGCTTTTATATTGACGCACTTAAATTAATCTGTCAAGTTGCCATTTAATATTTTTTTTTTACGGCGACTAAAAAAGTCGCTACCTGGCTTTCATCGAGGCCGACGCTATCGCGAACACTTTAGCCAATATATTTCACCAATCATTTAGGACTGCTATAGCACAGGAAGCAGAGCGACGCGGGATGACCCAATCAGAAATCGTGAGAAGCTTGATAGCTCGTTTCCCTATACCAAGAGACCCTGTGCAAAATTCATCCCTGGAGACGAAACCGATAGATAGGGTCGCCAAAATCGGCAAAGTTTTAACCAAAGGTGCGCTTTCCGGAGACAAAACCTGTTTATTAGGGCAGCCTTAAAACAATAACCATTACCCTTTGACTCATAGCCTGCCGACTATAAAGGCTGCCCTATTCTTGCGGTAACTTCTAACCGTAGGCGAATTAAATTCGCCACGGGTCGCACCTCTTTTACGCATAACCGACTAACCATAAAGGCGACCAGTACCTTACGGTAACTTTAAACACTCATGGCGTAGCATGTTCGTTGTGGGATGAATTTTGCTAGACAGCTAAATCAAGGTTTGGCTTGGCTTGTCATATCATCTCCGGATAATTACCCTTAATAATCTGTCGCCCCTCAAGGGGTGACAACAAAGCTCAAACCTAGGCAGGTGTTGGTATTAGGTATTAGGTATTAGGTATTAGGTATTGGGGAAAATCAGCGCGACTCGTGTTGTTGTAATTCCGAGCAGTTGAAGCAATTTTCACCAATCCAACTGCATAGATAGTGTTAATCAACCACTACGCCATGAGGATGTTCCCTAAAACCTAACCCCTAAAACCTAACCCCTGTAAGATTTTCAATTAGCTTGTCACCCCGTGAGCTGTCGCCCACACCGAACGCGCACCAAGAGACGGGAAAGGGGAATTCCTAGTTTTGTAAATTTTTGTTTCAAACTTATCACAATTAACGTAAAAGCGAAAACTCACGCTGAAGACTAATTTAGCAACTCAAAAACCTAGTGCTTGAGTAAGCAGTCAGCTATGAGCTTAGTCAAGAAACAGAGTCAACTCATGGGATTTTTTTCCTGGGCGACTATTGTATCTTAAAATCTGCTTTTTCGCTTCTTTTTAGTCATTCCCAATTCCCACTTCCCAATTTACCCTTAACCTTTACCCATAAAAAATCAGGGATATAATAATTATTAAAGCAGATTTTATATCCAATAACGTTACGTTTATTTTATAAGTTATATAACTATGTCAGCTATAACGATTAAAGACATCAAACTCGATAGCCTTTCTGTGGAAGAACGCCATGCACTTGACATTCTAGTCAATTTGCCAGTGCCTCAGGTTATTCAACTCCAAGAATTAATGGAATTGGAGGTAGAAGACGTTATTAGCTCAATAATTATAGAAAATTTTATTGAACTGTGTCAAGAATGCGGCTTGAACTTATCTGAGGCAGGAGTCAATAAGTTTAAAGATGCTAACAAACTCGGTAATACTGGAGCCGTAAAAGGAATTATTGGTCCTCAAACGGCTCAGTTTTACTTTGATGCTATCATCAAAAAAGTAACACCAGAGTTGCCACCAGGTACCGATAGAAACATTAACCAAGCTGGTTTAGATCTTGTTAAAGAGTTTGAAGGACTTCATAAAAGGTGCCCCGATGGCAGAGTAGAAGCTTATATCGATCCGGTGGGAATTCCTACTATTGGATGGGGTCATACGGCTGGTGTTCGCATCGGAGATATGATCACTGTTGAGCAAGCGGAGAAATTGCTCAGACAAGATTTAGAAAGTTCTGAATCTACGGTGAGTAATCTTGTCAAAGTATCACTGACTGATAATGAATTCTCTGCTCTAGTTAGCTTTGTGTTCAATATAGGACCAACAGCGTTTAGGCGCTCGACATTATTACGTAAGTTGAATCAGGGTAATGATCAAGGGGCTGCCAATGAGTTTCTTCGTTGGAACAAGGGTGGTGGTCGAGTCCTATTAGGCTTGAGCAAACGCAGAGAAGCGGAGCGTAAATTGTTTCTTAGTTAAGTAAAACTGTTCGCGTAGCGTGGCCTTTTGGCCAAGGTTGCAGGTTAAAAGGTTGAAAGGTTGAAAGGTTGAAAGGTTGAAAGGTTGAAAGGTTGAAAGGTTAAAGGTTGTCATCCAAGGCTACACCTAATGCCTAACCCCTAATGCCTAACCCCTAACCCCTGTAAGTTGGGCAAAATGTATAATAAAAGACCTATCCCCCAGTAAGGTCATTACTCACCTTACCAAACCAATAAGTTTATTTGGGCTACAGGCATGACCAAACAAGCACCTACCTCCTTGCTTTCCCTAAACGTGGCACCGACTCAAGTAGTGCGTTGCTCCTTGGCAGAATCAGGAAATGCGATCGCACGGTTGGGAAATCGTCCTTTGATTGTAGGAGGCCAGCATACTCTGGCTACCCTAGCCTCATCACTGGAATCGGTTTTGGAACAGCATCAACTCAGTTATGAATGCGCATCCTACAGTCCTGATTGCAGTGAGAAGTCTTTAGCTAAACTCTCAGAAGCTGTTGCTGCTCATCAATCTGACTTGATTATTGGGATTGGCGGAGGTAAGGCGTTGGATACTGCTAAAATCCTAGCGCACCAGTGCCAGTTACCTGTG
Source organism: Moorena producens PAL-8-15-08-1 (assembly GCF_001767235.1). Lineage (GTDB taxonomy): Bacteria > Cyanobacteriota > Cyanobacteriia > Cyanobacteriales > Coleofasciculaceae > Moorena > Moorena producens_A. The sequence goes on from NZ_CP017599.1 coordinate 5,200,819, forward strand.
GTTACTGTACCCACCTCTGCTGCTACCTGTGCCGCTTGGACAGCTCTATCCAATATCTATTCTGACCATGGGGCTTTCCTGTATGATGTTGGACTTGACCGTTGCCCAGATTTATTGGTACTTGATTACAGCTTGATTCAGACAGCGCCCCAACGTACCCTAGTTGCTGGGATTGGTGATGCCTTAGCGAAGTGGTACGAAGCTTCAGTTAGTAGTGGTAGCGCTACAGATACTCTAATTATTGCGGCTGTCCAACAGGCAAGGGTATTGCGAGATATTTTGTTCCAAAAGTCCGTTGATGCTCTAACCCAACCTGGTAGTGAAGTTTGGCGGGAAGTTGTCGATGCAACAGTTTTACTGGCTGGTGTGATTGGGGGCTTGGGTGGAGCTCGATGTCGTACTGTTGCTGCCCATGCTGTACATAATGGTTTAACTCATATCCCAGCAGCTCACGATTCTTTACATGGTGAAAAGGTGGCTTATGGCATTTTAGTGCAGCTGCGTTTGGAAGAAATGCTTCAGGGGAACCAACTGGCAGCATCAGCACGGCAACAGTTGCTGAAGTTTTATGGTGAGCTTGGTTTGCCCCAAACTCTCCAAGACCTGGGATTAGGGTCGATTACCTTGGCTCAGTTACAGAAAGCAGCTGAGATTGCCTGTGGGGAAAATTCTGATATTCATCGGCTTCCGTTTAAGGTGCTTCCAGAACAGCTGATGGCAGCAATGGTTTCTACTAGGGTCTTAGTTGAGGGGAGTCGTCAGCAGTTAAGTTTGACAACCTCAACGGTTGAAGGTTGTCTGTCAGAATGAAGAATGAAGAATGAAGAATGTAGAATTTAGAATTACACATTCTTCATTCAACAATGTTGTTCGCCCCGTATTCGGTGTAGTTTAGGTTCCACGTTGTCAGGTTGCCGGTTGCCGGTTGTTCGCCCCGTATTCGGTGTAGGGTAGGTTGTCTGTCAGAATGCAGAATTAATTCTTAATTCTTAATTCTTAATTCTTAATTCAAAAATGTTGAAGGTTGCAGGTTGCAGATTTTGAGCTCAAACCTGATACCCTTTAATATTACTAGCATTTTCACCTTATACTGGCTCTCAACTCCTTCCCGTAGCGTGGCCTTTTGGCCAAAGTCAAAAATTATAGGTCTTGACCTTCAACCGGCTAACTTCTAAACCTGACACTGATGATGGTAGATTTGATTACCCCAGCACAACGACTAAGCGCACTCCCTCCCTATGTATTTGCTCGTTTAGATGAATTAAAAGCAAGAGCCCGTGAGCAAGGGCTGGATTTGATTGACTTGGGGATGGGTAATCCTGATGGTTCAGCACCGCAGCCGGTGATCGAAGCAGCGATCGCAGCCTTAAAAAATCCCGCTAACCACGGTTATCCTCCCTTTGAGGGGACTGCTAGTTTCCGTCGGGCAATTACAAATTGGTATCACCGCCGCTATGATGTGGAGCTAGACCCGGACAGTGAAGCTTTACCTCTGTTAGGGTCTAAGGAAGGACTAGCTCACCTAGCCTTGGCCTATGTGAATCCGGGAGATTTGATTTTAGTACCTTCTCCTGCTTATCCGGTCCACTTCCGGGGTCCGTTGATTGCTGGGGGGGAAATTCACAGCTTGGTTTTGAAACCGGAAAATGATTGGCTGATTGATTTAGGGGCAATTCCGGATCAGGTTGCCCAACGAGCTAAGATACTCTATTTTAACTATCCCAGTAATCCGACCACCGCTACCGCCCCAAGGGAGTTTTTTGAAGAAATTGTTGCGTTTGCCCGTCGGTACTCAATTCTGCTGGTACATGACTTATGTTATGCCGAATTAGCATTTGATGGCTATCAGCCTACTAGTTTGCTGGAAATTCCTGGCGCTAAGGATATTGGTGTCGAATTCCATACCCTATCCAAAACTTATAATATGGCTGGCTGGCGCGTTGGCTTTGTAGTGGGGAATAGCCGCATTATTCAAGGGTTGCGTACTTTAAAAACTAATCTGGACTATGGCATCTTTGCTGCCTTACAAAGCGCTGCTGAAGCTGCCTTGCAACTGTCAGATGTTTACCTTCAAGATGTCCAAAACCGTTACCGCCGCCGCCGAGATTTCATGATTGAGGGTTTGGCCGAGTTGGGTTGGCAGATTCCTAAGTCCAAGGCAACCATGTATCTGTGGGTTCCTTGCCCTGTTGGGGTAGGTTCAACGGATTTTGCCCTGGATGTTTTGCAGCAAACTGGAGTAGTCCTCACCCCAGGAAATGCTTTTGGCATCGGGGGTGAAGGGTATGTGCGGATTAGTTTGATTGCGGAATGCGATCGCTTGGGTGAAGCCCTCAATCGGTTGAACAAAATCGCGACGCATTCCCCCACTTCGTCCAAGTGGGGGTTAAGGAGCGACAACAACAATTGCCAAAAAATGGAACACCAATAAGCGATTGTCGTCTTGTATTTTGTAAGCTATAATATTAACTATATGATAGTTTATTGAGCCAGTGAAAACGCCAAATAAAATCCTAAGAACTGATAAGTGGCGACTCAACCCAACCCCAGAGCAAAAGGAGTTGCTAGGGAAAACGGTTGAGGTATATCGCCACGCTTGTCAGTTTTTAGTTGGTATTATTTACACTCACTGGTCTGAACTGGGAGAACTGACAGCAGATCAACTAACTCCGGCTGTCGAAAAGTTAATGCATCAAACAGCTAAACGTCCTAGTATTAAATACCCTCAATTCAACAAAGCCTTTTATAAATTTCCTAGCTATCTACGTCGTGCTGCGATTGCCTTCTCTGCAGGTCTTGTTAGTAGCTTTGTTACTCGTTATCGGGAGTGGCAGTCGGGAGGCAGAAAAAGAAAGGATGCTAAGCCTCCAAAGCTAAATGCAGACACCGGCTGTTATCCCTCCCTTTACAAGGGACAATGTTACAAACTGCATGGTTATGACCAAGTCGAAATCAAGGTTTTCAATGGATATGACTGGGTTTGGGCTACCGTTGAAATCACTGGCCTCAGAGAGCGTCACCTGGTTGCAACTAACAAAATGATGTCCCCATCATTGGTTTTAAATGAAAGGAGCTGTCACTTATCCGTTCCATTTACCTGTAAACCAGAAAAAAGAAAACCAGAAGCTAACGTTACTGCGATAGACCTGGGAATTAATACTACTGCTACAATATCAGTTGTAACCCATAGCGGCACTGTAATCCACAGGGAAGTGCGATTCGTTAGTTATAAACCGAACCCAATAAGGGTAAGGGGGACTAACTGCTTGGTTCACTTGAACCATGACAACTTGATAACCATGGAGGTGAAAGACCTCCCCTCGCGAAATCCGAGTGACAGCCTTACCCTGATTCATGAACTTAACAAACTCATGGATTGGTGCAAGGGTCGAACAGTGAAGCACTACTAACCTGAAGGTGGTGTTAGTAACAGGCAAAGGACTCATGGGTACGAAAGAAAGGTATGTCTAAATCATCGTAAGGATTACGTAGTTGAAACAGGTTGAAACACTACAGACAAAAGGCAACGGAATATGGTTTACAAGGCTTTCACATCTTGTAAAGATTTCCTTCATATATTCCCGGTGAAAAGTACCGCCCTAAAAGTCCAAAGAATGGTTATCAGGAACGAAGTAACCCTTATATACACTCTCGGAAAGGTCGAACATTCCGAGTAGGTAGTTAGCCGTAAGTGGTATAAGGGCAAGATTGAGTCAAAAGCCAACGTCTGGAGTAACATCCAGGATATGCTGACAGACTCACGTTATAGGAAAAGATATGGATGTGAATAGCAATGAATAAGTCTAAAACTCGGGGGTTCGCCCCACAGTCGGAATGGAACAAAGTCAACTGGCGAAAGTTAGAAATGACAGTGTTTAAGTTGCAAAAACGTATATATCGAGCCTCCCAACGTGGTGATGTGAGCGTGGTAAGAAAACTCCAAAAAACACTAACAAAGTCCTGGTCAGCAAAAATGATTGCGGTTAGACAGGTCACCCAAGAGAACAAAGGTAAAAAGACTGCCGGAATAGATGGGATTAAAGCTTTAAATAATAAGCAACGTCTCACCTTAGTAGCCGACCTAAAAATCTCAAAAAAGGCACAACCTACCAGAAGGGTCTGGATTCCCAAACCTGGAAAGAAGGAAAAACGGCCTTTGGGAATCCCAGTCATGTATGACCGTGCTCTACAAGCACTCACCAAACAGGCACTAGAACCTGAATGGGAGGCAAAATTTGAACCTAATTCTTATGGGTTTAGACCAGGACGCTCATGTCATGATACTATAGAAGCTATATTTGTGGCCACCAATCGTATGCCCAAATGGGTACTCGACGCGGATATCGCCAAATGCTTCGATAAAATCAACCATGATGCACTTCTAACTAAATTAAATACATATCCATCCATGAGACGATTAATAAAGTCCTGGTTGAAATCCGGTGTGATGGATAATGGAACATTCTCACCTACAGAAGAGGGTACCCCTCAAGGTGGAGTCATCTCTCCACTTTTAGCGAATATAGCCCTCCACGGAATGGAAGAAAGAATTGAACAATACGCTGAATCAATGCCCGGATGTAAAAGGGACAATAAAAGAGCAATAAGTTTGATTCGATATGCAGATGACTTCGTTATCATGCACAAAAACCAAAACGTGGTAGAAGACTGTAAGGAAGTCATCAATACATGGTTAAAAGACATGGGATTGGAATTAAAGCCCAGTAAAACAAAAATAGTTCACACTTTTGACGGATTCGATTTCCTTGGATTCAATATCCGTCAATACAAAGTGGGGAAAAACCATTCAAAACAAGGCTTTAAAACGTTAGTCAAACCATCTAAAGAAGCAATTTCAAAGCATTTCAGGCAGCTCTCAAATGTTATAGAAAGACATAGAGCCGCTCCCCAAAAGGCGTTAATAAAACACCTAAAGCCTATTCTACGTGGATGGTGTAACTATTACAGAGGAGTCTGTAGCAAGGAAACATACACAAAACTAGGATACATGCTTTGGAACAAACTCCGAAGATGGGGGTATAGAAGACATCCCAAAAAATCAAGAACCTGGGTATACAAGAAATACTGGGGAACCAAAATAGAAAAGGCCAAGAAACCAGGAGAAAAACTCAAGGTGGACAACTGGGTATTCATGGATAAGGAAGAAAACTACCTTCCTAAACACGCCGAAACAAAAATTGTAAGGCATGTAAAAATCGAGAAAACCCGCAGCCCCTATGATGGCGACCTTATTTATTGGAACACCAGAATGAGAAAACATCCTGAAATGACCAGTCAAAAGGGAAGGCTTTTGAAAAGGCAAAAAGGGAAGTGCGCTCATTGTGGCCTTATCTTCAGGGACGGAGATTTACTGGAAAAACATCACATTTTACCACGTTCATTAGGAGGAAATGATTCAGACAAAAATCTGGAATTATTACACCTCCATTGTCACGACATTAAACACGGAATCAAAATCAATTCTTCAGAATTAGATGAGAATCCATTCTAGAGGTACTAATGGCAATAGTTCCTATGATGAGGAGCCGTATGATGCGAAAGTGTCACGTACGGTTTTGAAGACGAGTCGGAGGGGCGACTCTCCGGCTTAGTTTAATTTCATTCATCCCGGGAGAGACATAGACCGTAGGGATAAGCGACTAAAATCTGTATCCGTACGAGCATCTAAAACGATGGGTAAGGGCGGAAAACTTCATAAAGGTTTTTGCTCTAAGACCTATCAAAAATGCCGAAGAATCAACACCCAAATCGGTCACATTGTCTCTAAGCGAATTGTCGAGATTGCTGAAAAGTTCAACTCTGTTCGCGTAGCGTGGCCTACGGCCTTAGCAATCGTATTTGAGAACCTTAAGGGTTGGAAACCAAAAGGGGGACGTAAACGGTCTAACCTTCGACAAAGGTTTCACGGTTGGCTTAAAGCAAAAATTCGTGATTTTACTGAGATGAAGTGGGCTGAATTGGGCGGCAAGATAGTAGAAGTTGTAGCAGCTTATAGCTCAAAACTTGCCTATGATGGTTCGGGCAAAGTTAAACGTAATTCAAAGAATTATGCCCTAGCAACCTTCTCCTCAGGTAAGCAATTTAATGCCGTTCGCGTAGCGTGGCCTACGGCCAATCTTAATGGCGCTTACAATATCGGTGCTAGAGGTGTAATTAAACTCACTCACAGAAATGGTGGTGAGGGTCGTTTCAGTAAAAACTCTGGACGACCACCTAGAAGCTGGGTCTGTTTATGTGATCTTTGGGCAAAGGTTAGTCCTAGATTAGCATAGAACACCCCCACCTCGTTCAGGTGGGGTGAGCTTCATACAAGCTAATATCCGCTACCAAGCCCAATCAATGGCCAAAGGCCAAGGTTGCAGGTTGCAGGTTGTTCGCGTAGCGTGGCCAAAGGCCAAGGTTGAAAGTTCGAGGTTGCAGGTTTAAGGTTGCAGGTTTAAGGTTCGAGGTTGCAGGTTGCAGGTTGTAAATTAGTGCAGGGGAGCAGGGGAGCAGGGGAAAGAGGGGCGAGACAGAGCCGAATTTCACCATTGGTTCTTTTGCACAAATGATTTAGGATGTCTATCGTTTATAAAAATTCATCAAAACTATAACGTTAGGTTTACCTAAATTTTATAAAACAATCTATTAACGCAATTCAAAATCATTCCACCAGTGTAGCACCAAAAAGTTATGCCACACTGGCAACCTTGTGAGCATTTAATGAGCCACTATACTAAGAAGTTCATCTCATTTAACTATCAGTAAAAACTCCCACACACTTAGTAAAAACTTAGTAAACCCTTAGTAAAAACTTAGTAAAGTCATGGGATTGCTTTTTCTAGTTATCTAGATTAATTTCAATTAATTTTATAAAAAAAAATTAAAAATATGTCTTTAGTTGTGTTTCTTTTGATTTTTTATCTAGCTATACTAACCACCGATTTATAAAGTTAAACTAACTTACGCCCCCAGAGGGATAAAACATCGATAATTCTGTGTTAACTGTTTACTGTTCCCTGTTCCTTGAGCCGAATTTTACTAGCTAATTACTGTGTAATTTTTCATAATTAACTGGATAATAAAAGATGACGAATAACTTATCAAATTGGTTACTAGGTCTGAGAAATAGCCACTTTTTACTCATTGATTTGATTATTTTCACGAGTACGCCAGTATTAGCTCTAGTCCTGTTCTTAAACAATCATTTAGATATCAACCCCTATCAATCTGGACTTATACTGGCAACCATTCTGTTCCTAGTCGTTAAACTAACTGTATTTTCTACCTTCGGTCTCTACAAGCGTTGCTGGTCTTATGCCAGTATTGATGAACTAGAGCAGATAGCCGCACTTACTGCTGCTGCTATCGTCATTCAAACGTTATTGTTTCACTGGTCTAATGGTTTAACCAATTTATCCTTAAATAGCCTGCCTAATTCCTTGCCCTTACTTGACGGTATACTCAGCATGTTGTTTGTCGGTAGTCTTCGCTTCAGTGTTCGTGCAGTCGAAAGAGTCAGCCAAAAGCATAGGAAGTTTCATCGCCGGGAGAATGTACTGATTGTTGGTGCTGGTAGTGCAGGGGTTGCTCTAGCCCAGGATATGCAAAAGAATCCTTCCCTGGGTTTTAATCCTGTCGCTTTTATTGACGATGACCGTAAAAAGCTCAATTTAAGAATTAGGCGACTACCTATAGTTGGTAATCGTGATGCCATTCCTGATGTTGTTCGCTCTCTACGTATTCGCAAAATTATTATCGCCATGCCTACAGCACCTGGGCGAGTTATTCGGGAAGTTTTAGATATTTGTAAATCCACAGGAGTACCAACTAGTACTTTACCTGGTATGAATGAAATCCTCAATAATCCTATCCGTGTTGGTAGTGTTCGGGATGTCAAGATTGAAGACTTGCTGCGTCGCGAACCTATACAAACTGATGTTCAGCGTGTGGCTAAGTTTCTGAAAGGAAAGATAGTTTTGGTAACAGGAGCAGGAGGCTCTATTGGCAGTGAACTTTGTCGCCAAATTTTCAAGTGTCAACCCGCAGAAATGGTACTTTTGGGACATGGAGAAAACTCCGTGTTCCATATCCAGCAAGAACTAAACCAAGTTTTAGAACTACTTGAATACGATCGCTTAGAAAATGAACGACTTCCCAATCTTAACACTATTATTGCCGATATTCGATTGACAGGTCGGTTAGAGTATATTTTTGACCAATTCAGACCAGATATTGTTTTTCACGCTGCGGCTCACAAACATGTGCCAATGATGGAATTAAATCCTCCAGAAGCGATCACAAACAATGTGCTGGGAACCAAAAATTTGCTAGATCTGTCATTGCGATATGGTGTAGAACACTTTGTCATGATTTCAACGGATAAAGCAGTTAATCCCACCAATGTTATGGGCTGCAGCAAGCGAGTGGCGGAAATGCTGGTGCTACAAGCGGCTCAAAGGAGTGGTAGGCATTTTTCTGTGGTTCGTTTTGGTAATGTTCTCGGTAGCCGAGGTAGTGTTGTTCCTACCTTTAAGCGTCAAATTGCTGCTGGGGGTCCGGTGACTGTTACCCACCCTGATATCTGTCGCTATTTCATGACGATTCCAGAAGCAGTTCAATTGGTTTTGCAAGCTTCAGTGATTGGTCAGGGTGGTGAAGTGTTTATGCTCAATATGGGTCAACCGGTCAAAATTGTTGACTTAGCCAAAGAACTGATTCGCCTGTCCGGGTATGAAGTGGGTAAGGACATTGACATTGTCTTTACCGGACTGCGACCAGGAGAAAAGTTATTTGAGGAACTGCTAATTCCTGGAGAAGAATATGAACCAACCCTACACGACAAATTGCTAGTAGTTAAAAATGCTAGTCACATGGTTTCCAAAAATCTTGACTATGCAGTAGAAGCACTCGGTAAAGCTGCAGCTCAAAATTATACCAATCTAATTCTATTCTTGCTGGAGCAACTGGTACCAGGCTACACTCCTAAATACAAAAAAACTACTCCAATCCTAAATCTATCCTCGGATATTTATAAGATGATCAGGACTGATGAAAAGATTCAAGTGTTGGACAAGTGTTATCACCAAGCCAACGGCCAAGTTACCCACACCAAAAAAATTGGGTTCTGGGAAATGGAAGATTATTTGCAAAAGGCTCTAAAAAATCAGGATTTGCAGCTTTACTACCAGCCGATTATGCTCCTAGAAAACGAGCATATTAATAGTTTTGAAGCATTGTTGCGCTGGCAGCATCCTAACCTAGGATTGATTTATCCAGAAGAGTTTATGCCAGTAGCAAAAGCAACTAGCTTGATTGTTCCCATTGGTTGGTGGGTAATCAGAGAAGTTTGCAATCAACTACAGTCTTGGCAACAACTGTTTCCTACTCAAACACCGATAACCATTAGTGTTAATCTGTGTCGCCAACAGTTATTGCAACCTGATTTAGTTCAGCAGATTAACAAAATAATCAAGGATACTAACTTGGATGCGTATCGTTTGAAGCTAGAAATTCCTGAGAGTTTTATTCGTAAAAATCCTGAGGAAGCAATGGTGGTGCTTTCCAAACTTAGAGCCATTGGTATTCAGTTGCAATTGGATAATTTGGGGATTGATAATTCATCGGATATCAAGTATATCCATGAAGTATCTAACTCTCTATATGGAGAGTTTAATGGCTTGAAAGTTGATCGCTCTCTAGTCAGTCAGATCAATACACATAACAGAAATTTAGAACCGGTTCAAACCGTGGCTAAATTAGCCAATGATCTTGGTGTTGATCTAATTGCCACCGGGGTAGAAACATCAAGGCAAATTGATCAACTAAAAATCCTCAACTGTAAATATGGACAGGGTTACTTTTTCTCCAAACCCGTAGACGTTGAAGCCGCGATAACTTTGATTGGAGTTTAGCTAAACTCGACTAAGGGTCAGAAATAGTGAGGTTCCAGAAGTGAGGTAAATATCGATTAGCGCTACTAAGGGGAGAGCGGGAGGAGGGGGAGGAGGGGGGAGAAATGTGGTGTGTAGGTCATTCAAAGTAAAACCGCTATAAAACTTGATAATCAATTAGTATAAGAAAGCAATTATGGTGATTAGCAAGATAGCAAAATACAGCAAGTTAGTCTTTGTACTAGGGATATTCACCACTGTTGCTTGTAATACTATGACAACAGCTCAGACCTCTAACATTACCACGGTTTATCAAGGGAGTGATGAACACTTTCCCAATCCAGAACGAGGCTTTTTTATTCCCTTTACTCCTCTGGACAATACATCAAATTATTCCTTACAGCTGTCTGAGCTACAAGAGGTTAGGAATAACCAGATGACGTTAGTACGTAAGGTTTACCTAATTTCCGAATTTAGAAATAAACCGTTATCAGAGTCTTTTCTACAAACCCTATCCCAGGATTTGAATACTGCTCGACAAGCTGGGGTTAAATTAATCCTACGGTTTTCCTATAATTGGGTAGGAGGTGGTGAAGATTCATCCCGCGATCGCATACTCTCCCATCTGGATGATTTGCAACCGATATTAACATCAAACTACGATGTTATCGCCTACATGGAAGCAGGGTTTATTGGTTACTGGGGAGAATGGCATAGTTCTTACTATGGTTTGGATAGCAACAATGAAGATAGAAAAGCTATTTTGTTTAAACTCTTGTCTGTTCTACCCAGTGAACGCATGGTTGGTCTACGATACCCCAATCATAAAATGGCAATTTTTGATCAGGAAAATCCTCTTACCCCTGATGAAGCGTTTAATGGTACTAACCGAGGGAGAACTGGAGCTACTAATGATTGTTTCCTAGCCAGTATTGATGATTGGGGAACTTACAGCGATACGGATCGGGGGATAATAGAACAAGAAAAAACATTTTTAAATCTGGATAATCGGTATGTGGTACAGGGGGGAGAAACCTGCAATCCTAGTTCTTTTGACGATTGTCCCAATGCCTTAAATGAACTAGAACGAATGCGCTGGAGTGCATTAAACTACAAACCGGGTGATGCCACTGAGATCATTGAAGACTGGGAAACCCAAGGGTGTTTAGAAAAAATTAAACGTCGTTTGGGCTATCGCTTTCGTCTGGTTAAATCAGTTATTCCTACTAGGGTAAAACCCGCTAGTACATTCTCAATACAATTGGAAATTATCAATGAAGGATGGGCTAGTCCTTACAATCCTCGGCCACTGGAAATTATTCTCCGTCACCGTGTCACTCGTCGCGAATACCATTTACCTATAGACGAGGATCCTCGGATGTGGATGCCTGGTAGTACTCAGGTTATTAATGCTGTCACTCGTACTCCAGACACAATCGAAACTGGAACCTATGATGTTTTCTTAAACCTACCTGATCCAGCTCCTCAATTATATAATCGTCCAGACTATTCCATCAGACTTGCTAATCAAAATCTCTGGGAAGCCTCTACAGGCTACAATTCCCTATTGACTAGCCTTGTTGTTAATTAAACTTCTAATCATAATGACGTTTATAGCAATTATCATACTCATGAGGTACACAAAAATTTCCCCCTGTTGCCTGTTGCCTGTTGCCTGTTGCCTATTCCCTTAGAGACTATGAGAGTTTGGTCAGGGCAGAGCTTGCTTATCTACTGTAAACAGCTAGTCAATGGCTCGACGAATAGCAAAATTTTTTGCGCAATTGTAACTGTTGGTTTATTGACGGCTTTTGTAAAAGTTTCTTCTCTTATTAAAGAATTAGTAGTTGCTTGGAGGTTTGGGACTGGGAATGAATTAGATGCATTTTTTATCGCTTTATTGGTTGTATTTTTGATAAAAAATGTAATCGCTGAATCTCTTGATACTGCGTTTATTCCTACCTATATCCGTGTACGAGATCAGGAAGGAATGGCAGCCGCTCAAAAACTGTTTTCTGGAGTAATGATATGGGCATTAGTACTGCTTAGCTTCACTACTATAGTCATGGTAGCTACTGCTCTGGTTTATTTACCATTGATTGCCTCTGGGTTTAACCCCGAAAAGTTAAAGCTTACCTTCCATCTACTTGGTTTAATGGCACCCGTAGTTGTCCTTACTGGAATTGCCATCATTTGGAGTGCTGTTTTGAATGCTGGGGAACGTTTTGCTCTAGCAGCTCTATGTCCAATGATGATTCCAGTGATTAGCATCCTATTGATAGTAGGATTTAAGTCTTTAGGAATCTTTGCCTTAGTTGCTGGATTAATTAGTGGTACAGTTCTAGAGCTGATAATTCTCGGAATAGCACTGCATCGTCAAGGTATTTCATTACTGCCAAGATGGTATGGATTTAATGAGCCTATGCGCCAGGTAGCGAGCCAGTATCTGCCAATGATTGCTGGAGCATTATTAATCTGTAGTGCTGCTCCAATTGATCAAGCCATGGCAGCTATGTTGTCTCCTGGTAGTGTTTCTATACTTAACTACGCCAACGGTTTAATTGCTTCTCCTATTAACCTAATGAGTATTGCGATCAGCACTGCGGTAATTCCCTATTTTTCTAAGATGGTTGCTAGTCAGGATTGGCAAGAAATCCGTGGCACCCTTAGGTATTATCTGCGGCTGATATTTTTGATTACTGTACCGCTAAGCATAATTCTAATTGTTTTTTCTCATCCGATAGTCCAGCTACTTTTTGAACGAGGTTCATTTACCTCTGATGCTACTAATTTAGTCGCGCAAACTCAAGCCCTTTATGCCTTACAAATTCCTTTTTATATTGCTAATATCCTAGTGGTTAGGCTGGTGTCAGCTATGAGACTTAACTATATCCTAATGTGGGTATCTGGATTTGATTTAGCCATTAATATTATTTTGAATATTCTCTTTATGCAATGGCTGGGAATTAAAGGCATTGCGTTATCCACTAGCTGCGTCTATATCTTTTGTTTCTCATTTATGCTCTTATTTACCCAAAACCAAATCAAAAAGAAAAACCCTGAAAAACAATTATGCGATTAACACTAGTAACGTCATCTCTCTCCTGTGGGGGTGCTGAGCGAGCGGTAGCTTTGCTAGCAAAAGGATTCTTTAATAAGGGTTATCAAGTTGATGTGGTAACAATTGATGACACCTATCTTGACTTTTATAAATTACCCGATGGGGTTAATCGAGTAGCCCTTAATATCGCCAAAAACTCACCAACTTTTATTCATGGAATTTGGAATAACCTCTATCGTCTGTGGGTCTTGAGGCGAACCATTCAATCCCTCCACCCTGATGTCGTCATTTCTTTCTTAGATCAAATCAATATCTTGACCCTGTTAGCTCTTGTTAAGACTAACTATCCCGTTCTGGTAAGTGAACAGAATGATCCTCGGAAAAGTTCTAGTGGTAAAGTGTGGGATAGATTGCGACATATCACTTATTCCTTTGCGGATAAAGTGGTGAGCGTAGGGGATGGAGTGAATCAGTATTTTGACTGGCTCCCCCAAACCAAACGAGCAGTAATTTATAACCCATTGGCTAGTATCAATCCCATCCCTAGTATGGATAAATTACTGGAAACTAAAGGAGCTGATTTAAGTAAAAAATGGATAGTTGCTATCGGAAGGCTTACCCATCAGAAAGGGTTTGATATTTTATTATCTGCTTTCAAAAAACATGCTGGTCACCATCCAGACTGGCAACTTATAATTTTAGGAGAAGGGGAGCTTCGTCCAGAGCTTGAAAATCTCAGAGATCAATTAGGTTTAACTGATAATGTCATCTTTCCTGGGGTTGTTCGTAATCCCTTTTCAGTCTTAAAACGGTCAGAATTATTTGTCTTGTCTTCCCGCTTTGAAGGGTTACCAGGGGTTTTAGTTGAAGCACTCGCTTGTGGACTCCCCGTTGTTTCAACAGATTGTCCTAGTGGTCCACGAGAAGTTATTCGTGATGGTGTAAATGGGATTTTGGTGCCCAGTGAAAATGGGTTAGCATTAGCTACAGCAATGGATCGTTTAATATCCAATCAGGAAGAGCGTAAACGTCTAGCATCTTATGCTCCAAAAATTATAGAAAAATTTGGTTTAGCAACAATAATAGAACGCTGGGAAACTTTATTTAGTGACGTTATAAGTCAGCAGTCAGCAGTCAGCAGTCAAGTCGCTTGACCTTTGGTCACGCTACGCGAACGCTCCAATTCAAAATTAAAAATTATTAATTCAAAATGACAATCAGTGGGGGCTTCCGCCACTGATTGAAGACCACTGAATAATATTGCAGTGGGGGCTTGTACCCAGAATTAATTAATTCAAAATTTATGATTTTATTTATTTTGAAGTTTGAAGTTTGAATTTTGAATTTTGAATTACCCAAAGGAGTCAGCTTTATAAATCACTGACAGCAGATGTAACAGGGATTAATTGAAAACTGCTATAAAGTATAATCTATAAAAGAATGATGGATATAAAGCATATCGCTTTTTTTCTACCTGCTCTCTATGACGGTGGCGCAGAACGGGTAACGGTTAACCTGCTCAAAGGGATGTTGGAACAAGATGTCCAGTTGGATCTAGTTCTTGCCAGTGCTGACGGACCTTATCTAAGTCAAGTGCCTAAGGAGGTGCGTCTAGTTAACTTGGCAGCCGGACGAGTTGTGAAAGCAATTCAACCCTTGTCACGTTACTTACAACAAAACAGACCTTGTGCCCTAGTGTCTCATCTGGCTCATGCTAACGTCATTGCTGTAGCAGCCAAGGAGTTAGCTCGTACCAAGACTCGATTAGTGTTGGTGGAACACAACACTTTGTCAGCTTCTAAGTCTCAGTTAATGCGAGCTAAATTGGTGCCACCACTGATGAAATGGTTTTACCCTCGTGCTGATGAAATTGTCGGAGTTTCTCAAGCAGTAGCACGGGATTTGGAGTGTCAACTTGGTTTTGACCAAGGAAAAGTCAGAGAAATTTACAATCCAGTGGTTAATCATCAGCTAATCGCCAAATCAAAAATGCCTGTGAGCCATCCTTGGTTTCGCAAAGACGCTCCTCCTGTCTTTTTGGCTGTTGGTAGATTATCACCTCAAAAAGATTTCTTGACTCTAATCCAAGGGTTTGCACGTTTAAGAAAAAAAATGATCGCTCGTCTGGTGATTTTAGGTGAAGGGGAATCCCGAGGCGAATTAGAGGCAACGATTAACAGGCTAGGAATTGCAGAGGATGTTTCTATGCCAGGTTTTGTGGAGAATCCTTATGCGTACATGAGTAAGGCTAATGCATTGGTTTTGTCTTCTCGCTGGGAAGGGTTACCAACTGTGTTAATTGAAGCAATGGCATGTGGTTGCCAAGTAATTGCTACAGATTGTCCTAGTGGTCCAGCGGAAATTTTATCAGCAGGACAATATGGCATTTTAGTCCCAGTCGGGGATTCAGCGGCTTTATCATTAGCTATGTTACAAGTACTTAAATCTCCATTAACTCAGGATAAATTAATGGAGCGGGCAAGGTACTTTTCTACTGAGCGAGCAGTGTCTGAGTATTTAGCTATCTTGAACTAAAGTCGTTAGTTAATTAAAAATTTAAAATTAAAAATTCAAAATTTTCCTCAATGTATTGTGTTTATAGCGTTTATCGCAGTTATGAGGTACGCTTCTCAACCTCAAAGTCCCCCTTATTAAGGGGGATAATGGGGGATCATTTTTTACTTTATAGGATATATGTCGTTAGTTAATTCAAAATTAAAAATTCAAAATTAAAAATTCAAAATTTTCCTCAATGTATTGTGTTTATAGCGTTTATCGCAGTTATGAGGTACGCTTCTCAACCTCAAAGTCCCCCTTATTAAGGGGGATAATGGGGGATCATTTTTTACTTTATAGGATATATGTCGTTAGTTAATTCAAAATTAAAAATTCAAAATTAAAAATTCAAAATTTTCCTCAATGTATTGTGTTTATAGCGTTTATCGCAGTTATGAGGTACGCTTCTCAACCTCAAAGTCCCCCTTATTAAGGGGGATAATGGGGGATCATTTTTTACTTTATAGGATATATGTCGTTAGTTAATTCAAAATTAAAAATTCAAAATTAAAAATTCAAAATTTTCCTCAATGTATTGTGTTTATAGCGTTTATCGCAGTTATGAGGTACGCTTCTCAACCTCAAAGTCCCCCTTATTAAGGGGGATAATGGGGGATCATTTTTTACTTTATAGGATATATATAGCAATTCTAAATAAATTAAATTGTCAAAGTTTTTGATGCCATATTGGCTACTCCCTACTCCCGTCTTGATGCAGTCGCTCATGGGGGAAACCCCCAAGACCGCGCTGCATCGCTACTCCCTACTCCCTACTGGGTGCATCTCATTTTTGCTGTTTGACACGGTGGTGCGTTACGGGGCGGCCTGTCCAAACCCTGACTACGAGGCGAAAAATGAAGGCCCCCCTGAAGCACCACTAGGAAAATTTTCAAAACTGAGATGCACCCTCCCTACTCCCTACTCCCTACTCCCTACTCCCTACTCCCTACTCCCTACTCCCTACTCCCTTTGCTATAGAAATAATTGACTATGTTAGCCACAGCTTACTTGGGACTAATCTTATGTATGTTGCTTACCGAAATAAAACGAAAAAAAACCGGTAAGTTGGATTTCCTGACCTTGGCTAACTTGATTTTCTTTCTTGTCTATGCTTTTCCAGGATTTGTCTTATCAGCTAACCTAGAAAATGCTAGGCATGAGTTGAACTGGGGAAATACCTTATACACTGACAACCCACAAACAGTTATTGCTATATTTGTGGGATACGTTCTGATTGTTATTGGTTTCTATTCTAAGTCAGCTGAAAAATTTGGTAAAACGATTACTATCAAGAGCTATAGTGACAATGTTGTGATTGTCTTTGCTATTTTGCTGCTGCTATTTTCTTGTCTATCTATTCAAATCTATGGCTCTCAGTATGGTGGCGTTATGGTAGCCCTTGCTAAAAGCCACCTGATTCGTTCAACCACGGTTGAAAGTGGCAACCTGGTTTTTTTTAAGAATTTTATGTTCTTTTCATTCTTTGCCTCTTATTTATTGGCAGCCCTGGTATTTTTTAGCAACGTAAAAAAAGGTAAATTTATCCTATTTAGTTTGTTTTTGCTATCTGTAGTCGCTTCCTGGATTTCAGCAACTTTAACAGCTGGGCGTATTCCTTTTGTCAGATACATTATCGGGTTTTATTTAGTTTATGTCCTTAAAACTGGCAAATTTTCCTTTACTTTCACCCTTACTTTTGTCTCTAGTGCTGCTCTGTTTCTGATTCACGGCAAAACCCTGTTTTTTAGCTTAAGTGCTTTGCCAGATGGCTATGTTGCTGTGGTGGAACGCTTTAGACAATCTCTGGACAGTGGTTCCAATGAAAGCTTTAGCATTATCGAACTAGTAGAGAACTTTGTGTTTCCAGTTCATTCCCTAGATGCAGCTTTTAATAATCATTATCCAATGCGGCTATTTCTGGATATCTACTATGGGGTGCTTTCCTTAATACCGGAACGTCTGACTAATATGGAGTTCCCAGAAACCCTATCCTTTGAGAATACAGCAAATATCATAGGCTCCAATGAGTTTGCTATCCCACCAGGTATACTGGCCTTTGGTATCTATAGTATGTCTTGGGTCGGACTAATTATCATATCGTTGAGTTTTGGTTGGATTGGTCGTTATCTACAAACTATTTTTAATAATCAGCTACATACAATATACTGGATGCCATTTGTTTACATTTTAACAGCTGTAACCTGGATAGATTTTATTACCTTTGGTGACCCAGAGGCTTACCTAATTGCTAATTTTTGGTTTTTTGCGGCTATGGGTCTATTACTATCTTTCGTTAGCAAGGTTTATTGGAAAAAGAACTATAAACTATGAAAATACTATACCTTACCACTGGAGTCTCCATAGGAGGTGCGGAGTTGATGTTATATCATCTCCTATCCAAGATCAACCGAAACCGCTTTAGTCCAGTGGTACTGTCTCTAATGGGGCGTGATACGGTAGGCGATCGCATTGAATCTTTGGGTATACCTGTTGCTCATATTGGTCTTGAACCAGGAAAGATTCCAACCCTAAAGGCATTCTCTAATTTAATTAATACGGTGAATACTCTCAAGCCTGATCTAATTCAGGGGTGGATGTATCACGGGAATATAGCTGCCAAATTAGCTAGTAGTTTTTATTCCCATAAAATTCCACTTTTGTGGAGCATTCATCATTCACTTTATTCCTTGTCCTCTGAGACTAAAATGACAGCATCACTGATTAGAAGTGGCGCTATTATTTCTAAATTTATCCAGGGAATTTGCTTTGTATCTAATCAAAGTAAATTACAGCATGAAGCCTTGGGATATTCTTCGGAAAACAGCTGTGTAATTCCGAATGGATTTGACACCTCTTTATTTAAACCATCCCTTGAAGCTAGAGCAGCTTTTCGTTCTGAGTTAGGCTTGTCTGAACAATCGATTTTAATCGGATTGATTGGTCGTTATCATCCCATGAAGGATCACCCTAATTTTATCCGGGCTGCTTCATTGTTAGTCAAAGACTTTCCTGATGTACATTTTATTATGGTTGGCACAGAGGTTGATCAAGAGAATAATTTTTTATCTTCGTTGATTCAGGACTTAGGACTATCGAATCATTTCCACTTACTAGGAGAACGCAGTGATATTCCTCGCCTGATTGCTGCTCTCGATATTAATACTGTGGCTTCTGCTTATGGGGAAGCCTTTCCTTTAGTTATTGGAGAGGCTATGTCGAGTTGTGTTCCCTGTGTGGTAACAGATGTGGGTGATTCAGCCTGGATTGTGGGTAATACGGGACGAGTGGTACCCCCAAGAAACTCAGAAGCATTGGCTAGGGCTTGGAAAGAGCTAATTTTGATGGGTAATGAAGGTAGGAAAGCGTTAGGAAAAGCAGCAAGGTCTAGAATTATTGATTCTTTTTCTATAAACTCAGTTGTCGAGCAATATGAGAGCTTATATGAACTTATTTTAGCTTAAAAATAGTGCTGATTGCGTCAGTCATGAATCCTGATAGCTAATTATGGATATTTTAATTATTGTAAACCAAGATAACTAGTATTGAGTAATAAATAATCATGAATAGACTTTTAATCATAACTACTATTCCGGATACAATCCGTGGCTTCCTGCTTCCCTTGGCTCACCACTTTCGGTTTGAAGGCTGGCGGGTAGATGCTATGGCTCAGGGAGTTTCGGCTTGTGAGGAATGCTTGGCAGCTTTTGACCAGGTTTGGGATGTCCAGTGGTCACGCAATCCCTTGGATCCACAGAATCTACTGTTGGCTCCACGAACTATCCAAGAAGTAATTGCTCAGAAGAACTATGATATTGTTCATGTACATACCCCAGTAGCGGCTTTTATTACTCGTTATGCTCTAAGGGGTTTGAGAAAGCAGGAAAAACCCAGGGTAATTTACACGGCTCATGGCTTTCACTTCTATGGTGGGGGACAACCTTTAAAAAATGCTTTGTTCCTGACATTGGAAAAATTGGCTGGACATTGGACTGACTACTTAGTAGTAATTAATCATGAGGATAAAGATGCAGCTAATCACTATAATATAGTGCCACCACAACAGATTCGTTATATGCCAGGAATCGGTGTTGATTTGGAATACTACAATTTTGATTCGACTCCTGTAGCTGATGTGATGGCGGTGTACGAGGAGCTGGGAATAGCACCGGAAAATCCACTATTTTTGTCAGTTGCTGAGTTTATCCCTCGTAAGCATCATCAGGATATTTTAAGGGCATTTGCCTGTTTGGAGCGATCTGATGTCCACTTGGCATTGGCAGGAGATGGAGATGAAGAGTGGACTCAACAAATGCAAGACTTGGCATCAGCTCTAGGCATTAAACATCAAGTACATTTCCTTGGTTTCCGCCGGGATATTCCGACTCTGATACAAGCCTCCATCGCAACACTGTTGGTTTCAGAACAAGAAGGACTTCCTAGAAGTGTGATGGAGTCCTTGTGTCTGGAAACACCAGTGATTGGGACTAATATCCGTGGCACTAGGGATTTGCTGGCAGGAGACTGTGGTCTTTTGGTTGAGGTGGGGGATATCAAGGGAATCGCTCAGGCCATGACCTGGGTATTAGACCATCCTGAAGACGCCTTAGCTATGGGCAAACGTGGACGGGAGCAAATGAGTGCTTATGATTTACAAAACATTCTGGAACTCCATGAGGCTTTGTATAGTGAAGCAATAAGCGATCGCATTTTGACACCTTTAGGCACTGGACTTTGGCCTGTTTACAATGACTCTATGTAAACAGATGGGCTTAATTAAAGCAATTTTTGTTGAAGGTTTAAGGTTTAAAGTTTAAGGTTGAAGGTTTCGAGGTTGAAGGTTGAAGGTTTAAGGTTGAAGGTTAAAAGTTTAAAGTTGTTCGCCCTTGGCGTTCCCCTAGGGTAGGTTTAAGGTTAACCACCTGCCGATCTTTGGGGGGATAATACCAATTCTCGCTGATTACGGTTACACATCAATTTCATTTCCCGATCTTCTGATCTCCCCATATCCCCATCTCCAAGTGAATATCTTTGATATTAAATCATCCCACGTTATACAAGTCGTGGGATTTTAAGTGTGTGCATGATTAGTCATTATTAATCACTATAGCAAAGGGAATAGGGAATAGGGAGTAGGGAGTAGGGAGTAGGGAGTAGGGAGCACGGAGCAAAGAAAAAAACTTATTATAATTCCTACACGGAGTGCTATTACACCTAATACCTAATACCTAATACCTAATACCTAAGACTTAATGACTAGTAATAGCCATTGTGGCAACACATCCCAGTTCAAACGTTATATTTTTTATTTAATAAGATAAAAAAAATGTGTTTTGAGTGAACTATGACGAACATTTTTCCTAGCCATAAATTACAACAACTAATTAAAGAGATTGCCGACAGATTGGTTGCTGCGACCGCTCTGATTGTTTTATCGCCTGTTATCCTAATTATTGCGATCGCAATCTACTTCAGTATGGCAAGACCAATTGTTTTCACCCAACTAAGACCGGGGAAAGATGGTCGGATTTTTAAGTTCTATAAATTCCGCACCATGACCGATGATTGCGACGGCGATGGTAATCTACTTCCGGATGAAGAACGCCTGACCGCAATTGGTGAATTTCTACGGGAAACCAGTTTAGATGAACTTCCTCAACTTTTGAATGTTCTGAAAGGGGATATGAGTTTTGTCGGACCTCGTCCTTTACTGGTGGAGTATTTAGATCGCTACAATTGTGAACAAGCACGCCGCCATGAGGTGAAACCTGGTATTACGGGTTGGGCACAAGTTAATGGTCGCAACACCATTAGTTGGGAAAATAAATTCAAATGTGATGTTTGGTACGTTGATAAGTGGAATCTCTGGCTTGATTTTCAAATCCTATTCCTAACCTTTATTAAAGTGACCAAGCGCGAAGGTATTGTTAACCCAACCCACTCTACCTTAAGTGAGTTTCAGGGGAGCTCTCCCTCTTGTTAATACCAATTAAATTTATTCCTGCTAAACGATGATAATCAGGTGATTAATTGATGGGGAGATGGGGAGATGGGGAGATGGGGAGATGGGGAGATGAGATGATCAGGTAATCAGGTAATGGGGTGATTAATGTGTAGCAATAGTGTTTGAAGTTTGAATAACGTATTGAAATAGTAGCAAATTTAATTATTAGTTTTTTAGATAACAGTATGGATAGTAAAATTATTGATTTTTTAAGCCCGTTATGGGGAGAAACCCTCAAGCAATTACGTCATGATATCTATCATATAGCCGACTATTTTACTCTAGAGTCTAGACGAAATCAAGGGATACCGGAAGCAATTGTAATAGCCGATGGAGATAAAATTTTCTTCGTTCCTTATTTACTGCGCAAATGTGATGACATTTGCGATCAAGACTCAGGGGATTTATTTGATGTGGTCTCTCCCTATGGTTATCCAGGAATTTTATTAAGTGAGGCAGCTGCTAGCACACCAGGGTTTGCTAATGCAGCAATGGCTGAATTCAAACGTGTGTTATCTGTCAAGGGAGTATGTTCAGCTTTCTTGCGACTTCATCCCATACTTAATCATAATATTAATGAATTATTTAACCCTAACCCGTTTACCTTCAATGGCGAGACAATCTCCATTGATTTAACACTCCCTGAGTCTAAACTCTGGAGTCATACCCGCAAAGATCATCGCAATAAGATTAATAAGTGTAAGCGTGCTGGAATGACAGCCAGAATGGTTCCATTTAAAGACTACATTCAGGAATTTATTGAAGTCTATCAAGAGACTATGGATCGGGTAGGTGCTTCAGGGTTTTATTATTTTAACTATGATTACTTTGTCGGACTATTAGAGACACTAGGAGAGCAACTTCACCTCTGTATTGTTGAACTGGATAATCAAATCATATCCGCTGGTATTTACACAGAATGCTGTGGCATCGTTCAAGCTGTCCTGGGTGGAACTAAAACCCAGTTTTTCAAACAATCTCCAA
Source organism: Moorena producens PAL-8-15-08-1 (assembly GCF_001767235.1). Classification (GTDB taxonomy): domain Bacteria; phylum Cyanobacteriota; class Cyanobacteriia; order Cyanobacteriales; family Coleofasciculaceae; genus Moorena; species Moorena producens_A. The sequence goes on from NZ_CP017599.1 coordinate 5,223,314, forward strand.
GTGTTTTAGAAACAGATTTTGTCCGACTCTGGGCTAAAGAACGCGGCAATGAATTTTTGCACCTTGGCGGTGGTGTAGGAGGCGCAAAAGATAGTCTCTACAATTTCAAAGCGGGTTTCTCCAAGCAAAGACACACCTTCCTGACACTACGTTTAATTACTGATCAAGAAAAGTATCGTTATCTCGTTGATTTACGAGCCAAAGCATTAAACACTGACCCAGAAAAACTCCTCCACTCGAAATTCTTCCCCGCCTATCGTTGTAATCATTAAGCTGTTCAGCATTTAGATTGGCATATTTAAATTGCTAAAAGGGAACAGGGAACAGGGAACAGGGAACAGGGAACAGGGAAAAAATATTGTGAACCTCATAGTTATGAACAAACCTGTAGTTATTAAGCAACTTCAGCTAATGAATATTTCCACCTTAAACATTTAACATTTAAAAAAAACTCCCTTAAACCTTTCCCCTTAAACATTCTAAATTCTAAATTCTACATTCTGCATTCTACATTCATCATTTTCCTATGAATAAACCAATTCTTTTGTCTACACCCCACATGGGTGATCAGGAACTGGAATTTGTTAAAGAAGCCTTTGAAACAAATTGGATTGCACCAGTGGGTCCCCATGTGGATGCCTTTGAGCAAGAATTTTGCCAAGTTGTAGGTACTCCCCACGCGGCTGCTGTTAGTTCTGGCACAGCAGCCTTGCATCTAGCGCTACGGCTAGTTGGGGTTAAATCAGGGGATGAAGTCTTTTGCTCTACCCTTACCTTTATCGCTACTGCTAGCGCAATTACTTATTTGGGAGCTAAGCCAGTCTTCATCGACTGCGATCGCACTAGCTGGAATATGGATCCCGACTTACTGCGGCAAGCTCTGGATTGGCGGGCTCGACTGGGTAAATTACCTAAAGCCTTGGTTTTGGTTCATCTGTATGGTCAAAGTGCTGATATTGATCCGATTTTAGAGGTTTGCGATCGCTACGAGATTCCCGTGATTGAAGACGCTGCTGAAGCCTTAGGTGCCACCTACAAAGGTCGCTCTCCGGGAACCTTTGGGGAAATTGGTATTTACTCCTTCAATGGCAATAAAATTATTACTACCTCTGGTGGGGGCATGTTGGTTTCAAACCATCCTGATTTTGTCAGCAAAGCTCGTTTTCTGGCAACCCAAGCCCGAGACCCAGCCCCCCATTACCAGCACTCACACATTGGCTACAACTATCGCCTCAGCAATATTTTAGCTGGAGTTGGTCGTGGTCAATTGCGGGTTTTGAATCAAAGAGTAGCAGCCAGACGGCGTAACTTCGAGATTTACCAGGAAGCCTTGGCAGAGCTGCCAGGAATAAAATTTATGCCAGAAGCCCCCTATGGACGAGCCACGCGCTGGTTAACTTGCCTCACCATTAACCCTGATGCCTTTGGAGCAGATCGAGAGCAGGTTCGCCTGGCTTTGGCTGCAAAGCAAATTGAAACCCGTCCTGTATGGAAACCATTACATTTGCAGCCTGTATTTGCTGAGTGTCACTCTATTGGTGGTGCGATCGCAGAAGATTTATTTGAGCATGGTCTTTGCCTACCTTCTGGCTCCAATCTCACCACTGAAGACCTAGAGCGGGTGATTGAAGGGATTAAGGCAACCTCTCGTTGTCCAGTACACAACTAATATCAAGTCTGGTTGAATACCCATAATTAATCGAGAGTGTGGGGAGGGTGGGAAGTGTGGGGAGATGGGGAGATGGGGGAGATTTTTATTAAGCGATGCAGCGCGGTCTTGGGGGTTTCCCCCATGAGCGACTGCATCAAGACAGGGTAATTATCCTGACATGATATAACCTTTTTATTTTAATTGTGAACATACTCCCTACTCCCTACTCCCTGTTCCCTATTTCCCTTTGCTATAGATTCCCTTTGAGATAAAACGCATCTCCCCAGGTTTCCCCTTCCCAATTCGTTTCAACTCGTTTAAAATCAAATTCTCCTAAAAATTCGTCTAATTGCTCCACTCTGGCACAATTTTCGTATAATTCCTCTCGATTAACCTCAGTAATAATATAATCAATGGTTTTTAACGTTTCCTGGCTGCCTTTAAAAACTTCTAGTTCATATCCTTGTACATCAATGACTATAAAATTATAATTTTCTTTATCCTCTAAGATATCATCAAGTCTGACCATATCCACAATTTCTTCACTATCAAAAACAATTTGAGGATATTGTTCTAAATGTTTATTTGGTTTTAAAATAGACGATGACATTCCCTTATTCGCCCTTTCCACATACATTTTTATTTTCTTGTTATCGTTGCCTAAGGCTTTCTGAAACAATCTAGTATTACTAGTAGTATTTCCAACATGACCTTGAAGGATTTCAAAATTATGGGAGAGGGGTTCAAAGAAAACTAAGTTAGGTATCTGATAGTTTTGATAAATCTCATATTCCTGTCCATAATGAGCGCCAATATGAATGATTCCCTGAATTTTTAGCTGATACTTATGAAAAATATTCTCAAAATCTAGGGACAGATTTTTAGCGCCTGCTGGTCCAATATTACCAAACATTTTCACTACTAAAGCCTAAGGATATGGAATGTGTCACCGGATTTTTGGTCATCGGTAATCGGTAACAGGTAATCGTTAACTACCAATTAGCAATTACCCATTACCAATCACCCGATCAGAGATTAACTCGCGACTCACGGAACAATTATACCTTATAGCAATTCTTAGCGATCGCTTCACTTCCCAAGCTGATTCAACCGTCCCTTGTTGATGCAGTCGCTTATAAAAAAACCTTGTTTACTTGCTGAACTGCTCCCCATGCTTGTTGACAATGTCTTTTCCATATATAGTGTTTTTTAATTCCATAAACACTATATATAATAGTAATAAAATTAGATGAATTTACCCTGCACTATATACTTTTTTAAATACTTTTTTCAAATCATCCCTATCCCAAAGCTCAATTTTATTACTAGCTGCTAGTTCTTTGGCATTTTCTGTAAACTTACTATTAGTGATAACTAGTCCCAGGTTCGCCTGATAATAGCCAATTGCCCCTGTTACTTCCTGAACGGCCTTAATCCCTACGCTACCTTGTTGTCTCTTGGCTTGAACAACAGCCTTTATCTCCCCTTTTGTAATTACCAGATCCGCTCCATAATCCGCAGTTGCTGGAGTGCGCTTCACTTGGTAGCCCAGTTGCTTAAATAATTTATACAGAAATTCTTCAAACTCCCTCCCCGTCATTTTATCAATTGCATCTAACTGTTCATCAATATCCTGTTTCGATGCACGGCTATCCTCAACCGAAGATTTACCATTCTTAACTTCTGGTTTAACTGGTTTAAGTTTGCGTTTCAAATTACCTTTATATTTATTTTTACCTATATTATCAAAAGATGATGACTTCGATGCACGCCTATCCTCAACGGAAGATTTACCATTATTCACTTCTTCTTTGAGTTTGCGTTTCAAATCACGAGAAACCATTAACCGTTCAATCTCTTTACACAGAGATGCTTTAGATTCTCCTTCTTGTTGGCGCTGTTTATATATTCCAACCAGTAACGCTTCAAGTCCGAATTTCGATAAGCCATCAGCAGCTATTCCCACCACCCCAAGAAAAGCAATGCCTCCGATCATTCCGAATGGACCTAACATTGCCAAAGCCGCTGTGATTGCCGCTGCTCCAGTGAATCCCGTTGTTGCCATAGCAATCAGAAGTATCACACCAGGTAAGCCTAGTGCAGCCACCTTTCTAACCACTTCATCCATCTCACTATTCCTCAATATGTTTAGTTTAGAGAATTGCTCTAATTTTCACCAGTATTCCCTCCAAATTGAGTAACGACATCAGTGGAAATAACAGTGGAAACCCATCTTATTTTGAAATACCTAAGAGACTGTTTGTTAAACTTTGCTTAAATCAGCCACGTAGGGTGGGTTAGGTGACAAGTAGTTTAAAAGCTCACCTGTTAACAGAGCTGTCCCCCGTAACCCACCAATATTCAGAGAGTAATCGCTGTCTTAATATTTACTTTATAAACAGTCTATACTTCGTAAGTATTCAGCATTCAGCATTCAGCATTTAGACCAATTAAAGTAGGGTGGGCAAAGTAATATAATCTAGAATACTCAAAACAAGGAAACTGTGTCTTCATGCAGTCGCTCATGGGGGAAACCCCCAAGACCGTAATGGTGCGTTTTCCGTAGGCGAATTTAATTCGCCACGGGTCGCACCTCTGCATCGCTTTTTGCTCACCCTACAAGCTGCTATCAGCTTAAGCTCCTACAATTAAACAGCAGGTGTTTTTTTCCAATCAACTATATTCAGAAGGCTTTTACTTATATAATTTTTTAATTATTTTTTTAAAATCATCCCTATCAACAAGCCCAATTTGATTACTAGCTGCCAGATTTTTTGCAGGTTCTGTAAACTTACTATTAGTGATAACTATTCCCAGGTTCGCCTGATAATAGCCAATTGCCCCGGTTACTTCCTGAACGGCCTTAATCCCTACGCTACCTTGTTTTCTCTTGGCTTTAACAACAGCCTTTATATCCCCTTTTTTAATTACCATATCGGCTCCATAATCCCCACTTGCCTTAGTGCTACTCACTTGGTAGCCCAGTTGCTTAAATAATTTAGCCAGATATTTTTCAAACTCCCTCCCCGTCATTTGATCAATTGCATCTAACTGTTCATCAATATCCTGTTTCGATTTACGCCTATACTTAATCGAAGATTTACCATTATTAACTTCTGCTTTGAGTTTGCGTTTTAAATCACCTTTATATTTTTTTTTACCTATCTTATCAAAAGATGATGACTTCGATGCCCGCCTATCATCAACCGAAGATTTACCATTATTAACTTCTGCTTTAAGTTTACGTTTCAAATCATGAGAAACCATTAAGCCTTTAATCTCTTTACACAAAGATGCTTTAGATTCTCCTTCTTCTTGGCGCTGTTTATATATTCCAACCAGTAACGCTTCAAGTCCGAATTTCGATAAGCCATCAGCAGCTATTCCCACCACCCCAAGAAAACCAATGCCTCCGATCATTCCAAATGGACCTAACATTGCCAAAGCTGCTGTGATCGCCGCTGCTCCAGTTAACCCCGTTGTTGCCATAGTAATCAGAAGTATCACACCAGGTAAGCCTAGTGCAGCCACCTTTCTAACCACTTCATCCATATCACTATTCCTCAATATGTTTAGCTTAGAGAATTGCTCTAATTTTCACCAGTATTCCCTCCAAACTGAGTAACGACATCAGTGGAAATAACAGTGGAAACCCATCTTATTTTGAAATACCTAAGAGACTGTTTGTTAAACTTTGCTTAAATCAGCCACGTAGGGTGGGTTAGGTGACAAGTAGTTTAAAAGCTCACCTGTTAACAGAGCTGTCCCCCGTAACCCACCAATAATATTTACTTTATAAACAGTCTATAATTCTTCTTTGAGTTTGCGTTTCAAATCAGCAGAAATAATTAAGCCTTCAATCTCTTTACAGAGGGATCTTTTAGATTCTCCTTCTTCTTGGCGCTGTTTATATATTCCAACCAGTAACGCTTCAAGTCCGAATTTCGATAAGCTATCAGCAAATATTCCCACAACCCCAAGAGAAGCAATGCCTCCGATCATTCCGAATGGACCTAACATTGCCAAAGCCGCTGTGATTGCCGCTGCTCCAGTGAATCCCGTTGTTGCCATAGCAATCAGAAGTATCACACCAGGTAAGCCTAGTGCAGCCACCTTTCTAACCACTTCATCCATCTCATTATTCCTCAATATGTTTAGTTTAGAGAATTGCTCTAATTTTCATCAGTATTCCCTCCAAACTGAATAACGAAATCAGTGGAAATAGGGAATTATTGAATCAACGACGAAGCAAGCTAATAACAGGTTTACACCAACCACTTTACGCTGTCTACTTATGGTTAGCGTGAATCTTGCCTCGCGTCCTACTGTAAACTACAGTCAAGGAATCAGGATTCCGGAAAATACTGACGCGCGAATCAATGCCCTTGTGTTCTTAATCCCTATGGCGCTTAGGCCAGAGGCAAGGAAGCCCCGTCTTTCGGTAAGTATTCAAAGAACTCCACAAAGTAAATGCAGTCTAACCAATCACTACATCTTTACCACTTTTGTTTACAAGAAAATAAAATTATCGCTGTCAAGAGCACTCCCCTGAACTCCCCTCAGGACAGCCAACTCTTGACCTAAAGTACTGATTGAAACATCATCCTGATTTTGAGCGATCGCAATATCTTCAAAGGTGACCCCTAAACCGCTAATCACCAGTACATCAACATCCAACTCAAAATCAGTAATGGTGTTAGCAGTGCTGGGAAAAGCCGCAGCCGCAATCCAAAACTGATCTGCATCATCACCGCCAGTTAGCAAATTATCACCATTGCCAGCAAACAAGATATCGTTACCCTGTTGACCAAACAATAGGTCGTTGGTGCCAGCAATCAAAATATCACCATTGTCACCACCATCAAGTCGATTATTTCCCCTACCCACTGAAGCATTAAGAATATCGAAGCCAGCTTCACCAAAGAGTCGATCGTTAGTACTAGCAAACAGTTCATCGTCCCCTTCGCCACCATACAGTTGATTGCCACCAGAGGTTGCAGAGGTATCGACTAAATCATTACCAGCACCAGCAAAGACAATCACTGGACTCTCAAAAATAGTCAGCTGATCATCCTCAGGAGTGCCAAAGATCGGATTTGCTATAGCTGGAGAAACTCGTTGATTACCAAAGTCAATACTATTGACAATCTCACCAGGGTCGAGTTCAATGGTGTAAGTGCCAGAGCCACCAGGAAAGGTTTGCTTCCAGCCTGGTAAGAGCACTTCAGCAACAGTGTAGGTATCTGGTTTGAGGTCAGTGAAGCTATAGTTCCCTTCAGCATCGGTTTTTGTGAAGGTTTCACCAGTATCAAGTTTACCATTCTGGTTCTGGTCAAGGTAAATCGTCCAGTCTTCCAAACCAGGTTCATCAGGCTCCCGCACACCATTGCCATTTAAGTCGTTCCACTTGATGCCAGAAATCGAGCCGTTTGTTGCTGTATCCACTAACTCCTGAATCGCCAAGTCTGCCTGAATTAATCCGAAGCCAGTACCATTATCAAATCCTTCATCAAACCCAGGAGTAAATGGGTCATCCATATCGAGAGCTGTACGCTCTAGAGTGTCGTAAATCACCTCAGGAGTTGTTCCTGGAACAGCGTCAAGCATCAAAGCCGCCACTGCTGCCCCATGGGGAGCTGCAGCGGAAGTACCAAAGAAGTTCGGAAAGCCGTCTCCTTCAACATCCCGTCCTGGAAACGGAGGAAAGAAAGTCGTGTTAGTGCCATCAGGAGCAACAATTTCAGGCTTCTGTCGAATTTCAGGAGTTGCCAGACGATTGCCAGCCGGATCAAATAGGATCGGTGTAGTTCCAGCAGAAGAGAAACTTTCTAACACTGCTGGGTCAGTACCAAACGCTGGTGTATTTTGATAAAACGCGGCTCCCACTGCTTCAGCACCAGCAGCATTAGCATGACCATATACCGTTGAGCTGTTAGTAGCATACTCAATATTATCCGCCTGCCTAAACTCAACATACTTGATCCGAGTGGGGTCTGGACCACCCTCCGGTTCAAATTTGCCAATCGCTAAGTGGAAATTAGCCGTTGCTCCTGTAGTGTTTTGGAAGAACAACAGCTCGACTGCATCCCGGCCTACATTAAAATCTACAGCGGATTCTAGCACTTTAGCATTCAAGTCGTCACTCTCAAAGACGAAGATATCTAAGTCATTACTGGAACCAACTCCTCCTGCGGAGGCAAATGGCTGATCCCACTGAAAGGACAGTAAGATACTCTCCCCATCGTCTAAAGTGAACTGTTGGAAAATATCTACACCGTCGGATGGGTCAAAATCATGGAATCGATAGCCCCTATTGGCCGTGTCGTCCAAACCGAGCCGAAAATCGCTTTCGTAGGAATCGCGGCTATTATTACCAGCGGAAGAGAAATAAGAAACACCCTCAGCTACTACCGTATCTATTGCTTGAGCAATAATCCCATCTTGGAACATTGGCTCAGCCAAATAAATAACGTCATCCACAATTACATCAGCACCAGCGACATTTGCTAAGTCAACAATGCCATTAGCAAAACTCGCTTGACCCAGAAATGCGGTATGAAAAGCTAAGTCAGCACCGGGAGCCACATCATGAATCAGTTGCAGCATGCCACGACCTTCATCAGTGTTGGAGGGGGAGAGGTCGTCTAGCAGCACATTCACGGTCGCCGTATTACCAAAGGGATTACCAATACCAGGAAGGTCGCCACTAGCGATATCATCAGATTCTCCTCCTAGAGCATTATAGCTGTCAGACAATACTCCGACAGTAACCCCACTGCCATCCACACCAAATCGGGTACGAGCAGCTTCAGCATTCATGGCTGCATCCCCTTGAGTGGTGGTTAGCCCGACATTGGTGATGGGACGATAGGCTGGTTTGGCAAACTGTAAGCTCTCTAAACTAGCCATCTCGTCAAGGGCTTGAATCGGTAGCACACCGGAAACTACCGAACCATAGATTGAGCCTTGCTGTAACCCTAACTCTTCTAGATCCTTTAATAGGGTAGTTGTATCTTGAACTGCCACTGCATCAATCACCACAAAACTGTTGCTTACTTGCAACAATTGGTTGTTGGATTGGAAGGGCAAGAAGGTAGTTTTTTCCAAGTAACCCTTGTGTTCTTCCTGGGGGGGCGACATGAGAGCTAAAAAGTAGACTGTATAAGCTTCATAGCTCTCATACCTCGTAAATAATTATCGAGCTTATGACGACTTAAACGCATCAAAGCATAAACTAATTCCCAACATTTATCCATAAAATGAATCCATTTTTGAGCATACATTCCAATATAAAAACTGCTATGTCTTTTAGTTAATCGCCCATATTCTTTGACTCTCGCTACATAGTCCTGAACTCCTTTTTTATTAATTATTTCTCCTTTAATTGTGGCAATAAAGTAAGCAAAAGAGATTATAATAAGTAAAGATATAAAGCGTTTACCGACAACATTACTGCCTTCCATATTATATCCACCGCTTTTATAATCTCGGAACATTTCCTCAATATCAAAACGTTTTTTATAAGCTGATATTGCCTCAGACAATTCGCTCATATTTGTTAGGATAAACCAACCTTCTTGGCTTACTGACTTTCGATAACTTTTCTTCCATTTACAGGCAATACTAAATCCTGATACTTGTTTAGTTTTTGTGACTTTAACCTTTTCAAAAAATAACGAAATTCCTGGTTTTAATCCCGAGTTTTTCAGGGAAATCCACCCCTGATTTTTTAATTCAATTTGCTCATTTTTTTTAAGTCTTAAACAAAACTTAAACCCTTGTTTGTCTAGCCATTCAGCCAATTTAACTGAACAAAACTCTCGGTCTCCCAAAATAACAACATGATAGCTATCAAATAGCCCTATAATAGTTGATAGTATTTGTTTTTGCTCTAAAAAATTACTTGAACCAAGTTTTGAAAGAAGTTCAAAATAAATTGGGATTGCTCGGTTTTTATAAATTATACTAACCACCAATAAATTTTTGTTATTCCAATTAGTCCTATCGATGGCTAAATAGATTTTTTTGTGTTTATCAAATTTTTGAGTGAGCCATTCTCTAACAAGTGGAAACCACATTTTTTTTATTTGAAATATTGGTAATGAAAAAAATCTCTGTAACTTTTTACGCCTTGAGTTACATTTAATAGGCAAAGGTAAAGATTCAGCAATTTTTTCGAGTTTAACATCCTTGATATCTTGTACAATGATTACTACAAGGTAAAAAAACAATAATTGAGATTCGGAAAGGAGATTTTTTAAATGTTTTTGATATAATTCTGGTAGCATTTTGAATTGATAGGTCGTCTTGACAATTTCTGACCTATCTTTTTTTACCATAATTCGCTCAATTTAATATATATCAAGGGTTACGGGGCGCTTGTCGCCCCCCCAGGTGTTCTTCATAGAGTAAGGTCAGATGCCCACCGACTCTTTTGAACATTGGATTGCTTTTTTTGGTAGAACTAACCCCACTCTCTAGTAGCCCCGAATCCATAGCAGATGAACGTTCGTCACTGAAGTCACCTTTAAGATTAACTGTTTCTTCACCCCAAGAGTTTTCAGCCATCATGTTTTCAGCCATAATAAATAATTATCCTGCTCTGATTACTCAGTAATCTTGAGCAGAAAATTTGAGATTAATTATTTATTAATTATCTAGGGATAATCGTTAATGGTAAATCGTAAATTCTACTCAGATTAATTATTTAGTAATGATAAAAAATCGTAAATTCTACTTAGATTAATTATTTAGTAATGAGATAAAATCCTCTTAAATAAGTTCGGAGCAGTTAGCGGTAGGCTAAAATTAGAGGAACTCCTACTATACGGAATAACCGACATGAAAACCGCAGCCCGTGTTATTCAATGCGACCCTGACATCTTGGGAGGAACCCCTGTTTTTGTTGGAACTCGTGTGCCAATGAAAACTTTGCTCGATTATCTCGAAGCAGGGGATCCACTCGACGAATTCTTAGAGCATTTTCCCAGTGTTAGGCGCGAGCAAGCGATCGCAGCCCTGGAATTGGCAAAGGAAATGCTGACAGCCTATGCGAATCCTGCTTGATGAGTGCGCCCCACGACCAAGTTAAAATAGAGGGGTAAAGCTCAAACAAGATCATTCCAATGACAGTCCAACAACCCCGATACAGCAAAGAAGAATTTGCTCGACGTGGTGATGAAATCTACGAAACTCAGGTGCGTCCAAAGGTCGAAGCAGGGAATCACGGCAAGATTGTCGCCATTGATATTGAAACAGGCAATTTTGAGATTGACGCAAGGGAAATAGCCGCTTGCGATCGCCTCGAAGCCCGTCACCCAGATGCTCAAATCTGGATAGTCCGGATTGGTTCGCGCTATGTTCGTCGGTTCGGTGGACGTGGAAAAAGAACGGGATGATTAGAGGAAATGTTAATGCAGACTTTGAACCCATTATTCCCATTTCAATTTATGGCTTGAATGGTAAAATTTACACTCAAGCGGCAATCATAGATACAGGCTTTAATGGTTGGCTGTCACTGTCTCCAGATTTGATTACTCAGTTAAATTTGAGATGGAAAAGGCGAGGACGCGCTCTTCTTGGCGATGGTAGTGAATGTATTTTTAATGTGTATGAGGCAGTTATCTTATGGGACGGATTATCTCTAAAAATTCCCATCGATGAAGCTGATTCAGAACCACTTGTTGGAATGTCATTGATGGCAGGCTATCAACTCATGATTCAAGTCTTTGAAGGAGGCAACGTAGAACTCCACAAAGTTAATGCAGTCTAACTAATCACTACATCTTTCGCACTATCTCCCGTTCTTTATAATTATCTATTAATTATCTAGGGATGATGGTCAATAGTAAATCGTTAATTCTACTTAGATTCAGTATCTAGGAATAAGGGTAAATTGTCCTCCCTACTCCCTACTCCCTACTCCCTGCTCCCTGTTCCCTTTGCTATATATGATCTAATTACTCATAACTAGCAACATCAAGTATTCTATTAAGAGCAACGCTTTCATCTGAAATGTATTCCTGAGAAAAATAGTAATAACTGTTAGGCTCATTATCAGGAATCACGCCATTAACGACTAAGCCTAGAACAGTCTGACCAGACTGCTCCAAAAGCCCCTTGGCGAAAGCAGCACTACCGGAATCTACCACTCCAGGTCGGGAAACTAACAGCACACCATCGGTCATTTTTCCTAAGATAGGAGCATCAGCAGCAACGTTTAAAGAAGGGGTATCAATAATCACAAAGTCGTAACGACTAGCAACATGGTTAATTAATGAAGCCATGCGCTCGGAATCCAGAAGCACTGCGGGATTAGGAGGTACTACTCCAGAAGTCAGGACATCCAGAGTCTCGCTCACTGGTTTAATGGCATCCCCCAATTTAACCTGATTAACAAGCATATTGCTTAAGCCCACTTCATTGGACAAATCCCAGATTCGATGTTGCACAGGCTTATGGAGATCAGCATCAATTAGCAATACCTTACTTCCTCGCTGAGCAATCACTGCTGCTAAATTAGCAGACACCGTTGACTTACCTTCTTGAGGTAAGGAACTAGTCACAGTCACCGCCTTGAGGGCTTTATCTGAACTCAAAAACTTGAGATTTGCTTGCAGCATCCGATAGGATTCACTGATGGGAGACCGAGGCGTATTCCGAACAATAACTTGGGGCGTAAATGGATCTAAAACTTCTTGTGATGGATTTAATACTTGAGATTTATTAAAGTGGGGAATCACACCCAGTAAGGTAAACTTAAATAATTGCTTAACGTCTTTAATGGTTTTCAGGGATTTATCTCTTGTTTCTAAAATATAAATAATTGCTGCGGTGGCCAACAGTCCCTGAAAGCAAGCAGCAATATAGGCTATCTTAGCAGACGATATCGGAATCATCGGCACCTGAGCCCCTGCAATAATCCGGGCATTACCCATGTTTTGATTTTCCGCTACCTGAATTTCTCCAAGCTTATTTAGCAACAGAGAATAGGTGGATTGGGACACATCAAGTTGCCGTTCTAACTCCCGCTGCTGTTGTTCCAATCTAGGGAGATCGTTAAGTCTTTTTCGGTAAGCGGTTTGGGCATTGACTAAGGCTTTAGTCTGATTAGCCAAACCTAAGCGAGCTGCTTCTAATTCTACTAGCTCTTTAGTCAGTTCTTGTTGTAAATCGCCCAGTTGAAAAAGCTGGCTATGAGGTTTCGGCTTAGCATTAGAAACTTGTTTGACTCGCTGGTTTAGGATACCTTTTAGGCTAGCTACCTTACTTTCTAAGTTAGCAATTGTGGGATGGGTGGGTTGGAAACGGTTACGCTCAAGGGCTAGTTCGACTTCCACTTGGCGCAATTCTTGGAGTGCCTCCTGCACCTCAGGAGACTGCTTGAGAGCCGTTAGAGCGATCGCTTGCTTGGAGTTCATGCCCAATCGTGTTTGGAGCGATTCGTACTGGGCATTGACATCAGCCATTTTAGACTGATTTTGAGCAATTTCCTTTTGCAAATCGGTCAGCACCTCGATAGCTGAGCGAGCTTCTGCGTCTAAAGAGATCACTTGATTCTCTTGTTTGAACTGACGCAAAGCTGCTTCTGTTTTACTAACAGTAGCTTCTGCTTGAGGTAACTGTTTCTCAATAAACTTCCGAGCAGCTACAGCTTCAGCCCGTTGAAAATCTAAGTGATTTTCTAAATAAATACTCATTAGTTGATTAACAACTGCTGCTGCTTCTTTAGGGTCTTGAGATTGGTAAGACACTTCTAGAAGATCAGTTTTCCGGATATTGGTAACACTGACATTGTGTAAAAAGTCTTTAGTTGCTAAAGGTTTCCCCTGATTATCTGTAAGATTTAGTGCGGTGATTGTCTTTTGAGCCAGAGGCTCAGACATCATGATGTTGGCTTCTGTATCTAGAGGATTACTTTGGTCTACCAGAGGTTGTAAGATACCGATTTCTTTACCTACTTCGGTGACTGAAGACGTCGTATTAAGCCGCTTAAATAACAGCAATCCTTGGGCTACATATACCGGTTTTTGGAATGATGCCACCAGAGACATAATCACAGAAACTGATACAAAAATACCGGAAGCTGGTAGCCAACGTCGCTTCAGGATCCACCAATATTGTTCAAACCTTGAGGATTCAGGAGAGTCCATAAATAGCTCAAGAAAAAATTGTTTAAGTACCTGATGCTTATTTAGGGATATCCTAGCCCAGCCAATAGTCTCAATTGTGCCAATACGCCAATACGCGAATTTGATTACTGTTTGTTTTTGAAGGTTGAAGGTTGAAGGTTTAATCGGGTTGAATGTTGGCTGGTTGAAGGTTGAATGTTGAAGGTTGAAGGTTTAATCGGGTTAATCGAGTTAAAGGTTGAAGGTTGAAGGTTGAAGGGTTATGGTTGAATGTTGGCTGGTTGAAGGGTTAATCGGCTTGATGGTTGGATGGTTGAAAGGTTAATTGGGTTGATGCTTGAAGGGTTAATCGGGTTGATGGTTGAATGTTGGCTGTTCGCTGTCAACTGTCAACCGACCCTACTTCGGACGCCTCAGGGGAACAACCAAATAACCTTGGCCTTTCGGCCACGCGATCGCGTTCAACCTTCAACCTTCAACCCGCCAACCTTCAACCTTCAACCCGCCAACCTTCAACCTTCAACCTTCCAACCTTCAACCTTCAACCTTCCAACCTTCAACCTTCAACCTTGGCCAAAGGCCACGCTACGCGAACAACCCGATTAAACCTTCAACAAACTGTAATAGTATTTCCAATAGGCTGAAAAATTGCCGGATTTGACGAGATTATCACCATAGCACCTGTTTGTATGTCCCAGCACTATTACATTTCTCCCCGGTTTATCGATAAACTGGCAGTTCACATCACTAAAAACTTCCTTGAGATACCTCATGTCCGTGTGCCTCTAATTTTGGGAATTCATGGACGGAAGGGGGAGGGTAAGTCCTTTCAGTGTGAGCTTGTGTTCGAGCGCATGGGAATTGAAGCGGTTCATATGTCTTCTGGTGAGCTAGAAAGCCCAGATGCTGGGGATCCAGCCCGTCTGATCCGCTTGCGCTACCGAGAAACGGCTGAAATGATCCGAGTCAAGGGTAAGATGTGTGTGCTGATGATCAATGACTTGGATGCTGGGGCGGGACGGTTCGATGAACGCACCCAATATACGGTAAATACCCAGCTGGTGCATGGTACCTTGATGAACATTGCTGATAATCCCACCAATGTCCAACTTCCAGGGAGTTATGACTCACAACCGATCCACCGAGTACCGATTATTGTCACTGGTAATGATTTTTCTACTCTCTATGCGCCTTTGACTCGGGATGGTCGGATGGCGAAATTCTACTGGGAGCCCAACCGAGAAGACCGGATTGGTATTGTTAGTGGTATCTTTCACGGAGATGGACTGTCTAGCGGGGAGATTGAACAACTGATTGATACCTTCGACAATCAAGCGATTGATTTCTTCAGTGCTTTGCGATCGCGTATTTACGACGAACAAATCCGTAAGTTTATTTACGATATTGGTCTAGACCGAATTTCCTCTCGTGTAGTCAACAGTAAGGAAGGACCCCCCAAATTTGAAACACCAAACTTTAGCCTCTCCCGCTTAATTGAGTTTGGAGAACTGATTAAAGCTGAACAGCAACGGTTGGAACTCAGCGGACTAGCTAGGGAGTACAATCAAGTCCCCTCCCTGACGAGCCAACCAAGTAATACAAATACTAATACAAATAGTAGTTATAATATTTCAACCCCTGACCAACCTCAAGCAAACCACAAGGCACCTCTATCCAATCCAGTCATCAGTCAGTCAACTAGCCCTAAAATCGCGCAGGGGTTAAATCACTCTCAGACAGGAGAGCACAACGGTAGCAAAAAGCCCTTAGATCTAGCATTAGATCTAGAAACCCAAGACCAGATTGGAGAGCTTTTGGCTCAAGGTTACCGCCTTACCCTAGAATACGGCAATGAGCGTCGCGTTAAGAATAATGCTTGGAAAAGTGGGAATCCATTACCAGAAAACAATGTATCGGACGCGATCGCTGCTTTGACAGAACGCTTAGGAGAGCATAAGGGTGAGTATGTGCGCCTAATTGGTATCGACACCAAAGCCAAGCGGCGGGTTCTCGAAAAGATTATTCAACGGCCTTGAGATCTCTCCTGCTTGAAGATAGGGAGATGGGGAGATAGGGAGATGGGGAGATGGGGCAGTGTGGGAAGTTGCGTAGGGTGCGTTAGGGGCGGACTTGCCCTTATTTTTCGCCTCATAGCCAGCGTTGGAATAGTCCGCCCCGTAACGCACCACCAAAAGGATCGCCCTCATTTTCCACCTCTTCGCGCCTTGTTGGGACAGCACGCCCGAAAATATATTGAAACTGGCAAGATGCCAGTTCCACGCAAGATGCCCATTCCACCAAGATGCCCATTCCACCCACCGGATCAAACAGTAAAAATGAGATGCACCCTTTTTATTAAGGGTAATTCTCCAGACATCATAACAGAACCCAAACCATCAGCGACTGCATCACTACTCCCGATTCCCGATTCCCGATTCCCAATTCTAAATTCTAAATTCTAAATTCTAAATTCCCTGCTCCCTGCTCCCTGCTCCCTGCTCCCTGCTCCCTAAAACCCATAAATATTTACCTCACAAGTCGTAGAATTGCTATACAACATGACTAATGACAATAACTTGATTTACTCCTACCCACCCCTAAAAGCTGGAACTTTACTCAAACGCTACAAACGCTTTCTTGCGGATATTGAACTGCCATCAGGGGAAATTATTACTGCTCACTGCGCCAACACTGGCCCAATGATCGGAGTATCAACCATTGGCTCTGCTGTACAAGTCTCCCAGAGTGATAACCCGAAGCGGAAGTTACCATACACGTGGGAAATGATTCAGGTCAAGGACAATGAACCGACTTGGGTAGGGGTTAATACGGCTTTACCTAATCGAGTGATTAAGTTAGCGTTGGAACAAAAACTGATTCCCGAATTAGCCGAAAGCTACAGCGAAATTCGCCCTGAGGTACGTTACGGAAAAGAACGGAAAAGCCGGGTGGATTTTTTACTGACTGGCTCAGAGCGCCCGATTTATTTAGAAGTGAAAAGTGCTACCTTAGCTGAAGGGAATCGTGCTTTATTTCCTGATACAGTTACTACTCGTGGACAAAAACATCTGCAAGAACTGATGGCACTACTTCCTGAAGCACGAGCGGTCATGCTTTATTTTATTAATCGTGCTGATTGTTTGCACTTTGCTCCTGGTGATAACTATGACCCAGACTATGGTAAACTTTTAAGAGAAGCAGTTAGCAAGGGTTTGGAAGTGTTGCCTTGTCGCTTTGAAATTACCCCGTCAGGAGTTCGCTATTTGGGGTTAGCAACCTTTGAGTGTTGAGGGTGTTAGTCGGTTATATAGAATTTGTATCTGGGTTGTGAACACACGTATTGCAGGAAAAGGCTTGCATACAAGAAGCATTCATGCAAGAGTTAATCAACTATAGATGCAGCCCCTCCCCATGAGAGACTGCATCAAGACACTGGATTTGATCTAATGTTCATTCAAATCCAACCTTAGCAAACTACGCCACTATTACGCCTTCTGAGTAATCTTCTGTTATCCCAAATAGCTAAAGTCTAGCATCCATAAGCTGAACTATAGCGTTTGTATTTGAGATGTAAACCTGTATGGTCTTGTTTTATTGGACAATAAAAGTGAGGATCTGTTTCCTCTGTTGCCGGTTGCCGGTTGCCGGTTGCCAATGCCATTGCCCGTAGCGCTATATTAGTGACTATTAATGGTAAAAACCTGCTTAAAGACCACAATGCTGTTAGATTTAAAGTTAAAGGGAAACTTTTTCATCACAAAGGAGCGATTCTTAGGCACAAAGCGCTTAGGTATTGTGAACTTAAACTTAAAGTCAAAGTCATCGTCACCAAATTTAAAGTCAAAGTCAAAGTCATCGCGACCATCATTGCTATCATCGTCATCTTTGCCTTTGCCGAAGTCTTTAGAGCTGCCTTGGCTTCCTGCAATCTCGTTGAGTTCATCCTCTGACAAATGTGCCATGAACTCCAAATCACTGGTTAGATGCTTATCCATTGGAACAATCTCCTGTTCAAAAAAGTGAATGATTCTTATTACCTAATTAGGTAACCTTGAAAAATCTTTGACAGGATTACTCTATCTAAATAAATTCTTTTTGTCTCGCCATTTTGGCGTCTTGTTAGTTGTGGAATTCCATGAAATCACATTATCTATTTTTTTAGATCATCTCAGGATAATTACTCTGTCTTGATGCAGTCGCTCATGGGGGAAACCACGGCAGTCGCTCATGGTTAGAAGTTACCGTAAGACAGTTGAGCCTTAATCAATAAGTTTTACCCCTTTTGTGCATAGCCGACCAACCATAAAGGCTCAACGTAATCAGGTTTCGTCTCCGGGGAGACCCCCAAGACCGCGCTGCCTCCCCAAGACCGCGCTGCATCGCTTAATAAAAATCTTCCCCATCTCCCCATCTCCCCACACTTTTATTATGGGTATTCAACCGAACTTGATATTATTTGTTTCCCCCTCTCTCAGTCTCCCATGCTACAATCGCCTCAGTTAAACCTTCTAAAGTATATTCAACTGCTTCTACATCTACCCTGCCTAACAACTGGCGACAGCTTTCGGATGTTTGGGGACCAATCGAGGCGATACAGACATTGTCTAAAAGGGAATGGAGAGTTTTTGAGGGTGCAGATTGTTCGCGGTCGGGATTAGAGTAGGCTTGGTTAGTTTCCGTTGAAGAGTTAAAAGCTTGCTTGAGTAGTTTGTAAAAATTCTTGACGGTTTTAGAACTAGCAAACGTAACAATATCTATTGCTCTCTGTTGCCAAGCATCTAAAATAGCAGGAGCCATGTAATCTGGACAACGAGACTCATAGGCAGCAACTTCTACCACTTGAGCACCTTTTTCCGTTAGTTCTTTTACTAACACCTCTCGCCCACCGGTTTCTACTCGGGGGAAAAGCACTTGTTTGTTAGTTAAAGACTCTGGAAAATGTTCCACCAAGGAATCAGCCACAAAGTTTGGTGGGATAAAGTCCGGTTGTAAATTGTGTTGTTTCAGACTCGCTGCAGTTTTCTTACCCACCACAGCAATCTTAATCCCGACTAAGGCACGGGCATCTTTACCATTCTTCAGTAATCGTTTAAAAAAGTAATCCACCCCATTGCTAGATGTGAGAATCAACCAATCGAAGTTAGCGAGATTAGCGATCGCATAATCTAATCCAGCCCAACTGGAAGGAGGAGTAATCACCAAGGTGGGCATTTCGATAATATTTGCTCCTTCTTGTTCCAGGAGCTGGTTAAATTTTTGGGATTGACTAGCGGAACGGGTAACTAAGACAGTTTTTCCAGTAAGCGCTTCGGTAGTTTCGGTTACCGGTTGATGCTTGTCTTGACAACCTTCACTCTTCGACTGGTCTTGATCAGCTAATCCCATAGATGCCCTTAACCCCACTACTTCACCAACTACAATTACCACAGGTGAGAGGGAGATACCAAGGGTTTGGTTTACTATAGTGCTTAAAGTACCCAGCCAAACCTGTTGCTGGGGGCGTCCACCATTCCGAATCAGAGCAATGGGAGTCTGATGCGATCGCCCATTGCGTTGCAGCTGCTGGACAATTTCCCCTAGATGACGTCCTCCCATTAAAATCGCCAAGGTGTCGATTCTTGCTAGTGCTTCCCAATCTAGTTGCTCTGGCTGATGAGCAGTGACAACCGCAAAGCATTTGCTCAAAACCGAGTCTGTTAAAGGAATTCCCGCTAGTAAGGGAGCGGCTAGGGCTGAGGAAATGCCTGGTATCACCTCAAACTGACACTCAGCAGCAATCAATGCCTGAATTTCTGAGCTAGAGCGCCCGAAAATAAACGGGTCACCACTTTTTAGCCTTACCACTTGCTTGCCTTGTCGGCATTGGTCTACTAGTAGTTGGTTAATCCTAGCTTGGGGTGTAGAAGGGCGTCCACCCCGTTTCCCTACATCGAACAGTTGACAATCACAGGGCACTAGTTGCAATAAAAGGGAATCTACCAAAGCATCATATACCAACACTTGAGCTTGAGTCAGCAGTTGTTGCCCCCTTACGGTTAAGTAGTTAACATCTCCTGGACCAGCACCTACGATGTAAATTTTTCCCTTTTTGTTATTAGTCATTATATAGCGGTTTGCAATTCAGTGAGGTACAAATTTCTGGGTTTTTAGGGAACAGGGAACAGGGAACAGGGAACAGGGAAGAGGTAATAGGGAATAGCGATGCGCTGCATCAAGAGGTGTCACCCGTGGCGAATTTAATTCGCCAAGTAAGAGGGCACCTAACAGGGAATCAACGTCAAAGAAGAGTGTAGCTCATAACTGCGAGAAACGCTAAGCGCGTTTGTATTTGAGATGTAAATCTAGGATTGAACTCTCCATGCTTTGAAAAGACATGGATTCTAAAAGGTTGGCGGTGCAAAAATTGGGGTTTTGAGGGGTTAACGGCAAAAGTGAGCGGTGGCGTGTTAGCTTGCTTCTGAAAGTTATTCAAGCCAGCGAAAAGCACGGCGTAACTCAGCAGCACCGTTATTCTCATACCAACGACCGTGAGATAGGATAACTTTTTCAGGGTTCCACTGAAGCATTCGCTTTAAGCAGCTACGGGACTGCTCCTTTTGTCCCCAAAATGTCATTCGCAAATCCAATGCAGTTTTTCCATCAGGATCGACAATACCAACTAACTTAAGCAGCCGACCAAACTGCTTACTAACTTTATTGAGTTCAAAGTTTTCAATGAGATCGGTCAGAATGAGAGTAGAACTCTTCCGGTGAAAAAATACAACTTCATCCATGAATCGACTACCCTTAAAAATTAATTGGTCTAAATCTGCGACCCACTGAGGCGGCGGTTCATTTTCCAAATCGGCATTAAAACTAACTTCAATTTTCTGTTGTGCTGCGCGATCGCGGACACCTGGGGATGCCCATGCTATGGCCTCTGGATAAGCTCTAGCCCAGGTGCCAATGTGAGCATAGTGAATTTTGTTGGGTGAAATGAGGTGGCGCACTGAGCCAAGAGAGTCAATTTGAGCTTTGAGTTCTCGAGTCAATTCTGTTGGTGAATGGCACCATAGCTCACTGTTGCTCAACCGCACAATAGTCATACGTGTTGAAAAAGGAATCTTCACCCCATACATTGACATTTGTACAATTGGGCCATCAACGAGCCAAATATCTTCACCAATCTGTTTAAGGATATTGATCGGTTCATATAGCTTGATCGCATCGTGTCTCATAGCTACTCACAGACGTAAAGTGTTGCTTCTCTATCTAGGGTATGGGAGCGGGCTAACTATTAATTTTACCGCCATTGCAGGATAATCCCTCTTTGATAACTTTGAGGTCAAACCTTGATTTTTTGTCGGCTGAATCAAGGCATTTTCGTTGAAAATCCCCTTAGTCATAAAAGAGGGATAACTAATGAATCGCATCATCAATCCAACCACACTCTGGGCAATCCCAGTGTACTGCTGGGGGGTTGTTTTTATCATAATTGTACCCACACTCAGGACACTTACCAGTAAAAAAGGGATGAGTATTCAAGATTTCAAGCTGCTGCTGGGGGGTTAGTTTTCGCGTTGGGTTTTTGATTAATTCCCCCAGCCTAGTAGCTATAGAGTCAGTTGCGGTGGCTCCAGCTTCATCGACTTCAGCCACCTGTGCTCGTTTTTCTTATTGGGATGCAACCGGTGCATTTGGCTTGATTTTTTTGATCGTTTTACCCTTACCATCTTAAGCCTCTCTTTTTCTTGCGCTTACCCTGGCTTAACAGCCCTGGCCGTGAAGAGGGATCCGCTGGTGCATCTCATTTTTGTACAAACATCATTCATTAAGTTTTGGGATTGTGCTTCTTTGAGCTTATCTTCACCACAAGTTACTCAGGCTTATACTGATGTGCTTAATTTGGAAAAGATAGACTGTATTAAAACTGCGATTAAGAATATGATATCGTAATAGTTTGCTAAATGAAATTAGAGGAAAAGGACTTTGGTTACAGAATTTAAAGACTACTTCTCAAAGCAAGCAAATGATTATAGAAACTATAGACCTCATTATCCAGAATCTTTGTTTGAGTATTTAGCTGCACTTGTACCTGATCGTCAAGCAGCGTGGGATTGTGCCACTGGTAATGGTCAAGTCGCCTTGGGCTTAACCCCTCATTTTAAAAAAATTTATGCTACAGATGCCAGCAAAAAGCAAATTATTCATGCATTTCATCATGATAAGATTAACTATTCTGTGGCAGTGGCTGAAAAAGTCGGGCTAGGGAATCAATCTATAGATTTAATAACTGTTGCCCAAGCTGTTCATTGGTTTAATCTGGAAAAGTTTTATCAGGAAGTGCAGCGAGTTTCTAAACCTGGAGGAATTATTGCTCTCTGGGGCTACTGGTATTTTGAATTCCCTCCAGAAGAAAATCACATAGACCAAATATCTAGGAATTTTTTCACCACAGTGGTTGATCAGTATTGGGCTGAAGAAATAAAACTACTGCTTCAAAATTATCAAACCATTCCTTTTCCTTTTGCTGAGTTAAAAACACCTCTGTTAACAATGGAAACCCAATGGAACATGGAAGAATTTCTGGGATATTTGACTACTTGGTCTGCTATTCAAAAACTTATTGCTGTTCAATCCCAGGAACCAATCTTGGAATTCTCCAACCGTCTAGTCGAGGCTTGGGGCGATCGCGAGAGGAAAATTATATTTCAATGGCCATTACATATGAGAGTTGGTCGGATATATAGCAATTCTACGACTTGTTAGGTACAAATTTCTGGTTTTTAGGGAGCAGGGAGCAGGGAGCAGGGAATAGCGATGCGCTGCTATCTACCTATCTCCCTATCTCCCCATCTCCCCAGCCTTGTGACACTGCCTATTCCTCTGGCTCCATGGGCAGACTTATATCTAAAACTATTAGAAACTTAGCATTAGGCAGCAGCTGTTTCAGGGTCTGGGAATAACCTTTGGCATCAGAACAGTCGTTGAACCGAGCGAAAACCACTGGTGGCATCGGTGGTATAGCGCTACGCCCAAGGCAAGAGGCAAGAGGCAAGAGGCAAAAGTTTACTACACAAGGTTTTGCTGCTTGTATCAATGTCCTAACTTTAATGCGTAGTGCTATAATAGCCGAATCATGACCCATGTCTTACACCTTAATGCGTAGTGCGCTTGCAGTCTTATTTGAGGCTGATTCCCTGTTAGGTGCGCTTTCCGCATCTAATTATTAAATTCGCCACGGGTCACACCTCTTGATGCAGCGCAAAGTAGCCGATAATCTATCCAAGATTTCGGCTCTAATAATATATTTAGTTGGCAGGTACCCGATGAGGCGTTCGCGTAGCGTGGCCTTTAGGCCATGGCTTGAGCACCTACTTCATTCTTCTGTGGACAAGCATGTGATTATTTCGAGTCTGGGGCTAACTATTGCACTAATGTTTTTGGGTCTTTATCTATTTCTTTTGTATTTGGGTTTAGGTCGATGTCAGGATAGAGTTTTTGCGCTTCTTGATAGACAGAAATAGCCTCCTCTATTTTTCCCTCTCTTGCTAGCCACCAACCTTGTTTTACCTTCTTTTGTGCGGCTAACAGTAGTGCTACTGTTTTAGAGTCTTTATCTATTTCCCTTGTCTTTGGATTGAGGTCGATGTCAGGATTAAGTTTTTGTGCTTCTTGATAGACAGAAATAGCCTCCTCTATTTTTCCCTCTCTTGCTAGCCACCAACCCTGTTCTACTTTCCATTGTGCAACTAACAGTAGTGCTACTGTTTTGGGGTCCTTATCTATTTCCTTTGTATTTGGATTGAGGTCGATGTCAGGATTGAGTGTTTGCGCTTCTTTAAATTTTTTAACAGCACTCTTGAGATTTGGCTCTTTTTGTGAAATAAAAGCCCGACCAAGTCTTACCAGAAAGTCGGCTTTGGCTTTATCTTCCCAACTGGCATACTTGAGACAGACTTCTCCTGCTTTATTGTCTTGATTATTTTGAGGCGCAACGAGGTCAGGATGAAATTGCAGCTGATTACATCCCTCTTTTAAAGCCTCTTGCCAAGAGTAATTGCCCCACAAACGCACTGTTCCGTCGTTACTGCCACTGAGAATCTGTTTGCCATCTGGACTAAAAGCGATATCATAGACATCATCAGTATGACCTTCTAATGTATGGATTAGTTGACCGGTTTCTGTGTCCCACAAACGCATTGTGTTGTCCTTACTGCCACTGAGAATCTGTTTGCCATCTGGACTAAAAGCGATATCATAGACACCATCTATATGACCTTGTAAGGTATGGATTAGTTGACCGGTTTCTGTGTCCCACAACCGCACTGTTCCGTCATAACTGCCACTGAGAATCTGTTTGCCATCTGGGCTAAAAGCGATATCATTGACCCAGCTTGTATAACCTTCAAAGGTATGGATTAGTTGACCGGATTCTGTGTCCCACAAACGCACTGTTCCGTCATGACTGCCACTGAGAATCTGTTTGCCATCTGGACTAAAACCGATCGCATAGACAGCACTTGTATGACCTTCTAATGTATGGATTAGAAGACCTGTTTCTGTGTCCCACAAACGCACTGTGTTGTCATCACTGCTACTGAGAATTTGTTTGCCATCTGGACTAAAAGCGATCGCAGTGACACTACTTGTATGACCTTCTAGTTGATGGATTAGTTGACCGGAATTTGTGTCCCACAACCGCACTGTCTTGTCACCATAGCCACTGAGAATCTGTTTGCCATCTCGACTAAAAGCGATCGCACTGACACCATCCATATGACCTTCTAATGTATGGATTAGTTGACCGGATTCGGTGTCCCGCAAACGCACTGGTCCGTCGTTACTGCCACTGAGAATCTGTTTGCCATCTGGACTAAAAGCGATATCAGTGACAGAATCTCTATAACCTTCTAGTGGATGGAGAGGAAGACCTGTTTCTGTGTCCCACAACCGCACAGTGTTGTCCCAACTGCCACTGAGAATCTGTTTGCCATCTGGGCTAAAAGCGATCTCAGTGACATCTCTAGTATGACCTTGTAATGTATGGAGAGTAAGACCGGATTCGGTGTCCCACAAACGCACTGTGTTGTCGTGACTGCCACTGAGAATCTGTTTGCCATCTCGACTAAAAGCGATATCAGTGACCCAACTAGTATGACCTTGTAATGTATGGATTAGAAGACCTGTTTCGGTGTCCCACAAACGGATTGTGTTGTCCTCACTGCCACTGAGAATCTGTTTGCCATCTGGACTAAAAGCGATCGCAGTGACACTACTTGTATGACCTTCTAGTTGATGGATTAGTTGACCGGAATTTGTGTCCCACAACCGCACTGTCTTGTCACCATAGCCACTGAGAATCTGTTTGCCATCTCGACTAAAAGCGATCGCACTGACACCATCCATATGACCTTCTAATGTATGGATTAGTTGACCGGATTCGGTGTCCCGCAAACGCACTGGTCCGTCGTTACTGCCACTGAGAATCTGTTTGCCATCTGGACTAAAAGCGATATCAGTGACAGAATCTCTATAACCTTCTAGTGGATGGAGAGGAAGACCTGTTTCTGTGTCCCACAACCGCATGTTTCTGTCCCAACTGCCACTGAGAATCTGTTTGCCATCTGGACTAAAAGCGATCACAGTGACACTACTTGTATGACCTTGTAATGTATGGATTAGAAGACCTGTTTCGGTGTCCCACAAACGCATTGTGTTGTCCTTACTGCCACTGAGAATCTGTTTGCCATCTGGACTAAAAGCGATCGCACTGACACCATCTATATGACCTTCTAATGTATGGAGAGCTTGACCTGTTTCGGTGTCCCACAAACGCACTGTGTGGTCGTTACTGCCACTGAGAATCTGTTTGCCATCTGGACTAAAAGCGATCGCAGTGACACTACTTGTATGACCAATAAATGTATGGAGAGCTTGACCTGTTTCGGTGTCCCACAAACGCACTGTGTTGTCATCACTGCCACTGAGAATCTGTTTGCCATCTGGACTAAAAGCGATATCATTTACAATATCTGTATGACCTTGTAAACGATTCCTTTCTCTAACCTTATCTAAAGCTGCCAATAAGCTAGAATGAACTTCATTGATCACTTTTGGTTGTAAGGATTTTTGGTAATCTTGAATTTTAGCGGTTGATTCAATAGCTTGGATCAATTCTTCTGTAGTAGGTTTTACTGATAGAGAATACTTGATATTGGCAGCTTGTGCAAGGAAGTCTGAGTTAATTGCCTGTTTACGAGATTGTAAGCTAAAATAAGTCGATAATACTAAACCTGTACCTAACCCCAGCATAACTGCGATCGCAACAACCCAATTCCGACTAGTATTGAAGCTTTTTCGCCTGACGCTACGCTGCACAAACTCAGCTTCCACTTGGTTAAACCAGTTATTCTCAGAATTGAGTACCTTTTTCAACAAATCAAGACGAGGGTTAGCATTCCAAAGAAACTTTGCCTTTTTCTGGCTTTCCCACTCCTGGGCTGCAGGAGTCAACCGCCGTTGTAGAAGTAAATTTTCCTCCTCTTTTTGTTTCCACTCCAGCAACCTTTGCCAACCCCGCACCAAAGCATCATGGGCTGGTTCCACATCAGGATTCCCCTCACTATCAAGTCCTTTTACTAATAACCGTGCTGTGCTAAAACGCTCAATTACTTCCTTAACTAAATCATTTTTCTGAGGCGGATATTCCAATTCTGATAACGGTACGCGCCTACGGGCTAACTCACCCCCAGTCAGGGCAACCATCCGCAGCATCACATGACGGATAACTTGGTCATAAGCTGGATTTTCATGAACTAGCGCCTGATATTCTTCATCAGCCCTTTGAGTTAGCGATCGCATTACTCCCCCCAATTCAAGATAATCGGCTTGAGTCAAGGCCCGGTCAATAGTAATACCCCTGTATTGTGCCTCCCGTTGCCGCCTTAAATACTTCAGAAATAATTCACTCAAGGCAAAAGACAGCAGGGGTAATGCTCCGGGCATATCCGCCACTTCATCAATTAATTTTTCTACTAAATCGTGGGGCTGAAAATACATTACCCGTGCTTGAGCCGGTTTTTCTATCGCTTCCCTTAGTTCTCCTCGTGTCATCGCCGGTACAATAAATCGTCCACTTTGCCAAAGATTTATCAGTACCGTGGTTCCCAATTGATTTAGTACTTCCGGTGCCCACTTTAAGCCCACATCTGTGATTTGGGGTTCAAAATCAGAACGTAGGGTTAATACTACCCGTAATTTATCCCCATGGGCATTTATGGCTGTGAGTATCTGTTCGAAAAACCCCTGACGCTCATCTAAGTTTTGACAGAGTGTAATAATTTCTTCGCTTTGGTCAATAAACAGTAATAACTTAGAGTTGGGGTTATTTTTCGCCCAAACATCAATGCTCATTGCCAGGTTCTGCTCTGGGTTTTGTCGCTCTACCCTTGGTAACTTAGCATTACATAGTACATTATTTAACCCTTGCAAGGGCGTCTCACCAGGACGGATGGGTGGCAAAATACACCATTTCTCAGTATTATCTTGCCGTAGTTTAGGAATTAATCCTGCCTTCACCAAACTAGATTTACCGGAACCGGAAGCACCCAACACCACTGTCAGGGGATTAGCTTTGACAAAATCCTGTAACTTTTCTACTAGTAATGTTCTACCGAAAAACAGTGAACTGTATTTCTCGTCAAAGGAGTTTAAACCGCGATAGGGATTTTGTGAGAGATCTAATGGTGGTGCGGGCGGTAAGTTAAGTTCATGTCCCGGAGAAAGAAAGATATATTCTCCCTTATCGTGCTTATTTAAACACCAAATACCAGGGGTTTGTCGTATCCGGCATTTTTCTGTGGGAATTTCGACTCGATCCCGTAAATATAAATATAATTCTGTGGCTGTAATTACCCCATCTCCAGGGGGTTTACCATTGGTAGCAGGAGGATAGGTATCTGCTCCACCTTCGAGAGCGTTTAATAATGCTGCCGCAAAAGGGGAATGATTGCCGAGTTGACCGCGTTCGCTATCTAAATAAAAGTTATCGAGGGCTTTTTGGTCAGAAGCTGAAGAAGTAATGATTTGCCAGGCTGGGTCACGAATAAAACGGTCGTATCGTTCTTGGTGAATTACTTCTGGCGATGTGAGTAGATCCCTAGTACTCGACCATTTAAAAGCACCAGCAAAACAGCAGTCGAGGATACCCAAGAAATGACGACAGGGTAATTGACTTAAAGCATCGTGTAACAAGGTCATGGGCAGATAACTATTAGTATCCCCCAGTTTGGCATCTTGAGGAATTAAGTAACCCGCCGGGCCATCATCCCCATTGAGGGCGACTCCATGACCAGCGAAGTAAAATAATAAGCGGTCATTTTCAGTAACTTGTTCGGGTAAGGTATGGAATAAAAATTTGTTAAAGTTAGACAGAGTTGCCACTTCGTCTAAGCATACCCAGACTTTGTAATCATGCTTCTCGCGGAGAATTTCCACTAGTTTTTTGGCATCGTTTACGGCGGTGTTCAGGGGGGAAATGCCGTTTGTGTAGTTATTGATGCCGATGATAAATGCGAGATTGCGAGAAAACATGTTCGGGAGCATGTCACTTATGCAGAACATTTGTACTAAGGTAATAGGTAATAGGTAATAGGTAATAGGTAATAGGTAATGGGAACCCACCCCTAACCCCTCCCAGGAGGGGAAGGTAATAGGTCTGAAGGGGAGCTAGTCCTGGATGAATATTTGTACATTATCTATAGCCCCTTCATGGGTAATTGCTTGCTCTACTGGAAAATAGTACTAATGTTTAAGCATTGCAAGACCTGCTCCCAACATGTTCTGCTAAAAACACTTATAAAGATAACTTTAATACTAGTGATTAGTAGCATCCCTGTCAGCCATGCAAAGCGCGAGTGGTTTGAATTTACCGTAAGACAGGCTCGCCTTGTCAGCCATGCAAAGCGCGAGTGGGGGAAACCACGGCAGTTGCTCATGGGGGGAACCCCCAAGACCGCACTGCCTTCCCAAGACCGCGCTGCCTCCCCTGTTCCCTTGCTGCATCGCTTTGGTAAATATATCTTTTAATGTGGGCGGTATAGCACTACGCATTAAAGTTAGGACATTGATACAAGCTGAAAACCTTCTGTAGTAAACTTTTGCCTCTTGCCTCTTGCCTCTTGCCTTGGGCGTAGCGCTATATAATCCCGCTCACACAGCTGGGGTATAGTTTTTTAAAACTGGGATGCTCCCTATTTATTCCCCCAAGATAATCTGTTGACTTTACGCAGAAATTATTAGTTTCGTAATAAATCTTTACCTAGTTCGGAAAGCAGGGTAAGCTCTGCGGCATTCCCATCGTAAGTAGGGTTTGCTGAAAAACTCAATAGGTATGGGATTGAGTCAGCGAGTGTGGAGTCAGCGAGTGTGGAGAAATGGGAATTATATAGGAGGTAGTCGGAAGAATTGTCCCTTGATTTTTCTGCTCTTGTCTGCCCAAAAGCCTAAGTTATTGAGACCGCAAAGCTGGCACTTTTTTCGACCCAAAAAGGCTAAAACCTTTATCTGTTAATGCTTTGAGAGTTAATCAGCCAGCCCTACTTACTTCATTCTTCTGTAGACAGCCATACCATCCGGAAAGATTGAGGTGGAATGTGGGTTAGAAACAAAACTTACGAATTTTCACGTTTGCTCTTTTCCTCTCTAGACAAACGCATAACACTACTATAGAGATACCAATTTATGAGCAGACCAAAAACAAAGCCCAGAAATACACTCGATTGAAATCCCTGAAATAAACTGAGCAAAAAGTTGAGAACTGCAACAGTGATGTTAGCCAATATTACTGTTGTTACGATTTGGGGAGACTCAACCAGCAACTTTCGTAATGAAACACCTATATACAGATAAGCAATTGAAAATCCTGTTCCCAAAATTATAGAAATGAGATTGATAGCATTCAGATTTCCCTGCGGTTGAGTAATAGCAATGTAGTTGCCAAAAACTCCTAGTGTTCCAATGAAGATAAAAAATGCTTTGAGTGAACCAACACTTTCTTTCATGATTCGATACAACCCTCTACTTTTTTTAAAGTGATACGATTAATTAGCGATACTATTGCTCTCCACCACCGGCTTTGACGAATACAAACCCCAAAAGTTCCCAGATAATTTTTTTTTGTAGCGCTGACCTTTAGGGGTGACAATAAAGCTATAAGATAGATTGTATAAGGGATAGAGCCTTCAAGCCTTTCTGGAAAAAGAGGGGTTCAGGGGGTAAGGTTTTCCTAGGAAATTAAAAATGCCTAATATCTGGAGGGTAAGGAGTGATGTAATCGCGCCTCTTTCAAGGAGTATTACTTACATCGGGCAAAGCCGATTTATCCATGTAATCGAGTGACCGCTGGCATTTGACATCACAGCGGTCACCATTTTTATCAATCACTCTACCGGACAATGAAACAGCCCTGCCCGAAAAGGTAATTTCCAGTTCAAGCAGTTAGTTAAAAATTAGGTATTTGCCAAAACTGTCCTGAATAATTACCACAGTTAGCCATAATCGGTTTATTGTCTTGGGAATCATTAATGATATCTAAACATTTATCACTGCCCGTAAACATGGTTCTGAGGCGATAATATCCAGACTTGTTTGTTTTTTCTATTTTCCAAAATTGTCCTGAATAATTACCACAGTCAGCCATAATCGGTTTATTATCTTTAGAATCATTAATGATATCTAAACATTTATCACTGCCCGTAAATAGGGTTTTGAGGCGATAATATCCAGACTTGTTTGTTGATTGTATTTGCCAATATTGTCCTGAATAATTACCACAGTTAGCCATAATAATTTGATTGTCTTTAGCATCATTAATGATATCCAAACATTTATCACTGCCCGTAAACATGGTTTTGAGGCGATAATTTGTTTGTCCTTGGGCAACGTTACTAGTACTGGCAAAAGCAATCACAGAAGACGCAACAGCTATACCAAAAGTGAAAATTCTCTTTAGATTTTTGTTAGACATGGTGGTATGAGACATTGTTTTAGTTTTAGAGAAAAATTGATCAAAAATTGTGCCACAAACTCAACTTACCTGAGTTCGATATATAGCGTTTCTAGGACTCATGAGGTATACAGGATTGTTTCACTCTTGCCTAATCCCTGCTCCCTGCTCCCTGCTCCCAGAGTATTGATGTTTCTTTCCTTTTGCTTTGAACTCTAAGATAATCATCAGTTTCGATCTGAACTCTCCTATACCTTTTACTACAACGCCATTAGTAAGATTCCCGATTCTCTAGAAATATTTTTATCACAGCGCGTCAAGCCGCTATGAGTATTTATCCCCGGTTTTAAAAGACGGAGCTTTAGACTTACAGGTTCCCTCGTAAATCGGCTATTAAGCACTTTCCTTGAGCTGGGAATAGGTAATAGGGAATAGGGAATAGGTAATAGGGAATAGGGAATAGGTAATAGGGAATAGGGAATAGGTAATAGGGAATAGGGAATAGGGAAAAAATAATGTGTAGCTGATAGTTATGATAAACGCTATAACCCTCTTCTGTCACTCTCCGGTTTTTCCTATTATTAAGACTTTCTACAAACAAGGTATATTAAGCAATACAGCGTTCGATGATGACATTTTGAAAATTTTAGCACTCTCATGAATTTATACTCATCAAAAAGCTGGCTATCCCTTGATATACAAAGGTTATAGAATGCGCGAAATGGCAAAAGTTTTCGGAGAGTGACAGAAGAGGGATAAGTAAATTGGCTCTTAACCACTTTCCGTGATGAGATCGCAATCAACCTTGTCGGGAGCAGGTGAGTCTTATTCTTCAAGGAGTATTAGTTACATCGGTAAAACCAAGTTTTTCGACTTTTCTTTTTCCTTAGTTAACGGCTGATAGGTCTTGTGAGCATACGGCACATATCCCTCAAAACCTGAATAAGTCATCTCACACAATAACCGAGACTTGAGCGGAGAAGGAGTTGACACTCCCCGGTCTAAAGACGCGGGGATTCTTTGCTCAACGACTCGACTTGCTGAACCTGGCCGGAACCAAGAACAGTAGAGGCCAAATCTCCCAAAGCGTTCGGATCAAGGATCCAGGTTCCGGTGTGCCCCACCGTACCCAAAGCTCTTTTTAAGATATTGATCGCAGCATTGTGGTCTCGGTCTAACTCACAACCACATTCGCAGACGTGAGTCCTGGTTGATAGTGACTTCTTGACCACTTCGCCGCATTCGGAACAATTCTGGCTCGTATAGGCAGGATTGACCGCTACAGTTACCCTGTTAAACTTGGTGCCAAAATGTTCCAACCATTTCCTAAACTGATACCAACCTGCATCATTAATAGATTTAGCTAAACAGTGATTTTTGACTAAATTCTTTACCCTTAAGTCTTCATAGGCGACCAGGTCGTTAGACCGGACTACGCAGCGCGCCAATCTCTTTGCGTGCTCTTCACGTTGCCTACTTATTTTAAGGTGCTGTTTACCTAATCTATTGATCGCTTTCTTACGGTTGGCTGAGCCTTTCTTTTTCCGGGAAACCCGGCGTTGATAAAACTTTAATCGTTTTTCCCCAGTCCTATAAAACCTGGGGTTGGGTTCAGAGTTTCCATCAGAATCAGTGTAGAACTCTTTCAGCCCCACATCTAGCCCAACAGTACTTTTAGATGGCTCCAGTTCTTCAATTACATCAACAGAGACGCAGAACTGAACATAATAGCCATCAGCTCTTTTGACTATCCGAACCCGTTTTATTTGCTTCTTATCAAAGCGCCACAAGTCCCAAGTGCCCTTAAGCTTAAGCTTTCCAATCCCCTTCTTATCACTGAACGTGATTGACTTCTTGTCAGGGGACAGCTTCCATCCTGACTGCTTGTACTCAACCGATCTACAATGCTTTTGGAAACGAGGAAAGCCTTTCTTTCCTGGCACTTTCTTCTTGCAATTGTCAAAGAATCGGACGATCGATGACCATGCTCTTTCCGATGCAGCCTGGCGAGCTGTAGAGTTTAACTCATTAGCAAAAGGGAATTGATGAGCCAGTACTTTACTGTACTTGCTAAGGTCAAATTTGTTCGTCCCTTTGTTGTCCATCCATAGACGAATACAGCTGTTTCGGATAAATTTAACTGTCCGAATAGCTTCATCTATAGCTAAGTACTGAGATTCTTTACCTTTTGCTTTAAACTCTAGAATGATCATCGGTTATCGACCTCTACCGCTTCTAATTTATTCTACCATCTTTAGAGTAAATTTCCGGATTATCTCTAAAATATTTTTTTCACGGCGGCTAAAGACCGCTGCGACCCTTCATCCCCGCTCTAAAGAGACGGGGCTTTCGGGTTTTTGGTTTTCTGTAAATTTACCTTTGCTACTTTCACTTCTACTAAACTTGGATCACGCCTTAAAAGGTCAAATACATCGTGTGACAAGTAGCGGGGACAATACCCTAGGTGATAATGATCTTCTGTGGTTAACGCTAAAGCCTCATTGTCATAAGGATTTTGAAGCTCGTGACATAGCCACAAAGTGTCACCAACTTGTAGCTGATCTATCCGATCCATAGAACACTTTGGTAAGTGACGCAAACCATGCGCTAGGAAGAAAAGGTGGTATTTGTCGTCACTGTCGAGGTGTGGATAAGGAAAAACTTTAAAATTATCTGTTTGTCGATATCCTTCGCTCCTTCCTAAAAATTCCATCAAATCAAAACTCTGGGCTGATAAGTTGAGCCGGTCTAGATGCTTTCGGTAATCTGGACGCGAGCGTGAGATAACTCGGTTGGCAAAAAACGCAAACAACTCCGTCGAACGATAGGTCTTATTCCACTCTGGGAAAGACATTAGAGGCTCAAACCCAAATTTTTCTTGCGCTTCCTTTGCACCTTCTATATAAACAAACTCGTAATTTTTTCCATCAAATGTTAATCGACCCACCGGGTTCCACGATCGACTGTGATAATCTTGCCAAGCTAAAAATAAAGTTTTTGGGTAAGTGATACTCATAAATTTAATAGACAGAGCAGTCTTTTTTTGTTGGTGAGCAAAATTTTCTTAGCAAAGTCAGATGCTTCTTTTGAGATACGACAATCTGGAAATGCCTGTAAAGTTGAATTTATCTGTTGCTATGAAATTTGCTCAAG
The DNA here is from genome assembly GCF_001767235.1 of Moorena producens PAL-8-15-08-1. Classification (GTDB taxonomy): domain Bacteria; phylum Cyanobacteriota; class Cyanobacteriia; order Cyanobacteriales; family Coleofasciculaceae; genus Moorena; species Moorena producens_A. The sequence goes on from NZ_CP017599.1 coordinate 5,257,236, forward strand.
ACGGTTGAGCCACTCCTGACTAGCTTTAGGATAGTTAGTGTTAATGTATTCAAAAAGTTAAAATGTTTTCAGAGGCTTTTTTTCATTTTCGTTAAGATAAAAGGCTGACCAGCACCGATTTACGTAAGACTCTACAGACTTATGCTGGCGTTTAGTATCAGAAAGTTCACGACCCAGGCATGAGGCGTGATCGTAAGTGGCAGGGTAAACGCATCTTAATTTTTGCCCAAAATATGGTAAGATTAAAAGTAGGATTAACCACCGATTATAGTTGATTAGTACTAATCAATGGCCAGAGGCTTCAAAACGGCTGTATTCCCAGGGTAAACGCATCTATTTTATCAGCGAGATCACATCTTAGAAGTAGCTTTAATCTAAACTCCAGTGTGTTGGCTTGCTGAAACTATTCTACCAGTGGAAACTATTTGGCATTGCTATCTAAGGCAATTCCCTGTTCCACACGTCATGCAGTTTCCCGTCTGATAGGTAACCTCACCCTTCCCGGTGTGAGGTTTTACTTTTATTAGTCCCTAAAGCTGATCAGAAAAAGAGTCTATCACTATACATTACTCGCAGTGATCATTGATTTTTATGTCGTCGGAGGATATACTGATGACAGACAACGACAAATCTAAAAAGCGATCGCACTGACCTGTCCCGGAAATGCGATCGCTAACACAAGTAACAACTTGCAATAAATCACTTACAATCATGAACCAGATTTTAACTGTTCGCAAATCTTCCATTAAACTAGTCCACGACTTAACCCTGGACACCTATACTGCGGATGAAGTGGACAAGCAGACGGGAATGTTCATTAACTACTTCAGTGGTTCTGGAATGGCTCTTGCCGTTGACTTACCGGATAACACAGCCCTACAAAGTCGCCTATCCAAAAAGCTGAAGGCTATGCAATAAGAGAATTTCACAGTCCTACAATCTAAGTATCGGATGGAGTCTGGAGGACTAACTGATCTGTTCCTCTGGACGATTTCAGATGCTTTGACTTTCTGGGAGTACTGGGCATTTGTTTCCAATTCTGTCAATAAAAAAGCCAAGGAAAAAGCAAGAAACATTATCATTGCTTCTGCTAGGGCTAACCTCCAAATCGTGACCGACGAAGCCTTTGGTCGTGGGTACACCCCTGGGAAAGCACAAGAACTGATGCTGGCCTATCAAGCTGAAAACCAGCGCCTCAAGAAAGACCTAGACCTAGCCAAGGAAGCCCTAGCTGAACCAGATGTCCTGGACGACGAAAACTGGCGGTTGCGGCAACAGATCCGTGAGATGGGCGGAGTTCCGTACGACGAACAAATTGGGTACACCAGCGACAAACCCAACGAACCTTTTTAGATCCCAAAATTTTTCCAAATTAATTGCGTTCACGAACTGTCGGCTGAGGCCGTAGGCCAATCGCAGGAATGAGAGACAATACTGCGAACGCGCACCGTGCGACCTACGGTCAATCGCGTTTGATTGTACATCTGAATCCCCAGAATTATTGATTACATCGGGCAATCCCGGTTTATCCACGTAATCTACATGACCGCTGGCATTTGAGATCACAGCGATCACCATTGTTGTCAACAGCTCTACCCGACAATGAAACAGCCCTGGGGTGTTAGGCGGGATTCCTCTTGCCTTAAAAGGATAAGCAATGTCCTCATGACTACAGCAGTTTGCACTTCAGTTAGGTACAAAGTTCTGGGTTTTTAGGGAGCAGGCAGCAGGGAGGTCAGTTATCAGCTGACCGCTGACCGCTGACCGCTGACCGCTGACCGCTGACCGCTGACCGCTGATAGCTTACTATTCCTAAATAATACCAAATCCGTTTGTCAAAACCCCTTTATAAAAATCGACCAAATCTTTGTATGCCAGGAATCTATGACTATGGAGATAAGGGGGGTATGGGAACAGGATTTGGTATAATATCTGTCAGCAAAAGATTCAAGTTTTCCACCGTTAACAAAGGCAAGTTAGGATTCTCCGTACTACTCACATTTTCTGGATTGGAAAAGAAACTAAAACTAAACAGATATCGTCCCCTGGTTTGATTGGGGTTTTTCTGAGTCTGCCAATTGTCAATTTCCCGGACAATATTTGTTCGCAGCTGTTCAGTCACTGCTAACATATCCGTGGAATCCCCAGACTTTTGAACCGTAAATCGAGGGGTGAGTATAACAGGTAAGGAAGCTAATAGTTCTTCTTCATTACCAGTGGCGCTAGTATTGCTAGCTAAAGCAAAGGCATACTGACAGCTAATCCGAATATCATAAGGACGGTTAATGATAGCTGGTAGCAAGACTTTGAATAACTCTTCGAGATGGTCTGTCAAGGCTTTACTTCTGGAATCGCCCAGGTCTGCAATATCCCAACGCTTATCATTAACTATTAGAGGAGTAATCCGATTCTTAAACCGGACTTCAGGAGTCTGGAAGATGAAAGCAGCATTGGTTTCCCGGCCATCAATCAAATTTTTATTGCGGGCGAGACGGATAGCACCCCAGGCATTTTGATAGTCCAACACATCCAAATTAGTTACAGTCACCTTACGGTCTGGTAATGCCGACTCCCCAAAGGTTTCTACCCCAGTTGCATCAAGCAATTTGGTGAAATCATACTCAATTGTTGTATAAGGTACTGTGAGGGAGTTAGTGGTGAAATCGTTTTGCCTGGTCTCATTTAACTCATACCCTGGTAACTCAATATCTAAGATTTGTTGATCAGGAACGGGTTGATCAGTAACGGTTTTATCAGTAACGGGAATATTGTTAGTGGGAGTGATGATAACTGTTTTGGTTTCTTGGTCAGCGGATAGGTTTTCATCAATATTGTAGTGAACTGTCTCGCGAGATGCCTGTGCGATCGCAATCGGTTGCCAAATTTGCCATGACCTAGCCACGTCTTCTGCTAGAGTCGCAAAGGCACTGAGGGCATAAGCAGCAGAAGTAACCGTAGTCACGTTGGTAGTCTGGTTGTTAGAGGTTAACCCGGTTTCCAAAGTTTTGAGATCACTGGCTAGGGTTGGATATAGATTGTTAAACCGCACCAGGGTATCCAACAGTGGATCAATAGTATTGGTCGTATCGATAATTGTGCCAACACCCACTGGGTCCGCAATGTCTGCATTAACTGCATTACTCAGCAAAATAGTAAAGGTTTCATTATTTTCAACGAAATCATCGCTGTTGACTGGCACCCGAATTTCTTTGGTGGTTTCACCTGGATCAAATTGTAGACTTCCGCTCGTTGCCGTGTAATCTCCTGGTGCTTTCGCAGTGCCATCCTGGGTTTGATAATCAACCGTAACAGTATTGTCAGAGGGAGGAGATAAGGTAATAGTGAAAACTGCTTCTACGTCTTGATTTTCTTCGGGTTCCTTCAAAGAGACATCATTAATGGTTAATTTAGAGGAACCATTGTATTCAATCCGGCATTCAATGGTATCTTGAGCCACATCGGGATGTTCATAGAGGAAAACATAATTCCAGTCTCGAATATCCTCAGCACTGAGAATCTCACCAGCAAAACTGTCGGGGTCAGGAATTGCTGTATGGGAAATCAGAGAAGGAGGAAGGGGAAAATCTCGCAAAGGAATGGGAATTTGAACATCTCCAATTTGATTAGGCCCATCGTTGAGAGGTTGAATAAAATTGAGCCAAGAGGAGGTGGAATTAGTAGTATTAATCTTGTATTCCAACTCATTAACCTGATAGTTCAGATTAACCGCAATATCTTCGTAACGCTGAGGAGTTTGGGTATTAAAGAAAAAGGTTAGCGTAGACTTACCATTGTTGGCATCGCTCAGTTCAATTTTAGCTGGAGATAAGGTGAAATCTATCGATTGAAGCAGAGCTTGCTTTTCTGCGTCAGAACTAGTGGAGTTGGGTGTACTTTCAGGATTGGTGTAATAAGCCCCGTTCATCACTGGTTGCCCAGATAAACGAGGAATATCTTGATCAGACCATTGATAGCGATCAGCGATCTCTACATCTACGTTATATTGAACAATGGTTTCAATGTCGTAAGCATCCGCTAAATTTGTCAGCAATTCCTTTTGGAGTGCTTCCACCGCTAAGCTTTGGCGAGTAGTATACTCTTCGGAAGTTGTATCCACAGAAGTCTCCAATACATGGGTCACATTTTTACTAATCGAATCGGCCAAACTTGCTTTGACATTTAGAATGCGCCCAATCTCATCCTTTAAAGTGCTATCATTCACTGCAGGGATAGCTGTTTCCGGTTTCAGGATATCTTCAATAGCACGTAAATAGTTACGGGCTAAACCATTCAGGTCTACCGCATCCACTCGCACGGTTTCTGTTGAGGTTTGGTCAAGTCCACCATCTTGGGTGTAGCTGTAAAGGTTTACTTCCCCTGACATTAAGGTATTGCTCAAAGGCGCAGCGGAAAAGAAGTAGGGGAAATCCTCTTTGATATCGTAACTAATCCCGGTATCCCCCAGATGAACTGCCCACAGGGTATCACTGTTTTGAGGATTAGCATTATCAATATTCCCAGCATCCCTCCCCACTGCTAGCTTTAAGTTAGGTAGTGCTTGCTCAAATGCCTTGGCAAAGGGGTCAAGGGAGGCCAGGCGTTCACTAAACTCAGCATTTTCATCATCGGAGGAGCTGGTCAGCACAACGGTTTTGGGGGCAAAATAGGCTGATACTACCTCAGCTTCACACACATAGCAATCCATCTCCTTTTCAGGCACATCGTCGGAATGCATCAAATCCTTTTCACACACATGGTCGAAATGCATCAAATCCTGGTTGCGTCGCATTTCCAGCTGTACGGTGACCGGGAAAAGTAAATCCGTTGGATACAGAAGACTATTATTGTTATCCCGGAAGGTGAGATCAACCGTTGTGCTAGCTACTGCTGGGGGAACAATCCATTTTTGATTGGCCTCAATCAGATCCGATTCATTTTGGAGCGCCTCTGCTACTTCTGCTACAGTTAGGGGGCGTTGCGAACGCTTTTCTAACAGATCCACCGCTGTTTTCAGACAACTGAGGTCATACATGCGATGAATAATCTCCAATGATTCCTTTAAGGTGTCGATCAAGTCCTGATCATCGCTTTGACCATGGGCAGTTTCGATATTAGTGATCGCATCCGGCACATCCAAGGTTTCAGATTCGCTATGAACCGTTGATGGCTCGAATTGGGATTTAAGGTTACCTTCAGCCGCATCCGGCACATCCAAGGTTTCAGATTCGCTATGAACCTTTGATGGCTCGAATTGGGGTTTAAGGGCATCTCCATCCTGCAGTGTTGCTTTCAAGATACTCAAAGAAGATTCACTATCATTGAGATCAAGTAAGGCCCGTAACGCAATGCGATTTGCCCCTTCCAAGTTCTCCAGTTGCTCATAAATAGCATTCACCGCCCCAATGCTTTGCTGGGCTTGACTGGCTTCGGCATCAATACTATTTTTGAAATTAACCAGGGTTTGCGCCCATCGAGAGGTGAGAGTGTAGAAGGTTTCCTCAGTTCCGGTCTCGATAGTTTGACTATCGATGAAAGCCGCTAACCGTTCTAAGTCGCTATTTCTAATCTTAGTCAGGGATTCCAAAACCGGACGGACATCGATAGCAGTATTGCCACTCAAGAGTCCGGCCAGGGTTTGGTTAGCCACCGCTACTGCTGCTGCGGTAATTTCCATTACTGCTGCTGGGGTAATTTCCGTTTCCATGGTACTGGTTAAGGTACTCAGGGATGTGGTTTGATCTGTGGATTCTAGCACTGCTAGAGAGTCATGGTTCTGTGCAGAAGAGGTATCTAGGGTAAAGCGATCCGGAATGTAGAGAGTTGCCCCGGACTCTAAGGCTAAAGTGGGATTTTGAAGAGCAATATCCCCTGCTGTGGTTTGATCGGTAATAATTTGACTATCATGGGCAGCAGCAATAGCAATCATTTGCTCAAAGCTATCCCCACTGGTGACAGTGTAGTTCAACAGCACGTCAGCCAGGATTACATCCTCCGTACCAAATAAATCAGTCATATCGCTGACAGCATCAGCAACCACAACTAATTGACTATTGATCGTAGACACAGTCAGAATATCACTGATATTGCCCACCGCTTGTACCGTTTCCAACACCGTGCGATGAAGGTTGGTTTGTAGATGAAGCTGCTGAGTTAGGTAAGCAAGGGTTTTCTGTTGGGCCGGATCAGCAATGGTATACTCCAGGGCACCCACTTCAGCAACAATGCCCGATTTCAGCACATCGATGGCCCGAGCATCAGTAGTGGCAATAAACTGGTTCAGGGCAATGTGATATAGACTATCCTGAGGCTGGATGGTGTAAAGGCTACTATCAGGCATTGTGATTGTGGAACCTGCCACCAGTAAATCCTGGCGTTGGGCATTGGCAAGAATCACCGTTTCAGCAGTTTCCGTGCTAGAGGTATTGGGGAATGCCGCTGCGATCGCACTCCAGGTCTTGTCAGTAATTATCTTGATGTCTACATTAAACGGAGTTGGTGTTGCTTCATCATTCTTGGTCACCGTGACCGTTAATGTTGTGTCCGTGGGGAAAATTTCCAGATCACGAATGGCCTCTACCACATCCTGGGATGCTGGTGCTGCTAACAGACGGTCTCGAAGAGTGCCCAACGTCTCGCCATCCTGGGTTTTGCTACCCAAGGCTGAAACCGTAACCCCTGCCAGCAATACCGTCGATTCATTCTCTGCAATAATCTCATTGATCCGGTCAGTCAGGATCTGGTCAAACTCCAGATCCAGGTCAGCATTTTCCAGCTGCAATACCCCATAGGCAATTTCTTCTAGGGTGGCGTTTAGGGTAACGTAATTGTTGACGTGGGATGATTCTAGACCCTTGATCAGGACACCATTAGTTAAAGTTTCGGTGGTATTTAACTCTTGAGCAATGGTTTGTAGCAGGGTTTCGATAGTAGTAGTGCCGACAAACTGGTTCAGGGCAATGTGATATAGACTATCCTGAGCCTGGATGGTGTAATCAAGGCTAATATTGGCCATTTTTATGGTTATTGTGGAACCTGCCACCAGTAAATCCTGGCGTTGGGCATTGGCAAGAATCACTGTTTCAGCAGTTTCCGTGCTAGAGGTATTGGGGAATGCCGCTGCGATCGCACTCCAGGTCTTTTCAGTAATTATCTTGATGTCTACATTAAACGGAGTTGGTGTTGCTTCATCATTCTTGGTCACCGTGACCGTTAATGTTGTGTCCGTGGGGAAAATTTCCAGATCACGAATGGCCTCTACCACATCCTGGGATGCTGGTGCTGCTAACAGACGGTCTCGAAGAGTGCCCAACGTCTCGCCATCCTGGGTTTTGCTACCCAAGGCTGAAACCGTAACCCCTGCCAGCAATACCGTCGATTCATTCTCTGCAATAATCTCATTGATCCGGTCAGTCAGGATCTGGTCAAACTCCAGATCCAGGTCAGCATTTTCCAGCTGCAATACCCCATAGGCAATTTCTTCTAGGGTGGCGTTTAGGGTAACGTAATTGTTGACGTGGGATGATTCTAGACCCTTGATCAGGACACCATTGGTTAAGGTTTCGAAGGTTTCGGTGGTATTTAACTCTTGAGCAATGGTTTGTAGCAGGGTTTCGATCAGCTGGTCTTCCTCTAGGGCGAGTTGTGCGATCGCAATCGACTCGAAGGTATCCCCATCTTGAACGGTATAGCTGAGGGAATTACCAGCGCTATTGTAAGCAATAATCTCACCAACCGCTAATAAATCCGCCGTTTTTGCATATTCGGTGACAATTTCGTTGACTTTGTCACTTTGAGTGCCGTAATCTTTGTTGAGCTTGGTTGCGATCTCATTTAAGCTGTTTTGCTTAACCCGAATACCGACAGGAATCTGAATATTTTGAGGACTGGTGAAAATACCACTAACTGCACTATTACTATCCCCTAAATCTCCAATATCACAGCCATACTGATTAGCAACGGATTCCAGGTTTTCAGTGTTACCAGCAACTGTATAGGTAAATTGCTGCAGATATTCCAACGTGACCAAATACTTATAGACATTATCCACAAAGCCCGTGAAGGCGGCACGCTGATCAGTCAACTCCTGCCACTCCTGCTGCTGGTCAGGGGTGGGAATCACCGATGTACTCACCCTAAACGTCAAGTTGGAGTCATGAACCTGATAGTAAATTTGTTGATAGGTGGCGCGGTCAGTTTTAATCTGATCCAGTACCTCAGTGAAAATATTCCCAGGAGTGGGAATATATTTAGATTGGTCTAACACCAACTCCAGAATCAAATTAGCGGTCTTCTCATCCTTGCTGGTGATCTGATAGCTTTCACCCACCGACGGCCATTGATTGATTCCGAAAATCGGGTCGAAATACCCTAATTTTTGGCTAATACCTTCTGCAAAGTCCCCATCACTTCCTAAACGATTGCCATAGATATCTTGCCAGCGAAAATCCAACGTAAAGGTATCTCCAATGCCGTAATAGGGATTGAGGGTATCCTTGAGAATTTCCGGTAATGCTTGGGATGCTGTGATGGCGGCGGTGCTTAAGGCATAAACAGGCAAGACTTTTTCATAGACCCATGTTGTATTATCCTCATTCTCTTCAATCGGTCCGATCGGTAGACGGTCTTGCTCGGTTTTAAAGTCAGCTGCTGTACTGGGCACCTGATAACTTAAAAGCTGATAGAGGTTTTGAATCTCATCGGTAGCAGTCTCATTGTTTTGAGCTTCAATGGCTGTACGGGTCAGTCTAAAACCAAGATTTCCCGCCGGAATCTTCAACACATTAGTTGTTTCACTACTGGTGGCAAAAATTTCGCTGACACCATCGAGTGTACTGTACTGAGAATGACCAGATGGAATATTAAGGCAGTTGTGATACCTAGCGGGAGTGCTGCTAAAGGTCATTAACAGAGTGACCTGAGCCGTGTCCCCATCAGCAAACAGAGAATCTGGTAAGCCCTTTTGCTCATTGTTTTGTGTATTGCTATTGTTTTCTGTTTGCTCATTGTTTTCTATTTCCTCATTGTTTTCTATTTCCTCATTGTTTTCTGTTTGCTCATTGTTTTCTGTATTGCTATTGTTTTCTATTTCCTCATTGTTTTCTGTATTGCTATTGTTTTCTATTTCCTCATCGTTTTCTATTTGCTCATCTTTTTCTGTATAGCTATAGTTGAGGTAATAGCCTTCACTATTTACAACAGTGCTTTCCTGTACCAGTGTTAGGAATGGTAGGAAAGTTGCATCATTATCTGTCTCTAGTGTCACCGTACGATTATCCCCAGAATCTAGGGATAAGTTCGTCTTCAGCATCAAGACTTTAGGACTGTCATCAGCACTGTCATCAGCATTTTCCTCAGCATTTTCCTCAGCAATTTCCTCAGCAATTTCCTCAGCAATTTCCTCAGCACTGCCATCACGGGTCAGAACTTTCGAGTCACCACTGTCATCCAAATACAACAAGGTCAAGGTTGTAGGAGTTACGTTTGCTGTCAGAATATCTTGCAGCAATTGCCGACTAGCGGTTTCAATCCTTTCAATAGCGTATACCGTGGGCAAAAATCCGCTCCCATCTGAGGTGGAGACTTGGCGGATTTCCAAGGTTAATTTAGTTGCCCAAGTATATCCCGCTTCAATCTCCGCAGTATCTAACGTTTCCCTATCTTGAACTTGCTGCTGATTGTATAAAAGGGTTAAGTTGTATAAAAGATTAAAGCTAATCTCATCAGACTTAGACTTGAGATAATCACATAACCCAGAAGGAAGTTCCCACAGCAGATTATTAGCGCCATTGATAGATTCATTCCAGTAAGTTTTTTGGCGAATAATGTATTGCTGGTTAGTGGGATTGTAAAACTCCAGCAGTGTTGGAGGAGTTGTGGGCAAAATTCCACTGGTTGCTGCCTCATCAAGCTGCTTAATAAGCGTAATGGTGTTGTAGGGAGGATCACTATCCGGGAAAGGATAATTGAGTTCAGAGGTTAACGTTTGACTATCACTGTTCTGACTAGTTTGACTGTCACTGGTCTGACTAGTTTGACTGTCACTGGTCTGACTAGTTTGACTGTCACTGGTCTGACTAGTTTGACTATCACTGGTCTGACTAGTTTGACTGTCAGTGGTCTGACTAGTTTGACTGTCAGTGGTCTGACTAGTTTGACTATCACTGGTCTGACTAGTTTGACTGTCAGTGGTCTGACTAGTTTGACTATCACTGGTCTGACTAGTTTGACTGTCAGTGGTCTGACTTTGATCATCAATTAGTCGAATCCAAGTCAAAGTATCCGGTTGAAATAACCGGATTTCATTGGGGCTAATCGTTACCGTCTCACTATCCCCGTCTATTGTGGGAGCAGTGCGCGTAACTGTAACAGTAAATTGTTGTCCTGTAGCAAGATAAGCAGCTTGTTGTCCATCAATAATAGTTGTAGTGTTATCTTCTGTAGTGTTATCTTCTGTAAAGGTGGGCATTCGCAATCCATGCAACAAGAATCGTGAGGTCATTCCCGCTAAGGATTGGAACGACTCACCTAACTTATTTAATAAATTGCCTAGGGTAATCTGGCCATTTTCATCAAACTCCTCATCATTTTGATCTTGATCTCTGACATAATCGATGCCAAGCTGCACCGCAGAGCGAATAATTAAGGTGAAGTAGTCAATAAATAAAAGTTCAGCGATCGCTAACTCTGCGGATGCATCGTTGGTCGGTATTTGTCCCAGGACTTCTTCTGTGCTCTGGTTATGGTTATAGTTGGAGGATTGAAAATAAGTTTGAATCGCATTAATTTGATCGCGATCATATTTCGGACTATCAAAATCAACGGTATTGAGAACAGTATCAGCACCATCCTTGAGTTCCATCTCAAGTTGAGGAAACATCGGGAAAAGGGTACCACTAATTTCATCATTTGTCTGTGTCTCATTTGTCTCTGTCTGATCGATGCTGTCGGTGATCTCAAAGATAAAATTGGTAGACAAGAATCGAATCAGGGGTTCCCAAAACTCATCCGCCGGTTCTTCCTCTAAGTAGTTAACGAATAGGGTATAAACATCTTCTAACAATTCCAACGTTAAGACTTGATCATCAACATTAACAGCACTTGTGTCGATAGTTAAAGCATTACGCTCACTATCTGATAAGTAGGCATAAATCACCCATTTGAATAGGGCTTTAACTAACTTATCAAAATCTGTATCATTATCTGTATTAATATCCCCAGTAGTGCTATTGCTCTCCCCAGTAGTGCTATTGCTCTCCCCAGTAGTGCTATTGCTCTCCCCAGTAGTGCTATTGCTCTCCCCAGTAGTGCTATTGCTCTCCCCAGTAGTGCTATTGCTCTCCCCAGTAGTGCTATTGCTCTCCCCAGTAGTGCTATTGCTCTCCTCAGTAGTGCTATTGCTATCGTCTAGAGGAATCGAGTTTTCCATAAACAATAACCCGATACCACTTACCCCTGTTTCGGTCTTGGTAAAGGACGGTTGAAAATAAATATCGAGGCTAAGCTTCTCGTCGGAGGGGTATAGCTTAATTCCCGTTGTGCCATCATCCCATCGCAATGACCGTCCACCAGATGTTTCAGTAGTGACATTTGTAGTAGTAGCATTTGTAGTAGTTACATTTGTAACTGTTCCTGTGCTACTAATGGTCTGGGCTTTAGCAAAAGCAAAGCGATTAGCCCTACCATTTTTTTTGATTCGATTTCGATAGGGATGCAGGGTTTGAGCACGGGCAGTAAATACGGGAACAGTTGCTGCCATGGCTCCCCCAGAACCAGCAGCGAGTTGCCAGGGTGGTGTGCTATCTGAACCGAGGACAAATTGCTCCCGCACGGTTAATTTAAACTTAAATCTGATCCGGACAAAGCCAATCTTGACCGATGCTTTGACAGAAACCGTAGCCACCAGAGCCACCTGAATCGCTTTGTATACCTCCACCACAAACAGCACCGCAGCTTTAACCAGGACTTCTATATCAACCTTAATCACCTTAAAGTCCACGACACCATAGATGCGACCAACAATGGCTACACCACCCTGAATCTGGTAATAGGTGGCCTTTTTCTCATTAGTATCGGTGGGATTATAGGTAGCAAACACCCCTTGCAAAATCCCATGGATGGTAATGCTGAATTCGGCGCGCAGAGGACCTTTATTGATAATTTTCCCCAACCCGACCTGTAAGCCAATGCCAAATTCCAATACCGGGTCAAAGGTGCCACTAACAATGTCGGGAACACTGGTGGCTGTTTCTGCACTAAGTTTATTGAAATAGAAGCCCCCTAACCCTAAAAAGATGCCCACATTAACGGCAATGGATCTCGAAAAGTCACCACCCCAAGGGAAGCCCACATCGATACCAAAGTCCCCATTGGTATAGATTTCAATGGCAACCACTGGCAGGGTAATATGAACAGCACCAAAGTCGATATACCGCATGGTGTCCGGTAAAACCAGCTCACTGCGATAGACCCCGACAGTGTCACTAATGCGGCGATAGAGGATTTCAAATTCAAATCCAGCAAAACTCTGTACCGGGGGTCCCGACAAGCTAATGCGCAGCCCATAGATAAAGGGATCGTTGAAAATTACACTGATCTCAATGGAACCCAAAATCACAAATTGGGCACCAATTAACCACCCACTCTCTGCACTAAACTGTATTGGCTGACCTGAAAATTGAATTGGTTGAGTGGGGTCAGAACTGACGACTGAGGGTAAGGACTGTTGCAGAGCTGTGAGGGGATTTTGCCGCCGTTTAATAGGGGGAAGGGGTACCAAGGTTTGGCGCATCACCGTGGTGAATTGCTCAATAGTACGAGCTTCCTGAACAATTTCTGGTGCAAAGGCAACCCGTTGTCCCAAAGCCAGGAACTTCAGCTCGAAGATCGGGGCTTTAGTGCTGGGCACTTGTGGGGGATTTTCATTGACTGGGTCCCACTGAACTCGCTTTTTGGGTTCTCCAGGAATACTTAAGTCTACTGCGATCGCTATTTTTTTATTGGATGCTGTTCTGGCATTATTTTGTTGGGTACTAACCTGAGATGACTTAGTCCCAAACTGGTAAGACAGCCCCACATTGGATACCTTAGCAATCAAGACATTCAAGGTAGCCTTGTAGGAAATGGTGATGGATTTATCGGTTAGGTCTATCTCCAGACTAAACTTATCTAGCGCTATCTCTTCTTTAGCAAATTCATCCCAGGGTGGATCGAGTTCAAAGTCAATAATGCTGGAGTCATAGACGCTGACAATATAGGCAATCAGGTCACCAATGGTGGGATTCTTTCCACTGACCAAACTAACGCTAAACCGCAACAGTTTACGATTATTGATATCGGTGTAGACTGCGCTCAACAACAGGGTACTGATTTGGAGTTGGAAAATTAACTCACCGGTACGATTTGCCAGGGCTTGGGATGAACGACCAGAGCTAGAGGTGCTACTGGTTTGGCTAAAGGTATAGATAACCGAGAGTTGTAAGGTATCGAAAAAGGGAATCGAGGCTTTGACCGTTCCTGCGATCGCGCCTTTTAGGGTCGTAGAGGTTCCCCCGGATCTATTACTGGAGGTTTTAGTAATTTCAATCGCCGCTTGGATTTGCAGGGTTTCTTCCCCTGGCACTAAGGCAATGCCAGTATCCCAATCCATGGATCCGGTGAAGGTATAGCGGGATTCGACGATTTGGGTATTACTGTCTTGATAGCGGGTTTGTTGTAGCGCAAATGCCAAGGAAACTACTAAATCCCGCAACCCATACTCATCGAGTTTATCCTGGGAAAATCCAAAGGCTTTGATAACTTCGGTAATACTAATATTTTCAGCAGTGGCAGAAAATGCCCACTGACTGGCAATTATGCCACTCTGTGACGAAAATTGATGGGCGACCTTAACCGCAAATTCGCCCCCAAATAACTCAAACAGCCCCTCAAATGACAGTTTTCGCTGCTGGGAGAGGGATTCTGCCGTATTCTGTTGAGTGCCATTGGTTGAGCCAGAAGATTTGACCGATGACACTGACAGAGCAAGCTGTTTGATCGATAAGGTTGGCCCCGAATCGAGGGTAATCGACCAGGCATTTTCAATAGCAGCCTCAAAAGAAAATGCCCCTTTATCTGGTCGCAATTCCACCGCCATTTTAGTAATGGCTAAGTTCTGAATCGAGTCTGGTGCATCTAATTCTGGAATTAATTCTTCCAAAAGCGCCACGACATAAAGTCGCTGTCCAGCAATCATACCGCCCTGATAAACCGTTACGTTGCGGTCTTCAATTTTCTCCAGGATCAAATTGACGGTTTCACCAGCAACGGTTAGCTCGGAGATCATACCAAAGCTAACACTGGTTGTTCTTTGCACTATTGCAGTCATCGCTCGATTCAGAAATATTACTAGGCAAAAATGGAATTATCGAAAGTCAGCGGTCAGTGGTCAGTTATCAGCCATTAGCTGATAACTGATATAGCTTTTCTCGAATTTATGAGGTACAGTATTATTTGACACCAATTCCCTTCAAAACCTCTTGACTATTGCCTATTGCCTATTGCCTATTGCCTTAAAGGGATAAGCTTTGTCCTCATCACTCTGAGAATTGCTATAAATGATCGCTATTCTTCATTACTAACTTTGAAATAGATCCCCCTTAATTTGAGGTCTAATCCATCAATTAATTGACCTGCATCATCTTGCCATTCTGCTGATAGTCCAACGGTATATGCTGTTTTATCTTTTTTTACTACTGTTGTATTCTCACTCACAGTTTCATTGGCAGTAGAACCTGGAATTCTGACATGAAATTCATCCACATATAAACCAGCTTCTACAAGGAGATTAGCAGCATTCTGTAAGACGGTAATATCTGGTAATTCCTCGGTGTTGAGCGTGCCATCCGTATTCAGAAAGGAAGCCGTTTCGCCTTCATCAACTGCTCCTAGTGTTTGTAAAATAGTATTGAAAGAAGTACCCACTGTACCTAAATATACTCTCTCCCCTGCCGGAAGTTCAACTTCAATTCCCTTTTCTTTAATCTCATCAATTGCATTTTTAGGGTCTAAGGAAATTATCTTCCCAGCCAGTTCTAGAGAAACACCAAAAAATACTTTAGTTTTAGTTTCAGTTTCTGACATTTTTTTGCTCCTTATTCAAAAATAGTTAGTTTCAACAACTATCAATTTACAACAATTAAATTAGACATTTTGCTTTTCATTATATATCATATATCCAATAAAAAGTAAACCTAAAATTTATTTTTTTATTGGGCAATAAAACTCCGGATATCTTTCTCATCTTGCCTCTTGCTTTCCCCTCCTGGGAGGGGTTAGGGGTGGGTTACTCTTGCCTCTTGCTTTCCCCTCCTGGGAGGGGTTAGGGGTGGGTTACTCTTGCCTCTTGCTTTCCCCTCCTGGGAGGGGTTAGGGGTGGGTTACTCTTGCCTCTTGCCTCTTGCCTCTTTCAGCAATTCGTGTGTTTACAACCGAGATACAAAGGCTATAATTGATCGAGCTTAACGTCTGCTTCCGTTGGCACCACTGATTCTTCTGGAATCTTTGTTGTTGAAAGATTATCATCAGTTACAGTATTTCCATTTTCGTCCACGAAGGTTAAGCCTTTTTTAACAATAACTCCATTGGGATAATCATCGGATTGGGGTACCGAAAATACCGTAACTTTAATCCCCCTCCTATCTTCAGGTTCCGGTATAGGTTGGAAGACATCAATCTTCAACTTCATTGCCAGTTCAGGAGCAACGTCTTGGTTGGTTAGAAAACTAAAATCTTTACTATCAAAGGGAAAATCCTCGGCAAAATTGAAAGGAAACTGATCATTAATTGATCCAGTAGCAGTATAACAAGGATCCGGTGATGTACCTTCCGTAACAGTAATTGATTTTGCCCACATATCAGATAATGGATGATTGTCAGATAAGTTAATGGGCAATTCTTCAGTAATGCTATAGGTAGTCTTTACTTTCTCCATAAAGGTTGGGATATTGTTAATATCTTGATAATCAGTGATTTTATCCTCTGCCATCGTATCTCCTTTTGATCTAACTTAAATTCAACCTATTGCTTAAAGCCTTAACCTTTAGCATAGGCCGCATACCAGCCAACAGCATCATTACTATCCGTGGCATCAGGATTGCCAAAGATAACAATTTCCGTTTGTCCACTGGGGGGAAATGAGAGGACAAAAAACTTAAGAGCAACCTTCTTAATTTTCAACAAGTAAGCTGTACCAGAAGTGCTAGTGGAATCAACCAGTAATTCCACCGTCTTGAAGGACAGCTTCAGTACACTCTGGAGAGGAAAACCGAGCACATCCCCACCAATTCCCGGTAGCCTCAATCCTACAAAAGTTGTGGCTTCCTCCTGGGAACCATCCTGATTCGGTTCCCAGATAATCAACAGATTAACCACAAACTGAGCTGAACCCGACAATGCCCCCAAACTGCCCAAATTAAACTCGAAGTTAAAACCAAAGCCACTGTCGGGCATAGAACCAGTGCCCAAGGGAGTTTTCACCGTAAGATACCCTTTAGGCTTGCTATCGGGTTGAGCAGGGTCGAGATAGACGAAGTTAGTCAGCTTAAGGGGAAATTTGCTGTAGAGACTATGGGGGCGGGCTTTACTCTGAGCCAAATCAAAGGCAATTTGGCTGGCATCCACACTAAAGGTGATATCCTGGGTACCATTGGTATGCTTGCAGTTCATCACAATGGTTAGCTTTGAGAACTGGAGGAATTGTTCGTTATTGGCTAGCTCATCCAGTTTTTGCTGCAACTCCGCTGATGCTTGATTGAGAGTATCAATCCCTACTTGATAATCGTCTTCCAGAGCACGGGCACTGCGGTTGACCAGGTTGCTGGCAGTTAACACGTCATCGGACAGGGAAGTATCTGACCCAAAGGATAATCCATCAAAGGTCTCTAGGTCACGGAAATTGAGACGGCCCCAGAGGGTAAACCGTCCAATGGTGAGTGTAGTATCATTGCCTGGGGGGTCTGTGGAAAACGTGGCCTTAACGATGTCAACATTATTGAGAATATGACTATCGGGTAGGGCAAAATAGTTCTCGCCGCTAAAGCTAAAGCTATAGGTAATCACGCCATCGTGTTCTTCCGTAAAGCCCTGGAGAATGACGATATTCCGTCCTGAACGACTATTGAGTAATTGGGTGGCTTCGTCAAAGAGTTTATCTAGGGTAAGATTGACCTCACTGGAAAATGCCGTGATTTGAGAATTTTGGAATTGCACCCGTAAGTTGGCCACCTGGAAGGCATAGCCCAAGGGACCCGTTTCTGGCACGGAGTTGTCTTGATAGTCCAGCAATCCAAACAAAGAAGACTGTTCCGCTACCAATTCCCCATTTTGGGGCAAAATCGGGGTGCCATTACTCCCGACATACTGAGCGTAGAAGTTATCCTGGTCTTGTATGCCACATTCTAGGGCTTTCAAGTCTTGAGGCAGTCCTGTCCCAGCTGGGAGCTTGACATTTAACGCAATCATCCCTGACCAAAAAGTGCTGCTGCCAACCCGGGCTAGAGGGGCAGCATTATCCCGGTCTTTTTCAGCAGCATTGGGGTCGTTGGCGGTTGCGATCGCATTTTCAAAGAATGTCACTAAGCGATCGCGCACTGCTTTAATTTCCTTGACCCGTTCATCAGCATCCGTTGCCGTCCCGACAAATACCTCCGGTTGTTCCCACAGGGCGGTATCCTTGAGAATATCAATCAGGGGCTTATCTAGGAACTTAAACAGTAATACCGTATCAGTATCCCCTGTGCCCTGTCGCCAATTATCTGGATTGAGATCAAAGGTCCAATCTTGAATGGTCAGTTGGTTATTCTGAAAATGCTCCTTGATAACTGGAGGAGATTCATTGGTATCAAAGGTTTTGAGGGAAGTCGGGTCAGTGATCACCAGGAACATCTGACTGGACTGGAAAGCTGAACGGAGGGATGAACCCCGTTCTAGGTCCTGCAAACTCACATCCTCATTGTCGGTATCCTTCGCCAGTAATAGACTATTGAGGGTTTGGTAATCAGAGGAATAGGTTGCCAACAATCCCAGGGAAGTTGTACCAGTGATGGTTTCCGCTGGTGCAGCAGCTGTCATGGCCTGAGCTTCAGGGGTAGCTGATCTACTCAAGGCACTGAATGCTTGGGGACTAAATGTCCCTATCCCCCCTAGTATTCCTTGAGGTTGACCGCTAAGTTGAGTAGTGTCTGTTTCAGCAATAATTTTAATTTTTTTGCGGCGCTGGGGATTGAGGATTTGTTCCTCCATTTGCTGATAGTGAGCCAGGGTTCCACTTACGCCTCCATAGGGAAACAAGGGTAAATACTCTCCCCTGGGCAGTCCTGTAACGGGAACCTCCAAAAACGTGAGGGGGTTCTCAGTTGGGTTTGGGTTTTGAGCCTGAAGCGTTGATGCTCGATACAGCAATGACTGCTTGGGTTGGGAAAAATAGACCGGTAAATTCGTGACTTCCTTATATTCAATATATCCCCAAGCTGTAGTTGTTTCCGATTCTAGACGCTGCCCAGCTTCATTGGTTTCTACAATTTGCTCCGGAACGAAATCCGGCGCAAAGGTCGGTTTTCCAGCTTCCAGATGCAGAATATTATCCTGTTGACTCGACAGTTGAATGTATTCAATCCCCGCTAATCCACACAAGAAGTTATCTTCATCTCGTATCGAGAAGTCCTCTCCACTGGGGATAGGGGTATTATCGTAATCTGGAACCGAGAGAGTATATTTCCCTTGGGGGACTAGATACAAAGGTGAACCAAAGATGCTATAATTCTGCCCTGGACGCTCTGCAAAGATTAGCCGACTGTCCCCATGACCATGGGGAGTGACATGGATGGAATATCCCAAATTAGTGCGATAACAAGAAGGCAAGGATAAATCCGAAATGTTCAAGTTTCCTGGCTCTACAAAGCCAAAGTAAGTGCGATCGCCATTCAAAGGTTGGAGTGGATCTAGGGCACTATATAAGGTCAGATTTTGGCTACCATCCCCCTGCTGAGAATAATGGGAAGCAGCATCGCTATCTTCCCCCAAAAAGGGATATCGATGGCTAGAAATCAGGAAGTCCTGGTCGCTATTCAATCCTGCAAAACCAGATAAGGGGTCATTCTGGTCTAGTAAGGAGTTTGCGGATTTGAAAAACATCCGCAGGGTAACATCCAGATAAACTAGTTCCTCAAAAGAGGCTGTGCCAGGAGATTGGTTTTGCAAGGTCAGGGCAAAGCTCAGGCAACCGGCCAACTCTCCGTTAAAGGGTAATGCCATCGCTTCCCCTGCTTCATTGACCTCAATCCCTTTCAGTTGATGAGCACCATAACCTGTGGACAAATAAAACGGGTCACTTTTCGGTAATTCAGTTTCCGGTGATTCAGTCTCGGTGCTAGGGAGGTTGTGTAGAGACGGATCGGGGGCAAACACAAATCCGTCTTTAGTTCCATTCAACTGACAAATTACACCACTAGCGATCGCTAATTCATAATTGCGGAAATTAAAAAAGGTCAGTCGCTCTACAGTATCTGTCGGGGAAAGGGTTAGGGCATGAAATCGCCAGCGAGAGACTAACTCCTCTGGGTTATCAATCCACAAAAACCGAGTATTGCGTACCGAAGGTGTAATCAGAAATTCACCAATGCGGTCGCTCAACACGGAAGGGTCTATAGCATCATTCCCCTCTAGAGCAGCTTTGAAAAATAGATATACTCCCGTCTTTATTGTCCAAGTTTCTTCCAGGGAAAGGGTTTGAGAACCTTCTATCGATCCTTCATTCACCCAAAACCCAATGCTATAGGGCAGGGTAGGGTTAACGGATTCAGGTAAAACGTAGAGCGCCTGTGCTGTTGATTGGGTAAAGGTAGTCATCTGCTCACCCCCTACAGGACAATGCGATCGCCTTTGACCAGAGGCAAATCAAGCACCAGACTATTTTCGTCGAGGTAGATAAACCGATAGCTAGGTTCGTTAGACACCCCTTCGTGTAAAAGGCGACTCAACCTCGGTTTTCCGGTAGAGTTCAGTAGGGATTCTCCCAGGGATACTGACGGAATACTGACATGTTGCTCCATCAGTTGTCGTAAAGTCGTTCCCACCGGAACAAATACCGGTTGTTCCTGTAGCACCACCGTAATTTCTGGAATCACTGTTGCCCGTCCTCGGAAATAAAAGCTGGCAACGTTTGTCTTTTTATCCAGGTCTGTTACTGTTGTTGCCCCCATAATGGTTGCGGCCTGTTCGGGATCGAGGGAACCTGCAGAAGGAGCTGCCAAACTAGGATACACCAGCCGCAAGTAGGGTTTTTGATAGCCAACTTTAAAGGTATCCAGACTACTTCCAGCCCCTACCGTAGCAATATCTGTGGTGACATAGGGCTGAATTTGGGACAAAAACCCATCAAAATTAATCATTAGGTTAGTGCCATCCCGATAACTTTTGAGGCTATAGTAAGACGTGCCACTGCCCACAAACCCTGAATTAGCCGTATATTGGGCTGGATGAACAAACTGATAGTTTTGGTAATCGACCTGTAACCGCATTCCAGCTTGCAAATCCACTGAGCCATTAACGCTATCCAAGCCGTAGTAGTAGTAGAGAATTTCCTCAACCAACAACGGCATCCGTTCAGCAATGCGGGTTTTTACCAGGGTGAGGGTACCAGCAATCAGATTACTGTTGGTATCTAGTTGAGCAATAAAGTTGTCGTAATCGGTCTTAAGTTGATCTAGCCAATTTTCAGTGCTTTCCGGAGGAGTGATGGTCAGGGTGCAGCTTTGATCAGCATTTTCTGTAAGGGTAAAGATGCCTGTGGTGCTGGAGATGTTATTGGAATCCGCAGCAGTGTTGAATAACTGGGGCAATGTTGTGGTTTGGGTAATCCCAGCAGAGTCGTTGCCATTGCCCAAATAAATAACAGGTTTTTCCTCCACCTCCGTAAAGTAGTAGTCCGCTTGATGGCGAAACTGTTGTGCAAAGATCACATCTACTTCGGAGTTTAACCTTGCCAAAATCGCTTCCAGGATGTGATTGGGAGTCAGCGGTGGGCGGACTAGGGTAAACTCCGGCACTGTAAAGGTGTTTACCGTCCCAGCTTGATCTGTCCAATCAAAGGTTCCAGAGACTTTTGCCAAAAAGCCTAACTCAGTCAGTTCCAGGATTACAGTGGCGTTCATCACTGATGCGATCGCTACCTGGTCGATAATCTTTTGGGAAGTACCAGGTTCAAAGATTGGACCCAAGGTAACTTCAAACGGTAGAGTTAAATTTCTTTGCCCTTCCAGGACAAACTGCTCATTGCGCCACCAGCCATGGAGTACAAGGTTTTCTCCCAACCAATTGCCCTTGAGAACCACTTTCCCATCTTCAATCCCCAGGGGGTCAAATTGACTCCTTTGTTGATTGTGACGAGCAAAGAGTAGCTTGAAATCTACCGTCCAATCAAATGGGCGATAATCCCTTAATTGGGGGAGTACTAGTTCAGACACAGAGGTGATAGAAGACATCTGCCATATCTCCCCCGTGCTATCTGGTTTCAGGAATAGACTCAACCCCTCTAGGGTATTAATTTGTCCTAATCCAATTTGAAAATCGAATTCCGGTGAATTGAGGGCAAGTTTACCCGGCGCATCGGCTTGAACTGCCGTAAAGGGAATTGACGTTTTCCATAACGTGCTATCCACTTGTCCCCATTTAAAGTACCAGCTTGGGGAGCTTCCAGGTTCTGATTGCCATTCCAGGGCAATCTTGGTGAAGTCAAACTCAGGAGTAACTTCCCGGATTTCAGAGATGTCAACCTTAAGATTGAGCTTAGACTCTGAATAGTGCTCTACATCCGGCATACCCTCCAAAGTCAGTTGAGCAATTAGGGGTTGGTTCAAAGGACTGGGCATATTAGTCAGCGTCAGGTTGCCCAAAATTTCAATGGTGGGGTAGTAGCGCTGGTAAATCGCCTCTGGTGTCAGGGCAGAGTCATAAATTGCCACCTCGTAGAGTTCCCCTTCCCAAGGGAAATCTTCATTCCTTGGGAAGTTGCCCCTGCGTTCGAGAAATAAAACATCATTTGCTAACGCTAACTTAACAGCAGGGTGATTTGTCCAAGAATTAAGCTCCTGATCATCCCTATCTTTCCAAGGAGAATCCTCCTCATCATCCCGATTTTTCCAACGATTATCCTCATCATCCCGATTTTCCCAACGATTACCCCTCTGATTCCTATTTCTCGAAGGATTACTCTGCTGATTCCTATTTCTCCAAAAATGACGCTCCTGATTATCGCTATTAATCCATTTTGAATTGTCTAGCTTCCCATTGAGATACAACTTGGCATTATCACTCTCATCCCCCAAGTTATTCTGTGAGAAAGTATAGACAACATAGGTTAGCTCGTCGGTTGTTACTGTGTCGGGACTTGTGGTCAGGATTTGCCAATATCGGTTTCTATCATTAGTGTTGGTGCGCAATAATAGCACACTATACTCGTCGTGATGGTAGCAATCCCCCGACCAGGGATTGCCATAATCCTTTAGCCATTCTGAATCCCCTTGAGCGAGAGTCACATAGGGATTTTTAGGATCTTCGGATAGAGTCACGACTATAGCTGGGTATTTTTGACCCGTTTTGCTAGGCTTAATCCAGGTTGCAATAGTGATTTCGTTGCTCTCTTGGAATGCCTTGATCAGTTTGCTAGCAGAACTTAGGTTTGCCGCTTCTAGGGTGGCATTTTCACTCTCGATCAAGCCATCTTTAACAGCAATAGACCCTAATCCCCACTGCACTGTTTCTGGCTCCGTTTGAATCCGTAAGTCGATGGCGGGTGCATCTTCGCTATTCCTCAAGGAGCAATCATAAACCCATTCTCCCGACTTTTCTCCAAACCAATAGAGCACCTGGGGTTGAAGAGGATTTGACCCAGGTTTAACCGTAAAAGTGGTCAACTCTAAATTGCCCCAGGGTTGAATCGGGATTTCCTGAGGATTATTAGGATTGTAATTAAAAATCAGTTCAGAGCCATCGCTCAACCCTGCCTCAAGGACAATATCTTGACCAGAGAAAACCGCCGTCACTGTTCCACTGACCGTGGCGGTTTCGGAATTAAGTGGCTGGGTAAAACTCAGATTTAAATCTTTGAAATGGGTTGAGCCTTCGGGACTAAATCCAAAAGAGTCAGTAGATTGAACCCCTAACGTAAATGAATCGCTGTTGTAGGTGAGTTCAATAGTATAAAATGCATCGAAAGGTGAGGCGGGTAATCCCGGTAAGATTAGGCTAGCTTGATAAAGGCTCTTATCAAGGGTTTCTCCAGGTTTGAGAATTTGTGCAACTGATGATTCTGCTAGAAACTCGGAGATTGTTTGTTTGCTATAGCGTTCCTTATCGAGTCCCTCAGGAATTGTAATCCAATAAATCTGGAAACCAGCCTCAGCATCAATCTCATATTTAAAGTAGTACTCAGAACCTAGACTCAATAATGTTATAAATCCGTATGCGAGCATAAAAAATCCCTTTAATTCTATGTAAGGATTCAGCAACGTTGGTTATGGAATCAAACCAGGAGCAAGTGCAGTTTTATCAAGCTGAGCCGGTTGAGCTTGCTCAACAAACTCTATCACAGACCACCCCTAAGTAGAGCAGTTTGTTTACTAAACTTAATATTTACTACACTTAATCAATTAGCCGATAGATAAATTAGCACTATCCTGAATATATTACCGATACCGAGAGCGACTCCAGGTTTTTCCTGGATGTCCTTGAACTCTGCCTATTTTCCGTTTAGTTTTTTCTCCTGTATCTGGTTTTTCTTATTTCTGAGTTTCCGTTTTTTTGAGTAGGTCTGTTGATGGCGGTTTTGATGAAGTTTTGCGTTCTAATTCTACTCCTTACAGCCAATTTATCTATTTCTTTTTTCAGTTCTTCTATTGTTGCTTGCTGCTGAGCTATAGCCTTCGCTGCAGTAATGAGCATTTCTACCACTTCCTCCTTCTACAACTGGTTGAATCGTTCTATATCTAGTTTTTTCGCCTGGCATTTGGTCACGAACGCAATGCTATACCCTTTATATCGCTTTTGTCAATACCCCACCCTTTAATCCTTACTTTAGTCGCGGGTTCAAAAATGACTCGGCGGTTTTAACCGCCGATAAAAGTTGACTTTTGGGTACAAACATGTCGTTTATTTGCACTAATTTTATTACTAGAGTAGAAGAGCCAAACGTCTTTTTCTATGAGATAAAACTCTATACCAATCCTCAATAAATTGTGAAAAGTTTTGTTCCCTACTCCCTACTCCCTACTCCCTACTCCCTACTCCCTACTCCCTACTCCCTACTCCCTACTCCCTACTCCCTACTCCCTACTCCCTGTTCCCTGTTCCCTGTTCCCTGTTCCCTTTGGTATATAAAACGGCATACCATTACAGAATTGAAAGATTGATGAATCTATTAATACAGGAATTTTTGTACGTAACAGCATTATCAAGCCATGAATGGATGGAAAAGTTAAAAGCAAAAATAATGCCTACAAGTATTGCCAACCCTTAGCTCATTAGTCTGAGTATAATTGGGCTAAAAAGCTTGGTAGCGATTCAAAAAATCCGAGGATTTAATATTATTAAAAAATACAAGCTAGCCAAATCAATTAATGATGCAGCTTGGTACATATTTAGAGAATGGCTGGAGTATTTTGCGAGAATTTATGGGGTTCCGGTAGTAGCTGTTGGGTAAGCTATCAGCCGTTGGCCAATGGCCACTCAAGTAGCACCATATGTAGCGCATATGCTGTTGGCGTAGCCTGCGCGTAGCGCATATGCTTACATTAACAGCTCCCTCGAAAACGACATCTGCTGGACAGGGCAAACTCAATTAAGTAAGCCAACTTGACTAAAAGGGAAAGACTCACAGTGACCTGGGAATCCCCAGGCGCGAGGATTGTTCCCACCGGGGGAGGATGCCAACCGAAACGATACCCTAGAATGAGAGAGTTTTCCTATGTCATCAGCAAATTCGATATATTGTTAATTTTTGATAATTTTTAATAAGTTCTATGGTGAGATGCCCAAGAGATGTTACTATCCGGTATTTATGTATAAAAATTGTTAACGTGGATTAATGGGTGGAGAGATTTGGTGAGCCACTTAAGTCTAGAGCAAGAGGAGCAACTCCAGAAAATAGGGACCTATCTCAGCCAACTCAGGCAGGAGAAATCTATACCTATTGAGGAAGTCGCTAACAAAACCTTTATTCGATTGCATATATTGCAAGCCCTTGAAGCAGGGCAATCGGAGCCGTTGCCCGAGCCAGTTTACATTCAAGGCTTCATTCGTCGCTATGCAGAGTTTCTCAGTCTAGATGGTCCAGGGATAGCCAAAACGTTTCCAGTTAATTCTGGATTGTCCTTGAAAACCGAGAACACCGAGAACACCGAGGAAACCAATAACACCAAGAACACCGAGGAAAGCCAGCCTGGTGCCTTAGTCTTGTATAGCAATACCCCCTCACAAGAGAAATCTCAGACTCTAATCTCTGCTCAAAAGATTCCTAGGATTGTAGCCAAAAGCAATACTGTTAAGACCGTAGCCAAAACCATAGAACCCTATTATCCTTACATCATAATAGTAAGCTTGGTCAGTGTTGCTGGTGGACTAATTTATCTACTCAACACCGTTTTCACCTATATCACTAATCAACAGATCGAAAACTCATCCGTTGCTCAGGAGCAGACAACCCCAGATAAACCAGAACAACCAGCACCAGCCCCTAAGCCAGAACCTAAACCACCCCCCACACCCAAACCCCCATCTAATCCATTAATTAAAGTACGCTTGAGTATTACAGAGCAAACTTGGGTACGAGTGGTAGTTGATGGCAAAATCGAGTTGGAAGAAACCTTACCGAAGGGATATCAGAAAACCTGGATTGCTAAACAAAAACTGACTGTGAGGTCAGGGAATGCCGGAGGTGTTTTGTATAGTGTGGATCAACAGCAACCAAAATCCCTCGGGAAACGTGGTGCTGTTGTACAGAGGAGTTTTAGCTTAGCTGCTCAGTAGATCAGTCGCAGTAGCTTGTAGGGTGGGCAAAAACAGTTTGGTTATGGGTGAGTATTCTTGTCGGAGATTACTTTGCCCACCCTACTGGAATTGGTATTTTTTTTTCTATCAAATACAAACCCTATAAAATAGTCAGGTCAATCACTAGATCGTTAAAGTCGCGATCGCTTTTGTCACTGTCATTACCACTTAAATCTTCAAAGGCGAATGTGAATGTGTTGTCACTGCTATTTCCAAGTTCAAGGATGTGGGTCATGCCATCACTGTTAGCAGCTGTGAAAGCAAAAAATACCTCAGAATCACCATTTTCAACATCATCCAAATCCCCATCTGTAACCAAGTAGGGAGCTAGGAGAGATCCACCAGGAAGAGTAACATCAAAATTCACTGTGGTCAAGTTTTCGTCTACCTTGAATTCAACCACGCTGGCATCAATGGCAGCTTCTGCATAACCCTCTTGGCCAGGAGTAAGAGATTGACCCGTGATCGGATCAATTATCGTTCCCTGTTGATCAGCAATTACATAAAAGCCAATTAAATTGTCATACTCCGCCTCTCTAGTCACAGTTGCTGTAGCTTGTCCCGACAAGCCGGTTAAATCTAGCAGTCCATCAGAGGAGGGATTGTTATCGGAGCTGATCAAGAAAGCATTGTCTTGAATTGTAGTAATTTCGGTGTTGAGCTTGATAATGTCAGCAAACGTAACTTGCTTTATGGCTGCAATTTCCTCTTGGGTAAAGAAACCGCCATCCTCAATCGGTCTCTCGAACCAAAAGCGGTCAGCATCCCGTATCCGCTCGTATTGCTCCCATAGCATTGCTTGAATAGTTTCTCCGGCACTGGATGGAGCAACAGCATCTTCTGCAAACAGCCCAATCAATAAGTCGATATCTTCTACAGTGTGGTAGAGGTTTTCGAGAGTATTTGCCAACTCTGAATTTGAAGTAATTTCCTCAAAAGTAGTCACCCGTGGTAGACCGAGACTTGTTCGCACTTGGTTATAGTCAGCCAAACCATGATCTCGTCCCCGTTGCTGATTAGCAGCATAAAGGTCAAATCCGATTGCACCTGGTACTAAAGCGTTGCGCAGGTCAAAGACTATATCAGTATCAACATCTTCAGTAATTGTTTGACTCGCACCGCGCAAGATATTATCTATATCGCTACTATCATTGATATTCGGTGAACTAAATGTTCTTAGTAATTGCAAACTTGTGAGATTACCATCAGCATCAATAGTATCTATACGGTTATTAGTTTGGGTATGACCAACACGAAGACCAGCAGCAGCAAATTCACTAGTGATTTCTGGGGTTTGATCAGAGTTATAGCTACTGTAGTCCGTGATCACATTACCCACCATCAGGGGGAGCCACTCGTACAGGACAATAGCTTGATATTGGGCAATATTAATCTGGCGAGAGCGTTGATATATCTGCTCATCTGTCCAGTCAGGATGAAACCGATAAAGTTCTTGGGCAAGGCGGTTGTGGTTACGCATCCACAGGGTATGCTGGGATGCCAAACTATCGTTTTCGTTAACCCGTGTATCTCCCGCTAGAAAACCCACATCCATGAAAGCGCCTTTACCACTGATCAGTTCTCCATCAGCACCTGTGATGTTAACGGGTAACAAGTCATCATTAGTGGTAACTGTTTCATCCGAGAAGACGTTGAGCTGACCTTCTGAAAAAGCACGAATTGCTTGATATTCTTCTTCAGTAGACCCATAAACTACAGAAAGATCAAGCCAAGAAGTAACAATATTAATGGCTTGTCCTGGGCTCCCAGACTCCCCAGTACCGGGTAAAAAGGCATCCCGTTCAAAGTCAAACTGCAAGCCACCATCTGCTTGTGTAGAAATTTCTTGAGTGGGAGGAGTGTTTGGTGGAAAATTCGGGTCATCGGCTGGAATGTCAATGGGGAAATTGAGTGATTCTAACCGGTTTTCGTTCTGTTCTTTTGACCCATTGGCTGCTAAATCAGTGTCGTGGTTGACGAACTGACCAAAAGCCCAAATGAAAGCGCTTAAGCCATTACCATTGGGATCAGACTCTCCCTCCTCTAGGTTAGAGGTCGCATTGCTGATCACTCGGGTACTAGGGCGATCTGGTGGGTTAAGCAATACAAAGGGCGCATCAGATACATTGCTTAAGCCCTCTGTATTGGATATGACGTTAAATCCCAATCCATTTAATCGGTCTGCTTCGGCTTGGGTAAATATGGGAATGGGTTGGCGCGTAACAGTATTGCCATCTATACCGATCAGAGCATTGCCTTCTGCATCAAATGCTATACCCGCCGGTGACTGGATTCCGTCTTCATACTCAATTGGACCTAAACGCAGCAAGGGCGTATTAGGGATTCCCAAAGAGACTTGGTCTAAATTATTCCTACTGCCGTCGATCAGGCGAATCGTAATCCCTTCATCATTTACAACTAATGTGCTGTCGGCAAATGGGTCTCGTTTAAGAACACTGTTGAAATTTTCCATAACAACTATTTAAATAAACTTAACGTCTTATTTATAAGAGTTCCCGACCGTAAGGAAAAAATCCTAGAGGGTAAGTTAAATTAGGATGTTTTGTTGTACAGCTGACACTAGAATCTACCCCTGAAAGGCTTGCTGTTTTTAGGTGGTTTTATGGTTGACCGCTAGTATTGACTGTGCTTAGCTGACAAACGTCACTAATAAAGAGCCTGTTACTTTTAGAGCTTATGAAAGCTTAGACTATAGATTTCATAATTGCTAAATTATTTTATATTTTTTTTAATTTCAGATAGTTTATTCGATCAACTGGAGTATTTTAACAGGTTTTATTCGATACCAAATTAAGTTACCGTGAGAGGATTGTAAATACTTTTATAGGCTCTATATCAAATCTTTAATTCTCTGATGAAATTTATTTGATACTTTTACATTTTCTACCTTTACCTGATAGGAGCTTCGGAGCAGGTAGCAGGCAACAGGCAAGAGGCAAGAGGCAACAGGCAAGAGGCAACAGGCAAGAGGCAAGAGGTAAAACAATCCTGTGTACCTGATAGTTATGCAAACAGCAGTATCAAAATAATCAGCTTTTTAGTGTAATGTTTATGATAATTTTTCGCCCATTTAAACGACATTTGATTAAATAAAAAAAATTGAAACTCTTCTGCCTTCTGCCTTTTGCCTTTTGCCTTTTGCCTTCTGCCTTCTGCCTTCTGTTTTTTGCCTTCTGCCTTGCATCCAATACATTTTCCTTATTACCAGCTGATGTGGTATGATAATATTTTTACTTAGATAAAGTTAAAAAAAGATAAAGACAAGGCTTCAATAAAATTTACAAAAATCCTAACTCAAGAGATGACTGGACTTGAGGGCTTAAGTTGACTAAGGTCACTTGTTTAACTTGGCTGAATAGGCCACACTGGTCTTCGGTGCATCTCAGTTGTGCAAAAACACTAGGCTCGAATACTGAAAGCCCTATTATCTCGTTAGTTGAGTGATCGATTTACAAAATATGGGAGCTAGCCAAATGAACTTTGGTGTTTCTACAGGTGCGCTTATGCAGCCAACAAACCAAGGTTTTCATGGCCAATGGAGGGAAAATGCAGAAAAGCAATCTACCCCTGCTTGGGTGGAGCCCCTCCTGGAAAAACTGTCTACTGGAGACCGCACTGCCTTTTGGCCACTCTGGGAACAGTATCAAGACTATCTTTACCATCGCTGCTGCAGCTGGATGGGGGGTAATCGGTCTCAAGCTCAAGATGCTCTTTCTGAGATTATGCTCAAGGCTTGGGAAAAATTGCCCAAATTTGCCGCAAAGATTACCAATCTCAAAGGATGGCTGACTAAATTTGCCCATAACTTCTGTATAGACTGCCATCGAGAAAACAACTCTGGAGCAATAGGAGTAGAAAACCTGGAAGCGATCGCAGTGGCAGAGGGGAATGGCTTGGTTACTGAATTTGATACCCCAGGACAAATTCTAGAAAAGAGGGAACTATTACAAGTAATCCGTAGTGCTCTAGAGGATTTGCCCGAGAATCAGCGCGAGGTATGTCTCTTGCACTTTGAGCAGGAGTTGTCTTACCAAGAGATAGCTCAACGACTAGATATTTCCAACAATACCGTTCGTAAACGTATCCAACGAGCCAGGCAAAAACTGCAGCAGCCGTTGCACACGTATCTGGCCGGGTTAGATCAGAACGCTTACGGGGATATCGCCCTTCTTGATGCAGTCGCTCATGGGGGGAACCCCCAAGACCGCACCGGTAGTCGCTCATGGGGGGAACCCCCAAGACCGCACCGGTAGTCGCTGCATCGCTTTTGCAGGAGATTAGGAGAGTATCCGAGCAGCAGAGTAGGGAAGACAAAGACAGAGAAAGCGATGTCACTCCCCCTGACAAAGAGATGGAACAAGGAGAATTGGAGACAACTGAGCAGTCGGAGTCTTTAAGGGAAATGGGGAGATCGGGAGATGGGGAGATTGTTAGTAACGGTAATTATTCCGGCGTTGCTGAATTGAAGTATGAATGCGCGATCCTCTGGTTTTGGGAAAGCCCCCTAAATCCCCCAACTTTGCGGTGCGACCCAAGGGCGATTTACTCGCCCATTGGAAAGCGCACCGGAAGGGACTTTGAAAGTCTTGTTCCCCCCAAAATTGGGGGGCTAGGGGGGCTCAATCATACCCACAATCAGCAACACCATTATCCTGACATCAAATTAGAGACAACAGCAGAGGAGATAACGTCACTGGTAGAGCCAGAATCTGTTGTACCAAAGGTAATCTCTATTAAAAAAGCTCCCAATCCCCCATCAACTAAGTTCAGCGATAGCAATCCTTGCCCGATGGATTGGGTAAAACCGCGATCGCTCAAAGCAATAGCAATTTCTCCACCATCCCTAAGGAATCGGAGCCAAGAGGTATCAATATGGCAGGATCTGTCTCAGTT
Organism: Moorena producens PAL-8-15-08-1; assembly: GCF_001767235.1. Lineage (GTDB taxonomy): Bacteria > Cyanobacteriota > Cyanobacteriia > Cyanobacteriales > Coleofasciculaceae > Moorena > Moorena producens_A. Next base: position 5,288,226 of record NZ_CP017599.1, read on the forward strand.
GCCAATCCTTAGTGTTGCGAGAATTTTGTCGGAGTGGAGTACTTTCACCAAGAAAGCAGAGCCAAGCAGCAACCAGAAATTATATACAGGAGATAGAGGGCCACCAGGGTATTCATTTCTTCGCACTGTATACCTCCTTTATTGCCTCAATACCTGGAGATTATTGAGGCAATAAAGGAGGCTGGTGTGTTTTTTCATGACCAGCTAGCTTTGTCATGCAAAAAATGAAAGGGCGTTGCTGATTTTGGGTATGGTTTTGCCCCCCTAGCCCCCCAACTTTGGGGGGAATAAGACGTTCAAAGTCCCCCGAGGGAGGGATTGCTCGCTCGGGGGACCAACGGGGGCTTTAATAAAACCAGATGATCACACATTCATTCCTTGATTCAGCAACGCCTGATAGCTGATAGCTGATAGCTGATAGCTAATAGCTTCAATACCATAAAACAGCGCATTTAACGAAAAAAAATTAGTTGTCACAAACAATCAAAATTTTCGTTATAGAAGCAGAAAGGTGAATAACTGGAGCATGGTAACCCATCACCCTCCTGTCACTTTTCCCCAACTATGACCGAATAACCGATCAAGTTGGTGTCCCGCAAGAAAAAGTTGTGGAATAGGAAAGAGTCAGAAGGAACCCTATTATCTAATAGGATTTCCAAACAAACCCACCAACTTCAACTTGCATAAAATAGCAACAATAAACAGGACGCATCTTAAAATGACTACAATCAGTAGTATGCTCAGGAAAGTGTTAAGTATCGCTGTAGTAGCACTGACACTAATCGTCAGCTTCGCAGTTCATCCCGGAGAAGCACTTGCCGGGAATTGCTGCGCAGGTGACGTAACCTATCTGACCGCCGAGGGACCGCAGTGCCGAGTTGAATTGGCTCCTGGAGAGTATTTGAGTACTGTCATTCTTACAAACGAGTCAAATGATCGGGCCATAGTTTATAGCACATACTATTCAGGACCGACTTCGATAGGCCCTGGAAACGTTAGTAGTTATCCCTTGATTGATGATGATCTATGGACATTGTCCCAAGGATCCGGACCAGTCTCATTTCAATGCAAGTAATAACCATTATATCCCGGACAAGGTGGTAATCAATTATTTCAGCTAATTTTTTCCTGAAATAACCAAACCCTTAGAAATTGATTATCTAAGGTATCGCCGCTCAATAGGTTACAACTCTTAACCACTCCAAGCTATCTGTAAGCCTTCGAGTGATGAGGTAATAACCTAAACAATCAAAGCCCCGGGAGATTCTACTAATGTAGCTCTGGTCGGGGTATTTTTCTATTTTAAATAGACAACACTTTCAGCCATTGATTACCAAAAACCATCGAGACTGAGAACAAAATTAGGCAAAATTGCTTCTCCCAATAATTTATTAGGCTGCTCTAATACTACTTTAGGTTTCCCACACTGATAAATCTCCACTTGCTTGGCTAATCGGTTGAATAACCAACCCAATTTAACCCCATTATCTAAGTATTCCTGCATTTTTAGTTGAGCTGGTTTCAAGTTGTCCGTGGGAGACATTAATTCAATCACAAAATCTGGTGCTAGGGGTGGGAATTTTTACCGTTGTGCCAGTGTTAGAGCCTCCCATCTTTCCCGTTTAACCCACGCTACATCGGGTGAACGCTCAGCGCCGTTAGGTAAATGAAATCCGGTGGATGAATCAAACACTATTCCCAGTTGAGATTGTTCATTCCAGATTCCTAAACGAATTAGAAGATTAGCATTTCTTGCTCCTGTTTCTCCACCAGTTGGAGCCATAATAACTAAATCTCCTTGTACGGTTCGCTCTAGTTTCCAGTCAGGATTAGCACAACACAGGTCGTAAAACTGTTGGGATGTTAGTCTGGCATTTTCTGGCATCCTCAGGATTGATTGTGTCATGAGCAAAGGGAACAGGGAATAGGGAACAGGGAACAGGCAAGAGGGAGGCAAGAGGCAAGAGGCAAGAGGAACCCACCCCTAACCCCTCCCAGGAGGGGAAGGCAAGAGGCAAGAGGCAAGAGGCAAGAGTAAATGTGGCGTAGGGTGCGTTAGGGACGGGCTCAGCTTCATTTTACGCCTCTTCGTGGCTGGTTGGTAGAGCCCGTCCCGTAACGCACCACTCAGGGGCTTACTCTTATTTTACTCATATCTTGCAGCAAGTTTAAAATTCACCTGTCAAGCTAGGGAATAGGAAACAGCGAACAGGAAACAGTTATAATATTTTACTATTTTACTACTTAAATTGATTGTGATTACTGCCGTTATTTAGTTTTTTATACTGGTGCAATATCTCTCTTTTAGGAGCGAATTATTCTGGTGCATCTCAATGCATGCTGTTTGACACGGTGGTGCGTTACGGGGCGGGCTATCCAAAGCCTGGCTACGAGGCCGAAAATGAGGCCCCCCTAAGGCACCCTACGCAACTTTTTTACAAATATGAGATTCACAAATTCTTATAGCATTATCGTAAAAATTAATAGTTAAAAACTAAGCGTTAGCGTAGCATACATTTCAGGATATCGCTGTTTTTTATTAATCCTAAAAATTCCCAAACAAACTTTTAAAAAACCCTTGACAATTAAATTTATAATCATTACAATAATCATTACTAACACAATGAGTTCAATTGTTAAATTATGCGACAAGGATTTACTCAAAACTTCAAAAAACAACCTGCTCAGCACACTCTGAAAGGGTCTCGGGAAGCAGTAATCTATAGTATGCAAACCATGTATGCACTGGGCTATGCGGAGATTTGCGAATGGACACCTCTGGAGCCGACTGAGGTTCCAGGCGAAGTGATGACTACACTAACCAAGTATTGGCTGTTGCCATAACACCTTAAATTTCTGGGGGGTTTCCCCCCAGTCAAAGGTTAGGTTTGGTAACTGAGTGACATAGGAATGCAGCGCACCTAACAACAATTTCAACGGACTTATTGTGGAGTTGAAATAGCCGTGGATAGTATTTCCACGGCTATTTTTTTGTAAGTCTTGAGCTATCAGCTATCAGCGGTCAGTAATCAGCTATCAGCTATCAGCTTATACTTCACAGGCTAGAAGCCTGTGCCACACTATAACTTTTACTACTTCCCCTTGATTAGCTGACGGCTGACGGCTGACGGCTGACGGCTGACGGCTGACGGCTGAATGCTTACGCGCTGTTGATTCGATTAATTGATAAACCCTATAGTCTAAAAAGACAAGCTGCTGGGAAAATTAAATATTCCAGGAAAAACAGTTTCCAGATAAACTGATAAAAACTAGCGATCGCATTTTTATCCTCCAAGTCTACCTGGTAAGAGCGCCACCACATTACTGCTAATGCCACCAGATGGGTCCCTACCAAGAAGAGGATATTTACTGAACCCAGGAGCAACACACTAGCTAGCACCATGGCGAGATAGCAAGCAGTAATTACTCCCCGTGCTATATTAAATACCGCCAATTTACCGAGGCGGATGGTAAAGGTAGTGATATTGAAACGCTTATCCCCATCGATATCTGGGACATCTTTGAATATTGCGATCGCAACGGAAAAGACTAAGATAAACCAGGTCAATGCCCACACTGCTGCAGTGGGCATCATCACTTGTCCCTGTTGCAATGCCCAGCTAAAGTGTAAAAACAGACCTAAATTAACGATTGCTCCCCGTACTGAAAAAATACATAGCGCTGCCCAAAAGGGAAACCGCTTCAGCCGGATCGGTGGCAAGGAATAGCATGTACCAATTGCCAAACCAATACTGACCATCAACAACAACCAAGGTCCCAATAACCAAGCCAACAGTAGCGCTAGGATACCAGTTACCGCCACAATCCCCTGACCTAGTTGCAGAGAAAACTCCCCTGCAGCAACTGGCAGATGGGGTTTATTAATCCGGTCAATCTCCACATCGTGCAATTGATTTAGTCCTACGATATAGACATTGCCGCACAAACAAGCAATCCAAGCTCCCAGCAGTTGACCGAACCCTTGCCAAGTCCAACCACTGTTAGTCATGGACACGGCAATCACATAGAGGGCAAAAACACTTAAACTCGTCCCAATAATCGTATGGGGACGAGAAAATTTCCAGAAACTGTACAGCCAAGCGGCTGGTTGCTGCAATAGATTAATCGAGGAAGGAGTAGATGCTTTAGACGAAATCTGACTCATGGATTAGGTTAATAGTATTAGGGATTAGGGCTTAGAGTAATAGTTAATGGTTTCAGTACTTATATCATCTCAGGATAATTACCCTTAATGAAAATCTCCCTCGGTGCGCTTTCCGTAGGCGAATTAAATTCGCCACGGGTCGCACCGCTCCCCATCTCCCCATCTCCCCACTCTCCCCACCCTATTCCTAATCCCTAATGCCCTACACCTGTACCGGCGTCCGATAATCTCTTCTCTCCTCGAAATTCCCTGCTGGTTCTTCCTCAAGGTTGGTAATTAAACGAACCCCGCGCTTAAAGGTAAGGTAATGCCATGCCCACTGAATCATTACCAGCAACTTATTATCAAACTCAATCAGGAAGAAGATGTGGATAAAAATCCAGGCCAGCCAAGCGGGGAAACCAGAGAACTTAACAAACCCCAAATCCACTACTGCGGCATTGCGTCCAATCACGGCTAAATTGCCATAATCCTGGTAATGGAAATCCGGTACTGTCTCCTCCTTGAGGCGCTTCTGAATCAGAGTAGAGACATACTTGCCTTGTTGCATCGCCACTGGCGCAACTCCTGGTAGGGGTTTACCAGTTTGATGAGAGAAATTCGCCAAATCACCAATCACAAAAATATCCGGATGTCCGGCCAAGCTCATATCCGGTTGTACTATCACCCGTCCAGCCCGGTCTAACTCCGCACCAGTAGCCTCTGACAGCGCCTTGCCCATGGCAGACGCTTTCATTCCTGCTGCCCACAGAACAGTTTTGGCGTTAATTTCCTCTACCTGCTCCCCTCGACGCATGGTAACTATATCGTTATCAATATTAGTAACTAGGGTCTTTGTCTGTACTGTTACTCCTAACCGTTCCAGAGACTTTTGGGCTTTTACTGATAACTCGGGTGGGTAAGGAGGCAAAATCCGATCCATCCCTTCCAACAGTAAAATCCTGGCTTCGGAAGTATCAATGTCGCGGAAGTCATCTTTTAAGGTGTCGTAAGCTAATTCTGCCATGGCCCCGGCTAATTCCACTCCAGTTGGTCCGCCTCCTACCAACACAAAGGTCAACCAAGCGCGACGTTTGTCGGGGTCAGTTTCTTTTTCTGCGGCTTCAAAGGCAGAATAAATGCGACGTCTAATGTCTAGGGCATCTTCAATGGTTTTCAAACCAGGAGCGTCTTTTGCCCATTGATCATTACCGAAGTAGTGGTGGCTAACGCCAGTGGCCACGATCAGGGAGTCGTAAGATATTTCTTTGTCTGCTAGTTGAACGGTTTTCTGGTTCGGGTCAAGACCAATTACTTTCCCCATCAGCACTTGAGTATTTTTCTGGTGACTCAGGATTGCCCGCAGGGGTGAGGAAATATCACCTGCTGATAAGCCCCCGGTAGCAACTTGGTAGAGTAGGGGCTGGAACAAATGAAAGTTGCGTTTATCGATTAGAGTTACTTTCACTGGTGCCTTTCTCAGAGCCTGAGCAGCATAGAGTCCACCAAATCCACCACCAATAATGACCACATGGTGAGGAGTAGTGGTCTTTGCTTCACTAACCATAGAACTAACCATAGAACTAACCATAGAATCTCTTACCTCTCCTGAATTTATTTACCAGGACTTACGCGGTTAACTTGATTTCGCCCCCCTAGCCCCCCAATTTTGGGGGGAAATTGAGTTAAAGTCCCCCAGAATTGGGGGATTTAGGGGGCAAATGCGTAAGTCCTATTTACTATTGATTACGAATAACTCCCCTGGCTTAACCGTAGACCTTTTGCAAAAGTCAATTAGCAGGTAACTATCGTAGTTATCACGCTGTTGTTGGCTATTTATGCAAGAGGTCTCGTCTTTCCCGATGCTTCTTAATATAACTTAACATTAAAAACTATTAAATGTGTCGTGAAAACCACCCAATTTAAGAATATAATTATAAGTTTAATTTTGACTTAACATAAGATCCCCAAAACAAGCTCAACCTGGATTGTCAATCCTAGGAATTGTCAGGGTTTGGTAACAGTTTGTTTTTATTCGAGTCACTGTGATGCACATTGGATTTCTCAACCCTCAAGGTAATTTTGACCATAAAAGTAGCTACATTAGCGAACATCCCGATTTCGGTGGTCAATTGGTTTATGTCAAGCAAGTCGGGGAAGCGATCGCAAAACAAGGTCACCAGGTAGATATTCTCACCCGTCAAATCATTGATCCGGATTGGCCAGAATTTGCCGAGACATTTGATGGCTATGGGAGTGTAGACAACCTCCGGATTATCCGATTGCCAGCCGGACCACAAAAGTTCCTGCGCAAAGAATTGTTGTGGCCCTATCTCGTCCAAGACTGGGTCCCAAACATCCTGGAATTTTATCGAGAGGAAGGTAAGTTCCCCGATATCATGACTACCCACTACAGTGATGGGGGAGTGTGTGGGGTGCTGATTGAGCAACAGACAGGGATACCTTTTACTTTCACAGGTCATTCCCTGGGGGCTCAAAAAATGGATAAACTCCAAGTCACTCCTGAGAATCTGGCTGAAATTGATCACTATTACAATTTCCGATACCGAATCCTAGCGGAACGGTTGAGCATGAACCACTCAGCCCTCAATATTACTAATACGGCACAAGAGCGGTTCCAACAGTACACTCATCATGCTTATCGTGGAGCAGTCGATATAGACGATGATCATCGATTTGCCGTGATTGCACCAGGAGTAAATAGCTCTGTATTTGGTTCCGATGCGATCGCTCATAATGAAGAAGCGACTTATCAACTGATTGAAGAGCGATTGCGCCGGGACATCAGTGAATCACGGCGCAATCTACCGGCTATCTTGGCATCCAGCCGTTTAGATCCCAAGAAAAACCTCCTAGGTTTAGTGCAAGCATTTGCTGACGATGTGATCATCCAAGAGAAAGCCAATGTGGTGCTGATTACTGGTGGATTGGATAACCCTTTGCAGGAAAAAGCCCACGATGAACAGACCGAAAAACTAGTAATAGGTCCAATCCGGGAAATAGTACGAGAAAAAAATTTGTGGGGTAAAATTAGCGCTTTCTCAGTACCCGATCAACCAGCATTAGCAGCCTCCTATCGGTATTTTGCTCAGCGTGGTTCCGTGTTTACTCTTACCTCTTTGTTTGAACCCTTTGGTCTTGCTCCTTTAGAAGCAGCAGCAGCTGGATTACCGATAGTGGTAACAAAAAATAGTGGTGTTGGTGAAAGTCTAAAAGTAGGAGATGAAGACTATGGGATGTTAGTTGATCCCAACAATCCAGCAGATATTGCTAGAGGCATCAGGGAAATACTTTGTGATCAACAACTGTGGCAAAATTTACAGAAACGTTGTCAGCAGTATGTGTTGGACTATTACACCTGGGATAGCACCGCTTTAAACTACTTGAGCCGAATCAAACAGATTATTTCTGAACCATCAGCAAATCCTGGTGTTGAATTACTTCCGATACATTCCTATTTCCGTGCTCCACAGCCAGAGAATGATATTTCTTTGGAAGAATTGAGCGACTGGTATTTTGTTAAAGATTAGTTGTAGGACTTTTAGTAAAACTTTCAAGTCTCTAAAATCTCGAACTATAAAATTATCTCGACAGAGGTTTATTTTAAGCTGCTCGCCTAGGGTGATCCTGTGGCTGAAGGTTGAAAGCTGACGGCTGACAGCTGACGGCTAAATGCTTACAAACCAACCCATTTTTTTTTGTGAAAAAAGTACCCTTGTGGGTACTGTCAGAGTCATAAATTACTTTTTACATTTGAATAGACATCTTAAAAACATATCAAAATTATTTTTTCTAAGGAGTTCCCATGGCAAATCGTTCAGAGAAGTCTTTTGACGTTCGCCTCGACGCTGCAAAACTAGCTAGAAGTCGTGACTATCCTACCCATAAAGCCAATGGGGATGAACAGCGACATGCTGATGATCAGTATTTTATGTCCTTTACCAAAGGCCTACCTCACAACCCTGATACAGGGCTATTAGAAGATCCACAGGATTTTGTGGAGTTTCGCCGTGCAGTGGACGATGGCTTTATTGATCCCTTCTCTGATCGAGTACGTCATGGTGCCAAATTTGAGGTAGTATTTACAGGTCAAGACTACACTATTAAACCTGAAACTAACCCTGATCTGCTTGAGCAATTTAGACAATGGCAAGCACCAACTGCAGGGGTTGTCTTTGAGCTAAACGGACCCGATCCACAAGCAGTTACCATGCCTCCGGCACCACCGTTAATCGATGCTAGCGGTAAGGCTAACCCAGAGCTAATTTTTGAGATAGCAGAGATCTACGAATTAGCCATACTGCGGGATCAGCCCCTTAATGACTTTGAGAAGAGAGGAGCGAATAGCAAAATCGAGAGTTCAATCAATCGTCTCAATGCTCTTGACTATATTCGCAACCAAACTGGACGACCTCGTAAGGTGAATGGCAGAGGCAGGCTTGATGAGCAAACCGTATTCCGAGGCTCTTCTCCAGGAGTGGAAGTCGGTCCGTATCTCTCTCAGTTTCTACTGATGGGTAATGTTGATCTCAATGGTGGTGGCAACGTTGCAGAAGGGAAAATTACCTATGGTGCTTTGCAAATTGATCAAAAGGTTCCCATTGCAAGACCTAACCTAGATTACATGACCAACATGGAAGACTATGTCTTGGTTCAGCGTGGGATTAAGCAAGACAGAGAAAGCTATGTTTTAGAGAATGATAAAAACCCTAAGCTACCCGATCGTCCAGCTCGTCGGTTTATCTCTACTCCCCGAGATTTAGCCACCTATGTTCATTACGACGCTCTTTATGAACCGTATCTCAACGCTTGCATCATTCTCCTGGGGATGCAAACACCCTTCGATCCCGCTTTTGATCATCTTTCTGGGGGTGGTGTAGCAGCAGGTAATCCAGCAACCCGTCGCAATGCTGGTGGTTTTGCCCTCTATGGCGGTCCACACATCTTAACTTTGGTTACTGAAGTAGCGACACGAGCACTTAAAGCTGTCCGCTTCCAGAAGTTCAATAACCATATTCGCCTGCGACCAGAGGCATTGGCAGCCCGGATTGAACTATTACGGCGATTTCAAGAGCTACCTAATCAAGCTAAAGCTAGTGTACCCAGAGCATTACTCAAGTACATTAGAAGGTTTCAACGTGAACTAGAAAGTAACGGTACTCTCAACTTCATTTTGGAACTAGCCAATCAAAATGGCTCTGGCTCACAGAATTATCTACTACCAATGGCATTTCCTGAAGGGTCTCCCATGCACCCTGCCTATGGTGCAGGACATGCCGCTGTTGCTGGGGCATGTGTGACCATGCTTAAGGCATTCTTTGATACCAGTGCAGTTTTAGTAGAAACACCAGTCAAAAACCCAAAACCTCGACAAGCAAGGACACAGATCAGATTCAAACGCTTTAGTCCCAAAGATCAGGCTATTGTGTTCCGTGCCCCTGATCCATCTGCCTACACGAAAGGTGAGGCAACACTTGTTTCAGAGCGATCCAGGGATTTTCTGACTCTGGAGGGTGAGTTGAACAAACTGGCTGCCAATATTTCTATTGGTCGCAATATGGCTGGCGTTCACTACTTTACTGACTACTATGATAGTGTGCGCATGGGTGAAGAAATTGCCATCGGTATGTTAGAAGAACAAGCATTGACCTATTCCACTGATCCCTTTGTGCTGTCACTGCCAACCTTTGATGGAGATGTGATTCGGATCGGTGCCCGTTGAGCTATCCCTTCCTTAATTATGGGATTCAGTTGAATACCCATAATTAAGGAGATGGGGAGATAGGGAGATGGGGAGATGGGGAGATGGGGAGATGGGGGAGATTTTGATTAAGGCGTTGCTGAATAATGGAATGATTTTAAGAGTGAGGTGGAATGGGCATCTTGCGTGGAAGCGATGCAGAGGTGCGACCCGTGGCGAATTTAATTCGCCTACGGAAAAAGCACCATTACGGTCTTGGGGGAAACCCCCATGAGCGACTGCATCAAGACACTGGCATCTTGCCAGTTTCATGCTTATTTCCGGGCGGGCAGGATGCCCACTCTACTCATATTCATACTTCAATTCAGCAACACCGTGCTTTAAAGTTGTCCGGATTTCCTCCATTGCTTGATGTGAAAAGAATATAGAGAGGAAAGTGGGCACATTATGAGCAATTTATATCTGTTAACAACAAGTCTACTCACTGGAGGAGCAATGTCTGCTCCACCACCACCACCCCTACCTGCCAATCCCTCAGATAGCCTCTCAAGCCTTTTAGTGTCAACAGCTAAGAAAGCATTGCAGGCTGGGGTGAGTCACAAGATTGTCCCTACCCTAGAAACCACTGCAAAAACTTCCTCTCCTGAATTTAGTAGTCAATGGCAGAAACGTAGCGCTGCTAAATTATTAAAGTATCAGCAACTAAAGTATCAGCAACGTTTACCCAACTATCGACCTGCTACTCCTTCACCAAAGTCGGGAACGGAACTGTATTACCAACGATTAGCTGCCCTCAGAGCTGGCAAACTTTATACTCGCTTACCTGCTCATAGTTTTTCATCGTTTTGGGCAAAGGGATTAAATCATAAAGGAGTCCCTCTCACAAAACCTACCTATCAGCAATGGAAACAACTCTTGGCACAGGAAGCCAGAGCTGTTGCCTACGGACAGGGTAACAATCGTCTGTCTATGGTAGTGGGAGATTCCCTAAGTTTGTGGTTACCGGCACAGGGATTACCTAAGTATCAACTTTGGCTCAATCAAGGCATTTCTGGTGAGAATACCAGTCAAATTTTGAGTCGATTATCGGCATTTTCCCAGACTCGTCCTGATACAATTTATGTGATGGCAGGTATCAATGATTTGCGTCAGGGCAAAACCGATCAAGTTATTCTCAACAACCTGCGCCAGATTACTCGTCAATTGCGGCAAAATCACCCACAAGCTCAACTGATTATCCAATCGATTTTACCGACACGAGCTACTGCTATTTCTAATCAGCGCATTCGTAATCTTAATCAAGAAATTGCTCAGATTGCTCAACAAGAAGGAGCAGCCTATCTCAATCTTCACAAGTTGTTTACTGATACTAAAGGTCAGATGCAGCACAACTTGACAACCGATGGCATCCATTTAACGCCTCTTGGGTATCAGGTTTGGCAAGAGGCGCTACAGTATACAGAATCCTTGATTGCTGCAAATCGAGCTCGTGCTTTATCGCTCTGAACGGGATTGTCGGGAAACCAGTTTTTCAAAATTAGCTTGGGTTTGCTGCAATAGTTGCTCTCGACTATCTGCTGCTTTAGTGAGGTTAGGAACTAATTTGCGGGCGTGGAGTGCCATGTGAAACTGAAGCTCGGCGACATAATCGCTAATGCCTTCACAAGCATGATCATTGTGGGGTTGAGTAGAATGCAAATCCAAAGTGTCCTCCTTGTCTAACTTAACTATTAGGTAGTCCGAGAGCGGGAAAGCTGCGTGTCCCATCAGCCCATAGGAACCCTGACTCGATGTATGTTACAGAACATATCATGGTATGCCAAGGGCATATCTGATTTTGTAATGAAGTTTAAAATATTTGTTACGATTTATATAGTTTAGGTAATTTATACAAGATTGAGTTAAATTTTATGGTAAGTGACACACTCTAAAATAAATAGACGCTGGTTGACTGACAAAACTAAGTACCTGGACATAAATAAACCAAACTGTGTTAACTTTTGTAAACCAGCCAAAAGTCCCTCTGTTCCCTGTTCCGGTGATCCGCTGTTCCCTATCTTGACAGTTAAACCTAATTTTGTCCGACTACCTAATCAACAGTGTAGTGCTAGGTTTGTATTTTCAATTCCTATCGCGCAAAGTTGCGAACGGAACACTTAAAAGGTTTTTCATCATGGACAAAGTATTTGAACAAACCTCTTCAGTGATACTGCGTGGGGGACGGCCCGAGGACGCACTCCCCTGTGGCACCATTCTGTATCAAGCGTTCCGTGCCATTGCAGAACAGCACGGCTTGGTACCGGACTTTCCTTCTGCGGAGTTTGGGGCGGATATGTTGACCGAAATTTTAGCGAACCCGGCGGTTTATTCCGTCGTGGCCGAAGCTGAGGATGGGCGCGTCATTGGCAGCAACTTTTTGTGGGAAGGGGATACTATCGCCGGTATCGGTCCGACTACGGTAGACCCCGCCGCACAAAATCGGTCGGTTGGTCGCCGCCTGATGGAACATGTTTTACAACGAGCACAAGAAAAACGGTGCCCCGGTGTGCGGCTGCTTCAAGCCGCATATAACACCTGCTCCCTGTCCCTGTATACAAAACTGGGCTTCAATGTGCGTGAGCTACTGGCGAACCTTCAAGGACAGCCACTCGGCTTGACCATACCAGGCCGCACCGTTCGTCCGGCCACTGAGGCCGACCTTGCTGCGTGTAATCAACTCTGTGATCGCATTCATGGTCATGACCGGGCGTGGGAACTGAAGGAATATGTCGCTCGGGGCATGGCAACCCTTGTCGAGTGTGATGGGCGCATATCCGGCTACGCCACCGAAATTGGCTTCTTCGGGCACGCTGTTGGCGAGAATAATGAGGACTTAAAAGCGCTGATCGCGGCAGCTCCAGCGTTCGGTGGGTCGGGCTTTTATGTTCCAATTAGTAACGCCGACCTATTGCGTTGGTGTTTGAACCATGGCTTGCGTCTGATCCAGACCGAAACCTTGATGAGCCTTGGCCTGTATAACGAACCAGCAGGGGCCTTTCTACCATCCGCCCTTTATTAATAGCGGCTTAAAGCGATGGCATTACCTGTGGCTGCGGACTGACGTAATGCATCTGCAACCTTGAGAGTATAGCCACTAGCTACGGTCGTTACATACAGGGGTGTTCCTTTAACTAGATGGTCAATTACCATAGCGGTATCTTTAAGAAACAAACCCCGTCGCCCTGCTACTTCAATTGGTTTGCTTTCCTCTGCCTTAATCAGATTACCTTGGTCTCCCTCAAACAGCAGTGTGCCTTGGTCTCCATGGACTTCAAAATTCCGTAACCTCTGCCAGAACATTTCCCCTTTACCATAGGTAATATCTGCGATTAGACCACTAGTAAAGCGCAGTTGGGCATTACATAGACAGGCAGTAAAGTACTGATCACCAGCATCCCAAAACTGGGATTGACAATACACAGAAGCGACCTCACCAAACAAGTCTGTAAAGCGGTGAATGCGAGAAAGAGCACCAATGAAGGGAAAGCCAAATAGTTCCAGATTGAATGTCCAGCCCCGAGGTGCAGGGTGTTTCGGGGCAATAGTTACGTAACGGGCATAAACCGGTTGACCAATTTTGGGCAAAGATTGGCGCAAGGCTTGATGCAAGCCCCCTAAAAGCTCAATATGTTCTACATGGAGGAGCTTGCCCTTAGCGTTGGCAAGGGTAATCAGGGATTCGGCATCTTTGGGATCCAGGGAAAGGGGATATTCAGTGACAACATGTTTGCCAGCATTAAGGGCAGCACGGGCAATTGTGCCATGATCCCGATTAATCGTGCTAATAAATACTAGATCAAGCTCCGGGTGTTCTACCAATTGCTGCCAAGAATCCACCACTGTAGTGCCGTGGGTTTCAGCAAACTCTTGGGTTTTGGCAGGGGTATGACCACAGACCGCCAGTAAATGCGATCGCGAATCCGCTTGCAATGTCTGCGCTCGGAGCTTAGCCGCAAACCCAGTACCAACAATACCAGCTTTAATTGGGAGATCAGTAATAGTTTTTGTCACAAGGAAATATCAAGGATTAAGGGTTAAGGGTGATTGTGAACATACTCCCTTAAGGAAAGGCAAGAGGCAAGAGGTAATAGGTAATAGGTAATAGGTAATAGGTTGGAATTAGGCAAAAATTCGCCCGAAAATTCCCACACTTACCATACTTCCCATACTTCCCACACTCCCCATCTCCCCATCTCCCCATCTCCCCATCTCCCCATCTCCCCATCTCCCCATCTTCCCATCTCCCCATCTTTCCACCCTGACCACTCCGACAGCGATTGCTAGATCAAGTCGCGGGAGCTCCTGGTGGTTGGTGCTGGGTATATATATTTGTTTGGGTGCCGTTGTTAGCCCATTGACGATAATCCAATAACAGCTGCTTCATCAAGGTTTGCTTAATCCTGAGCAAAACGCTTTTGAGCAAACCATTGCCAGTGGTTTCTAAGATTGGCTTGGGAGTAAGGGAAAAAGGTAAGGGCACATCAACCTTGACAGTTAAATCCGCTCTGCCGGTGAGCTTAGTCACTCCGTGATCTTCCCAAGGATGCAGTTTTCCGGTTAATTGCAGTGCAAAGCGTTGATTGATGTAGTCCAATCCTATAATTTCACAACCGACAGACCTCAGATGAACAGTAGCGTCAGATTCTGCCCACACTTCTAGATCTACCGTGGGCTGAAATGTCAAGGACATAAAGTGTAATGGATTCATTTTCAGGCGAAAACGCTTCTGAGTCAGTTGTTGGATGCGATTCAGGTCTGCGATCGCATAAACTATCCGTTCAGGCTGACGCAAGTAGTGCTGAATCGGCACAGATTCCTGTGGCACAGTCATTTCCACACACTGGGAAGCAAAAAACTGGGTGGTCATAGAGGAAAAAACACTCAATCGATGTATGCCTTTACTTAATATTACTTTACAATTCTTTAGTTTTGGTATTATGTTTTTCATTTTACCGGAGCATGTTACCCCAGAGAGTACTTTTTTTAATTTTCTAGAGATTTTTCTATAGATTTCTAAAGGGTCGCCAAATTGGCGATAAATCTAAGCTGAAATGGGATCTAATTATTGATGTAAGGATCGGTAGCGTAAACGATATATAGCGGTTTTTAGCCTAATGAGGTACACAGAATTTTTTCCCTCTTCCCTCGACTTTACTGCTCCCTACTCCCTGCTCCATTCATAGCATTAGGACTCAATCTTACAAGTTTGAAACAAGAGCAGGAGCGTTTAAAGTCTGAAGGATCCTTTTTTTCTCCTTTCACCATTCCCTCAACGCTTACTGGTACTATGAAAGGTGGAGATGATAACGATACCCTCAACGGTGGGGATGATAATGATCTAATTGATGGGAAAAATGGCAGTCAGTAATCTCGGAGTCGATCAAACCCCACGTTTGAAAACGGGGGCTTGAAAAACTCATAGCTGACCCGCCTCAGCCCTTGCGCTTTGGCACACGCTACGCGAACGACTTCGCTCAGGGCTACGTTTAAATCGCCATCACACCCTTGGATACGCAGCCAGTCCTCTGCTCTGTGGCTCAAGGTTAAACAGTTGTATCGAGATTAAGACAGTGCTTTGAGCGTCAAAAACGATTTAAACATTGGCTAGGCTAACTTAACCCTAGAAATAGGAGAAAAACACCATTATGCGTGTTTTTGTACTCGACAAAAACCTTAAACCATTAGACCCTTGCCGCCCTGCTAGAGCTAGATTACTGCTTAAGCAAGGTAGAGCAAAAGTTTATCGTAAGTATCCGTTTACTATCATCATTTTAGATTTAGAGGAGGAAAACTGTGTTACTCACAAACATCAATTAAAGATTGACCCTGGAGCCAAAACGACGGGATTTGCAATCCTTTCGCCGCAGGGGACGCTACGGGAACAAAATAACGTTGTTATTTGGGGTGCTGAACTCACTCACCGAGGCTTTAAAATCCGAGATGCTTTAACCTCAAGACGGCAGTTAAGACGCGGTAGACGAAACCGTAAAACCCGTTATAGAAAATCTAGGTTTCTTAACCGAAGCCGCCCCGATGGTTGGTTGCCACCGAGTCTCATGCATCGGGTTCTCACCACAATCACTTGGGTTAAAAAGCTGATCAGACTTTGTCCTATATCAGGCCTTTCTCAAGAGCTAGTCCGGTTCGATATGCAGAAGATAGAGAACCCGGAAATCAAGGGTTATGAGTATCAACAAGGGGAATTGCAGGGTTATGAGGTGAGAGAGTATCTGTTAGAAAAATGGGGTAGAAAATGCGGATATTGTGGTGCAAGTGATACCCCGTTAGAAGTCGAGCATATCACGCCTAAATCAAAAGGCGGTTCTGACCGAGTTTCTAATTTAACAATAGCCTGTCACGACTGCAATCAAACTAAAGGCAATCAAGAAATTGAACAGTTTCTATCTGGGAAGCCAGAGGTGTTGAAACGAGTTCTATCTCAGGTTAAAAAGCCTTTAGCGGATGCCGCTGCGGTTAACTCTACCCGCTGTTCCTTGTACGAGGAACTGAAGTTAACAGAACTGCCTGTCGAAACTGGTTCAGGAGGATTGACCAAGTACAACCGTTGTCGGTTCAACTTACCTAAAACCCATTGGCTTGATGCCGCTTGTGTAGGCGTTGTAGACAGCCTTTATGTTGAAGTTAAAAAACCTTTACTGATTGCCGCTAAAGGTCACGGTACTCGTCAAAGTTGCAGAACAAATAAATACGGATTCCCCACTCGCCATTGTTCTAGAACCAAGATTCATAAGGGATTTCAAACGGGTGACATTGTTAAAGCAATTGTCACCAAAGGTAAGAAAATCGGGACTTATGTTGGACGGGTTGCAACTCGAAAAACTGGATCATTCAACATCTCGACTGTTAACGGACTCATTCAAGGAATTAGTCATAAATATTGCAGCACTGTACACCGGAAAGATGGATATTCATACAGCTTCTGATTCAAGGGATGCAGCGCGGTCTTGGGAAGGTCACGTCACCTGAACTTGCTAATGGTGCTTGAGATGACCGTGAGGCAGTGCGGTCTTGGGGGTTCCCTCCATGACCGCACTGCCGTGGTTTCCCCCACTCGCGCTTTGCATCAAGACAAGGAAGCAATGTCCACGCTGCTATTTGTCTAAGGGGAAAACTCCTCCCCATGCATAAATGACAGGGGTATCCGTTTTCCCCTTACCAACCCCATTGTACGATGATTTTATTGACGGTAAGGGAGGCAATGATGCGATCGCTGGTGGGCGTGGAGATGATACTCTAATTGGTGGTAGTGGCGATGATAGTCTTTACGGAGAATTGGCTAGTTTTCTCAACCCTAATAGTAATATTATCGCCATTGGAATTTCTGCTTCCCCTGTAACAGAAGGTAATAATTATCTAGATGGCGGAGATGGTGATGATATTCTTGGTGGTGGCAGTAACGATGTGATTTTAAGTATTAATAGTTAGTAGTTATCTAAGCATTCAGCTATCAGCCATCAGCTTTCTGTAATAGAGATTAAACGAATGCTTACCTATGTAGACTGTTCCCGTTTGCCTAGGGCGTGTCTTCAAACTCGGAGATCCCCCTAAATCCCCCTTAAAAAAGGGGGACTTTGAGTATGGCTCCCCCTTTTTTAAGGGGGGCTGGGGGGGATCATAATCTTGCGGAAAACTTTGAAAACACGCCCTAGGGTGCGCCGTTCCCGTAGCGTGCGCCAATGCGCAATGGGCATAAGCTGAATGCTTACATTCTTAGTAACAACTTCTTCCAACTAGATTATTCCCAACAAATGAGCTCTTGTTAGGAAGTTGAGAACCCCAAGAATCACCATCAAAATATTCGACTTTAGTTCTACCATTTAAAGTGTATTCAGCCAAGTTACCATCCCATGTCCAAGAAGAACCCAATTTACTTAAAGCGCTATTAGAAAGTTTGACTGTTGCTATTCGAGAACCGAATCCTGATAGACCAAACTTTTCTACAGCTACGAAAGTTCCTGAGCTATTTACTAACAAAAATGATGCTATTTCTTTTTCCTCATCCCAATCCCATCCGCGAATGCTATCACTATTTTAAATATTAATAGTCGCCAGTTTACGACCGAATTGTTCTGTATTTGGATTAAATTCCTCTACAATTACAACTGATTTACTACCATTGAATATAACGTAACTAGCTAGACGACCTTTATAACTCCAACCTCTAACTGAATTAGATTGGGAAATTGTCCTGCTACTTGCATCCCCTTGTATATTCCTATAACGAAGCTTGGCAGCCGAACCATTAAACTCAACAGTAGAACATGCCTGATTAGCAAAGGCAGGTTGAGAAGATAAAAGTGTGAGTAAGGATGTAGCCATCAACAAAAACTTGATATTCCATCCATTCTTAACTAATTTAAGTAGCATTTTTATCTCTTAATGTTTAGTTTGTGACATTTCTGGATAGATTATACTAAATCAGGGTTGGGTTGAGGTCAAGATGCTGTTGGCGAATTATTTCTTAATATCTGAAAGCGTTATTATGCGGTTATTACCTTAACAAAACTACATAAACATTAACTAGCTTGATCAATTAACCCTAAAGGTAACTCCTCTAACTGTTTCAACTCCAACCCTCCCTCAAATATCTCATCAATCCCCAGCATTTGACCATCAATGGTCATAAACTTATGATCGTTTGTAGCTCGAATCACTGAGCCATCGTCTAGAGTATATTCAAACACCTCTTGCTCTCCCCGGTTATGCCACTGAGCAATAGGTTGGGTATAAACATAGCCATTACTATCAACGCTATAAACAGTACATGGGATACCTTTTTCGACAATCTCACCAATGGGCATCGGCCCATACTCTACTGTTATAATCTCCGTATCATAGCTGAGACAATATTCGGCAAATTTAATCATTTGGTCAAATAACTCTTCAGCTATGTCTTGAGTCACGCCATTTTTGGTTGAACCATCGATAAAGATCTCCCGATGCTTCTGCATCTCAGCCACCTTCTTCTTACCCATGCAATTGTGAGCAATAAAGTCATTGGCAATAAAGTTATGAGTTTCAGCAATACTTAAATCAAAAACCTCCTCTTGGCCAAGATACTTCAGCTCAACAATCTCATCCCAGAAAATATCTGAGTCACCAATACCTTGGTGACGTAATAAACTCGGAGTCGCAACTGTTTTCGTTAATTCGTGTCCACTTTTAGCTGTTAGCTGTTCCCTGTTACCAACTTCTGAAACAAGTCTAATGATATTATCAGTTAGCTTACCTTTACTATTAGATAGTTCACGAGTATAGCGAATTGGTAATGTTTTCGATAAACCGATTGAACTTCCTATGGTAAACTCTTTCAGAGGCTTCCATCCTAGAGTGGTGTAGAAAAGATGATCATCCGTTGCGCGAATGTTGCGGTTAGTTTTGGTAGTAATCTCCCAAACATCACGAATCCCATTAGGATGAATTTCGATAATTGGTCGTTGGGTAATTTTTTGGGTCTTCAAATCAAGAGAAAAAACCTTTCGTCCCAACCAGTAACTAGATTTAGAAGCAATCTCCCTCAGGGAAACTAAACGACCGGTTGCTGGATCAACTATCTCAGTTGATCCACTCAAACACCGCCTCAGTAAATCCGCTTGACCTAGAGAATAACCGGCCAAATCCTGGGCCATCCGCATGATGCTTTCCTGAAAGCAGTTATGAACGACTACGCCATGAGCCAGAAAGTATGGGGAAGATTGTTCCTCCATTTGTAGATCAAAACACTCCTGTTGCCCACTCTCTTCCACAGCCGTAACATAAACTATCCGAACATCTTGCTGGTAGACTTGGTGATCAAATTCATCCCAGTATTCAACATTTGTCTTGTACCTTGTGTTGTACTCTAGGGTTTCTAAATTAAATGTAAACCTGTATGGTCTTTTTTGATTGGACAATAAAACTCCGGATCTGTTTCCCTTCCTGCTCCCCTCCTGGGAGGGGTTGGGGGTGGGTTGGGTTAGGGGTGGGTTACTTTTGCCTCTTGCCTCTTGCCTCTTGCCTTTTTCAGTTGCCTGTAGAGTTCCGTAGGGTGCGTTAGGGACGGGCTCGCCCTGATTTTCCGCCTCGTAGCCAGGTTTGGAACAGCCCGTCCCGTAACGCACCACCGGGTCATTACTGTTGCTGGCTCCGGGATATTTTTCATAAACTTGAGAACCCAAACTATCAGGATTCTTGACGACTGGGTTTACTGGTTTGAGCTCATAGGCAAATTTGTCTCCATCTGGTGTTAAAAAGCGATGGTTTTTACTGGAATAGATAACTGTACCACTAGATAACGTAATTTTCAGGATATCTTTAACACCACTGCACCATTGCTTAGCTACCTTTGCTGGCCAAACTTGTTTACCATCAGAAGTTAATACTAGGTCGCCAGATTTAATTTCCTCAATGGGCACATAAGAACCATCGGGCTGATCAATTAACGTACCTTTCGGTAAACATAGAATTCCATAAGTCTCCTGTAAAATAGGCTCTAATAGAGGATGTTGATACTCTACTTTTTCCTTACCATGTTTACGATTAATAAACTGAGGAATCAGACCAGCATCTAGAGGACCAGGGCGATAAAGAGCTAAAATTGAAGAAATATCTTCAATACTGTCAGGTTTCAGGTCTCGCACCACCTGACGCATTCCCGAAGATTCTAATTGGAATACTCCTTCTAACTGACCTTTTTCTAGGAGCTCGTAAGTTTTTTGAATATCTAGGGGTTTTTTATTCTGTTCACCCTTGTCTAAAATTTTCTTAGCTTTAATTTCATCTAGGGGAATCTGATCTAAATCGAGTTTAAGATTTTGAGTCTTTTCAACTAACTCTTTGGTTTTCTGAATAGTGGTTAAGTTCTTTAGTCCTAAAAAATCCATTTTCAGGAGTCCCAGAGCTTCCAGGTCTTCCATATAATACTGGGTAATCACTGCACCATCATTATTCAGCTGTAATGGCACAATTTCATCTAAGGGGTCTGCTGAAATAACCACGCCAGCAGCATGGACACCAAAGGTTTTATTGGTTCCTTCAATCCGAATCGCCATATCCACCCAGCGACGAACTTCCGGATCTTGATCGTAAGCGTCTTTAAACTCTGGTGTTGGTGTCTGATCAGAAATCATCACTGAGAGTTTGGCTGGCTTACCTCGCGCCACTGGAATCATCTTAGCCATACGATTAGAGTCTTGGTAAGAAATTCCTAACACTCTCGCTACATCTTTTAATACCGCTTTAGAGGTCATGCGGTTAAATGTAATAATCTGGGCTACTCGGTCTTCACCATAGAGATTAGTAACATATTTAATCACCTCATCCCGTCTTTCAATGCAGAAATCTGTGTCAATATCTGGCATTGATTTCCGCTCTGGATTGAGAAAGCGCTCGAACAGGAGCCCATGATGTACGGGGTCAATGTTGGTAATTTCTAGGACATAAGCCACTAGGGAACCTGCTGCTGAACCACGACCGGGACCAACGGGAATATCATTATCTCTGGCATATTTGATGTAGTCCCAAACCACTAAAAAGTAGGTAGAGAATCCCATCTGCTGGAGCATTTTTAACTCATACTCTAGCCGTGCTTTATACACTGGATCAATTTCACTACGAGAGCGACACTTTAGCCGCTTCATCAGTCCATTCCAGGTAATTTCTTCTAAATAGGTGTCAGGGGTATAATCCTTGGATACCTTGTAGTCTGGGATGCGAGGCTCCCCCATAATATTGTAGTGCTTGACTTTATCTGCCACTTCTAAGGTATTTGCGATCGCATCCTCTATCACCTGGGACGGTAAATGATCTCGAAACAGCCGTTTCATTTCCTCTGCTGACTTGAGATACTCCGTGCCACTATAGCGCATCCGTTTCTCTTCCGTAACCAGTTTAGCGGTTTGAATACACAGCAAAGCATCATGAGCTTCTACGTCATAGCAGGAGATAAAGTGGGAGTCATTAGTGGCAATAATTTTAATGCCTAATTCATTAGCGATTTTGACAATAGCAACATTAACCACTCGGTCTTCTACAGAGCCGTGGTCTTGAATCTCTAAATAGTAATCATCCCCAAAAACCTCTTGGTACCACTTAGCTACTTTACGGGCTTGATCTAAGTCACCTTTTAGGATAGCTTGGGGAACTTCACCCCCCAAACAAGCACTAGTAACAATTAACCCTTCGTGATATTGCTCCAGTAATTCTTTATTGATACAGGGACGAGCAAAAATTCCTTTACCTTGCATCCCTTTGAGGTTAGAAATAGTTGTTAATTTTACTAAATTTTTGTAACCTTTGGTATCTTTTGCTAAGACGACTTGATGATATTTTCGGTAACGCTTATTGACCTCAATATCCCCATTAATCACATACATTTCGTTACCGATTATCGGCTTAATGCCCTTTTTTAGGCAAACTTTAATCAGTTCAATAGCACCATACATCACACCATGATCTGTCAGTGCGATCGCAGGCATACCCAACTCAACAGCTCGATCCACCAGTGCTGGTAGCTGAGATGCTCCATCCAGTAGGCTATAATCACTGTGAATGTGTAGACCAACAAAAGACATAGTTACTATTAATTATAAACCGATGTTGCTGATTATTGTAATGATTAACGCACCTAGGAGCCAGGTCTAGTACCAAAAAAATAGTACCAAAAAACTAGGACTTATCTTAAGCACGGAAATCAGTTAAACGACTTCCAACCCTTCTCAAATCCGATGGTGGATTTTTCCCCTGATTAGTATTCAAATTGCTGTTAAGTTCCCGAATACGGCGGGACAACATACGAATAATTTTAATTGCAAATTCTGGTGTCTCATCAATGGCATCATAGAGTTGTAGCTGTGTCAACATCAAACAATGGCAAGGTTCGATTGTGGTCACAGAAGCGGAACGAGGTTCTGCATCAAACAAGGACATCTCCCCAAAGCACGCTCCTTGCTTGAACTGTGCCAAATTCCGCTCACCAATGTGAACTCTTACCAAACCTGAGACTACAATATAAAGTTCCCTACCCTCTTCCCCTTGAGCAAAGATGGTATGGTTAGAAGGAAAGTCTAGCTCGTCCATCACTGAGGCTAGTCGCATCAGAAAATCGTCCCGCAATTCGTGAAAAATAGGGACACCCCTGATAAAAATTAAACGATCAATGCTAGATAACATTGGTTAGTGGTTGGGTTAGCGGTTGGCTGCTAGCGAATAGCCGTCCTGTAGTAAAATACAAGTTTAACCCATACCGATAATTGTTTATAGTTAATGGCTGACTAGACCATGGAGTAGCATTAAGGGGTGGCATTAACATTCAAGCAATTTACTAGGGGACGTACAAGTCGTTCATCCCCGCGTTTTTAAACCGGGGATGAAGACTCACAGCGACTAAAGTCGCCTAGAAAAAAAATCTTTTAGCAAAAGGTTGACGATACCTTAGCGCCAGAGTATAATAGAAATATGGGTACAGGCTGAAAAACCGAGGCTGAGCCGGGAGAGAGACCCGTAACTTATTGACCTTAAAGTAGTAATGCCCGGAGGGTAGGGAAAGTCCTCCTTAAAAACCCAATCATCAATTAACAGTTGGTGTGTGAACCTAGAAGAACACATTTTGAGAAAAGAAAAAGTACGGTGGGGCACACCGAAACTTAGGGAAAATGGAAGCAACGGACTTTTTAAGGCACTTCCAAGGTAAAGTACCTTAACGCTATCGCGAGAACTGCCCTCTAGGTCTTTCGTGAATTGACTGGAAACTTGGTCTACGTACGGGTTGTTGGTTGAGTATTGTCCAATTTTTGGCGGCGTCAAGAAGAGGAACACGGAGGTTTACGGCGGTTCCTTGATCTAGGAATCCCCGCGCCTTTCGGGCTTTGCCCGACGCTACGCGAACAGGCCGGGGAGTGTCAATGTGGTAATTTCAGACGTAAGTATTCAGCGGTCAGCGGTCAGCGGTCAGCAGTCAGCTTATTTTATTCAAAAGCTGTTTGCACCTCAAGTAGCTTGGCCACAGGCCAATAGCTGATACGCGACAAGCTGATACCTGATAGCTGATAGCTTACTTTCAGACATTATGTCATCCCTAGGTCTACTATCCACTGCCATCAGACATTAGAGATGATGCCAGCAAAGTGTACAAAGAATAGGCAACTATTCGACCAAACTATCCGATAATCTGTTGTGCTTGAGCAGCTACCAAGGGATCTGGGTCATTCCTAAGCACTGGCAACAACTCTGCACAAGCACGAGGTGACATCTCTTTGAGATAAGCCACAACCGCTTCCCGCACAAAACCGGTAGGATGACGTAGGCAACTCATCGCCGCTGCTGGTGCTAGGGAACAGTGTGCTGCTCTGGCCACATGAAAACAACAGGCTAGGGGCCAATCTGACAGAAAATGTCGTAACTCGATTAACCGACGTAAGCGATCGCTTACACCCATGGGTTTATAAGGCACTAAATCCACTAGGGCACCTAATTTTTCTTTCAGAGAACGCCGGTCTAAAATTGACAAAAATGCTTTCTTATTAGGAATATCTAGGGTATTATCCAAAATTTCTAGCCCTAGGGCAATGTTTGACCGAGAATGGGATGCTAGATTAAACTCAGCTGCTTTGATGGCACTCGATGGATAAAGAAACTTCATCAGTAAGAAACACACCTCTACAAGATCTTGTTGAAGATCATTAAGCCCCTGCCGCAGCAAATCTGCCTCCAGTCCAGCTATTTTCTTTGAGGTCAAATCCAGCAGTGCGCCATAAATTTGACCCAAAAACATCAATTCTTGCTCAATTAAAGTTTCTATGCCACTACGCCCTAACTGGTTCATCACCGCCTCAATCCCAACTTCCCCTGGAATCTTGAGCAGGATCGTGAGAATATTACGACGGGTTGTCCCCCAACTACTCATCAACTGTTGCACCAAATGCTTCATAGCTTCAGGAGTACCCTTTTCAGTTAGGGCGTGGAGTCTGCCAATCTCACCGAGAGCCATCCAAGCTTGCCGCCTTACTAAGTCTGGCTTGTGAATATCTTCAGACAAAACCCTCAATAAAGGAATGGCTTCATCCCCTTGCTTGACCAACGCCATACGAGCAGCATTGCGGGTAGAGGTGTAGTAGAGTGCCTTGACTAAAGACGGATAGTACTTTTCAAATCGTTTAGCAGCAATCACCTCTAAACAAGCACACCGTACCTTTAATGACTTATCCCTTAACAGGTCATCAATATAAACCACCAAGGATTCCAAGTAATCCATATCTGCCAAAGCTCGGGTACCCATTAACCGTTCTTGCTCTTTTTTTGAGGTGAGCATCCGCCGCAGGGTTTTGACGGCGTCAAACTTCTCTTTTGGTGTACCCCGACCCATAATTAAAGCAGCTGCTGTAGCTCTTACGGTTGGGTCAACAGCCGGTTGTAGATAAGGCTTAATTGTCCGAATATTCAGGTCTTCGTGAGCCAGCCAAAAATAGCGCAATGCTAAGGCCAGGACTTCTACTGGTGGTCTTTGATCAATCAACCCAGACACATCTTTTAGACAATCTGGGTTGGGATAGGGCAACATCACCTCTAAACTCTGGCGCTGCAAATCTGTAGACATTTCTCCCAGCAAGGGAGAAAGAACCTTACTCGCTTTTTCTGGAGCGATTTGAGACAACAGTTGAATGTAAGCAGAGCGGTTATTCGGCTCAGTTTTCAGTCGCCTTACCGCTTCCTCAAAGACAGTCTTAGTATCCAGGAAATTGGTATTGGCAGAACCCAAACGTCCTTGCTCAGCATTGATCAGCAGCAATGAACCATAATTAGCCCGCATTAACCAGGTACTCAGCAGCCATAATAGGGCAAAAATCACTACCATTAAAATAAACACCCAATGCCGCAATGGCTCAAAATTGGGGAAAGCCCAATTCAGCAGCCCAATGGTGGCTAAAATCCCAAGACCAGTAATGCCAGTAGTCATGGGTTTGGCAATCCCTTGCACAGTAGTTTGAACCACAGAGCGTAACCCTGACGGTAAGGCTTGGAAAAGTACCGGTTCAACACTAGCTATTAAAGTAAAGCGCAATAGTTCATCAACGAATCGGAGTAAGACTACACCAATAAATAGCCCTGTTATCCAGCTAGGCAACCCAATATCAAACTTTAGCCAACTTGCCATCTTAGCTAGGGTCACTAAGCCAATCACAGATAAAGCACCAGGTAATACCATAGCGCTTAGGAAAAGACCAAAGCGATCAATCACCCGACTAGAGATAAACCATTGGGTCACCAATTCAAAAAGTCCCAACGTACCACTGAATAGACCCAGAAAACCAGCAATTGCTGAACTATCCAGGGTTTGCTCCAATTGACCCATATACTGAAATTCAATTAGGAGGTACAGGGCTTCCCCTAAGATAAAAAACGCAAATAAAGGGATGACATAGCGTCTGAGGGATTCACTCGGCTGACGCACAGCAAAGTCTGGCTCCATTTCTTCCCACTGTCGTGCTGGGGAGTTAGGAAAGGCTTGCTGGTAGTGCTGACATATATAAACCAAGGTCAGTGCTCCGACGAGCATCATGCCAGACCCAAAAGCCACCACATTGTTGAGTCCCACTAACAGCAATAATAGAGGTAATGAGAAGCCAGAGAGGACATCAGCTGCCAAAAGCCCACTGGAGATTAGGGGGTAGGTACGCTTAATTTCCCGAATGTTGAATAACTGATTAGCCGTCACCTGGGAATTAAGGTCATTGAGGATGTACACGGCATCCATCCACAATCGCAATAGAAAGATGGTGACTACAGTAATATAGCCATACTCGATCTCCAAGCCTAGGCGGAACACTAACAGGGGTAAGGCAGCTAGGATTGCGATCGCTACCAAGACTGACCTCAATGGTAAAATGCTCTGCAACCAGGAGTATAATACTCCCAGTCCAGAGCAGATAACGGAACTAGCAATATAAATTACCGGTAACCACTTCGCGCCATATTGTTCTAGAAACAAGGCAATGGCACTGTACTCTAACCAAAGCAGTCCAATCGAAGTGGTGGTATGGAAGGCGAACATCAACAATGTCCGCTCGCCTTCTTCTGGGCGAAGATTCACCCACCCTAGGATTGTTCTAACCCAGTTACCCTTCAGGCGAGTCGGAGATGGCATTTTCATACAGTCCTTCGTCCTTCGTCACTAGTCCTCAGTCAGTTGTCCTTGGTATTTTAAGCTGCTTGATCCGTGCATGGGTATTCAGATCCCAATTCCAGGCACCTGGGCATGTGGTTACCAATGACTAATGACCAATGACTAATGACCAATGACTAATGACCAATGACTAATGACCAATGACTAATGACCAATGACCAATGACTGATGACCAATCACTATAACCACTATTTTTTGGGGGAGAGTAACATCATCATGTTGCGACCTTCCCGCTTAGGTGCTTGCTGGACTTCTGCCAATTCTTGTAAATCCTTAGCCATGCGCTCGAGTAGTGCCTGGGCTAAATTACTATGTTGGATTTCTCGACCTCGGAAGGTAATGGTAGCTTTGACTTTATCGCCAGATTTGAGGAAGCGCTCCGCTTGATTGACCCGCACATTGTAGTCATGGTCTTCTATTTTGTAGCGCATCTTCACTTCTTTGACATCAGCCGTGTGCTGCTTCTTCTTTGCTTCACGGGCTTTCTTCTCTTGTTCAAATTTGTACTTGCCATAGTCCATGATGCGACACACTGGCGGATCTGCCTTGTCACTAACCAGGACAAGATCTAACTCCTTTTCCTCAGCGATCCGCAGGGCATCTTGAGGTGTGATTATACCCAGCTGTGCCCCATCGGTATCAATGGCTCTAATCTTGGGAAACCTGATTCTTTCGTTAATTTGGGGTAGATCGCGTTGGCGTCTTCTATTATCACTCACAGGCGTTTGTTTATTTTCTTAAGTGGATTAATCAAAAAATAGACTTACTACATACACTTGCCATTTTACTGATTCCTTTCTTGTTTCTGTTCAAATTATTAACATCACTTAGGAAACCAAGGCCTATGGAATAGTTATAACTTACTCCTTTGGCTGATAGGGAAGGCATAATGGACTCAAGTGGCTTTGTAAATATTTTTGAAGTTGAGGCAGGTTGTGACCAAATCTTTGCATTGGCAGCAACGAGTTGGTAGTCAAAGGGATTGGGTCTGGCGGGGTTGGCCGATCCGTTATACCTATTTTCGCCCACCCCAACCCCTAACTGTCCAGCCGACAACACCAGTTATTCTGCTTCATGGGTTTGGTGCTTCGGTCGGGCATTGGCGTCATAACCTAGACGTAATCGGTCAACATCATACCGTTTATGCTTTAGATCTGCTGGGTTTTGGGGCATCCCGGAAAGCTGCGGTTGACTATACCATTGACCTTTGGGTAGCTCAGGTTTATGAATTTTGGCAAACTTTTATCCAAAAACCGGTAGTGTTAGTAGGTAACTCCATTGGTTCGCTAGTTGGTCTAGGAGCAGCAGCAACCCATCCAGAGATGGTTAAAGGTCTGGTGATGATTAATTTACCAGATTTCCAAGCCCGAGAAGAAGCGATTCCTAGTTGGCTCGGACCGATAGTCTCAACTGTTGAGAGTCTAGTGGCATCACCAGTGCTACTCAAAACCCTATTTTACGTGGTAAGACGTCCATCGGTTGTGCGT
Organism: Moorena producens PAL-8-15-08-1; assembly: GCF_001767235.1. Lineage (GTDB taxonomy): Bacteria > Cyanobacteriota > Cyanobacteriia > Cyanobacteriales > Coleofasciculaceae > Moorena > Moorena producens_A. The sequence continues at coordinate 5,316,797 of NZ_CP017599.1, forward strand.
AAGTGGGCAGGGTTAGCTTATGCTAATCCAGAGGCAGTTACAGATGATTTAGTAGAAATTCTGAGTGTCCCTGCCACCGATCCTGGAGCTGCGGCCACCTTTAGTAGACTTTTAAGAGGGATGACTGCTCCTAACTTTAGTCTACCGGTCAAATCCCTATTACCTACATTAGATATTCCTATGCTATTGATGTGGGGACTAGAAGACCGGATGATTCCCCCCATGTTAGCTCGCAAGTTTGTTAAACTCAATCCTAATTTAGAGCTATTGGAGTTAGATCATGCTGGTCACTGTCCCCACGATGAATGTCCGGAACAGGTGAATCTGATCCTGTTACAGTGGCTAGGAGCTAAGGTTTGATTATCCCCAAAATTGGTATTAGCTGACGCTCACTTGATCAGTGTCAACCTCCGTGCAACCATCCACACCTGAGGCAACACTAACCATCTTATCTAGAACCTCCTGGCTAGCTACTTCTCCTTTCAGCACAACTTTACCGCCAGTTTGAGCAACCCAGAGCCTCTCCTCGTCATCCAGCTCGTCGTCTTGGTCAAAGGCCCAAACAACTCGCTTGGCAAGGCCGCTTTGGTCGTATTCTCCGTTTAACCCCACTCGCTCTGGGGCAATGTCATCTCCTGCTGGTGCATCTTCTGAAGGGGTACTAGCTGCGGCAGCTTCCTCTGGGCTTTCCAATCCAAACATTCGTTTTAACCAACCCATAAATCTTTGGTTTCACTCCAATCAGTTTTTACCGATTTTTATGTTACCGAGGAATTTTCCAATTAGCTGCCTAGTTTTAGAAAAAATATATCTTTAGATACAGCAAACTGTTACTAGAGTTCTTGGTTACTCAAAACCTGGATAAAATGGTAGTTGGATTGTAAGCATATGCGCTACGCGCACGCTGTCTTGATGCAAAGCGCGAGTGGGGGAAACCACGGCAGTCGCTCATGGGGGAGACCCCCAAGACCGCGCTGCCTCCCCAAGACCGCGCTGCATCGCTGCGCGAACAGCACTCAGCTCTCAGCAGTCAGCTTTATGACACAGGCCACAAGTCCTGTGACAACACTGCAGCATTATTCCAATGCTTACCGATTTTATTCAAAAGCTGTTCGGTGTAGCTTGCCCTATGCTCATGGATCACATCAAGTAGCGTGGCACAGGCTTCTAGCCTGTGACTCATTAGCTGATAGCTGATAGCTGATAGCTGATAGCTGAATACTTACCTTGGTTTACCGTTGACCGTTGACGCTTAGCTTCAAAAAACTTAACAGTTAACCGTTACTTCTCCCTTATCCCCCGTTAAAAAAGGGGCTAGTCAACACTTAACCACTCAACAGTCTCACCAATAAATTACTTTGATACCAATTTAGGGAGCACAGGCCCCCACCACTCCCCAGTCAACTCCCAAGTCAACTAGCAAGTCACACTATGAAACATACCCTTTCCGTTTTAGTTGAAGATGAAGCCGGTGTTCTAACTCGCATTGCTGGTTTATTTGCCCGTAGAGGCTTCAATATCGAAAGTCTTGCCGTTGGACCAACTGAGCAGGTTGGTATATCTCGAATTACGATGGTAGTACCTGGAGATGACAGCAGCATTGAGCAGCTGACTAAGCAACTCTATAAGCTAATTAATGTCCTCAAAGTACAAGATATTACCACAATTCCCTGTGTCGAAAGGGAGTTAATGCTGCTAAAGGTTAACACTACTAGTTCCACCCGCTCCGAGATTATTGAATTAGCCCACGTGTTTCGTGCCCATGTCGTAGATACATCTGACGAGTCACTAACTCTAGAAGTTGTGGGAGATCCTGGGAAAATGGTAGCACTGACCCAAATGCTGAATAAGTTTGGTATCCGTGAAATTGCCCGAACTGGCAAAATCGCCCTAACCCGAGAATCGGGAGTCAATACTGAATATCTCAAGTCTTTGGAGGCAAAAGTTTAAGTAGTCATTAGTTAAGTTATTGGTCGTTAGTCATGGGTTCGGATCTTTTGCCTGCAAGCCTTTATAATATGAACCCACAGGAATTGCGATCGCAAATTCTGTTCCCTTACCCGGATTAGAGGTACATAGGATTTGACCACCATGCTGTTCAACAACGATTTTTTGGCAGATATCTAGCCCTAAACCAGTTCCCTTGTCGATTGATTTGGTGGTGAAGAATGGTTCAAATATCTTCTGTTTGACCTCTTCTGTCATTCCCGGACCATTATCGATAATTCTGATCACGACCTGTCCACCAGAACTGTCCCCTTGATCACCATCGCTGCCTATAAATTCTGTCCGAATGGTGATCTTAGGGGGAGCTGGTGCTTTTTGCTTTACACCTTGCGGGCAATAATCAGAAGACTGAGGGGAAACTGGAACAAATAACCTGTTAACCTGTGACTCTTCTAGAGCATCAATGGCATTGCACAGCAGGTTCATCAACACTTGGTTGATTGAACCAGAGTAGCACTCCACTAAAGGGAGTTTTCCATAGTCCTTAGTCACGGTAATCCCGGGATTCTTTCCTTTGGGCTTTAAGCGGTTATGCAGGATAGTCAGGGTACTATCAATCCCTTGATGAATATTCACGCGCTGCTTTTCATCGGTATCCTGTCGGGAAAAGTGGCGCACTGACTGCACAATCTGTTGCAAGCGTTCTGCACCTAATCCCATAGATGATAGGGCTTTAGGAAAATCTTCGATCAGGAAATCTAGGTCAATTGCATCAGCGTACTGTTGAATTTCGGCTGCAGGCTGGGGATAGTGTTTGGCATATAATCCCAACAGTCTTAATAAATCTTCGCCATAGTCCCTTGCTGGAGTGACATTTCCACAGATAAAGTTAAGTGGATTGTTGATTTCGTGAGCAACACCCGCGCATAACTGTCCTAAGGTGGACATTTTTTCACTTTGCTTTAAGTGCTCTTGAGCCAGTTCCAGCTTCTTTAAGACATTCTCCAGTTCCTGGCTTTGGGCTTCTAATTTGGCTTGTGCTGTTTGTAACGCTGCTTCAGTTAATTTTTGTTTAGTAATATCTTTTACTAAACCTTCGTAGTATAGAATGTAACCAGTAGGATCACGCACTGCCCAAGCACTTTCGCAAATCCAAATTAGGGTGCCGTCTTGGCGATAGACCTGGGATTCAAAATCCTCTACCAAACCCTTTGAGTGCAGTAGGTCAAGGAATTGGTAGCGTCGCTGGGTATCTTTGTGAAGGTACTCCCCAACACCAGTTACATGACTGAGGAATTGGTTAGGTGATTCATAGCCATATAGTCTAGCTAGTGATCGGTTACAGGCTATATAGTAACCATCAGGGGTAATTTTAAAGATACCATCAGTCGAGTTTTCAAATAGAGACCGATATCTGTGTTGGACTGCTAAGAGAGATTCTTCCACTCTTTTACGGTCAATTATTGGCTCAGCTAGTGTCTGATTGGTAGGTTGCCAACTAGTTTTCCACTTGGTGAAGTTTTTATGAACCGTTGGATTAGGTTTGACCCGCTTGCCAGAGCTAGGGGGTAAAGTTCTGCGACTGATTAACATAGATTGTTGCCTCACCTTTTTCCCTCACGACCATGACTATTGAGCATTTTAGCTGCCTGTTGAAGGATGGGTTTCCGCTACAGACTATAGTATTTGCTGTTGGGGAATTGTGCCATCCCTGAGGGGTTTTTTAAAAAACTATTAACTAAACTGCTCCGAATTTAAATAAATTTAACATACATCTCCCCTTGACAAACGTCAAATTAAGAAGGTTTTTTTCCCAAGTTGCGCACTGTAGTCAAATATTGTCCTAGAAAGGGTAAGCCACCAATGGCTGGAAGTAGGTAGCGGGAAGTACACAGTAACCCTAAGGCGGCAGCTGTAGCAGCCGGGAAATAGGGTTGGTAAAAGAAAATTAGCGCAGCGTCACGGGTACCAACCCCCGCAAAGGTTAGTGGTAACAATCCTGCTAGAATAGCTAGGGGGGACAGAGCGAGATTGGTTAAAAAGGGTGTCCAGGCATTGAGGGCGAGGATAAATAACCAAATTTGCAATAAGTGTAAGAACCAGATAAAAATTGAAGTTAGGGTAATTTTGAATAACTGCTTGGGGTCATGCCAGAAGTAGGCGTGCATTTCCCCCCAAGACATTTGCATTTTTTCTAGCTTTGAGCGGAATTTTTTTGGGGCAATTTTTTTGGTCACCAAGAAAAATAAATGGGCAAATTTGCGGGAGCTGAGGAGGAATAGCCCTAGAATTAACCCGAAAATTATCCCAGCGGTCATCAACCAAAAAAAGCCACTTTTCCCAGGATATAGTAATAAACCAAAGACACACCATAGCAGTAGAGACAGCATGTCACAAGCTTTTTCAAAAATAACGATGGCTAACGACAAGCTCCCAGCTAAATTACCCCGCTGCTTCATAAAGTAGGCTTTAGCAATATCTCCCATTTTGGAGGGCAAGACCATATTCAGGGTACTGGCAGCTAAAATCAGGCGATTGGCTTCCCAAAATCGGAGTTGGGAACCTGTCGGCATTAGTTGTTGCAGTCGCCAAGCCGTGAACAGGGTGATCGGAATCACCATGCCCAGACTAATCGCCATCCACATGCGATCGCATTCTTTAAATACAGCGATCAGTTGGGGAAAGTCAATTTTGGTATAAATTACCCCTAGGATGATTAAGCTGATGGCAATGGAGATAAGTCGTTTCATGGATTAGCAGCAATAGGCAACAGGCAAGCTAGCAAAAGGCAAAAGGCAAAAGGCAAAAGGCAAAAGGCAAAAGGCAAGCTAGCAACAGGCAAGCTAGCAACAGGCAAGCTAGCAACAGGCAACTTTCAACCTTGGCCAAAAGGCCACACGTGCGCGTTCAACCTTCCCTAGGGGAACACTCAAGGCGAACAACATCTGATGCTAACCAAAAACTTTAGTGAGAATTTCAACAGTGGGGTCAACTTCTAGCCACACCGTAGCCCCACAATGCTTTGGACAATTGGGTTGATATACTAACCGAGATGGGCCTTTGATTTCTACATAATGACCGTAGGTGTTGCGGTTACCTTGTTTGACGGTCAGGACGGGCTTGTAAGTATCGTACTTTCTGTTCTCCTTAATAATATGCTGGTTGACATGGATGTAAGTCGCCACCTTTTGAGCAACTTTTTTCCAGGTGCCTTTTGGTCCACGCTTACCGGGAATTACTTTAGGCATGCCATTAAATAACGGAATTTGCCAAAATCTGCCAACTTTTTGAGCGCCCTTAATTCTGCCGCTTTTGAGAAGTTGGCGAACTCGTTGGACACAAATTCCTAAAAGATAAGCTGCTTGAGTGGTACCAATTGTAGTTATCTGTTGTGCTGCCATGTCTTTGCCTTTTAATCTAGCGCTATTGTTTATTCATGGTTTTAATTTAACACAGATTTTTAAATAGCGCTAGTGTTTTTTAAAAAAATGTTACATAATTTAATATGCAAGTTTTTATATAGCGTTATAGTTTTAAGATTGAAGTGAAAAGTACAGTACTAGTTCGTTGATGTCGTTAGCTTAATAAGGGCGCTAGCTTTATTCAGTGTTGTTAGTGGTTTTATATAGCGCTATTAATTTGATCGCAAAGGGAAGACATGATCTAATCACCACCAATTTAATAGCGCTATAGTTTGGATAAGCATTGATCACACAACACTTGACCACTGAGGCACTCAAAAATATTTTCCCAGTTACCTAATTTTAAAAACGCTGCTCGAACTTCAACCATTCATAATCATCCAAGGTTTGCACCTCATCACTTAGGTCAACCCAGGGTTGTAATTGACCTGGTTGAAAGGTACGACTCATGACTACATAAATCGATGTCTGGTCTCCACCAATTCCGACACTTTGTACCGATTTCCAAGACTTAGCTTGTAATTCATCAATTACTAACCATCGCTCACCTTGCCAATAAAAATATCTGCGAAAGCAGAAGGGAGCGTCTTTTTTACCAGTAATTAATAATTTCTGTAATAATTTCCGAATTAAATTGGGAAAGAAGCGTCCTACCGTTAACATCACTCCCCGCAGAATTAGTAAATTCATTGGAGTCATTTGCTTTTGTTTCGCCCATCCCAAGTTTCCCTCAATCAGAATTTCATCCTCACTGACTTTAACTTGATAGTCATCAATCAGATGGCCAACGGCATTTTTGAATTTACCTCTTTCTTTTACGAGTAGGGAAAAATGGGTATCTGAAGCAATTAATTGATTGTCTCGAAATATCTTAAAAACGCCTCCTTTATTCAAAGCTAAATAAAGTTCTGTACCTCGACGGCGGTCAATTAGGATGTTGGCATCTTTCAACCACACGCGACCACGGGGACGGGGAGTTGGTTTGGGTCGGTTGCTGACAAAATCCCGCCAAGATAGGAGATAATTCCAGGTATGGTGACCAATAATGTGATCATCGGCGTAACAGGGACCAAGACCATTAGCTAATCCCACCAAGAAGCGGTCATTAATCTCTAGGGCTTCTGGAAACCAGCGTCCTACTAATTCAAAGCCATGGGGAAAAAAGTTGTAAGTGTTACGGCTAGTGTATTCTCCCCCATAAGAACCATCGGGATGGATGAATTGTGCGGCTAATTCGACAGCTTTGATCAGAGCTTCTTTTAGGCGTGGGTCTAATCTCAACAGATAAATCCTGGCTAGACAGGAAATCGTTAAGGTGTGGTAGCCTGGGTCGCAGCCTTCGTATTCTATAAACCAGCCTTCCGGACTTTGCCAGGATAATACTTGCTCTAGCCTTTGCGATCGCGCTCTATCCCATTGATTGGTATGCAACAGTTCCGATAGCAGGTCTAAACATAAGACAATCAAGGCTTGGTGGTTGCTCAGCTGTCCACTTTCCATGTGATGGGCTAGCCAATCTGCTCGTTTTTCAAAGAATTGTAAGGCAATGGGGTTATGGAGTCCCATGGCTTTGTAACTTTCGATGCTAGCCAATAAAGAAAAGGCGGCGGCTCCAGCAGCACGCTCATAGGGGAAATAATCGTCACAGGAGCCATCGGGATGGGAACTGGATGCAGCAAAAAGTATCCCTGCTTCGACCCAATCGAGAATTACTGGTTGCTGGTAGAACGGGTTATCTGGGAAATCGGTATGATAGGCTAGTGCTAGAGGCCAGACAAATTCCTGTGCCATCCCACTAGGGAAATCAATGATTTTATAGTGCCAAAAGTTACGGTCGAAGCAACCGTATGTGGGACTGTGGGGATTGCGGTCTAGCAGAGTAAGGATTTTAGGGATTTGGTTTAGGGCGTGACGGGCGAATAGGTCTCTGGTCATTATTTGCGGCTGTTTGTGTCAGTGCGTCAGTCCGAGAGTGATGGTTGTTTTCAGCCAAAAGTAGCCTTAAGAGTTTCCCACTATAGCAAGTCCTCTCAAGAGCGTCTCACTATCACAATAGGACTGTTATCTATTCAAGAAACTATTGACAAATTCTTCTCCTTCTCCCCCCTCATCACGGTTTTCCCGCTGTTGATGATTTCCGGTTGATGGCAAATGGGGAGTTTGATTGGAGTCAACATCCAATCGGCGTAGTCGCAGTTGGATATCTTCTAGAAGTTGACGATTGACTGCCATTAGGTCTGCCACCAAGCCAAATATCCACAGTTGAAAGCCCATTAGAATCAGAATAGCAGCTAAAACTAGGCTGGGTACGTGAGCTTTGGGAGTACCAGCGAAGTATAGGATTAACCAACGAATCCCCAGTAAGGTTCCTAGGGTAAATGGAATTGTCCCCAAGGTGATAAAGAATCTCAGGGGATTGTAGGTCATGGAGATTCGCAGGATAGTGATTAGCGATCGCTTAACATAGGCACTGATACTTTTGACTAGACGGGAGGGGCGTAAATAGCGATTGGTGCGGATTGGTACAGACGTGATAGCGATGCCTTTTTGTCCAGCTTGAATGATAGTTTCTAGAGTGTAGGTGTATTCATTAAAGACATTTAGCTTTAAGGCGGCTTCTCGGCTAAAGGCTCGGAATCCACTGGGAGCATCAATGATATTAGTATTGCTAGCAATCCGGACTACCCAACTACCGAATTTTTGTAGACGCTTTTTAATGGGGGAGAAGTGCTTAATCTTCTGAATCGGTCGCGCCCCGATCACTATTTCGGCTCGACCTGATATAATAGGTTGTATGAGTTTGGGAATGTCATCAGCGCAGTACTGATTATCCGCATCGGTATTGACAATAATGTCCGCATTGGCTTTCAAGCAAGCTTCGATTCCTGCCATGAAAGCTTTGGCTAGTCCCTGATTGTGTTTAAAATTAACAATGTGGTCTACGCCATAAGAGCGGGCTACGTCTACGGTGCGGTCTGTACTGCCATCATTGATAATTAGCCACTCAACGGTATCTACACCCCTCAGTTGACGGGGAAGCACCGAAAGGGTAATCCCTAGGCTATTTTCTTCGTTGTAGCAGGGGATTTGAATAATTAGTTTCGTCATCGATGGTGACGTTTAACGCTCAACAATGGGAAAAACTCTGGTGCCTTTGATTATCGCAGACGCAGGGAAAAGAGTTTTGGTTTCTTGATTATCGTAGGTTATTGGGGGATTATAACAGTTTTTAATTGGGAGTCAAGGGAATCAAGGGAGTAGGGAGTAGGGAGTAGGGAGTAGGGAGTAGGTAAAGAGAGGGAAGTGTAGGGAGCAATGTGTTTTTAAAATATTTGATTTGTGAGACAACATATTTTTGTCTCAAATAAGTATATCGCTATAGTTTTGGTTAAATTAGGTGATAGCAATGCTGATGAGAGTGTTACCGCTCTGAAATTTTACGCTATCGATAGGATTGAGAAAAATTAAGCGATTGGCCTACGGCCACGCTACGCGAACGCATTGCTAATCATTTGCTCAGCAATTCTCGTTTTTTACTCTATCGCTATATTTGATCAAAATATAGCGATACCAACACAATGATGCTAGGTAGACTTTGGTTGAGAGCCAGACACCACAGGGGCGCTAGAATTCAAATCCAACTCTGGATGGTCTCCTGCGACTTGCTGCAAATTCCACTGATTCTTAAACAATAGCACTGGACGTCCCCAATTATCTTTGACTGTCACGGTATTAAACAAACGCCCAGCTTTTTCCAAGGCTTCCCAGCCACCGGCTACCCAACGAGCCACACTATAGGGCAACATATCCAACCTAGTCTCTACGCCATACTCATTTCTGAGGCGAAACTGCACTACTTCAAATTGCAACTGTCCCACTGCTGCCAGAATTGGGTCGCGCTTCGACTCATCAACGGAGTACATAATTTGCACAGCCCCTTCTTCCCGCAACTCTTTGACTCCTTTCTGGAACTGCTTAAACTTAGAGGGGTTAGGATTCTTCAAATAAGCAAATAACTCTGGGGAAAAGCAAGGAATCCCTTCATACTCCAACTTTTTACCGTTGTAAATCGTATCCCCAATCGCAAACACCCCGGGATTATTCAAACCAATCACATCCCCGGCATAGGCAACATCAATGGATTCTCGGTCTTGAGCAAACAGCTTTTGGGGTCTTGACAAACGGACGGTTTTACCAGTACGAGCATGGCTGACTGTCATATCCTTTTCAAACTTACCCGTACACACCCGCACAAAGGCCACCCTATCCCGGTGCTTGGGGTCCATATTGGCTTGCAGCTTGAACACAAAGCCACTAAAGTCTGGATAAGTTGGAGGAATATCGCCTACTGTGGATTTACGAGATTCTGGTTTCAGGGCATAGTCCAAAAAAGCATCTAGAAACAGCTGCACCCCAAAATTAGTCATGGCACTGCCAAAGAACACAGGGGTCATTTGACCGGAATGAATCAGTTCTAAATCCAAGTCTGGACCAACACCATCGAGAATTTCTAACTCTTCCTTTAGTTGATAATATAAGTCTTGTTCTAGGAGCTGCTCAATCTGGGGGTCTCCCAAATCTACTACCGTATTCTTCGCCTCCCGGGACCCGTGAGCGGTGCGTTCAAACAAGTGAATTTGTTGTCTTCGGCGGTCAAACACTCCTTTAAAGCGATCGCCCATGCCAATCGGCCAGTTGACCCCATAGGTTTGTAACCCCAGCTCCTGTTCAATCTCATCGAGGAGTTCTAGGGGTTCTCGTGCGGGACGGTCAAGCTTATTAACAAAGGTAAATATAGGAAGCGATCGCATTTTGCACACTTCAAACAATTTGCGGGTTTGGGGCTCTAGACCCTTTGCCGCATCAATCAGCATCACCGCATTATCAGCTGCTGCCAGAGTGCGATAGGTATCCTCACTGAAATCTTGGTGTCCGGGTGTGTCGAGTAAATTAATCTGACAGTCGAGATAGGCAAACTGCAACACCGTCGAGGTAATCGAAATTCCCCGTTGTTGCTCCATTTCCATCCAGTCCGAGGTTGCCTTGCGCTGAGCTCGCCGTGCCTTCACTGCTCCGGCTTCGTGAATTGCTCCACCATAGAGTAACAATTTTTCTGTCAATGTGGTTTTACCCGCGTCCGGGTGGGAAATAATCGCAAAGTTACGGCGGTGTTCAACAGCGTTGAGCAATTCTGCTTCAAGTTCAGTGGACATCCAAAAAGACTAGATAGGGGACTTTCGCTTAATTCTTACACAACTCTCTATATATTATAGCGTTTCTGATAGTAATGACCTACACAGATTTGTTTCCCTATTCCCTACTTCCTACCTGAGAGGGGTATATTTTTTTAGTTCAGGGTCAAACCTGGGACTTAACCTGAGGTTATACACATGAAAGCGCACCATTACCTTCACGCGGGGGTTTCCCCATGACCGCGCTGCATCAAGACAATGATAATTGTTAACAACCAATAGGTATATTTCTCTATGCGACCCACGACCCACCCGGTCACCACACACTCACATCTTTCTTAAAGACCTAACCAGCAAGCCAATTTCCCTATTCCTGTTTTTCCATTTTATTTTCCCTACTTCTGCCATAACTCTAGTAATTAAACTCATCAATGTCGTGATATCATCCCTAATTTTTGACGGAATTTACGACCTATAGTCTAGCGTTATAAACGCTAAAATACTGGTAAGTAAAAATTCAATATATTATCTAAATTAAGGAGTTAAGCTATGGTGTATGACCAAAAAAATAACATCAACTATGACCCAGACAAGCGCAAGCTGTTATCAGCATTATGTCACGGAGCAATTTTCATTAGTGCCTCATTTATCTCCGTGTTAATTCCCTTGGCTATCTTGTTAATCTCCGATGACCAAGTAGTCAAAGATAATGCCAAAGAGTCCCTTAATTTTCACTTTAATGTCTGGCTATATGAGGTAATTTTTGGGTTTTTGACTATTATCCTGATTGGTTGGCCTTTCCTAGGTTTATTAGTTATTTTAAGTTTGGTACTGCCGATTATGGCAATTCTCAAGATTCTTGGGGATCCCAATGTATCCTACCGCTACCCATTTATTTTCCGTGTGCTTTAAACTAGCGCTAGGGTTTTAGTTAACCTGAGTGAACAGGGGGGAGCATGCCATGGTTGCAGAAAGAGTATTACAGTAGGCCAGAAAAATGCCATCAGACCAAAGAATTTCGTTCGTCCCGGACTTCCCCCTCTTTCCACCCCTCAGAAAAACCTGGAAGATGTAAAATGTAACGAAATGCAAAGTATAATGAGAAGAACACCCCTAAGCGAAAAATTTACAGTATTACCATCACATGCGAGTTGCGATCGCTGGAGCCGGACTAGCAGGGCTTTCCTGTGCTAAATATCTAATCGACGCTGGTCACACCCCGATTGTCCTAGAACGACGAAATGTTTTAGGCGGTAAAGTGGCAGCCTGGAAAGATCAAGATGGAGACTGGTATGAAACTGGTCTCCATATATTTTTTGGTGCCTATCCCAATATGCTGCAGCTAATTAAAGAACTGGGTATTGAAGACCGGCTGCAGTGGAAAGAGCACACCATGATCTTTAATCAGCCAAATCAACCCGGAACTTATTCCCGGTTTGACTTCCCGGATATACCAGCTCCCGTCAATGGGATTGTGGCAATTCTGCGCAATAATGACATGCTGACCTGGCCAGAGAAGATTCGCTTTGGGATAGGGTTGATTCCGGCCATGCTTCAAGGGCAAAAGTATGTCGAACAAATGGACAAATACTCCTTCTCGGAATGGTTGAAAAAACAGAACGTACCACCGCGAGTAGAGAAGGAAGTCTTCATCGCCATGTCTAAGGCATTAAACTTTATTGGGCCTGATGAAATTTCGTCCACTGTAATCCTAACTGCTCTTAACCGCTTCCTACAGGAAAAGAACGGTTCCAAGATGGCATTTTTGGATGGTTCTCCCACCGAGCGACTCTGCCAACCCATTGTTGATTATATCACACAGGGAGGGGGAGAAGTACGCTTGAATGCCCCAGTTAAAGAATTTTTACTCAATTCAGACAACAGTGTCAGTGGATTGTTGATCCGGGGATTGAATGGAGCGCCCGATCAAGTTCTCACAGCGGATGCTTATGTATCAGCTATGCCGGTAGACCCTTTAAAGCTGATGATACCCACACCTTGGGGTGAAATGGAATTCTTTAAACAGCTGGATGGGCTAGAGGGGGTACCGGTCATTAACCTGCAGATGTGGTTTGACCGCAAACTGACGGATATTGACCATCTGTTATTTTCCCGATCACCCCTGCTTAGTGTCTATGCTGACATGAGCAATACCTGTAAAGAGTACGCCAATCCTGATCGCTCAATGTTGGAATTGGTCTTAGCACCTGCTAAAGATTGGATTGGCAAATCCGATCTCGAAATTGTGAATGCCACCCTAGCAGAACTGGAGAAACTGTTCCCCAAGCATTTTGGTAGTGATAACTCAGCTCAACTGCTAAAATACCACGTGGTTAAGACTCCCCGTTCGGTATATAAAGCAACCCCAGGACGCCAAAACCACCGTCCGTCCCAAGAAACACCCATTGCCAATTTCTTCCTAAGCGGGGATTACACTATGCAACGATACCTAGCAAGTATGGAAGGAGCCGTACTTTCTGGTAAGCTGACATCGCAGGCAATAAATAACAACAGCACTAGGCTTTCAAAAACCAGCGCTCAACCACTAGCCGGCAATCAGAAAGCAGAGATTGACACCCCGTTAGTCTCTTCACCCATGCCAAGGGCCAGTACTGAGGGCTGAAGGATGAAAGTTGAAAGCTTCCAATCTCCAACGTTGCTAAGAATGCTCCAACTGCCCAAATCTCAGCCCATGAGAAACCTGGCCTCCCGGTCAAAATCCTACGAATTATGCCGCCAGATTACGGCGAAGTACTCTAAGACGTTTTATCTTGGCACCCTACTAATGCCAGAAGCCAAACGTCGAGCCATCTGGGCAATATACGTCTGGTGCAGACGAACTGATGAACTAGTCGATGGTCCCCAGGCGGCTTTAACCACTCCTGAAACCCTAGATCAGTGGGAAGAACATCTGGAATCTATATTTGCCGGACATCCCATCGATGACTATGATGTGGCTTTGGTCGATACCCTAGAACGCTTTCCAATCGATATTCAACCCTTTAAGGATATGATTGCCGGTCAGCAGATGGATCTCTACCGTAGTCGCTATGAAACCTTTGATGAACTGAATCTTTACTGTTATCGGGTGGCGGGTACGGTGGGGTTAATGTCTAGTTCTGTACTGGGGGTTGACAACTCCACTAGTAAAGCACCCTGGGATCAGCAAACAAACTCCTATAATCCGGTGGGAGAAGCGATCGCATTAGGAATTGCCAATCAGCTAACTAACATCCTCCGAGATATTGGAGAGGATGCTAGACGAGGTCGTATTTACATACCCTTAGAAGATATGGAACGGTTTAATTACACTGAGGACGATTTGTTCAAAGGTGTGGTTGATGACCGTTGGCAGGAACTGATGCGTTTCCAAATTCAACGGGCAAGGGATTACTATACCAAAGCAGAAAGAGGTATTAGAGCCCTAAGCCGTGATGCCCGTTGGCCGGTTTGGTCTGCGTTGATGCTCTATCAGAAAATTCTCAATGTGATTGAACACAACCATTACGATGTGTTTAGCCAAAGAGCCTATGTACCCAAACTCCGTAAGATGTTATCGTTACCGATAGCCTGGCTGAGGGCACAAGTTCTATAGGAAAACCATGGCAAATCGTTAATGGCAAATCTGTCAAAAAATCCCCATCCTACCTATCGGTGGGGTTTTTTTGACCCTTTAACCTTTCCCCTTTGGCGGCGTTGCATCGCTTATAGCGGTTTCTAATTAGGGCAGGTTGGAAAGCGCTATAAGTATATTAACTCCGATGTACTTCAGCAGTGGAAGCGCTATATATAATTTCTTAACTATGGTCAAACTTCCGAAGGGTTGGATTACATGAGCTGAAAGCTGAAGGCTGACGATGGATAAAGGTATCGATGGTGTCGTATAATCAGCAAGTCCAACCACTTTTGTCATATAGTAAGGAGATGTTCATGTTTGAACTGGATGTTGTTTATTTGGAATCCGAATACGCCCACAAGAGTCCTCAGGAAATCCTGAAACTGGCTCTTGACAAATTTGACAACATCGCTATCTCTTTCAGTGGTGCGGAGGATGTGGTTCTTGTGGATATGGCATCCAAGATTAAGCCAGATGTGAAAGTGTTTTCCCTCGACACGGGTCGCTTGCACTCCGAGACTTACCAACTACTTGAGAAAGTCAGACAACACTATGGAATTCCACTAGAAGTGATTCTACCGGACGCGGATGCAGTGGAAGCACTGGTTAAACAAAAGGGGTTGTTCAGTTTCTACCAGGATGGTCACAAAGAGTGCTGTGGTATTCGCAAAGTGGCTCCCTTGCGTCGCCAACTGGCTAAGCTGGATGCTTGGATTACGGGTCAGCGCAAGGACCAGAGTCCTAGTACTCGCGCTAATATCCCTGTTGTCCAGGTAGACCAGGCGTTCTCAACCCAAGAACGAACCCTGATTAAATTTAACCCCCTAGCTAACTGGAGTTCTGAACAGGTGTGGAAATACATCCGCACTAATGATGTGCCTTACAATCAATTGCACGCTAAAGGTTTCGTTAGCATTGGCTGCGAACCCTGTACCCGCCCAACTCTCCCCAATCAGCATGAACGGGAAGGTCGCTGGTGGTGGGAAGGGCAGAAAGAAAAAGAGTGTGGCTTACACAACACTACAGAACAGGTAATGACGAAGAAGGAACACCAAACAGTAAGGGTTTAAGCAACCCTGACGGAAATAAACAGACTAGGTAAAAAATTTCAGTTCAGGTACTTAAGCGTTGCGGCACAATCAAGCTTGTTGCGGTTGAAATCCTAATTTTTAGGTAGAAGTGGGGAGTGGGTTGTGATAATTTCTTTATTACGCTTTTGAAAAACAACTCAGTATTGAATACTACAGAATGAAAATCACGTTAGTAAAAAAAATCAACAAGGACGGTAATTT
This sequence comes from Moorena producens PAL-8-15-08-1, assembly GCF_001767235.1. Lineage (GTDB taxonomy): Bacteria > Cyanobacteriota > Cyanobacteriia > Cyanobacteriales > Coleofasciculaceae > Moorena > Moorena producens_A. The sequence goes on from NZ_CP017599.1 coordinate 5,332,266, forward strand.
CTGTCGCAAGTGCGTCAATGTGGTAGAAAAACTTGAAAAAAAAGGACTGATGGGTCGAATAGACCAGATTGTGGTGGCTGATGAGCGTGAGCCATCTAGCGAAGGACTAGATCTAGCTATAAAGCACGGGGTAGAAGCAGCCCCTTTCTTCATTGTTGATCATGAGGACGGATCGACCCAAGTCTATAGCACTTATGTTCGTTTCTTCAAGGAAATCCTAAATCAGAAGACTTCTGAAAGGGAAGAGGTATCGGAAATCATGGATCGATACCCTGAACTAGATTTCATCTAAAAAACTGATTGCTGTAATCGTAACACTGGGGTGATCAGGTGATGTTAGCGTAGCTCGACGAAGTCCGGTGATGGAAATATATCGGTTCTCGATTGGTTCTCGGTTAATTCCCAAAGCAGGATGCTATAGTCGCAGCTCGCTGACGATTCAACCAAAAAAGACCATGTAAGGAAACAACCAGGAGATTGATCATGAAAAAAGTTGTAGTTTTAGGCGGTGACGGATTTTGTGGTTGGCCCACAGCTCTCCATCTATCTGATAGTGGTCATGACATTGTAATTGTTGATAACTTGTCACGACGCAACATTGATAATGAGTTGGAAGTGAGTTCCTTAACACCTTACCAGCCCATGTCCACTCGTCTGAAGACATGGCGTGAGGTTTCTGGCAAACAAATCCAGTTCTATAACTTCAATGTAGCGAAAGACTATGATCGCTTACTCAATCTATTCCTGACCTATCAACCGGATGTGGTGATTCATTTTGCCGAACAGCGGGCTGCACCTTATTCGATGAAGTCATCTAGCCATAAGCGCTACACGGTAGATAATAACTTGAATGCGACCAATAATCTGCTAGCTGCGATTGTGGAGTCGGGTTTGGATATACACGTGGTTCATTTAGGAACCATGGGAGTCTATGGTTATGGTACTGCTGGGATGAAGATTCCGGAAGGGTATTTAGATATCCAGGTGACTACGGATGAGGGAAAAATGGTACAGCAGCAAATCTTGTACCCAGCCAATCCGGGCAGTATCTATCACATGACCAAAACTCAAGACCAGCTGTTTTTCTCTTACTACAACAAGAATGATGGGGTACGGATAACTGACCTGCATCAGGGGATTGTTTGGGGAACTCAGACCAAGCAGACAAAGCTGGATGAACGGCTAATTAATCGCTTTGATTACGATGGAGACTATGGTACAGTCCTAAATCGGTTCCTGATGCAGTCAGCGATTGGTCATCCATTGACGGTACATGGAACAGGGGGTCAAACCAGGGCATTTATCCATATTCAAGATACAGTGCGGTGTATAGAGTTAGCGATCGCAAATCCTCCGGCTTCTGGGGACAGGGTGAAAATCTTGAATCAGATGACCGAAACCCATCGGGTGCGGGATTTGGCCAAGATTGTCTCTGATATCACTGGGGCGGAAATTGCCTATCTAGAGAACCCGAGAAACGAATCAGCGGAAAATGAACTGGCTGTGGAGAATAAATGTTTCTTGGAAATGGGTCTGGAACCAACCACCTTGGTTAAGGGTCTGATGCAAGAGGTAATCGAGATTGCGGCTAAATATGTCGATCGTTGCGATCGCTCGAAGATTATCTGTACATCACTGTGGCGGCAGAAGGGAAAAGGGGTGAGTATGGCTGACGAAAGTCCTGCTCAAACCACATCCGACAAAACGGCGGTGGGTGTAGGTGCCAGTTAAAAATTAGGTAGCGCGCAGGTGGGAGCATGTTATACCTTGAGCGGTCAGCTTTTTATGGTCAGTCTGGTTCTGTTGCCCTTGCAACTAATAGCTGATGACAAGAACAGCATGGGCGTAGCACCATTACTGACTGCTCAACGTATCTGAAACTTTGGCAATCTTAATAAGTTAATCACGCTTTGAAACGTCTTGCTACCCTAAAACTAGTTGATCCCATTGTCTGTTATGTATCAAACTGACCCCCCTCGTCCGGCGAAGGAAACCCTACCGACAATGTATGATCTCCCTAGTGAAGATCCAGAGGAACCAGGTTTGCCAGACGAGTTTCACGATTTTCAACCTCAGCTATTACGGGAGACGTTCTGCCCACCGAGTTACCCAAGGGATCAGATATTTGTGGGGACTGACTTAAATCTGTACTATGATGTGCGTCATCCTCAATGGTACAAGCGACCGGATTGGTTTGGAGTAGTTGGGGTGTCTCGGTTTTATGAACAGCGAGACTTACGGTTGAGTTATGTGATGTGGCAGGAAGGGGTGAGTCCATTTATCGTAGTGGAGTTGCTCTCTCCAACGACGGAATCAGAAGATTTAGGGCAAACCCTACGGGATATCGATCAACCTCCAAGTAAGTGGGAGGTTTATGAACGTATCCTTCGTATTCCTTATTATGTGGTGTTTAGCCGATACACCAATGAGTTAAGAATTTTTGAGTTGAAAGGATTAAACTATAAACAGGTAAGCTTGGACACCGAAAGATTCTGGCTCCCAGAATTAGGACTGGGCCTAGGAGTATGGTCTGGGTCATACCAAGAGGTGAATGGTAAATGGTTACGCTGGTATGATGAATTAGGAAACTGGATTCCCACAGGGTCTGAACAGGCTCAACAGGCTCAAGACCAGTTGCAGCAGACTCAGCAACAGTTGCAGCAGGCTCAGCAACAAAAGGAGTTGGTTCAGCAGCAATTGCAGGAGGCTGAGCAAGAAGCTCAACTTGAACGCCAGGAAAAAGAAATGGCTAAACAGCAGGCAGCGAGATTAGCAGAACGTCTGCGACAGCTGGGGATTGATCCGGAAGAGGTGTAAAAGGTGCCGTTGGCAGCACAATAGAAAACGCGATGCTCGGTACGAGCTGCTAGGCGAACGCATATAGCAATAGCCGTCTAATACCAAATCCTGTTCCCAAACCCCCCTTATCTGCATAGCCATAGATTCCTGGAATACAAAGATTTGGTCCGTCGATTTTTATAAAAGGGTTTTGACAAAGGGATTTGATATAAGTCCACTTATACGCTTAGTTCAGTTCTGGAGTATTTAGTTTGATTATTCTAATTATACGTCCAGGGTTGTTTTTTGTCCATTTGCTCTCGCAACGCCCTATAGCGACGTAAGGAGTTTAGCGGTGGGAGGATGTCAATCATGGTTTACCACTGCCTCACCAATATTGTTTGTTAGAAAGCTAGCTTTTTTTTTATAGAATGATTATACTTTTCATAAAGTATCTATTCGAGATTGTCTGCTGGTGAACAAAACTAACGATCGTTTTGAAGTTGTAATTGTGGGGGCTGGGGCTGCTGGAATTGGCTGTGCAGTAGTCTTAAAATATTTAGGAATTGAAAACTTTGTCATTTTAGAACGACATCAAGTAGGGGCTTCTTTTAGGCGTTGGGCTGAAGAAATGCGATTCATTACGCCGTCGTTTCCCAGTCATGGTTTTGGATTGCTGGATCTCAACGCAGTAGTTTTAAATACTTCTCCTGCCCTCCGTTTCAGAAAGGAACATCTTTCGGGGAAAGAATATGCCCTATATTTGGAGACTGTAGCAGAGCATTTTCAACTACCTATAAAAACCGAGACAAATGTGAAAACTATTGCAGCTTTACCTCAAGGCAAAGGCTTTGTCTTGGAAACTTCTAAAGGCGAGTTGCGTTCACGCAGTGCCTCAGCTTCGCTGAGATCGCAGTTTGTGATTTGGGCAGCAGGAGAGTTTCAATATCCCAATCTTAATCCGTTTCCAGGAGCAGAATTCTGCATTCATAATTCCAAAATACGTTCTTGGACAGAGCTTAAGGGGAAAGAATTTGTAGTTGTGGGAGGCTATGAAAGCGGTGTAGATGCAGCGTCAAATTTGGCAGCATTAGGGAAAAAAGTAAAGTTAATCGATCGCCAGAGTAGCTGGTTAAACTTAGACTCAGATCCTAGTGTTTCTCTGTCTCCTTATAGTCTAAAACGTTTAGAAAGAGCTTATTCTATGGGTCGGGTCGAACTAATTGGAGAACAGAACATTGAAGCAGTCAAAGCAGTAAAAAAAGGATATGTGGTGGAGAGCGAGTACGAACAGTGGTTTAGTTCCACACCGCCAATTCTCTGTACGGGATTTAACAGCAGTTTAAAACAAATCGCACCTCTATTTGACTGGTCAAATGGCTATGCAGCCCTGACTGAAGAAGATGAATCTACCCTAACTCCAGGATTATTTGTCGTCGGTCCTTCGGTGCGTCACGGAGAGTTGATTTTTTGCTTTATTTACAAATTTCGGCAGCGATTTGCTGTAGTCGGTAATGCGATCGCTCAACGTCTGGGAATCGATCCAACGACCTTGGAAGCCTATCGCCGAGAAGGTTTGTTTCTAGATGACCTTTCTTGCTGTAATAACGATTGTGTTTGTTGAAAAGTAAAGTGAATATTTTTACGCCGTCAAAATTAGAGCGCGATTGTATTGTGGTTATTGGTAAAGAGAGTACGGGCAAGTCCCAACTAATTGCTTCTCTTACAGGACAGACTGCCCATAGTGCCAATTTTCGCGGTTCTACAGTGACTTGTGACACTTATCAATCTGAAGCCTATACCTTTATCGATACTCCTGGAATTCTCTATCGTTCCGACAGCGTAACTACTAAGAAAGCTTTAAGACAGCTACAAGAAAATGACACCGTGCTATTGATAGTCAAGGCAACCGAAGTAGATCGAGATTTAGCAGATCTACTACCTTTAGTAGCAGATAAAAGGGGCATTGTGGTGATTACTTTCTGGGATAAGGTATTCTCGACGGTTCATAACGGACATCTCACGGGTCTGGGGCAACCCCAGACCCCGTGTCCTCCTCAACAAGTGGTTCGGGAATGGAAGGAAACTTCTAACCTGAGCATTGTCACTGTAGATGCCCGCCACATTACTACAGAACAAAAAGACTATATTTTGGCTTCTCTGCAAGAACCTCATCCTTTTCCCGCGCAATGGATTCCTACAAGGGCTGGCTGGTATATTCAACCCCAACCAACGCTGTTAGAACATCCTCGACTAGGCTGGTTATTGGCGATCGCTTTATTACTTATTCCTGCGATTATTGCTGTCTGGGGTGCTAACTTCTTTGCGACTTTAGCAGATCCTATAGTACAAGGTGCGATCGCTCCCCTTCTTGAGCCTTTATCCCAACTCCCAATCTGGTTAAGAGAAATACTGATAGGTCAGTATGGACTGATAACTATGAGTCCGTTGCTGTTTATTTGGGCGATGCCCACAGTAATTCTCTATGCCCTATTCTTGGGCGCATATAAAGCTAGTGGGTTAATCGAACGAATTACCATTGCTCTCGATCCTTTACTCCGTCCGTTTGGGTTATCGGGACGGGATTTAGTACGAGTAATTATGGGTATGGGGTGTAATGTTCCTGCGGTGATTAGCACCCGTGCCTGTTCTAGTTGTTCTAGAGGAACTTGTATTTCGGCGATCGCTTTTGGTTCCGCTTGTTCTTATCAGTTGGGCGCAACTTTAGGGGTGTTTAGTGCTGCTAAGTTACCTTACTTGATAATTCCTTACCTGCTGTATCTAACCGCAACCACCTTGATATATACCTACATCATTTCTTCCCCTACAGCTAAATCGAATCAGAATCCCCTAGTAATCGAAGGAAGAGCATTTTTAGAATTTCCTCATTCGTCAGTAATTTGGCGCGAAGCTAAGTCAACTATTAATCAATTTTTGTTCAATGCAATTCCCATCTTTTTAGTTATTACCGTTATTGCTTCTGTGTTGAATTGGTTAGGAACGATCCCAGCTTTAGCCAATATTATTAACCCTTTGATGGGATGGTTTAATTTACCCCCTGAAGCCTCATTGCCTATTGTTTTAGCTTCTATTCGCAAAGATGGACTGCTATTATTTGCCGAACCAGAAACCTTGGCTATGTTAACTCCATTGCAGGTTTTGACTGGGGTGTATCTAGCAGGAGTATTGCTACCTTGTTTAGTTACTCTGTTAACTATTACGCGAGAACAGTCTCTTCGATTTGCCTTATTGCTGTTAAGTATACAGGCGATCGCTGCGATCTTTTTTTCTCTATTACTTGCTTGGGGAGGATTATTAATCAAGTAATAAGTAATCGGCGATCTGTAGTTTCTGTACGAAAACGTACGCTAAGCTTGAGCTGTTGTAAGAATCCTTTAAACCCTGATTAATACCAAATCCGGTTATAATATACTCAATACAAAATCAAAATGTCAAATGCCCAAAAAAGCTTATTTAGCTGACCATGGTTAACTTATGACTAAATTTTATAAGCTTTTATAAACCGGATTTGGTATCAGTGATGAACTTGAAAATAACCTGATAAGTTGTTTGTCAATATTAGTCCTTGGCCTGATATTAATTTCCCTATTACCTTAACTATCAATTATTATCTGAAGTATTATTTATTTGAACATTATTGTGACTAGTACCATGGTGACTAGTACCATGGTGACTAGTACCATCGGATTGTCTAGCCATCCACTGAGTCAATTCCTGAGATAGCTGAGTTAGAGACTCAATTAACTGGTGTGAAACGTCTACAGGAAAATTACCAGAACGGACGTGCAAATCTAGCTTAGGAAAGGGAATATCAACATGGTAATGACGTAGTATTTCTTCAATCAGAAAGTAAAGCTCACTCTTGATTTGGAACTGCTTGGGAGGGTCTTTAATCCAAACCAACAACTCAAACTTGAGGGCATTTTCCCCAAATCCAATAAAAAATACATTAGGGGCTGGTTGATCTAAGATTTCTGGATGTTGAGAAGCTGCTTCAATCAGAGCACTACGGACTTTAATTGGATCTGAACCGTAGGCCACCCCTACGGGTAATTTTAACCGGGATACTGGATTATTGTGAGTCCAGTTGACCACTTCAGCTTCCAGAAAGCGAGAATTGGGGATAATGATTGAGACTTGATCCAAAGTCAGGATTTCTGTACTGCGAATACCGATATTTTCTACTGTTCCCATCAGTTCCCCAACATTCACAAAGTCCCCGACTTGAATCGGACGCTCAAAAATGAGTACCAAACCGCTGACAAATTCCTTAGCAATTCCCTGGATTCCCAAGCCAATCCCCACACCCAAGACTCCGAAAAATACGGCTAGAGAACTAAAGTCGATTCCCCACAACTGCAATAGGACAATAACACCGATAAAGAGTATGGAATAATGGGTAATCAGAGCAATAGTTTCCTGGGCAGGGCGGCTGAGATTGGTGAGGCGAAGAATCCGCGATCGCAAAACTTTTTTTACTACCTTGGCTAGGACTATCAGAGCAGCAAATAACCCAATCAAGGTTAATAAGCCTAAGACAGAATAGGGTTTATCTCCCACCCAAATGATTTCCCACGTCAAGCTTTGAACAAATGTATCGTTAACTTGACGACTCAACTGGCGAGTTTGGGGAAATAGGTTACTAGTATAAATCAGGGTAAATACTAGGATAGTGACCCGGAACAGGAGTATGAGAGTCCCCGCTGCAATTTCACCACTTAAGGCGGGTTGGTGACGGTGTCGATGGGTTAACTTAGTTACCTTTTTGTGAAACAGCCATTTCATCCGGTGATCCCACAGCCAGCCTAATCCCCAACTAGAGATGATTCCCCATAACCCAAATCCAACGGATAGGAATACCCCTTGCAGGATATAGTCCTGGGTACGTTCGAGAAAAGCCCGTTTCATGGCATTCTGTAGCAGTCTTTGCCAAAATTGGGCTTGTTCCTTGGGACTTCTTCCGGTTAGAGTATCATAGGTGGTTACTGATAGCAAGTAGCTACCATTTACCTTAATCACTGGTAACTTTTCAGTCCCAGCGATTTCTACGTCTACGGTTGGTGGTGCTGTCTCGATGATTTGCTTGAGGGTATCACTGGCGTAATCAGCCCGTTGTTGAGCAGTTAACGACCCAGCCGGTGCTACCTCAAACAGGGGACGCCCATCCAGGAAAATAGTTACCCGATTTAGATTGTCCTGAGCCACAATTGGCGCAGCTGCAATCAGGAAAGCGATCGCGATCGCTCCAATTACTACCAAGATCACTTGCCTCAGCCAATATCGGCAGCGAAAGAAGGGATTCATTAGCTACCAAAAATATTCCAGTTGAGAGCCAGGAGGCTTTAGACCCTTCTAATAGGAAGCCAAAGAAAGGGGAGCCTAGTGTTAACTGTACTTTAGTGTTAACTTTAGTGCCTCTGTAGCATTACTGAAGACAGTTAATGGGTAATTGGTAATTAGTAATTTGCTGAGTATTATCTATTAAGGATTCAGTACAATTTCATAATCAGCAATCAGCAGTCATCTTTAGGGGCTCAAAGCTGAAAGCTAATTGCTGAAAGCTAATTGCTGAAAGCTGATCTCTCAATGTATAGTGACCATACTATCCGTTGAAAGAAAGAGCATTCGAGGCGTCTGCTTCAGAAGCTGCCGAGATAGCAGCAGCATTTTGTTCCGCCTCCAGTTTCGGCTTCAAGTACAAATTTTTTAGTACCAGAGCTGCACCAGCTACCCAAGGTGGAACAATCAAAGCACCAAGAATCCCCAAAACCTTTGCACCACCTAGCACTGCCAACAACTGATATAAGGGGTGAATTCTAACAGAAGACCCCACCAGTAGGGGGTCAAGAATATAGGTTTCCAGATTCTGAATAATCACAAATAGTAGCAATACCCAGGAGAAAGTCCATCCCCCTTGAGCAATTGCCACAATCAATGCTGGAATTGCTCCCAAGACCGGACCAAAGAAGGGAATCAAATTGGTTACTCCAGCAATCACACCCAAACCCAAGGCAAACTCTGACAGTCCCAAAAATTTTAAACCAACAGTAATCGCCATGCCTAAAATTCCTGAAACCACCACTCGCCCCTGGATGTAACCCCCCATCCGTTGGCTGACTGGCTTGACCTGGGCTGCCAATTTTTCATCCCAGGGTTTGGGAAACAAACTTACCCCCCCTTTAATCAATTGTTCAGAGCCAGATAACATATAACCAGACAGCAGTGTTGCCAGAATTACGGTAAACACTCCAGCAATAAGATTCCGTGTCAATCCATAGGACTGCACTAGCAACTGTTGAGACGAACGAATCACCCAAGAGGTAACGGTGCCAGCATCAAACATTTTACTCAGAGCTAGTTCAGTCATCCCTAGGCGAATCGCTAAAGCATCTAACAAAGAGGTTAAAACCTCCAAATACGTTGGCAGTTTCCGAAATAAACGCTGAATTTGCTGAGCTACTGTTGGTCCAATCACTAAGCCGATCCCTGTCAAACCAGCGATTAAGCCTAAATAAACCAGAATAACCGCTAGCCAGCGGGGAATCCTTAACTTTTCAGCACTATCAATAATTGGTGCTAGAGTAGACGCGAGCACTACTGCAATCATCAGTACTACTAGCAAAGCTCTCAGTTGCCATAGCAGGACGATTGTCAAGCTAGTAGCAACAATCAGCAGTAAATTAGCTAAGGAGATTTTAAGGCGTAGCATAGACTTCCATTTGCATGTTGAGTGCCTAGCAAATAGTCTACAGAGAAAACAGCTGAATTAGTTGAAGATTTGAGGTACGGTTGAGGGTTAGATGGTTGTTCGCGAAGCGTGGCCAATAGGCCAAGGTTAGATGGTTGTTCGCGAAGCGTGGCCAATAGGCCAAGGTTAGATGGTTGTTCGCGAAGCGTGGCCAATAGGCCAAGGTTAGACGGTTGTTCGCGAAGCGTGGCCAATAGGCCAAGCTTAGACGGTTGTTCGCGAAGCGTGGCCAATAGGCCAAGGTTAGACGGTTGTTCGCGAAGCGTGGCCAATAGGCCAAGGTTAGACGGTTGTTCGCGAAGCGTGGCCAATAGGCCAAGCTTAGACGGTTAGATGTTACTGAGTAAGGGCTAGTTTAGTTTCAACTATCGTCCTAAAATCGAGCTATGGAAGACCAATAACCAATAACTAACCCTAAACCGGACGCCAAAGGCGAACAACCTTGGCCAATAGGCCACCCTACGCAAACAACCCCATAACCTTAAACCCCATAACCTTCAACCTTCAACCTTCAACCTTCAACTTTCAACTTTCAACTTTCAACCTTGATCAATCCAACTCCTCTTCACCGAGATCGTGAAGGGCTGGGGGCTGATCACCGGGTGTTCGCAACATTTCCACCATCTCTTGAATTTCTGCTGGAGGTGGGGGTGTCAGGCGAGAAACCACTACAGTCACGATGAAATTAAGCACCATCCCTACGGTACCAATCCCCTCAGGGGAAATACCGAAAAACCAGGGTGTCATACTATAGAACTTCACCCCAATGATGTAAACGGTGGTAAAAATTAACCCTACCACCATGCCAGCAATTGCCCCTTCTCGGTTGGTTCGCTTATCAAATACCCCTAGCAGAATCACTGGAAAAAAGCTGGCAGCGGCTAAGCCAAAGGCAAATGCTACCACTTGGGCTACAAATCCAGGGGGATTGATACCAAAGTAACCGGCAATGGCAATGGCAGCAATTACCATTATTCGACCTACCATCAATCGTTGGGACTCCGATGCCCTAGGATTAATGATGCGGTAGTAGACATCGTGGGCGATTGAGCTAGAAATCACTAGCAGTAATCCTGATGCAGTGGATAGAGCGGCGGCTAGTCCTCCTGCTGCTACTAGGGCAATCACCCAGGGAGCAAGTTTGGCTACCTCTGGTGTGGAGAGTACAATGATATCTCGGTCAATCTTAATTTCATTGGTCTCTTTGTCCGGTTTCAGCTCAATCTTGCCATTGCCGTTTTTATCGTCAAACGCCAATAAACCAGTATTTTCCCATTTCGTTGCCCAGTCTAGCTGACGCACTTCCTCAATGGTATGGTTATGGAGGCTATCAATTAGGTTATAGCGGGCAAAGGCAGCAACGGCGGGAGCTGTGGTGTAGAGTATGGCAATGAATAATAGTGCCCAGCCAGCGGAATAACGAGCAGCTCTAGCATTGCGTACGGTGTAAAAGCGTACAATCACATGGGGAAGTCCAGCAGTACCGACCATCAAGGCGATGGTGATAAATAAGACATCCACCATGGACTTGTTGGCAAAGGGTTTAGTGTATTCCTGGAAACCTAGATCTACCTGAATTTGATTGAGCTTCGGGATAATATCACTAAAGGTGAATCCTAGCTGGGGAATCGGGTTGTCGGTCAGTAGAGTTGCGATCGCAATCGCTGGAATCAGGTAAGCCACAATCAACACGCCATACTGGGCTACTTGAGTCCAGGTAATTCCTTTCATCCCCCCCAGCACGGCAAAAAATGCCACAATCACCATGCCAATCACTACACCCTGACCGATATCGACTTGCAGAAAGCGGCTAAATACAATACCTACCCCTCGCATCTGTCCTGCGACATAGGTTAAGGAGACAAAAATAGCAGCAACTACTGCTACCAACCGAGCAATATTCGAGTAATAGCGGTCTCCTACAAAGTCCGGTACTGTGTATTTTCCAAACTTCCGCAGGTAAGGGGCTAACAATAGCGCTAGTAGGACATATCCTCCTGTCCAGCCCATCAGGTAAATTGAGCCATCATATCCTAAGAAAGAGATTAGGCCTGCCATAGAAATAAAGGAAGCAGCAGACATCCAATCCGCCGCTGTAGCAGCACCATTAGCAACAGCGGGAACACCTTGATCTGCTACAAAAAACCCTTTACTATCGCGCACCCGAGAGCGCCAACCAATGTAAAGGTAGAGAATAAAGGAAATAATGACCAATACACTGGTCCAAACTTCAACTGTCATAGATATTTACTTGTCTGAATAATTGCTATAGCGCTGCGCGCAGGGAATCGGGAATCGGGAATCGGGAATCGGGAAAAAATACGATGACCATCATTACTATGAGAAACCATATCCAGGGATTGTTAGTAATGAAAAAACAGTCTTTTTTTATTTTAAAATACTATATAATTTCCTTAAATTCCTACACTTTAACTATTAATTGCTAACCATAAACAACTATAATTGATAGTATTGCTTGGTTAATAAAAACCATTTATTTGCCAACCGTAAACATTACTTTTTGTATTTACGGTCAATTTTATCCATCTGTATAGCGTAGATAAAAATTAGGACGACAAAGGTAAAAATACTCCCTTGTTGTGCCATCCAGAAGCCTAGGGGAATATTCCCTACACTGACATTATTTAGTAATGTTACTAGCAGAATGCTACATACAACGGATACGAATGCCCAAACAATTAGGAGATTCCGAATTAATGCGATGTTGGCACGCCAGTATGCCTGACGCTTGTTTTGGTTCATAGTTTTATTAGTAATGCACTAAATTTACTATTTGCGCTTGACTAGTTTCTGGATATAGAGCAACCACCTATAATTGCCTTAACATGGCGTATCGGTATTTCAAAATGTGCTAATCTATACAGAATATTTGCCGGAGCTTAGGGATAGGCTACACCAAAGGTGAACAAAAACCGTCTTTTTGGGGTTTTCTTAATAAAACTAAACAATTATGGGGATTTAATCCTGTGTTTAGGGGATGGGATTGAGTGATGCGCACCAGCATAAGCTGATCACAGCTGTGCAATTTGCTACTGCGCCAGACCGCTTGTCGGGTTGTTTAAACGAATATTAAATGAATTGTGAATATTATTTCGTCAATAAATGTAAAGCTTAGAGCAAGATTATGTGAAGTTGCGATAAAGTAAATCGTAACTTGATCACTAAACGCGATCGCTAAAATCACGGCGTTGCTGAATGTTCAAATGAATAGGAGTAGAGTGGGCATCCTGCCCGCCCCAAAATATATTGAATAGGAGTAGAGTGGGCATCCTGGCACTGGTTCACGGTGAGAAGCGAAAAGTTTTGCCATTAGTTGTTTACAGAGCATATCCAATGGTGAATAACAAAGGACCAAGAGATACCCACCTCCAAAATGCCTAACTTCACCGCAGGCACAATCTTCGTCGTGAAATGAACTCGCACACAGTTGTGTACTAACCAGTAGACATCAAGGGTTCAATGGATGTTTTTGCGAGATGAACGCATAAGTGTTGGTTTTACGTCCAAGCTCGCAGCTGCGTAGACTGAGTTTAAATGTAGAAGTTTAACGATTACCCGCGCCCTGACGTATCCCAAAACTTAGGATCCATGATTGGTTCTACAGCAATTGTTTCACCACGAAGATGACTTGTAGATGCCGCATTCAGTTCAAGCATCATCCATGCTTCTGGTATTGTCAGTAGATCAGGGTATGGTGTTTGTTTATCTGTTGGAACAAATCCATGTTGTGGATAATATGTTGGTACACCTAATACGAAGACAGCATCAGTACCAATGGATTTAAGGTACTTAATACCCGTTTCAATCAACTCTTTACCCAGACCATGACGTTGATACTTCGGTAGTACACCAAGAGGTGCTAACAGATAACATTTCTTATCAGGATGATCTTTGAATGAAAATGGTGTAAACATCACATTTCCTACAATCATGTCATCACGCTTTACATTGATTGAAATGCTTTCTGGCAGAGCAAGAAAATCTTCTGCAAGTTTAGCGACCTCCTCTCCTTCTTTTTCACCGAATGCTAAAAGGTGAATATTTTTAATAGTTTCTTTCTCTGAAAGCTTCACTTCAACTTACCTATATAAAAATCAACTACCCGAATTATAAGTATTTTTTGATAAATTGATCTTTGATTCTATTTAATGGAAAACTTCTGTAACCGAGTTGCCATAAACTCCAGCACATCATCGGTCACAGCTGCATCTCGAACCTTAACTAAATCCCATTCCCAATATACCAAGTCTCCATCTCACTTCCACATCCAGGACATGGGTGGGAAAATAGTTCGATCATACAACCACCATTGCTGTAAAAGCTTCTGTTAACTCCAGCATGCCCCTATTTCATGACCTGCAAGGCTTTTAGCCTTCACATTCGACGGAACCAGTACCGGCATCCTGCCCGCCCGAAAATAAGCAGGAAACTGGCAAGATGCCAGTGTCTTGATGCAGTCGCTCATGGGGGAAACCCCCTGTTCCCTTGCTGCATCGCTTCCATGCCTGATGCCAGTTCCATGCCTGATGCCAATTCCACCTCACTCTTAAAATAATTTCATTATTAAGCAACGCCCGATTTATTCCCAAGATCTGAAAGTTACCAGAGCCGAGTATTCAATCGCCTATTGATGGATACTACCATCGGGCATGATCGTATTGCTTAAGTTCGCCCCCTTGAGGTTGGCACGGTAAACTTTGTTGGGAGAATCCCAATCAGTAAGATCCAAGGTATAGTCTAGTTGTGCTCCCTTGAGGCTAGCGTCGGAGAGGTTGGCATCGGAGAAGTCAATTCCCCTCAAGTCAGCCCGTTCAAGATTCGCTCCCATCAAGTTAGCCCCCCTGAGATTGGCACTTATTAAATAGTGATCGAATGGCAATGAAGCACTTGTATTCAACTCAGCCAGTCTTGCTTCTTGGAGATTCGCTTTTTCTAGGTTAACTCCACTCAGATTAATCCCTACCAGATTGGCTTTTGATAAATTAGCTTCCCTGAGGTTAGCTCTTTCGAGCTTAATTGCTTTGGCAAAAATATTTGATAAGTTTGCTTGTTGGAGATTAGCTTGTTCTAAGTTAGCTTCTGTGAAGTTGGTCCAAATAAGGTCAGCTTTTTTCAGGTTAGCTCTACGGAGATTAGCCCCACTGAAGTTAGCTTTTTTTAGGTTAGCGTTTTCTAGGTTAGCTCCCTCTAAGTTTACCCCTACCAAATTCGCTTTTTCTAGATTCGCTCCCGCTAAGTTAGCCCCTTCTAAATTAGCCTTTTCCAGATTCGCTCCTTTTAAATCATATCTGGAAAGTTCTAGGCCTGCTAAATTACAGTTTTGACAATTTTTTGTTTCCCGTAACTGGTCGAGAGGATTGTCTTGATTGATAATCAGCCAAGTAATTCCCAAAAGGGCAAGCAATCCCAAAGAAATTCCCCAGATAAACGATTGTCTAAGTTTCATTGGACTAATTGCAGAATCCGTAGTCAGTTAACAAACCAGGTTATCTGTTATCTCCCCGGTTTGTGTCTCTTATATAGTAGCTTTTAACCAAAGTATCATTATATATTTCAGTTTTTTTGTGTCGGAATTTAAGATGTTGTTCTAGGGTCCCAAATAAAGGAACGCCTTTTCCCAAAAGAATTGGAACGCGAGTAATAATCATTTCATCAACAAGGTCTTCTTGAAGAAAACTTTGTATTACTCTACCTCCATCTATGTAAAGATTTGTATATCCCTTTTGATTCAACTGATTAATTATTTTTTTTATATCTCCACTAACAATTTCTGCTTTACCAAAATTTTCTTCTGGAAGTTTCGTTAAGCTATTGCTTAATAAAAAAACGGGTTTATGATAAACCCATTGACCAAAACTCAAAACTTTATCAAAGGTTTTTCTTCCTATCACTATGGCATCTATGCTTTTCATAAACTCAGCATATCCATAATCACTTTGTTCTGGGTTAGGTATTTCTTCTAACCAATCTAATTCGCCATCACTTGTAGCGATAAATCCATCTAAGCTTGTTGCTATATAAACATAATTTGTCATTAGATTTTTTCCGTAATTGTCAAAATTAATCCTGATCTAGCGTTTCTAGGACTCATGAGGTACAGTAACAACAATGAGTAAACCAGTTATAGCGTTTGCGTTCCCTAGCCAACGCCCTTCGGGCTAATCGCCTTTGGCGCGGCTTAGGCCTTTGGCCACGCTTTCGCCGTAGGCGACGCTGCGCGAACGCGAACGCCGATGAAGCGTTTCGGCAAAGCCGTTCGCTTTTAGCGTGGCCTACGGCCTCCGCTACGCGAACGCAAAGCGTGGCCGAAAGGCCTCAGCTTCCGCGCTTATGCGATCGCTAAATTTTTGACACTCCCCGGTCTTTAGACGCGGGGATTCTGCGGACAGGGTAGACGCGAGCTTGCGCCCAAAGTCTAATCCTCGCTGCGGTCGTCAAAGGCCGCCTACCCAGTCTGCCTAAGTCTAAGCCTAGGTTTCTGGCTACTTTTCGCAGTATATTTGCACTGCCGTTCAAGTCTGCATTTACGATCGAGTTGCTTGCGGATTTGTACAAACCGCGCTTAATCCTTCGTCCCGATGCTTTCCACCCGGCTGGCTTACTGCCAAACATAGGTAGGGAGTCTCCATCTAGGTACGAAGCTTTGCTAGTATAAGCTTCTTCAGTTAGTACTAATTTAATCTTGTATAAATCGCAAAGTTGAGATAATCGATCTTTTAGTTTACCTAATGGGATCTGTACAAATTTTTGATTATTGATCTTTCCCATATTTGCGCTGGTCTTAAATCCTTCGTTCCAGCCCAATACGATCGTTCCAATCCCGTGTTTTAGACAGTGGTTAATGATTAGTCGGGCAGCTTTGTTGATTCCATCCCGAACTCGATGGTTTCGCTTCCTGGTAACTTGGTCGAGCCACTTGTCCCAATATCCCTGCGGCTTCCCTTCTTTTCTAGTAGCAACCTGCTTGTTCCAATGCTGGTTATAGGATTTCATTGCACGAGAATCGATCAAAAACGAATTCCCTAAGGTGTCAACGCAAGCAGCTAAGTTACTAGAAGTCCCAAGGTCTATGCTTAATGCTTCGTTGGCGTTTTGAGTGACTGGGGTCTGATTTGGAATCTCATAGGACACTTCCAAGTAAAAGGCACCATTTTTCGGGAGAATAGTCCACTCTTTGATTTTTCTTCCTTCCAAGTTGCTAGGAAAGGGTAAAGAGAAGTTTTTTACTCCAAACCAGCGTTTTACGGTTAAGCCAAGAGAAAAAACAAGCTTTCCATTTTTTATCTTTGGTTTTTGTCCCCCAGAATTAGGATAGGCAACTTTAAACAGCTTAGACCCTTTTAAGTATTTCGGAGGGGAAGGCTTATAGGACAATTGACCTTTGTACCAAATATCTCTGAGACTCTTGTAGGACTTAAAGGCTTCTATCACACTGTATAAAGTCTGTTGAGCCGGAGTAGAAGGAAGCGACTTAGCTATTAATGATTTACTTATACTTTCTTCGTAACACAAGTCAAATTTCCCAGTCAATATCTTGCCGGTCTTGAAAAATAACTGACGAGTTAAATACAGTCCCATGTTGTAAAGTTTCCCTGACTGCTGGCAAAGGTAGTTTAGGATTGCTTCTGTCTCTGTGTCAGGATGTAGCAAAATTTGCTGTACTCCTATTTGTGCCTTTCTCTTAACCATTTGACAACTTCGACCTTTTTGCTATCATGTTTTTAGTATATGCGCAATATCTAGCAATGTCAAGTCAATCTCAAAAAAAATCACAAAAAAGGATGAAGGGCATTCCCGTCTTACATGATGAGTTAAAGAAGCCCCACAATATAATGCTCACAGGCACTTCTTGGAAGTGGTTACAACTTTCAGCTAAAGAGGCTGGAGTTAGCGTAGGTGAGTTTGTAGAGCGTTGGATCAAAAGTCAAATAAAAGATACAAGTGGCTAAAGCCACTGTGAGCATTCCTCCCGGAGACGAAACCTTAAAATAAGGCAGCCTTAATCATGGAGGCGCGCTTTCCATCGGCGAATTAAATTCGCCGATGGAAAGCGCCTCAAAGTTTTAACCCTTTTACCCATAGCCGACCAACCATAAAGGCTGCCCCAGCGAGGGATTGCTCGCTGGGGTAGCTTCTGACCCGGTCTTTAGACGCGGGGCTTCCTGCTTATTAGATTCTTGTGAGAAATCCGGGGTCTTCAGTACATTTTATGCTAAATTTACAGTCAAAAAACTCAGAAAGCTTACTGTACAGGTACAATTAGGCTGTTCAACTCACAAAATTTTCTGAATACGGCCTCTGACCACTGTTCCGGTGATCCGCTGTGAAATACTGTTTATTTAGCATAACAAGTACGGAAGAGCCTGTAATCCATGGCAGACTATAAGCAAGCACTGGTTAAAGACGGTAAGAATCCAGAAGGTCTAATTGTCTTTCCAGCTTTCATTACCCAGAAGGAAATGGATGCCCTTAAAGACTTTAGAGTGGGGGATCGGGATACCTTTGTTGTCGCCTATCCTAAATCTGGGACAACATGGATGGAGCAGATTGTTCACTTGCTTGGCTTAAATGGAGAGCAGGGCGACAAAGTATTGAGTGAAGCAGTTCCTTGGTTAGAAGGTGCAGCAACTCGTTATGGAGGTTTAGAGAATCTGATTAAAACTTCTGGCGATCGCCGTTACTTTCACACTCATTTACCCTTGTCTCTGATGCCAATGTTTGGCAAAACTAAAGCAAAGTATATTTATGTTGCTCGCAATCCTAAGGATAATGCTGTCTCCTATTATTATCATGCATTGAGCAAAATGGGATACGAGGGTAGTTGGAGCGAATTTATTCAGCTATATCGTGAAGGTAAGGTCGCCT
Source organism: Moorena producens PAL-8-15-08-1 (assembly GCF_001767235.1). Lineage (GTDB taxonomy): Bacteria > Cyanobacteriota > Cyanobacteriia > Cyanobacteriales > Coleofasciculaceae > Moorena > Moorena producens_A. The sequence goes on from NZ_CP017599.1 coordinate 5,350,699, forward strand.
ATGGCTCAATATTTGATCATGTATTCGACTGGTGGAAAGCGAGCCAACATTCAGATAATGTCATGTTTGTCAAGTACGAAGACATGAAAAAGAATTTAGCTCAAGTCGTTACCGATGTTGCTAGCTTTATCGATATTCCTTTAACGTCCGATTTATTAGATACTGTGGTTGCTGCTAGTGACTTTTCGGCAATGGCAATCAATCCCAAAGCTAATCTGGATTGGGTTCCTCAGCGAGAAGGTATCCCCAAACATATGCGCAAAGGAATTGTAGGAGATTGGAAAAACCACTTTTCTTCAGAAGAGACTAGTAGTTTTGATGCTCTATATCAATCCAGAATGGTACAATTTGGTCTGGAATTTGACTTTGAAGGGAGTAGGGAGTAGGGAGTAGGGAGTAGGGAGTAGGGAATATGGCATCAAAAATTGTCACCATTGATTTAGGATTCCTATAGTAGTTTGCCAGCTTAGCTTTGTGAACATCTCCATCAATTGTGACTGCTGAGTTTGAGTGCTAAGTCTGCTTGACAGTCAACCTTAAACTTTCAACCTTGGCCTTTGGCCACGCTACGCGAACAACCTTAAACCTTCAACCTTCCCTACACCAAGCACCAAGGGCGAACAAGTTGTTACTTTCACAATTCAACCGACAGTTTTCACAATTCAGCTGCCGTCTTCACAATTCAGCTTTAATTGCGATGCCATGTGGTAACACCACCACCCTGGTCAATCAACGTAATCCCTTGAGCTTGCAGTTCATCGCGAATGCGATCGCTTAATTCAAAGTTCTTGGTTTTCCGTGCTTCAGCCCGCTGCTGAATCAGTGCCTCAATTTCCCCATCACTCAATCCATCCGTAGAAACTTCTGTTTCTTCTTCCGGTTGTGCTTCTAACCCTAATACCTGGGCTAATTCCACGAGACTACGCCATTGCTGCTCTAATTCTGAAGCAGGAGTCTCTGTTTTACCCTGATGTACGAGGATATTGCCTTCCCTGCGTAACCCTTTGGCCACTTCAAACAATACCGCTAAGCCTCCAGCAAAGTTTAAGTCGTCATCTACGGCTTCTTGAAACTGTTGCGCTATAGTTTCTTTTACCTGCAAGGAGTTAGAGGGTGAGGGTGTGGCTGATTGGTCTTGCCATCCTAATTGTATACCATAGTTATGGCCAAACAGCAAGCCCTCTTTGAGAGTTTGCCAGCCATTGGTAGCAGATGCGATCGCATCATCCGTAAAATCTACTGGCTTACGGTATTGCGCCATTAACACAAATAAGCGCACTGCCATCGGGTCAACAGGACGGTCGAGTAACTCTCGGATAGTCGTAAAGTTGCCTAGAGACTTAGACATTTTCTCTCCATCCACCTTGACCATGCCATTATGTAACCAATAACGGGCTAGGCTTTTACCAGTTATAGCTTCCGATTGAGCAATTTCATTTTCGTGGTGGGGGAAAACCAAGTCAGAGCCACCAGTATGAATATCAATCGTTTCCCCCAGCATATCTCGCACCATCGCCGAGCATTCAATATGCCAACCTGGACGACCTGCTCCCCAAGGGGATTCCCAGCAGGGTTCCTCTGGCTTAGCGCTTTTCCAAAGCGCAAAATCAAACGGGTCTTTCTTCTTAGGCTCAGTGGAGTCTGCTACATCTACCCGTCCACTGGCTCCTGCTTGCAAATCCTCTAACTTGCGGCCAGACAGTTTGCCGTAGTCATCAAACCGACGCACTGAATAGTACACATCCCCATCCGCTTCGTAAGCATAGCCCTTTTTTTCCAACTCACACACCAGTCGCTTGATTCCATCTAAGCTATCAGTGGCGCGGGGGTAAGCATTAGCCTCTTTGACATTCAGCCTTGCCATATCTTCAAAATAGGCATCAATGAAGCGTTCAGATACTGCCTCCATAGAGGTGCCTTCCCTTCGCGCTCGGTTCAGGATTTTATCATCAATATCTGTAAAATTTTGGACATAATTCACATCATAGCCCCGCCATTGTAAGTAGCGACGAGCAGTATCCCAGACAATACAAGTTCTAGCATGACCCAAGTGGCAAAAGTCATACGCCGTAATGCCGCAGCAGTACATCCGGACTTTACCAGTTTCCAATGGCTCAAAGGATTCCTTGCGGCGGGTTAAGGTATTGTAAAGGTGTAGGGTCATGACAAAGAAAAGATAAAATCACCAACAGTGGGCTATAGATATACTTTTGACATCCTCCCTGGTTAAATCAAAGATTATAACCAGGGATTCCTAAGACTCACGACTTAGGTTTCTGTTTCCTTCTCCCCTTGGGGGAGTTTTTCGCACCAGCCTTCCGAGATTTACTCTCTTCGGGTCTTACGGTCGCTCCGCAGACTGACACGGCAAGTCCTGCCGCCAAAATGTTAATTGATGCATTGATATCACGATCGTGGTGAGCATTGCAGGATAGGCAATCCCATTCCCGAATATTCAAAGGTAAAGACTCAACACGATTTAGGCAAACAGAACACAGTTTGCTACTAGGAAACCACTTATCAATGGAAATGGCTTCTCGATTATACCATTGAGACTTGTACTTAATCTGACGAATTATTTCCGCCCAGTTGGCCTCACTGATAACTTGAGCTAGTTTGTGATTTTTGACCAGATTTTTCACAGCTAAATCTTCAAACGCAATCAATTGGTTTTCTCTGACCAGTTGAGTAGTTAGCTTGTGGGTAAAATCTCGTCTAGCGTCTTTGATTTGTGCATGCACCCTGGCCACCTTTAACCTGGCTTTGTAACGATTGTTAGAACCTTTTTGTTTTCGTGACAAAGCTTTTTGGTATTTAGCTAGCTTTTTCTTGAGCTTTTTAAAATGTTTGGGATTAGCAATTTTATCTCCGTCGCTCGTTGTGATCAGGCTGGTAACTCCTAAGTCCAAGCCAACTTGTTTGTCTGTGGTCGGTAAGCTCAAATCTCTATGATCATCAAACCTAATTGAGATCTGCCACCGCTCAGATGAATCTAAGCTAACTGTAACAATACTTGGAGTGCAGTTTGCAGGTAACTGACGACTCCAACGAATCCGTAAAGGTTCTTTGCATTTGGCAAGATAGACTTGACCATCTTTCCATTTGAATGCTGACTTAGTAAATTCTGCACTACCACCATTACGTTTTTTCTTGAAGTTAGGATACTTAGCTCGACCAGCAAAGAAATTAGTAAAAGCGGTTTGTAAATGTCTTAATCCTTGCTGAAGAGGAACAGAACTAACGTCATTCAAAAAGAACAAGTCATCCTGTTTTTTCCATTCTGTCAACATTAAGGAAGTTTCCTTGTAGCTTATCCGTCGGGAGCGTTTGTACCAACCTGAAGTCCTAGCATCTAAAGCTTTGTTGTAAACAAGTCTTACACATCCTAGAGTTCTCCTCAGCATAGTTTCCTGTTCAGGGGTTGGATAGAAACGGTAACGGTAAGCTTTTTCGACCATTATTTACTCTTTGGTATACACTTACATTTTAATATATTCTGTGTAACATGTCAAGTGGACGCAATTCATGAGGGGCTGTGTGGGTCACCTGGGTCCGCACTTTATAAGCCCCGTCTCCCGTTATACCCGTAAGATTAGCGGGAGATTAATTGCTGTTTTAGATAAAATACGATATATTGGTAGACCTTGATTATCAACTGTTTTCACAAGTTGCCTTATGCAAACTTTACCGACTGATTCCCCATCTGGTCAAGGCATGGAAGCTCCGAAACAAGGCTTACCCGTTACCATTATTACCGGTTTCCTGGGTAGCGGAAAAACCACCCTCCTTAACCATATCTTAAGTAATCAAGAAGGCGTCAAAACAGCAGTCCTTGTTAATGAGTTTGGTGAAATTGGTATTGATAATGAGCTGATTATCAATACTGATGATAATATGATCGCCCTGAATAATGGCTGTATCTGCTGCACCATTAATGATGATTTAATTGAAGCAGTTTACAAGGTATTGGAGCATCCAGACAAGCTGGATTATTTAGTGGTGGAAACCACCGGATTAGCTGACCCCTTACCAGTGGCGCTAAGCTTTTTGGGCACAGAATTGCGAGATATGACTCGTCTCGATTCTATTGTCACTATGGTAGATTCAGAAAACTTTAGTATCGATCTATTTAATAGTGACGTTGCAACTAATCAGATTGCTTATGGAGATATTATTATCCTCAACAAGACTGACTTGGTAGATCAAGCCAATGTAGACCATTTGGAAAACCGGCTCAGAGATATGAAAACTGATGCTAGGATTTTGAGAACTACTAAAGCCCAAGTGCCAATTCCTTTAATTCTCAGTGTTGGTCTCTTTGAGTCCGATAAGTATTTCGACAGCAAAGCATCAGATCATGATCATGACCATCACCACCATGATCATGACCATCATCACCATCATGACCATGATCATCACCATCATGATCATGACCATCACCACCATGATCATGATCACGCTCATCACCATCACTCCGATCACCTAGAAATTGACGGATTCACTTCCCTTTCTTTCGAGAGTGACAAGCCCCTAGGGCTTCGGAAGTTTCAGGATTTCCTAGACAATAAGTTACCCTCTAATGTGTTCCGCGCTAAGGGAATTCTCTGGTTTGATCAAAGTCCTCACCGTCACATATTCCACCTCAGTGGTAAGCGTTTCTCTATTGAAGATGATGAGTGGAAAGGTGAACCAAAAAATCAATTAGTGCTGATTGGACAAGATTTAGATCATGATACATTACGTGAGGAATTAAACCAGTGTATCTCTTCAGAGTCTACCAATACAGGGACGGGGATTTGGTAGGTAATGGTTGAAAGTTAGTTGGTTGTTCGCGTAGCGTGGCCAAAGGCCAAGGTTGAAGGTTAGTTGGTTTAAGGTTGAAGGTTAGTTGGTTTAAGGTTGAAGGTTAGTTGGTTTAAGGTTGAAGGTTAGTTGGTTTAAGGTTGAAGGTTAGTTGGTTTAAGGTTGAAGGTTAGTTGGTTTAAGGTTGAAGGTTAGTTGGTTTAAGGTTGAAGGTTAGTTGGTTTAAGGTTGAAGGTTAGTTGGTTTAAGGTTGAAGGTTAGTTGGTTGAAAATGGATAGACATTTTATGCCTCAATCTCCAATCCCCTCAATTAAAGCTGCTAGAAAAAGTAAATTTAATTTACCACCAGGACCAAAAGGATATTTACTGTTTCAACTTTCTAAACTTCAGCATCAGCCAATTGAATATTTTGGGCATATGTGGCAGGAATATGGAGATTTAGTACGCCTGCCAATCATGCCAGGATTAAGTTTAAATTTGGCGAGCCATCCAGATCATGCAGAACATATTTTGTCTAGCCATCAGGAACGATATGGAAAGCCAGATCTATTTCTCAAATCCATGAACTTACTTCAGGGGCAAGGACTTTTTACTAGTGAAGGAGAGGTTTGGCTTCGACAGCGACGCTTAATGCAGCCAGCATTTCATCAAAAGCAATTGGTTAAACTTCATAATGTAATCCTTGATTGTGTAGAATCACTTCTGCGTGAATGGTCGGAAAAGCCAGAAGGCGAAATTATTGATATTGCAGCCGAAATGTCACGGCTTACCTTAAAAATTGTCAGTTCCACCCTATTCAGTATTGATATCAGTAGTAAAACAGATAAACTAGGGCAGTCTTTGCGAACAGCTTTGGAATATGTTTATTACCGAATGAATAGCCCCCTGGCACTACCTGTATGGATGCCTACCCCCAGAAATTTTGAATTCCGTAAAGCAAAACAAACACTCGACCGCCTCGTTTTAGACATTATCCAGTACCGTCGTGAACATCCCTCAGAGCAAAATGATTTGCTGTCAATGCTTCTAACTGCTCAAGATGAAGAGACTGGAATTGGGATGAGCGATCGCGAACTTCAAGACGAAGTAATTACGTTAATTAATGCCGGACATGAAACCACAGCTACTGCATTAGCTTGGACATGGTATCTAATCGGAACCCATCCTGATGCTATGGCTCAGATGCAAGATGAAATACAAACCGTTTTAAATGGCAATTACCCTACGGTTGAGAATTTGTTCCAACTCGAATACACTCGTCGCGTATTTGATGAATCGTCACGTCTTTGCCCAATCGGTTTAGGGCTACCGAGAGTTGCCTTAAGCGATGATGAAATTCAAGGATATTTTATTCCCAAAGGTACGATTTTCACTATTGCTCAATACTTCATTTTTCGCCATCCTGATTTTTGGGATAATCCAGAACAGTTCAACCCTGACCGATTTCTACCTGAAAAAGTGAAGCAAAGACCTAAATTTGCCTTTTTTCCCTTTGGCGCAGGTCAACACATCTGTATTGGCAAAAATTTAGCTCTGATGGAATCTACACTAATCTTAGCAGCCATCATGCAACGGTTTCACATTGAATTAGTTCCTAATCAATCCATAGAAATAGACCCCAGATTTTCCCTACGTCCTAAATATGGCATTAACGTTAGAGTGCGGAAAAGATATTAAGCTATAGCAATTCTACGACTTGTAAGGTACAAATATCTGGGTTTTAGGGAGCAGGGAGCAGGGAGCAGGGAACAGGGAACAGGGAACAGGGAACAGGGAACAGGGAAAAAATACTGTGTACCTCAGGTGCGACCCGTGGCGAATTTAATTCTTAATGGGTCAAGCGCACCTAATAGCTACGATAAACACTATATATAGCAATTCTATATCTCATAAGGTACAACTTGATCCCCCATTATCCCCCTTAAAAAGGGGGACTTTGAACTTGATAAGCCTACCTCATAAGTGCGATTTTACTAATTTAAAAAAAAGCATTTTGTTAGCGTATATTTCAGACTATCGCTGTTTTTTTATTCCCCCTAAAGCTCCCAAAAAAAACTTTTTTAAAACCCTTGAAATTTGCAAATACAATCATTACAATAATCATTGTAAAACCCGATGAGTTGGATTTTTTATTCATGTCACAAAAATTTTCACGAAATTTCAAAAAACAACCTGCTCACCACGTCTTAAAAGGTTCTCGTGAAGCCGTAATCTATAGTATGCAAATGCTTTATTCCCTCGGCTATGCCGAGATTGCTGAATGGACCCCTCTGGAGCAAACAGATATTCCCGGGGAGGTGATGACTACCATAACCAAGTATTGGCTGTTGCCATAACACCTTGTCTTGATGCAGTCGCTCATGGGGGAAACCACGCCAGTTGCTCATGGGGGAGACCCCCAAGACCGCACTGGCTCCCCAAGACCGCGCTGCATCGCTAACTTTCTGGGGGGGTTTCCCCCCCTTGGCCAAGTCACCTTTGGCCAATCCAATCTGATCACATCGGGTTAGAATTGGGAAGTTAGTGACATCACATTTCAACTGACTTATTGTGGATTTTAAATAGCCGTGGATAGTATTTCTAGGGCTATTTTTTTCTTTTCCTTACTTGTTTTACTAAATTCAACACTTTGTAAAAGGGAGCAGGGAGCAGGGAGCAGGGAGTAGGGAAAAGGGAAGAAGGTAAAAATCATGTGTAGCTGATAGCAATGATCAACGCTATATAGCAATTCTACGACTTATGAGGTACAAAGCGATCCCCCTAAATCCCCCTTAATAAGGGGGACTTTGAAGTTTATAAGTGTACCTCATAACTGCAATAAACGCTATAATTACATCTAGTAACTTAGAAGATTTTAAAAAATTAATGACCAATCAATCCAACCAAATAACAGAAGAATCCTTTGATTACGGAGAGATAGACTTAGCATTAAATTTCCCACCTCTGACTGAAGAGGAAATGGTTAAGCAAAGTATATTAGCCCTCGAAGCTTATCGTCGTGAAGGTTCCTCAGTAGATTATAACTGTGTGCGCGAATGGGCAGATAGCTTGACCTTGCTAAGATACTATTAGCCTTAAATGATATAGCGTTGATATAGCGTTTATCATAGCAATGAGGTACACAGGATTTTTTCCCTATTCCCTATTCCCTGTTCCCTGTTCCCTGTTCCCTGCTCCCTGCTCCCTGCTCCCTGCTCCCTAAAACCCAAGAATTTGTACTTCACCCAATTGCAACCGCTGTAAATCATGGATGATTTAAATTACTATTTAGACAAATACGACGCTATACCTTTAGATACTGATCAATACAAAAATAGTTATGTCGGCTGGGCACTAGACTTTTTTATTGACGAAACAAAGGTAATAAATCCTTATTTAGATATTACGTTACGATTAGACTTAACCGATGCGGAAACTAATTATAAGGATAATTTCAAGAATGACTATTCAACCTTTACATGTTTCTTAATCTGGAAATTACTTAAAGCGCTGAAAAAGCATCCTTCTTTTTGGTTGAGATTTATTAATTATAAATGGTATCAAATTAATAACCCACCATTATTTTGTCCGACAGCAGTGGGAGGCGAAGTTCGATTTGTAGAGATGGTCATTAATAATGCCACAAAATTAGGATGGCTTGAATTTTCAGAACTATACAGAAATACCAAAGACAGTATTTTCGCTAATCCTATATTGCCCAATACTAATGAGAGGTTCTATGCTTACCAACTGGGTCAATTTGTTGGTAATCTTCCTGGCTTAGATTTTATAAGTTTTGCTATGCAGACAGGTCGTGATAGTACCCAGAGTTTTTTCTACTTTGGGAAGCGAACCTACGACGAAAATCAGCAAAGACTAACGGTGCCTTTAGCTATAAAATTTCACCATGGCAATTTAGATCCATTTATAATAGAATTGTTAGTTAAGGATTATCTAGCTGAATTAAGTAAGCATTAATACAGCAGTTTTTACTTGGGTGAGGTGCATTTTTGTAGGGAGCAAGGAGCAGGGAGCAGGGAGCAGGGAGCAGGGAGCAGGGAGCAGGGAGCAGGGAGCAGGGAGCAGGGAATAGGGAATAGGGAAGATACAATAGGGAAAAAACTTATGTACCTCATTAGGCTATAAACCGCTATAACCCTCTTCTGTCACTCTCCGAAAACTTTTGCCATTTCGCGCATTCTATAACCTTTGTATATCAAGGGATAGCCAGCTTTTTTATGAGTATAAATTCATGAGAGTGCTAAAATTTTCAAAATGTCATCATCGAACGCTGTATTGCTTAATATACCTTGTTTGTAGAAAGTCTTAATAATAGGAAAAACCGGAGAGTGACAGAAGAGGGATAAAACTCCAGACTTGAATAAATTTATAGCGCTGCGCCTAGGGCTATAGTAATCATGCCATTAGGGATTAGCTTGACTCAATGCTGTTGAACTTGATGCTTGTTTTGATATTTAGAATTATCAAGGGGTGATTGGTAGATATAGCACGAAGTAAGGGGATCAGGGCTTTTAAGGATTGGGTTAGGAAAAATGTTGATTAGTGATCAATCCTTGATCACTAATGCGATCGCATAAGCGCGGAAGCGTTGTGGCCTTTGGCCTCCGCTACGCGAACGCAAAGCGTGGCCAAACGCGCACGCGTGGCCCAAAGGCCAAGGCCTCAGCTTCCGGAGCGTAGCGTGGCCGAAGGCCAATCGCATAAATTCTAAGCCTCCTCTAGTTCCCAGTTGAGGTCATCGTTACCGGGAACTAGAACCATTTGCTTCCGGTCTAGAGGGAAGTCTTAGGGGAGGTTGTCGAGAAACTGTTGTGCAGCCTGGTATTCTTCAGGGTTTGGGACTATAGGTTGGGTTGTAGAATTGGTAGCGCTCTTGAATGGCGTTAAGGGCGTTGATGGTTTCATCACAACTCATGCCATCATTAGTTTGTACAAAATCTTCGTTGTTGAGGCGATTAATCAGTTTAGAAATAGTAGCTTCTGTCCCAATTTTTCCCAGAGCTTCGGCTGCCTTCTTAGGGACAAAATTATTGCTATATTCTAGACATTTAATCAGCCCATCAATCGCAGATTCTGATCCAATTTGTCCGAGAACTTCTGCTGCAATTATCCGCACATCAAAATCCTCATTATCCAGGAGTTTAATCAACTTATTAGTAGCGGATAATGGGCCAATCTTAACCAACGCCTTTGCTGCCTCTTCACGGACATTATATTTGTCATTTTTCAAAACTTTAATTAGCCGATCAATAGCAGACGTTGCGCCAATATTACCCAAAGCCTCTGCTGCCTGACTACGCACCAAATTCTCCTCATCTTCCAAGCATGTAATTAACCCCTCAATCGCCGCTGGTGAATTAAGTTTACCCAAAGCCTCTGCTGCCATCCAACGCACATCTGAGTGGTCATCTTCCAGACATTTAATTAATCCATCAATCGCTGCTTCTGAGCCAATATCACCCAAAGCCTCTGCTGCATTACGACGCACTAAGTAGTTGTCATCTTCCAGACATGTAATTAACCGATCACTAGCCGCTTCTGAGCCAATTTCTCCCAAAGCCTCTGTTACCCAAATACGTAAATCAGAGTCTTCATCGTCTAGGAGTTTAATAAGTTCATTAATAGCATCTAATGACCCAATTTTTACCAGAGCTGCTTTCGCAAGTCTCCTTACATCATGCTTTTCATATTTAAAGAGTTTAATCAGAGGATCAATAACTACTAGGGATTCTGGTGATTGGAAGTTAACCAGAGCTTTTGCAGCATTTATGCGCACATAGGAATCTTTATAATTGAGGAGTCTAATCAGATCATCATTAACGGATAGTGAAAAAATTTTCATCACCGCATCTGCTGCAGTAGAATAGACATCATACTCTTCATCTTCCAGAAATTTAAGTAATCCATCAATAGCTCCTGGTGACTGGATTTTACTCAAAGCTGTTACTGCACTTCTACGTACCATAACGTCTTGATCATCTAGACAGTTAAGTAGACCATCAACAGCCGTTTCGGAATCAATTTTTCCCAGAGCATTAGCTGCATCTCGGCGAACCTTATCATCTTGATCTTCCAACAGTTTAATCAAGGCCGTAGTAGCTGATTGATCACCGATTTCAGCTAAAGCATAGGTCACTTTATAACTTCTACGATAGTCTTGAGATTTAAGGAGTTTAATTAAAACATCAATAGTTGCTGGTGACCGCATTTCAACCAGAGCATCTGCCGCCATTGTACGTATAAGTGAGTCGTCATCATCCAGGCATTTACTTAAGGGAGCAATCGTGGCTTCTGTCCCAATTTTACTCAGAGCTAATGCCGCCCTCCTACGCACATTTGAGTCGTCATCATCCAGGCATTTACTTAACAGGTCTATCGTGGCTTCTGTCCCAATTTTTTCGAGAGCACCTGCCACACTCCAACGCACAGCAAAGTTGTTATGATTCAGGAATTTACTTAGCTCAGGTATCGCTTTGTCTGATCGAGTTATTCCGAACAGTTGAAGCTTAACTAAGGTCGGAACCTTTAACCCAGCCACCAACCCAATAGTTTGCTCTTGAAACTCCGGTTTTACTGCTCCTGCTAACCTGGCTCCCAGTTGCCAATCCACTTCTAATCCTAACCTTACTACCCGCTGGGCTTGGTCTTGATTGTCTACTAATCTTAGCATCTCGACCAGAGTTTCTGTCCATTTAAAATAATTGAGATAGTTCTGTTGTAACTCCTGATCGCTTATACTTGGTAATTGTTTTAATAAAGATTCTGCTGTATTTATTATATTCATTTTAGAGGATTGATAGTTTAGTTTTTAACATAGAATTGATGGGAACAGCGGAAGGGTTGCATTTCCAACTTCTTCTGAATCCCCAAGTCACCACCAACTCCTAAATCCCTAGTGGTGAAAATCATGGGAGTTTGCTTCTGGTAATCCCTCCGAAACTGAGTCAAATCCACACGTGCTGCTTCTGACGGTAGCTCGTTCACCCCATCAATCAGTAACCAGAATTGTCCATCACACAATAGTCTTTCGATCGCGTAGCGTGGCCGTAGGCCAATCTTGGTGGAGTCGAGCAATACACCATGGCGTTTCAGAAAATTTCGCACTAACTCCACCACCGATGTCTGGTAGTATCGCAGTTCCACCAGCACCGGAATTTTTCCTTGTATTCCCTCATCCCCCAACAATCGCACTAAGGCTGTGGATTTGCCGGAACCCGGACGGCCCACTAGTAAAACATGGTCAGCAGCATACTTGCGCAATCCTTCTAGGACAGGCAAGCGCTCAATTTTGTCCTGATTCTGGTCTCGTTGTGGCTGCTCTGACTTGGTTTGCACCATTAGGCCAAAATCAAACAGCCTAGGGGTTGGTTGCTGCGGCTTGGGCTTACGGCCTTGGACATCGGTGAGGGTATAAACTTGCCACCATTGGGCGTAGCTGTCACGGATTGATGCTAGATAGGGATCCCAATTGACCATCGTAAGGATCAAGTTATGAAGGTTGAATTATATGGCACCCTTGTGATTTATTCTAGCTAGGCAGTGGTGGAATGGGCATCAGGCGTGGAACTGGCATCTTGCCAGTTTCAATATATGTTGGGGCGGCCAGTTGGTGGGCAGTGCTTTGCTATGGGATGGGGAGCTGTACTGATTGCTCTGCTGCACTGCCCACCCTACATTTGCTTGGTGGAACTGGCATCAGGCGTGGAACTGGCATCTTGCCAGTTTCAATATTATGTTGGGGCGGGCCGTTGGTGGGCAGTGCTTTGCTAGGGGATGGGGAGCTGAGCTGATTGGTCTGCTGCACTGCCCACCCTACATCGGCTGGTGTGGTTGTGATTTTAGTGGCAATTATAGTTGACAAAATTATCTATAAGTGCTTCTAGCCCTTGCCCTAGATATTTCCATCTCCTGATCACGCCATTTACCGGTATTCCAGGGCTATTGTCCCACTGGCAACTGTTGAAATAATCAAGACTTAGGCAATTGCCCCCTAAATCCCCCAATTATGGGGAATTTTGACATCATTACCTCCCAAAATTGGGTGGCAGGGGGGCAAAACCCAGTAAACTTCGTAAGTCCTAATAATATTTTTTTTGTAAATTAGTTGAGAAAGCTTTGCATTTGAAACCTAAATCGACTAAACTAGTCTAGGAGTATTAGCAATAACTAATTCCTAGCTGCTTAAATCTGCCCTTAACCGAGGCAGCTTGGTTACAACTATTAATAAACAACTATTACATTATTGATTATGGATCCATCTATATCTGAATCAGAGGCCAGTCAAGTGATTGAGATTAACTGGGCAGACCGATGGCAAGTCTATCGGCGCTTGCAAGAGCTAGAGATTCCCTGTCACTGTCAGACTGACCAGCCCTTGAAAGCTGAAATCGATAATGTCACGGCTTTGATTCAAATTTGGAGTATCCTCAGACAGCTAACCCTTCCGCGCCATCACTTAATATCCTGGCTCGATGATTGCTGGCAGCTTCCTAGCAAAAGGCGCAAGGAGAGACTTTAGGGAGTGTGGGGTGTGGGGTGTGGGGTGTAGGGTGTGGGGTGTGGGGTGTGGGGTGTGGGGTGTGGTTTCCTCGATCAGCGACTCCATTAAGACAATACTGATGCTGCGAGGTCTACTCAACATTCAACCTTGGCCTTTGGCCACGCAATCGCGTTCAACCTCCCAAGCTTCAACCTCCCAAGCTTCAACCTCCCAAGCTTCAACCTCCCAAGCTTCAACCTCCCAAGCTTCAACCTCCCAACCTTCAACCTCCCAACCTTCAACCAACAAACCTTAAACCTTAAAAGAATACCTTTAAGATCCATTCATGACAAAACCAGCAATTCTACATTTAGAAGGGATTACTAAACACTTTGAGCAAACCACTGAGCCAGCAGTGGGGAATGTGTCGTTTACCCTGTATGAAGGGGATTTACTGGGATTAGTGGGGCCATCTGGCTGTGGCAAAACGACTTTACTGCGGATTGTAGCTGGGTTTGAGCGACCCCAAGCGGGACTAGTGGTATTGGCAGGACGGAAAGTGACTGGGCCAGGGTATTGGTTACCACCAGAACAGCGCAATACTGGTATGGTTTTTCAAGACTATGCTCTATTTCCTCATCTGACCGTAGCAGAGAATGTGGCGTTTGGGCTTAAGCAGAATCGGAAACAGAAGAGTGGTGTCTGTGTCAAGGGTAATACGGAAGATGCGATCGCATTAGTCGGATTAGCTGGCATGGGCAAACGTTATCCCCACGAACTCTCTGGTGGTCAGCAGCAGCGAGTAGCCCTAGCCCGTGCCTTAGCCCCCAGACCTAAATTAATTCTATTGGATGAACCCCTCAGCAATCTCGATGTCCAAGTGCGTCTGCGGTTGCGTCAGGAAGTGCGAGCTATTCTCAAAGAAACCGGAACCTCTGCTATTTTTGTCACCCATGACCAAGAAGAAGCCTTATCGATATCCGACCAAGTGGGAGTCATGCGTTCTGGTCGATTAGAGCAATTGGGGACACCAGAAGAAATCTATACCAATCCCAGCTCTCGCTTTGTAGCAGAATTCGTTACCCAAGCCAACTTTTTACCAGCCCAACGTAGAGGAGACCTATGGGAAACAGAAGTAGGCTCTTTTGCGATCAGAGTCAATGACTCCATACTGAATACTAAACTGGATCAGCTCGAACAAGGGGAGCTGATGCTTCGGGAAGAAAATGTTCTTCTCAAGCCTGATGATAACTCCCCCGTAGTGATTCAAGACCGACACTTCCTTGGTCGTGAATACCGCTACTGTTTACAAACCGCTTCCGGCAAAAAACTCCACGCTCGCACCAACCTTAGCACTCAATTACCGGTAGGAAAGCGGGTGCGAGTGTCTGTAGCTGACCCATCAGTACCGATTTTTGCCTGAGGGAACAGGGAATAGGGAACAGGGAATAGGGAGTAGGGAGTAGGGAGTAGGGAGTAGGGAGTAGGGAGCAGGGAGCAGGGAGTAGGGAGTAGGGAGTGTGGGGAGCAACGGTTGCGGTTCCCATGGGGCTGACATTGAATGTACCTCATAAGTAGGGAAAACGCTATAACAAACTGAAAGCATCAAATCTTATCACTGTTGCCTGTTCTCCGTTCCCTGTTCCCTTACAGAAGTAATAACAATCAATTTTAGTACTGAAATAATCGAATCTTATCACTGTTCCGCGTTCCCGATTCCCGATTCCCGATTCCCGATTCCCGATTCCCGATTCCCTACCTTGACAGGTCAAGATCTCAATTAAACAGATGGAGTTAATCCTGTTTATTCTCTCCTGACTGATTGCCATTAGACCCTGACTCATTGCCATCAGAGGATTGGACTTGCTTGAGGTGAATCTTATTCACCTGAACAATATAATATTCTATGGCGTTTTGTAACTGTTTTTGACGTTTGCCGCTTTTATCGGTTTTATCGGATGAATCAGATGCTTTATCGGTTTTATCGGATGAATCAGAAAAGCGATAAGCTTTAGTGACTCCCAAGATAAACTTTTCTTGTTCCGCTTCCAACAATTCTACAGTAGTGTTGGCAGCAATCCAATTTTCTTGAAATGGAAAGGAAGTAGAGACGCTAGCAACAATAGAAGCAATAGCTGGAAAGATTACCGGGAGCCACTTTAGTAATGCAGAACCAGTTTCTAACTTGTCTACCAGGACTAAAATTGGTGTTATTCCCGATAAAATAATGGTTAACATTTGGGCAAGATAGTAAGCATTGCGAGAGTTTTTGCGGGTCTTTTTATAATCGTCAATCAACTCCTGGCTATAGCTTAACGCTTTTTCTATCGCTAGAGTTATGGTGTTATTCTCTGTCGAATTATTACCGCACCAAAGCACACTACACAGTTTAGATTTTTGGATCAGTTTCGACTGATAATTAGCTTCTTTATAGTCTTCCCACAATTGTTGATTAATTAGGAACAAAAATATAAATAACGCCAAACAAGCCGCGCTAACGATTAGGAGTAATTGACGGTCTGAGATAAAAATGGAGGCGATTCCGATTCCAAGCCCAGCCACCAGGAATAAATAAGAACCGGTTTTTAGTAAAACTGAAGGTTTTTTTGTAATTGATGAAGAAGAGACTTGATCGATTGTATTAGGAATTTTACTTTCTGTAATTCCGTCAATTTGAGTTGCTTGCAAATTTGTCATTTTTATCGAAATTTTAATACAGTTAATGGACAGAATTGTCTCCAGTCAATTCTAGCAAGTGGGCATTGCTGATTGGTAGAGTACTCAGAAATCCCACCGTTCACCCTTCGTTATGATTTTTTCTTGATGCAAAGCGCGAGTGGGGGAAACCCCCTTTGGCGGCGCTGCATCGCTTTTGGAATTTTGCTGTTTGACCCAGTGGTGCGTTACGGGGCGGGCTTTCCCAATGCTGGCTACGAGGTTGAAAATGACGGGGAGCCCCCCTGAAGCACCACTAGCAACTTCCTACCCTACTTTATCTGCCCCCAATCTCCCCATCTCCCCATCTCCCCATCTCCCCATCTCCCCATCTCCCCATTAACTAAGCAGTTGACTCAATTGCGGTGGTTGTTACTGTAGGTGACTCTAGTACCAGCCCACTGAAGCTTATTCCTTAAGGTCTGGTAATAGGAATACTGTTCCCGTAGGATAATGAACTTGGCCTGACAATCTGCTCTACGCACGTCCACCCGTTGTCCAGGCCAAATAGACGTTGCGAGCACACCATCCATCCAGAGTTTAGTGTTTAGCTCATAATCCCCCAAGGGCCAGATACTGACAACAGAGCCAGAGGGGAGTACGAAAGGACGACTGGAAAGGCTCATCGGACAAATGGGTGCCACTGCGATCGCTTCGAGGGAGTCGTGCAAAATTGGACCATTCGCAGAAACAGTATAGCCAGTGGAACCAGTGGGAGTGCCAACAATTAGTCCATCCCCTTGGTATTGATCGACTATTTCTCCATCAATTTCCATTTCCAAAATTGAGGTAATCATCCGATCGGCAGAGGCAGGTTTGACACACATTTCATTGAGTGCGAAAAAGCGATCGCTAACTGGTGTAATGTCAGTGCGGTTTCCCCCAAACACAGCTCCCTGTAACATCATCCGCCGCTGAACTGCATAGCGGTCTTCTAATAGTCGGTCCCAAACTTGCTCAGTGTCTTTAAATTCTTCGATGGGTTCGGTCAGAAATCCCAGATGACCTCCAACATTTACGGCCAAAATTGGTATTCCTTCCGGAGCCAGATGTCTTGCGGCTGCCAATACTGTTCCATCCCCCCCCAGAACCACTGCCAAATCAATGGCTTCGGTGGCAGAGGCTAAAAAGACTGGGTAGGGATTATCTTTCGCGCCACTTGGTCCGATCAGAACCCTGCACTGGCGTGCTTCCAACTCCCGAGCGCATTTTTCTGCGCAACGTTTTCCTTGAGAGTCTCCAGCTTTGTGAATAATAATGACTTGCTTTAGCTGCACGTTACTGTTCTGGCTTACCCCTAGTGTTCACTGTTATTCTAGAGTGTTGGCTTAAGCATTACCTGATCTTTGCGGGGAAATTGGGTAAATAATTAAATTGTTAAATAAATTTAATTGTCAAAAAGGCTTTTTCTTGATCAAGAAGACTACCAACTTGGGCTAACTATAACTAGAGACTGGGTCAAACAGGCTTAGTCAATAGGAGATTAACCCATGACAAACGAAGACTTTGATACCTTAGTCAAGAAACTCGAAGATTATGCCCAACGATATCCCGATAATTATAAGCTGCGTGTAGGACTTCTAGCTGCACTGGGTTATGCCTACATTTTTCTGGTCTTAGCAGGATTGTTAGGAGTCCTCGGACTGGTAGTACTGTTGATTTACTACAGTGGTCGGATCAATCGTGGGATGGTTCAACTGATCATCGTTTTGCTGGTGCCAGCCTGGATGATTATGCGATCGCTATGGGTGAGTTTTCCACCACCCCAGGGATTAAAACTAAAGCGCCAGCAAGTGCCAAAGCTGTTTGCCTTGATTGATGAGTTGACCAAAGCTCTAAAAGCTCCTTCCTTTCACCATGTTCTCCTGACCAGCGAATTTAATGCAGCAGTAGTCCAGATTCCTCGTCTGGGCTTACTGGGATGGCAAGAAAACTACTTAATTTTAGGACTGCCTTTACTCCAAGCCCTTTCTCCTAGACAATTTCGAGCCGTCCTTGCCCATGAATTGGGACATTTATCTGGCAAGCACAGTTCCTTTGCAGGCTGGATTTATCGACTGCGTCGAACGTGGGAGCAGATTTGGCAACAATTGCAAAAAAGTCAACATGCCGGAGCAACAGTGCTGTTTCATGGCTTTTTTAATTGGTATTCCCCTTTTTTCAATGCCTATTCTTTCGTACTTGCCCGTGCTAATGAATACGAAGCTGACCGCTGTGCTGCGGAGTTAGCAGGTAGTCAGCACGTTGCGGAAGCGCTGCTGAGTGTTCAGGTCAAAGCTCAGTACTTGGAACAATCTTTCTGGAATGACATTTATCAGAAAGCCCAGCATCAACCCAATCCTCCACAAACCCCTTTGCAAGATTTAGCTCAGGCATTGTCGAGTCCCATTGAACCCAATCAGCAACAACAGTGGATTAGGTCAGCGTTGATGTCTCAAACCCATCATGCCGATACCCATCCTTGTCTGTTGGAACGGCTAAAAGCCTTGAAATATCCCTTCAACCCACCGCCTAGCTTACCCATACTCGTGAAAGTAACAGCGGCTGAAGAGTTTTTGGGTAAAGCGTTACTACCCCTGACTCAAGAGTTGGAGCGTCAATGGCATATTACTATCAATTACCAATGGCGACAAAACTATACCCAGGCTCAGGCGATACGCCAATCCTTGGAAGCTTTAGAAGCAAAAGCTGCCCACTCTCCGCTCACTGTTGAGGAAGCCTGGCATCGGGCTCGTTGGACATTAGATTTAGTTGGCACCCAAGAAGCAATCCCGTTATTAAAATCAGTACTGACCAGGCAAGCTGACCATGTATCCGCCAATTATTTACTAGGGCAAATCTTAATCGCACAAGATAATGAAGCTGGTATCGATTACCTGGAGCAGGCGATGGCACGAGACCCAGATAGTGTCTTGAGTGGCACTCAATCAATTTATGGGTTTCTAAGACGCCAAGGACGTGACGCAGAAGCAGACCGATATCGTCAAAGAGCTGCCAAACATCATGAATTAATCACCCTGGCACACGAAGAGCGCTCTGGTTTCAGTCACGGCGATCGCTTTCAACCCCACGGACTATCAGCTGATGTAGAAGCTGCCTTACAACAACAACTTGCTGGTTACCCTGAGATTAAAGAAGCTTATTTAGTGCGCAAAATAGTGCTAATATTTCCAGACAATCCCTATTACATCCTCGGTGTCAGCCGTCAGCGTCATTTTTTGGAGTCGAATAGCTCTAGTAAAGACCAACAACTGATTGACCGTCTTGCGGATGAATTAGAATGTCCTGGTCAGACCTGGATCACTATTTTGAATAGTACAAATAAATCCTTGAAAAAAGCACTGCGAAAAACGGCAATTTCGCCAATTTATCAGACTCTTGTTAATCAAACGTTAATTACTAATTAATGTTATTCTAGCTGTTTTCAATTAGGTGAGGTACAAATTCCTGGGTTTTAGGGAACAGGGAACAGGGAACAGGGAACAGGGAGCAGGGAGCAGGGAGTAGGGAGTAGGGAGTAGGGAGCAGGGAGCAGGAAGCAGGGAAAAAATCCTGTGTACCTCATTAGGCTATAAACCGCTAGATGGGAGGCGTGACAGGTGTGGTAAGTGTGGGAAGATGGGGCGATGGAGCGATGGGGCGATGAGTAACTAGCTCTTTTTGACTGCACTGCATCCCGACTCCCGACTCCCGACTCCCGACTCCCGACTCCCGACTCCCGACTCCCGACTCCCATTAATCCAGGAAAGAATTACCTCTTTTACAGGGAAGCGTAACCAAAGGTGATGTTAAAGCGACGACACCAAACTGCTACAGAGCCAAATTCATCAAGGTTCAAGTCGTCAGGAATAGCATAGCGTTGAGCACCACTGAATTTCTGGAGTCGGGCGAGGGTTACATAGTCTTGTGGCCGAATTTTACGAGGTACACTGCTGTTCCGATACAGGAGTACCTTCACTTCGGGGCCACTACCCGTTTTAAAGGATTGATCAAATTCTAGATAGCGTTTACCATTTTCATTGACAATCTTGGCATTTCCTTGAGTGCGATGCCCTCTATCAACGGTGATAAAGCTTCCTGTAGCGATAGTAGAGGCTATTCGTTGACTGACCAGAGCATTGTTTAATGAGTTTTGTTTAACAACAGTTGTTTCTGCTTGCACAGCCGGAGTTGCTGCTGCCATTAACAATACGGATAAACCACCAACAATTAGACGTTTCATAATACTTCCTCCTAGTAATCAAAAATGAATTGAATCATTTCTTGATGCAAAGCGCGAGTGGGGGAAAGCCCCAAGACCGCACCGGTAGTCGCTCATGGGGGGAACCCCCAAGACCGCGCTACCTCGCTGCATCGCTGTTTTAGTTGCTTAATTATTAGAATGAACTACCATTCTGAAATCACCCTAACGAATAAATGAAAGTTAGATGAGATTTAGACAAGAAAACTGAAGCACTCATATCAAGTCCGGTTGAAGACCGATAATCTAGGGGCGGGGGCGCGGGGAGTGTGGGAAGTGTGGGAAGTGTGGGGAGTGTGGGAGATGGGGAGATGGGGAGATGGGGAGATGGGGAGATGGGGGGATTTTCATTAAGGGTAATCATCCTGATATGATATCAGCCCTAAGCTACTTTAGGGTAGGTTAGGGTAAGGGAGCACGGTAACCCACCACCTGGTAGCACGGATTTGTGACCAACAGGTGCGATCGCATTTATCAAAGAGGAAAACCCACCCTTTCCGTTCCGCTCAAAGGGTGGGATGTGACTAACCCGAAGGTTTCTGGTTAGCTATATAGTTTTGACTAGTGCTAAAGGTGTAGTGATGTAGGCGTTGGTCTGGTCAAGGTAACGGGAGCTAAAATCACTACTTGTATACCGCTACGGAAAATCCCAAAATTCTTGACATCGATCAACAGGTCAAACTTTGGCCTACGAGTTAAGTATATATACTCAGAACTCCACCAATAACAGAAAGGTATTTTTGTTGATCATGTTGATCAACAAATAGGCACAATCCTTGAATCAGAACCTATTCCGGTAATTCTGATTAGACGCAATCTCAGCTAAATAATAGGAGAAGAACTACCACTAAAAATACTATTTAAATTACCAGCACTATGGTTTACGAAAAAAGCCACCTGTTCACCAAAATTGCCTGGTGTTATTCCTACTAGAAAAGCCCCGCTATTCTCTTCAAAACTGCCATCTATAAACACAAATCGATTAGTAAATGCCGAGGCTCCGCTCCCTGGAAGGGAGATTCTGTCACCACTAAGTTCAAAATCTACAATTACTGAGAGTGAATCATATAGATCACCATCATCCTGAAGGCTAAAGATATCATTACCTGAGCCACCAATCAATATGTCAACCTCATCAGGAGTCTCTAACCCTGCTCCATCTAAAACATCATTTCCTGGTCCCCCTATGAGAGTGTCGTTTCCAAGGGCACTACCGTTTGGACTCTCACCTCGCAAAGTATCATTTCCCGCAAGGCCAATAATGAAGTCATCTCCAGCTGAGCCCGTAATTCCATCAGCAAAAGCTGTACCAACTATAAGAGCCATATCTAGTCTCTCAATTGATGATTGTTCAAGCTAAATTAGCTAGTGGTAAAGATGTAGTGGTTTGGCTAAGGTCTGGTCAAGGTTTCGGGTACCAAAAATCACTACTTTTGTACCACCACCCTAAATTCTACTCTTTTAACAATAAAAGTTGATTAACTTTTAGTAAACAACTTATTAAATGTGAGTGATACCTAAAACCGCGATTGTTCTGTTTAAAGGTAACATTAACTTATATGTAAGCTATCAGCTATCAGCTCTTAGGTATTTTCATGAATCAAAAACGCATCATTGGTCTAACCGGTGGTATCGCTACGGGAAAAACCACCGTATCCAATTACCTGGCTGATACCTACAGGCTACCGATTTTAGATGCGGATATCTATGCCAGAGAAGCGGTACAACCAGATTCACCAATCCTGAAACAGATTTATCAGCGCTACGGTTCACAAGTGCAGCACAGTGACGGTACTCTAAACCGTAAACGCTTGGGAGAGATAATTTTTAGTAACCCAGCTGAGCGACAGTGGTTAGAGCAACAAATCCATCCTTATGTACGCGATCGCTTTCTATCTGAGCTCGATACCTTTCTTGATGCAATAGCGAGTGGGGAGGGGCTGTGTGCGGAACCTGCGTCCGCACCTTGTAAGCCCCGTGGAAACCCCCAAGACCGCACCGGTAGTCGCTCATGGGGGGAACCCCCAAGACCGCGCTACCTCGCTGCATCGCTAGTTGCTCCGACAGTCATTTTAGTCATCCCTTTACTATTTGAAGCTAAGATGACCGATTTAGTGACAGAAACTTGGGTAGTCAGCTGCTCACCAGAACAACAGCTCAGACGGATCCAGAAACGCGATCGCATCTCTAAAGAACAAGCTCAAGCCCGGATCAACAGCCAACTCTCCCTCCAGGAAAAAATAGCACTTGCTGATTTAGTTTTAGATAACTCCTCTACCAAAGAAGCTCTCATCCAACAAGTATCTACTGCCCTTGCTACCAATGGATATCATCGACAATTTAGAATTTAGAATTTCTTATAATTAAGAATTAAGAATTAAGAATTCTAAATTCTGCATTCTAAATTCTAAATTCTGCATTCTGCATTCTGCATTCTGCATTCTGCATTCTGCATTCTTCATTCGGCAAACCTGCGCGCGCTAGTTATTCCAAATAAGCTTTCAGAGCTTCTGCTGCCAACTCCGTCATACTTTTCCCTTGGTTAGCAGCAGCTTCCTTGAGACGAGCATGGACTTCTTCGGGAATGCTAATTCGACGGCGATTTTTAGCAGTAGAAGATTTCTTAGCTGAGGATTTCTTACTTGCTAGCTTGGCATCTGGATTAACTATACCGCTACCTAGCTCATAGTTAGCGGAAAATTCCCGAAGGGCATCAAAGCCAATGCGATCGCAAAAATCCCCAAAACTCTCTTCTGGTTTGCGCTCTTCCCGAAACTGCACAAAAATTGGTTCAAAGAAAGATTCCAGCTCACTTTCTGGCATTTTCTGCACATAGGCTTGTGATAACCGAGTTTGGTCTGGTGAAGCTCCCAGCCAAACTTGATAAGCTTTTGGTGCACTACCGACAAATCCCAACTCTGCCATATACGGTCTAGCACAGCCATTGGGACAACCGGTCATTCGGATCACAAAATATTCTTTGTCTAACCCCAATTTGTTCAGCAGTAACCGAATCCGATCAACCATGCCAGGGAGCGCCCGTTCTGATTCGGTAACCGCTAAACCACAAGTAGGTAAAGCTGGACAAGCCATAGAGTAGCGCACTAACGGTTCAATTCCTTCTGGAGTAACTTGAATACCGTGCTGTTCTAGAATCTGATTCAGTGCTTGCTGGTGGGTCGGGTCAATCTCATAGAGAATAATATTGTGGTTAGCAGTCAGCCGCATTGGTAGGGCAAATTTCTCAGTAATTTCCCGCAGAGCTGTTTTGAGTCGGAAATCCCCTTCATCTTTGACCCGACCATTCTCAATCGATATCCCCAGGAATAGTTTTCCGTCTCCTTGTTCGTTCCAACCCAAATAATCTTCGTACTTAAATGGGGGTAAGGGCTTAAACGGTGCCAGGGTTTTACCGAAGTAGCTTTCTACTTTTTCCCGGAACTTATCGACACCCCAATCATTGATTAGGTACTTCATTCTGGCATGACGGCGGTTTACGCGATCGCCATAATCCCGCTGGGTTGCCACAATTGCCTTAACCAAGTCGTAGATATCGTCTTTCTCTACATAGCAGATGTGGTCAGCTAGACGAGCAAAGGTTTCTTCCTTATTGTGAGTGCGACCCATACCCCCACCAGCCAGAACATTAAATCCCTCCAGTTCTCCCTGGTCGTTGGTAATTACCACCAACCCCACATCTTGGGTATAGATATCAATCGAGTTATCCCCGGGAACCGTTACGGAACACTTAAACTTCCGGGGCATATAGTGTTCCCCATAGATTGGTTCCTCTTTGTCTTGGAAAATAGTACCATTACCATTGCGCTGCCGTGCTGCTTTCACCTCCGGAGCTTCCTCAGCACTAATTACCTTTTCCCCATCCAGCCAAATCTCGTAATAGGCACCGGTTTGAGGGGTAAGTAAGTCAGCAATCCGATCAGCATACTCCCAAGCATACTGATACTCTGGTCGATTTTTGTATGGTGCTGGCGCAGCCATAACATTACGGTTGAGGTCTCCACAAGCACCCAACGTTGACCCCATATTGCGGACAATTGCTGCAATTGTGGCTTTCAAATTCTTTTTGAGAATGCCATGAATCTGAAAACCCTGACGGGTCGTTACTCGTAGGGTATGGTTACCATACTCTTCTGACAACTGCTCTAGAGTCAGATAAAGCTCTGGTGGAATAAATCCTCCAGGATTTCGAGTGCGCAGCATCATCTGATAGTCTTTTTCCTGACCCTTGACCCGGTTATCTCGGTTGTCTTGCTGGTAAGACCCGTGAAACTTAAGAATTTGAATAGCGTCTTCTGTAAAATGAGTGGTATCCTGTAGCAATTCAGTTGCCACCGGCTCACGCAAGAAGTTACTGCGTTCTTTAATTCCTTCAATCTTAGAGGGTTTGCGGGCTTTAGGAGTCTGAGATACAACCATGGGTTCAACGGAGCAAAAAAGATGAATAAGTATAATTCCCGATAAATCGGTCGGGATTACGGTTAATGATTAGATCCTAATACTACCGTTGCCCATTGGATCGATAACTTTAGAAATCCTAAAATTTCTCCAAATTCATTCATTGTCGTTCAATGAGATACCGGCAAAGAGGAAAGGAAAGAGTTGAAGGAAGGTTGAAGCTAGTAGATTGGCCAAAGCGAGTAGATGCACAAGAGGATTGTTGTCACCTCAGTTGAAGTATTTGACAGTTAATACTTCATCCTTTATACTTCATCCTTCATGCTTCATCCTTCATCCTTTCCCTTTGACAATAGACATACTAAGTTTAGAAACGATAGCCTGCACCCACTTGAACACTGACAGACTCACCTGAACTATTTTCGTAAGCGTTAAGACCTACCTTAGTATTGCCGTAAACCAAAACATCCTTAGCAATTTGGCTTTCAGCACCCACGCCAAGCACCCAAGCATCTTGATTACCGATGGGTGTATTGTCTCCGTCATCTTCCACAAAAGAGTAACCAACACTAGCAAAAACATTAGTATTTTTAGCTACGCCTAGGTCAAAGGAAACACTAGGAATAATCGCCGTATTGTCATCATTGAAAAGAATATCACCTCTTAGAGAAACTGGCAGCTTTGAAGTTGTTACACGAGTGGTAATATTACCACCAATATTTTGGTCATTCCCTTGTCCATCACTCGTTACACCGGCGGCAAGTCCAACGCCAATGTAGCTAGCATCTGTACCTTTAGCGCGGAGATCCTCTGCTCCTGGATTAGCGTAAGCCATACTATTTCCTAGTAAAACTGGAGCAATTGTTGTAGCAGCCAAAGTAGAAATAGTGACAATAGATTTTAGTAAGCCTTGCATTTTTTATTTCCTCAAATTCGTTTTTTGTGTTCCTTTCTCTACAAGTCGTTGGGAATAAACAAAAGGTTCCTGAGGTTCTAAAAAAAATTCTAAATACTTGAAAACCTTGAGATGACTTGACTCTAGCTAATCCGGATATCACTAGAAAAAATTTTGCTTACTTTTCCCCTCCCTAATTAGTTGATACTCTTGAAAAGAGAGTCGGTTTTATCAATTAATTTAATGTCTGTGTTTTGGTAGTGGACTGTTTACCAGGTGTCACAGATTGTAAGCATTTAGCTAATGCGCTACGCGCACGCGTGCGCGTTCAGCTATCAGTTATCAGCCATCAGCCATCAGCCATCAGGTATCAGCCATCAGCCATCAGGTATCAGCCATCAGCCATCAGCCATCAGCCATTCCCGTAGCGTGGCCATTCCCGTAGCGTGGCTAACGGCCAAGGCTGAGTGCTGAGTGCTGAGTGCTGAGTGCTGAGTGCTGAGTGCTGAGTGCTTACGTCTAATCTTGTTTCATACCAACCATGCCATATCCAGCAATGTTATATGCAGCAATGGTAGACAGAGGCACCTGGTAAAAATACTGACGTCGGAACTGTTCTTCCTCAATGGCAGCAAAAAATATTGCGTTCGCGCAGCGTGCGCGTAGCGCAATCGCATCATTTTCAGCAACATTCGTCCGATGGGAAGACCACTCTTTTGGATGCCAACTTATTTGTACCCCGCAGTCCTGGTAAGAAACCTCAAAACCAATCGCTGATAGGGCATTCAGTCCTAACTCAACAGTGCGATCGCTTAAATCCAACTTCTCCTGCAATTGCACCAAAGTAGCCCATTGACCCGTGCGACTGAGGAACTTAGCAATTCCTAGCAACTTTTTCCAGGTGTCTTGGGCAGATAGTTGTTTAGGCCGTGGATATGCGATCGCTAATTGTCGTTCTGCCTGTATCGCTCTCCTACACCATACTTGTAACTCATCCCAACTCGTGGGACACTCATAAACCATTAGAGGAGTTAAAGCTTCACCCTGTAACTCTTCTCCCCGCCAATCTAAAATCCAATCCAGCTGATTAGAGACCTGTAAACAAGACTGGACAAAATCATTTTCTTGGCAAGGTTGCACAGCAACGAGGCGCACTTCTGGACGTTTTTCATAATTATTATAGTCTAATTCCACAACAGCATTACATCTAACTTTAGGGACTTCATCCTGATAATGTCCCCACCAAATTCCAGGAAAACCCATACTCGTAGAGTCATCCCAAATTTCAAATTTAGTTTTAATATACTGTACTTTCCGCCCTCTCAAATCCTTAGAGTTACGATTCCACACCTGTTCAAACCAACAGTTTTTAATCAGCAATTTTGGCACAGGATTACCCATACCACAAGGTTCCAGGTGTTTCAATTCATCAAATAGTGCTTTGCCCAACTCAGCAACCTTAACCACCAAATCCGCTTCCATGGCTGGCATCATCAAAGCACCCGTATTCCCTAGTTTTTGTGCCAACTGCTGGTTAATCGCTTCCGTAAATAAAGGAATATTATCCACTGGCAAACTCAACCCAGCCGCAAAAGGATGACCTCCGAAGCGATGCAACAAATGAGCTTGGGAATTGACTAATTCATAAAGGTCAATATTATTAACAGAACGAGCCGAACCCCGTGCTATACTATAGGAGTGTTTATCCTCTAAACCTGCTTCTAACAGTTTGCTTTCTCTATCGCTACTTTCAGTACTTAACAAAACTGTACTTAACAAAATCGTCGGGCGTCCGTATTCCTGAGCAATTTGACCTGCCACTAAGCCTAAAACACCAACCGGCCATTGGGGATCCTCTAAGACAATCACATTAGTAGTAGACAGATCAAGTTGGGCAAGTTTATCCTTAACTTGCTTAGTAATATCTTTTTGTAAAGACATGCGGCGGCTATTAGCTAATTCCGTCTCTAAAGCCAGTTGCTCACAACGTTTCTCATCCTTACTAGTGAGTAACTCAACACAAAATGAAGCATCCCCTTGAATCCGACTTACAGCATTAATTCTCGGGCCAAGTCCGAAAGAAATATCAGTCGGGCGATCGCCACTGCGTTTACACAACTGTAACAATCGCGCTACACCAGGACGAGAGCGAGTTTTCAGTTGCTGCTTCAGTTGTTCAATTCCCCGTTGTGCCAGGTAGCGACAATCTCCAGATAATTCCACTAAATCCGCAATTAGACCAATTGCCACCAAATCCAGCAACGCCTCTAACCGTTGTTGGGGAATATTAGGTGAACGCTGATACATCGCTTCCACTAACTTATACGCCACCGCCACCCCAGACAAATGAAATAAAGGGTGAGTTTCAACAAAATAGCGAGAATTGATGATAGAAACCACTGGTGGACGGTCATCTGGTAAAGTATGGTGGTCAGTGATAATCACATCCATTCCCAACTGGTGAGCATAATCAATTTCCCTCAGATTCGTGCTGCCAGTATCGCAGGTAACGATAAGTTTCACCCCAGAAGCGTGCAGTTGGTCAATTCCTGGACAATTCAAACCATGGGATTCCGTCAGGCGATTGGGAATGTAGTAACTTAGGTGTTGGTGCTGCCAGAAAAACTGTCCCAGTCCTTCCCAGAGGACACTAGTAGCCGTGATTCCATCCGCATCAAAGTCCCCCCATATGGCAACATTTTCCCCAGCCTCACGGGCTTGCAGTAGGCGTTTGACTGCCCATTTCATTTCCTGTCCAAAATCAAAAGGGCTGGTAGGTTGATACAAATCTGGGTTGAGGAAACCAGCCAGTTGTTTCTCCTCTCGTATGCCCCGTTGCCACAGCAGTTGAGCAGCATAATGTCCGGAATAGCCCTTAGTATGGGATTTGACAGCTTCGATGAACCACTGAGGAAAGTCAGGTGGTGCTAGGACTTGCCATTGGGATTGGGACATGGATTCTGACATGGATTGGGACATGAACCTGATTTGCGATCGCTTATAGTTAGTCGAGTTAGTACAAACATACTAACTTAATCAGACCGACCCATAACCAACTTTATCCAGAACTATTGTCTTGATGCAGTGGCTACTTTCTTGCCTCTTGCCTCTTGCCTCTTGCCTCTAGCATGCATGCCTCTTGCCTCATAGATACTGCTTAAACGGATGTGCCAATATTCCCAGTATCAGATCAATTTCCTTAATATAATAGTCATCTAAATCAATAAACACCAATTGATTCACCAACTTGATAAACTTCCAATTTGTCCCAGTAGTTACAGCTCCATAGATAGCATCAATATCGTGATCCTGTTCTTGATTAAATCTCTGAGCTGCTACCATTTCCGCAATGCACTGTCCTAATCCCCCCTTAATATTTTCATTTTTTGCCTCCACGAGGGTAACAACTGGTGTCCGAATTTCATACATTTCCTTAGAAGCAGTAAGGATATAATCACAGTATCCATTTAATCCAGTTCCTTTATCGACATTCAATTCAGTTCCAGAAAAAAAACCGATTTTGAAATCAAGCAGACGGCGCACTTCCAGTAAAACCGGAGCAATAACTAACTCAGAACGAGCTTTTTCCGTATTGATAGCATTCGTGAGCGGCAGATTTTCCTTAAGCGTTGTTTTCAAGTGATCACTCGGCTCGATAGGAGCAATATCCTTAAATATAGTATTCCCCTCATCAACAATGAGGTTAAACGTCGTTTGAACTTTGTAGATAGTTGTAAAGTCACTATATGCCATGATCTTTATTTATCATGTCTCCTATAGCAATCCTAAATCAAGGAAACAGAAATAAATCCTTTCTTGATGCAGCGCGGTCTTGGGGGTTTACCCCATGACCGCTTAGGTGAGCTTGACCCGTAATTAAATTCGCCACGGGTCGCACCTGAGGCATCGCTGATACTTGATAAAAAAATCGGTCAAGTTTTGGTTAACCCCAATCCTTGACCGAATGAATGAACAAAAATTCCACCAGTACAGCTTAGCTGTATCTACATCCACCAGTGGTGGACACAGAAATATTACACTTTACTGATTATCCCCCATTGTAGCCAGGGATTGAATCCCTGGCAAATTGCTATCTTAATCGAGTAGCAGATATCGAATCAATATACTGATTACCTCACCAGGATTTACAGTAGGTTGGGGTGTACTCCATTAATTTTAGGATTGATTTATAATTTAAATACCAAAACATGTCTATATCCACCCCTCCCCAACAAATCACAAATCAAACCAAGCAAATCTAAACTAAGTTTAGCTTTGCTAAGCGTCAAAGTTCACTAAAAAATACCTTTTTAGTAGAGTTAAAAATGGTAAAGATAGCCGCTATACCTGAAACTGAGAACCTACAGATTGAGTTACCTAGAAGTATAGGATTGTCCATTACTTTAGAACAGTTTGTTGAACTCGAAGCCGCGAATCGAGATTTAAGACTTGAAAGAACAGCTAAAGGAGAATTAATTGTGAATCCACCCACGGGCTGGGAAACGGGAAACCGTAACGGTAGAATTAACCAGCAACTATTTAATTGGGCTGATGTGGATGGTACTGGAATAGCTTTTGACTCCTCTACAGGCTTTACGTTACCTAATGGTGCAATACGTTCTCCAGATGCATCCTGGGTCAGTCAAAAACGCTGGCAAACATTAACAGATGAACAGCTAGTAACGTTTCCCAATATTTGTCCTGATTTTGTAGTGGAGTTACGATCTAGTTCAGACACTCTGAAATCTTTGCAAGACAAGATGGTTGAGTATATGGAAAATGGTGCTAAATTAGGCTGGTTAATCAATCCCCAACAACGCCAGGTGGACGTTTATCGACCGGGGTTAACAGTAGAAAGATTAGATAATCCTGTTGAATTGTCTGGTGAAGAGGTTTTACCAGGTTTTTTGTTGGATTTGCATCGGGTTTGGGATTGACCAATGCCTAAAAGGCTAATGGAAAAGGCGATGCCAGGATTAATTAAACAAGCCCCTGACAATTATCCCCATCTCCCCATCTCCCCACACCTCCGCATCTCCCCACACTCCCTATCTCCCACACTTCCGACACTTTAGCCATCTTCCCGAGACTACCATCGGTGACATCCGTTCTTGATGCAGTCGCTCATGGGGGAAACCCCCGCAGGTCGGCGCTGCATCCCTTACCAATCTTTTGCTCTGAAAGCTATTTTCCTAGCACCGTGCTATTGACTTTATTGAGTTAATATGCGTGCCAGATGACTTGTGCAGTTTCTTCGATAGGCTAAAGAGAACGATAAATCTGTGAGGACTGGGGTATGACTCAGGAATTAATCGATCTCAGAATAAGTATCCTAGAGGGACGCTACGCAGATGCCTTAGCAATTGTAGATGAGTTGGAACAGATGAGTAAACGCGCAACTCTGCATCAGATTGAATCCTATTTAAACAAGGCATTGATTAACTTGATTAAAAACCAAGTAGAGGAGCGTTTGGCAAATTCTTGGGCAGCTTCAATTCGTGATTTCATTCGGGAAATCCAAAAACTGAATCTCAAAGATAACCAAAAATCCTATACTATCAATGCTGATCAATGGCAGTCATTGATAGACAATGAACTAGAGGCAGCAATTTCCACGGCGAGTGTGGAGGTTCTCAATGGTGCCTATACTCCAGTTCAACTTTCAAAACTAGTAGATAGAGCTCAGCTGAGGCAAACAACTCAAGATTTGCTGGCCTTGACATACCTCCATTCAAAAAAGGATTTACCTTTATTTATTAATGACTATTTAACTAAATTACCAGGAGGTTCTTATTGGAACCAAGATATACAACTATAAATCGAGTTATTCACAATCGAAAATACCTATGACTTCCCTTCCTGTCTTGATGCAGTCGCTCATGGGGAGGGGCTGTGTGCGGAACTTGCGTCCGCACCTTGTAAGCCCCGTGGAAACCAACGGCAGTCGCTCATGGGGGGAACCCCCAAGACCGCGCTGCCTCCCCAAGACCGCACCGGTAGTCGCTCATGGGGGGAACCCCCAAGACCGCGCTACCTCGCTGCATCGCTATCGATCACAGCCACTAATTTCACCTCGGCAAACCTTGCCGACAATGTATGACTTACCCAGCGAAAATCCCAAAGAACCTGGTTTGCCTGACGAATTTCATTTCTTGATGCAGTCGCTCATGGGGGGAACCCCCAAGACCGCACCGGTAGTCGCTCATGGGGGGAACCCCCAAGACCGCGCTACCTCGCTGCATCGCTTCTTTCAACCCCTACTATTATTGTTAACCTTTGCCCCTGCCAACTCCGACCCAGAGTTAGTCTTTAGTGCAAGTGACCTCAATCTTTACTATGATCTCAACCATCCCGGTTGGTATAAGCGACCATATTGGTTTGGTGTAGTAGGTGTGCCTCGGCTTTATGAAAGCAAAGACCTACGTTTGAGTTATGTCATATGGCAAGAACAAGTCAGTCCATTCTTGATGCAGTCGCTCATGGGGGTTCCCCCCAAGACCGCACCGGTAGTCGCTCATGGGGGGAACCCCCAAGACCGCGCTACCTCGCTGCATCGCTTTTCGCGATATCCCCCGATTATGGTTACGCTGGATGACCCTTGAGGGGAATTTGATTCCTCTAGCAAACGAGGAGTTGGCACAAGCTCAGCTCGAAGCTATAAAAGCTAAGCAACGAGCAGAACGTTTGGCGGCGCGACTGCGTGAGTTAGGTATTAATCCAGACCAATTAGATTAAGTCGCTGTCTCGATGCAGTCGCTCATGGGAGGGATCCCCAAGACCGCGCTGCATTGCTGTTAAGGATTTGTGCGAACGCGCCCCGCGTGGCCTACGGCCAATCGCATTTTCACCACAATCACTGCATCAATGGTCAGTACTTTTAGTTCAGATGAGGATTCACCTGTCAAAACTACCCAGAGAATTGTCTTACAAAACGTCAGTTGGCAGACGTACAAGGCGCTATTGGCAGACTTAGGAGATCATCGAGCCTCGCGTCTTGCCTATGCTCAAGGAATGCTAGAAATCACGATGCCCTCAGATCGCCATGAGACATACAAGCAGCTGCTAGAACGGATGGTGAATACCTTAACCGAAGAACTGAATCTTCGGGTCAAAGGGTTTGCTTCTACAACCCTGAATCGGGAGGATTTAGAGCATGGTGCAGAACCTGACTCTTGCTACTACATCGGCAATGTTGACTGTATTCAAGGCAGAACAGTAGATTTAGCCAACGATCCTCCACCAGACTTGGTGATTGAAGTCGATATTACCAGTTCATCCAGTCGGAGATTTGGGATTTACAAGCAGATAGGAGTGCCTGAAGTTTGGCGTTATATAGGAAAGAGTGTAGAAATTTACCGGCTGCAAAATGGAGACTATGTTCGTTGTCAGGACAATTTCACCTTTGAGATTCTCTCTGTAGAGATTATCAATCAGTTTTTGCAGCAGGCAGAAACCCAGGATGACACTACAATGATTTTAGCTTGGCGTAAATGGGTCAGGAAAAATCTACCAGAAGATTAACGTTGCGGCTATAGTATTTGGTTTTAAGGTGTTGCTGAATACTCTATTCAGCAACACCTTAATGAGGATTATTAAGGCGTTGCAACCTAAACTTCTCCTCGAATTTATACAGACTGAGATTCCTAGCTTAAATTAGGGAATTGCTTGTACAAAAAATACCAATTAAAGTAGGGTGGACTAAGTAATCTAATCTAGAATACTCAAAACAAACAAACTGTTTTTGGCCACCTTACAAGCTCACAACTTGCCTCTAAAAAAAATACCAATTAAAGTAGGGTGGGCAAAGTAATCTAATCTAGAATACTCAAACAAAACAAATTGTTTTTGCCCACCCTACAAGCTGATATTTCTAGCTTCGATTACTTGAGCCATACTAGTTATCTAGTTATTAAGATAAAGCGCCGTTAGCGCGCTCTGGCTCATGGCATAATCAACCGTTGGTGGAGATCAAGACTCTTTGTCCCATTCAACACCTTCTTTCTTGGCCTCGGTAACAGCACGTTCTAGAAGGTAAGCAGCAAGGTTAGATAGAGGGCGTCCATCGTAATCAGCCCATCGCTGTAAATCGTCTGCAATCCGGTCTGGTAAGGTTACTTGTATACGTTTGCTCATAATCAAAATTATAAGTTTACCTGTTAGTTGATGTCAAATTTTACATTATTTGTACTTAAAACGGATCTTTTATATACATAATAGTATACTATTGATGTAATTATCAGCAAGTTTCCTATGGTAGAAACAGTTAGAGAAAAAAGCGATCAGCCTCCTAGCTATCAGCAAGCCTTAGACGAATTCGGCATCACACAACTGTTATCCCATTTGAAGGACTACGGCGATGCCGACTTTAATGCAGAGTCAATGGATATAGAAGAACCAGAACTAAAAACTCTAGCTACCCTCCTAATCCAGCACCTAACTGAGAATCTGACCGGAAAACTGATAGCCAGTTATTTAAATACCATCCGCCAGGTAGACTCAGATCTACTGTTTGACCCCATTAAAACAGAAATTGCGCCACCATCAATAGACCCCCCAGCTACTTGGAATCCTACAGCAACACCCCGTTATCAAACAGGCTCACCCATTAGGTGGCGACCTCTAAACGGTCAAATGGACTGGGGTGTTGTGATTGGATTCTTCTACGCCTACGCCAGGCATCAATGCCAATGGGCAATTTGCTACCTGATCTGGCTTGACAAAGACTCCCCTAGTGCAGCGTGGATCGTTGCTGACACCGCTTGGGAAGAAGACATTGAACCTCGGCATCCTAAGGGTACGCTAACAACCAACTATAAAGATTCCTATTCTTGGACTTGCACTGAGGCTTTTGGTCCTAGAAATTATTTGAAATCACCCAATGTGTTACGAACTCCCTCTGGGAGATACCGTTTCGATGATCAATATAGAACCTCTCCCCGGACTCTAACTCAACGAGAGCAAGATCTAATTGAACTCTACAGCAACTGCCAACTGGGTATGACTCCTAGAAAATTCTATCATAAATGGGATGTGAATTACGAACAAATCGCTAGTATCTGCTCTCGCTCAACTGCCACCGTTCAGCGCTGGTTTTCCAGCGGTCACAACTATCGCCGTCCCCAGCCAATTGATTTGCGCCATCTTGCCCTGATGGATTTTCTCTTGGAGCATTTTGAGGAGATTCCCCAGGTAGTTAGGAATTTGCTATGTCCTTATGATCAACAGCAAATCGGGGATGGGTAATGGTTATATCAAGTCTGCTTGAATACCCATAATTAAGGGGAGATGGTGGGAAGTGTGGGAAGTGTGGGGAGATGGGGGCAGGGCTGTTTCATTTTCAGAAATAAATTGTCAGGTCAATCGGGTGAAAGGGAGCTGGGGTGCTGGGGAGAGGGTTTTTTTCAGTTTAAAAATACCTTTTTATTAAGGGTAATTATCCTGACATGATATTAATAGCTAACAGATAACGGAAGCTTTTTGATTTAAATCGGCAATTTGGCAACACAGCGTTCTATCGTAGCTGCTTTTATAGATAGGGTCGCAGGGTTGGACATCCCTACAAGCAGATCAACTGCAAGTAGACTATTTAGGTGATCTAACCTTGGTCAGATCACCCGCTGAAAGTAGAGGCGGTAAACGTACTGTCTTGAAGCGTTCAACTGCTTAAGGATCTAACGGCTATAACTGTAGTTTTATAACTGTAGATTTAGTCAAAGAGATTTAATCTATTTATCGATTTTATCAAAATAATCAATCAAACATGATGGAGCAGGGTGTTATGACCTACCGTGATCGACTAAGCCCATGGTGTATTATCAAGCCACTTCCTAAAATGCAGCGAATTATTGTCGCTCGCTTTCGTCGCCGAACTGATGCTGAGGCTCATCTACAAGTTCTGCGCAGACTGATGCCTGACATGAAATATATACTCATTTTTGACCGAGACCCGGAGCAAGAGGAAATTAATACACTAAGCGCTAAAGTGACAGTGTAACAAACAATACAGGTAAGCGAACAGCGATTAGCGCTACGCGCATATGCTTACGAATACACTCGCATCCTTTGTAGGAGCTTTTAGTAATCAACTTAACGTCTAGCTCAGGTTTTTTTCGAATAGGATTTAACTGTAGTTCACTCAATAGTATAGCCTTGACGCATCGGTTTGGTTGGTCTTTAGAAGAGCGAGATCCAGAAGTAATTGAATCCTATCTGCCCCAGTGGGAATGGTTTTATCGCTACTACTTTCGGGTTAAAAGTGATGGCTGGCAGCACATTCCTGAGAGTAAGGTGCTGTTGGTTGGTTCCCATAATGGTGGATTAGCTTCCCCTGATATGGTGATGATGATGTATGACTGGTTTCGCCGCTTTGGCACCCAGCGTCCAGTTTATGGTCTGATGCATTCCAATGCCTGGCAAATTAATCCCGACCTGGCGCAGCTAGCGGCAAAGATGGGGGCAGTCATGGCTCATCCCCAAATGGCGATCGCTGCTTTTCGTAAAGGAGCTAGTGTCTTAGTCTATCCAGGGGGTGCCCAAGATGTATTCCGTCCCTATAGCCAGCGTCATCAAATTCAATTGGCTGGACGTAAGGGCTTTATTAAACTGGCACTACGAGAAAAGGTTCCTATTGTACCGATTATATCCAACGGTGCCCATGATACCCTGATTGTCTTAGGTGACTGCTATGAACAGGCACGACAACTACACGAGTTGGGGATACCCTGGTTATTTGGTCTTGACCCACAAGTTTTCCCAATTTATCTCGGTTTGCCTTGGGGATTGGCGATTGGTCCTCTACCCAATATACCCTTGCCCATACCCATTACAACTCGTGTTTGCCCTCCGATTGTTTTTGAGCGTTATGGTCGTGTTGCTGCTCGGGATCAAGATTATGTTGATGCTTGTTACGAGCAAGTTTCTACTCAAATGCAATCTGAGCTAAATGCTTTGGTTGCTGGATTATGAGTCACTGTGCCAATTTTAGAGTTTAATTAGCATTTAAATTTTAGAGATTGGATTTTTGATTTAATGCTCCCTAAATTATTAAGACTTACCCCTAATCCAAGGTTGTTAATGGTCAATTCAAACTTTAATTACCTAACAATTAGTATTAGTCCTAGGGAGCATTAATCACTCGGTGACTCTTCCTTGGTAGTTATCCCGGCAAACCCTCAAAATTTCCTGGTCACCATCACTAATAGAACTAATTGGTTGATATCCTTCTAGTCCAACTTTGTAAGGATAAGTCATAGCGCTATAGCGATGGTCAAGGGTTAGCTGTTGACCAACTGCAGCAATGGTTGAACGTTGTTGACGGGCAATGGTATGGGACAAAGCGGTTTGGTTGTAGGGATCAATAACCGTCAAATTCATTTGTTTTGAATCTAGGGTGCCGTAAAAACAGCTATATTCTGACTGAGGCATATATACCGCACCAAGCACGTTGCCCTGATTCGCTTCAAATACTAGATATTCTTTACCGATCTCTCCTGGTTGTGAGGATTCACCATAGAGGTAGATGCCATCATCAGGCATTGATGCATTTGGACTGGTTGCTTGAGTGTACGCTCTACCTGTAGTATCAATGGCTTGATCTGGCCGTTGAGGTGCTGCTGTTGCTATAGTTGATGAGGTAGTTACCAATCCTATCGTTAGTAATAGCCTTGTCAGGGGTAGTTTTCTAAGATTTAGCAGTTGATGTGCTGACAAGAACGATCCAGTTAATTGGTTAAGCATCATACTTACCCCCTTTTAAAAAAAAACTGTAAGACACCCTGAGCAAAAATTCTGAGAGTTTAGAGCATCAACTGATGAAGCCATAATCAATCAGAAAAAGTTAATTTTTCCTAAACCAGAGTTATGTTGACTCTTGAGGTTATAATCCTATTTAAGCCTAAACTCTGCTTTGGTTTGTTCCTTTGTTGAGCGGTTTATCAACTGTCACAGTTGGCGCTGGTCATAGCCGGAAATTTTGCTGAAGCTTGACTACCAGCGTTCACCCAGCTAGTTGACCCTTGCTCTAAGCAACTATGAGTGACCTTTTGCTGAAATAGGTGAGTCTAGACTCATCTTTTATTCAACCCTTAGAATAATTTTTCGTCCAGGTTAACTTACAAATTGCTTCTTAAATGGCTCCCCCAGGTTTTTTACCTCCTCACTCTCCCGTTTTGATGTGAAAATTTTGTGAAATTATCGGTGAACTTATGTAAGTATTCAGCTATCAGCTATCAGCTATCAGCTATCAGCTATCAGCTTATGGGCATAGGGCAAGCTACTTGATGTGCTTATGGGCATAGGGCAAGCTACACCGAACAGCTTTTGAATCAAACAGGTCAGCATTCGTTTAATCTGATTGAAGTCACAGCGCTTGTGGCCTGTGCCACAAAGCTGACGGCTGACAGCTGACGGCTGAATGCTTACGAACTTATACAGTGATGTGAATTTTGCTCTGACTATAGAAATACTCCAAAGGTAAGAACAGAGATTTCGGGTTTTTTTACATTTCTTTACAAAAAAATAAGTGGTAACCATTTCTGGCTACCACTCATGCTTGGAATACAGTCAACCATTAGCTAGCTAGCGATGTACTCCCGGAAATTAGCATGGCGACGCCGTAGCTGTGCTAAGGCTTGATGTTCTAACTGGCGTACCCGTTCACGACTGAGGTTCAGTCGCTTACCAACTTTAGCCAGAGATAGCTCTTTGCCATCCTCTAACCCAAAGCGTAGCGCTAGCACTTCCCGCTGTTGGGGGGTAAGTTCTGCTAACAGCAGATTTAGGTCTTGCCGCAAGGACTCCTGAGTGGTGTAGTTAACCGGTGTTAGACCATCATCTTCTAGCAGCTCAGACAGCTCTGTGTCTTGGTTATCTCCGACGCGAACGTCGAGAGAGATGGGTTGACGAGCAATGCTCAAATACTCCCGAATCTGAGCTGGTTCTAATTCCAACTCCTTAGCAATCTCGGTGGGAGTAGCATTGCGACCTAGGGTCTGGGATAGTTCCCGTTGTACTTTCTTAATTTTGTTGAGCTTTTCAGTAATGTGGATAGGCAGCCGAATTGCACGAGCTTGCTGAGCGATCGCACGGGTAATCGCTTGCCGAATCCACCAATAAGCGTAGGTGGAAAACTTGTAGCCCCGGGTTGGGTCAAATTTCTCAACCCCTCGCTCTAAGCCCAAGGTACCTTCTTGGATTAAGTCCAAGAATTCCATGTTGCGCTTCTGATACTTCTTAGCGATCGCTACCACTAGGCGCAGATTCGCTTCAATCATCTTGCGCTTAGCTCGAGTACCTTGGTCTATGGCTTTTTTCAGTTCTGCTTCGGTCTTATTAATGGACGAAGCCCACTCTTCAGTTGTCGGTTCGCGCTCTAGCTCCTGTTCCAAGGTGCCTTTTGCCTCTAAAAGTGCCATCATTTGCTGCACTTGTTTACCATAAACAATTTCTTGCTCATGGGTCAGCAGAGGTACGCGACCGATCTCATGAAGATAGGTACGAACCATATCTGCTGAGAAGGTAGGCTTGGTAGGCTTGGTAGTTTTGGTTTTGGTTTTAGAAGTGGGCATGGGTGAGTGGTGACTCCAAAAACAAGCAGTATAGTAGATTCTGTTGCGGATGTTTACTCCATCAAGTAACTACAATCTCTTTCCCTTGAGATCATTACGCCATGGATTGCATTACATTTATTACAAGAGGTATTAACCACCTACCTCCTTCCTTAGAAAGAGATTTAACCGTAACTATGAGCTTGACGCTGTATACTAAGTCAAGTTTTTCTAGGTTTTGTCTGGGGCTTGCCCCAGTAATGGTACTCCTACAAATCGAAGATGTGGGCTTGAGGGCTTGGATGTTTCCTCTGCCGCTGCCCCCCCTGTAACTATATAAGTATTTATAGGTGATATATACTTATATATAAGTTATTTACAGATTGGTTTTATACAGCGTCCGGAGGTTTGGCTGATCGAGCACTTACTCCTGTAGTAGTTTCCTACTACCTTGGCAGCAACCAGGCTCCCACAGGTGGTTTGAGGTTTTTAGGTTAATCCCCTTTAGTAAGGGTTAACCAAATGGTTAACCAGTTTGGGATTAAGTTGAAGTCATTATGATTTCAACTTAGCTCCATTGTATTAGATATTTAGACCCCGGTAAAGGTGAAAAGGTTCAACAATTGTTTGTCTTGAGGAAAAAATCGCAATATCATAGGGACAGAGTCCGTCGATGACATTGGTGGGACTTGGGAGCTTGGTGGGGCTTCGGAGATTAAGCCTCAGGTACACCCTCCATTAAAATAATCACCCAATAATCAGGAAATAGATAGATACACCGAAGTGAGATAACCGAACTCATGGGGGTCGTGATGTCTAGACACGCACCATGAACTGCCACTGCTAATTGAAGAGTTGGAAGTAATTGGTTGGAGTTGGCTAGGGGGAACTTACGTAACTATAAAATTAAGAAAGATCCACATCCGACCCACTAGCACAAGCGAGAAAACACTTTGCCACACACGATTGTTACCGATACTTGCCAAGGAATTGCTGATTGCGTTGAATGTTGCCCAGTGGCGTGCATTCATCCAGGACCAGGGAAAAATGCCCTGGGGAGTGACTGGTACTGGATTGACTTTTCTAGCTGCATTGACTGTGGCATTTGCGTGGAAGTCTGTCCAGTTGAGGGCGCAATTATACCAGAAGAGCGACCTGATTTGCAGAAAACACCATAATTTTTTTGGGATCATCCTATTGGTGTGACAACTATCGAAAAGCTAAAAGCATAAAACTTGGGGATTGTAGACCGTTGAGAAATAGTTCAAAAATTTCTCCCCTACTCCCCTCGATAACAGGATTAAAACTCACGATTAAAATTCAATACCAGGTTGTGCTTTAATCCCCTGCTCTTTTAAAGGATGCTTGACTAAGGTCATCTCTGTGACTAGGTCAGCTCGTTCAATTAGGGCGGCTGGTGCTCCCCTACCGGTTAAGATCACATGGGAATCAGTGGGTTTTTCGTCTAGTCCAGCCAAAACTTGCTCAATGGTTAGATAGTTGAGTTTCAAGGCTATGTTAATCTCATCCAATAGCACTAGCTTAATGTCAGGGTTACGGATAAACCCTAAGGCGGCATCCCAGGCGGATTGGGCTTTTTCGATGTCTCGCTCTCGATCTTGAGTCTCCCAGGTAAAGCCTTCCCCCATGGCATGGAACTCTAATTGAGGGGGATTGTTATCAGTGGCTACTGTCCAGTGCTCTAAGGCAGCTTTTTCTGCGGGTTCCCAAGCACCCTTAATAAATTGTACAATCACAACTCGGTAGCCATGACCAAGGGATCGCAAGACCATGCCTAATCCAGCTGTGGTCTTCCCTTTGCCGTTGCCAGTGTTAACCACAATCAGCCCTTTTTGTTTGGAGGCTTTAGCTAGGCGTTGTTCCTGTATCTCTTTGCGTCGCTGCATTTTTTGTTGATATTGCGATCGCGTTAGCCCAGTGCCAGAGAAATCAGCGGTGTTTACCGATTCTAGACCTTGGTTGGAATCACTAGCAGACTTGATTGTGGTATTCATGGGTTTATGATCAATTCATTTTCAGCGACTCTTTAGCATACAGGATCAAAGACTGTAATGCTTCATTAGTATCCCTGCCAACACCAAGAAACTTATGGTATCCCCAAAACACAGGAGTGCTTCTGATCAAGCGATCCCACACCAGCTGACGCGATCGCAGAAAAGTCGTGTAAAAATCCCAAAAAAAATCTCAATAGGGGTGCTTTTGGCCTTACTGTCTTGCCTAATTTTGTCGTTTCAGAATATAATCATATATGTAATCTTTAATCAATCTTGGCTCTTTGGTCTACAGAATGTTCAAGTGGGAGGCTTAGTGGCTCCTGGTTTTGGCAACTCGCTACTGATTCTGTGGCTAAAGATGCTGGTGGTAGTACCGTTGATGGCATTTGTGGCTAGGTTACTCTACCCATCGGTGTGGCGAGATATTAGGCGTTGTGCTCTCTCGGGAGACATGCCTTTATTTGGCCAGGTGGTGGCGAGTAGCTTCTTTTTATTTTTATCCCAAGTGCTAATATACCTATCATTAGGTCTTATTCAACCAGGGGTAGCAATCACGATTTTTTTTATATATCCTATTGTGACGGTAATCTTGACAGGATTGCTGTTTGGTAATCGAACGCATCTATTTACCTCAGATCTATTTAGCCCACATCTAGTTCGCCAACACCTAGTTCGTGCTCTAGTAATAGTTGGTGTTGTGGGTGGAGCGTTGCTGATTTCCCTGCCTAGTCTCGCAGCTAAGCAGCCCTATTCTGCATTGGGAGTTGTAGCTGCTGCTGGTGCGGGTTTGAGCTTCGCTGTTTACATTATTCTGACCCAAGTCAGCGCTAGAAAGCTCAACCCTATTCCTTATAGCTTTATTAATTTTACATTAATTTTGGTATTTTCTAGCCTGAGCTTATCATTTCCCCTAGATCAATCTTGGCGCTTTTTTGTTGAACCCACCCAAAGACTGGCTGTATACTTCACCTGTCTGGGGTTGGGGGTGATAACCTTAATGAGCTATCTGGTGCAAAACTTTGCCATCAGGCTCATTGGTGGGCGTCCAGCTGCAATTATCGGGTCAACAGCACCAGTGTTAACTACCTTCTTAGCCGTCGGGATTATTCAACAAGGTTTAGGGTTACAGGAAATTATCGGATTGTTTCTGGTAACGTTAGGGGTGGTAACCCTAAGTATGGAAAAATTGCGGCATCAGAGTTGGAAACGATCACAGTAAAGAAAAAATTAAGCGTAATTGGATATTGACCAACGTGGCACAGGTTATTCTGGAAAACGTTTATAAAAGTGTTCCCGCCCGCAAAGGGGATACTGTTGTTGCACCAGTAACAACGGAACCTAAGGTGACAAAGAACGAAGAGTCACCAAGCCTTGAAGGAGAAAAATCTGCACAGACACCTAAAACCCTTAATATCTTGCGGCGCATAAATCTGGAAGTCAACGATGGCGAGTTTATGGTGCTGGTTGGTCCTTCAGGCTGTGGCAAAAGTACTCTATTGCGGATCATTGCTGGACTAGAGGAATTGACTGCGGGCAAAATTTGGGTGGGGAACAGACAAGTTAATGATTTACCACCCAAAGAACGAGACATCGCTATGGTGTTTCAAAATTATGCCCTCTATCCCCATCTGAGTGTCTATGAAAACATTGCCTTTGGACTCAGACGAACTGGCTATGGGCAATTCAACATGGCAGAAGACTCTAATGGGAACTCTAAGAGTGTGCATTGGGGAAAGAATCTGCCACCCCAAATCAAGCAAGGGCTTGTGGCTACAGGCATGATGAATGGGGAAGTTCGCTCGAATCTGGAAAATGTCTTAACCACAATGACGCGATCGCTTCCTCGGGAATTGCGATACCTGTCCGAACGAGAGAAAAAGATTGACCAGCAGGTTCGCAAAGTAGCTAAGTTGCTACAAGTAGAACACTTGCTGAATCGATTGCCAAAGCAGCTGTCTGGGGGACAAAAACAACGGATTGCTCTGGGACGGGCAATTTCTCGTAATCCCCAGGTGTTTTTAATGGATGAACCCCTGTCTAATTTGGATGCTAAACTCCGGGCAGAGACTCGCAGCCAAATTGTGAAACTACAGCGGCAGTTGGGTACAACTACGATCTACGTCACCCACGACCAAACGGAAGCCATGACTATGGGGGATCGGATCGCGGTTATGAAAGACGGTCGCATCCAACAGATTGCTGCCCCTCTGGAAATATATAATCAACCCGCTAACCGGTTTGTGGCTGAATTCATTGGTTCACCACCGATGAATTTTATCCCTGTTGAGGTGAAAGCCCCTCGGATAGTGTGTAATTCTCAGTTCCGCCTGACCCTTCCAGAAGTCTGGGAACCCATACTGCAGCAGTATGATGGTCAATCCTTAACCTTAGGAGTTCGTCCGGAACATATGAATATCAGCGCTCCTGCCCCCAAAAACTTGGTGGTTACCGTTGATCTAGTGGAAGCCTTAGGTAACGAGACTTATCTGTCGGTGAGTATCCCGGAAGACTCTAGCGCTCTTCAGGTCAGAGTGCCACCAGATAAAATTGTCAGAATAGGTGACGAAATTTGGCTGTCTATAGACCCAGAGAAGATTCATTTATTTAACCCCCATGATGGGATGGCAATTCCTAAGTCTGATAGCTAAGCTATCAGCGGTCAGCAATCAGTTGCGTAGGGTGCGTTAGGGACGGGCTCGCCCTTATTTTCTTGGTAGCCAGTGTTAGCACAATCCGTCCCGTAACGCACCACCCAAAGGCCTGACTAGACTTTGCCCTAGTTGTCGGAAACTTCTGCTCTCGAAAGTTGTCGGAAACTTCTGCTCTCGAAAGCAGAGGAATTGATCCAAACAGGATTATAACGTTAGTTCCTGATTCGGATCCCCCTAAATCCCCCTTAGTAAGGGGGACTTTTGCGTGGAATTTCC
This sequence comes from Moorena producens PAL-8-15-08-1, assembly GCF_001767235.1. GTDB lineage: Bacteria > Cyanobacteriota > Cyanobacteriia > Cyanobacteriales > Coleofasciculaceae > Moorena > Moorena producens_A. The sequence goes on from NZ_CP017599.1 coordinate 5,394,734, forward strand.
TCCTTTTTTAAGGGGGACTTTTGCGTGGAATTCTCTCCTTTTCTGACGACTCCCGACTCCCGATTCCCGACTCCCGATTCCCTCAAAAATTTTTTACAAAACTTTTCCAAATATGCTATAATGTAGCGATTTTTGTGCTACAATAAAATTGTCCCCGTTAAAATTGACGGCAAGAGCCAGCCTAACGATCTTCCTTGGGCGAAGGCTGGCTCTGGGTCCCACTTAACTGGCAAGATGCCAGTTCTACGAAGGAGATACATTTATTATGTACTATCGTCAAAGCCTATACCCATGGGTACTGGTTAGGCTATTGCCACCCATGGCACCAGTGGTTTTCGCTCGGTTCGACAACCTTTGTGATGCCAAGAGGTATGTGCAGCCTCTTAAACGGCTCATGCCTGATGCTAAATTCCTTATTTTTTTGGATATTAGTCTGCGGATGGATCAAGAATAATAGGACTTACGGAGTTTAATTGTTTTTGCCCCCTTGCTCCCTAATTTTGATGTTGTTAACGAAATATTTCTTAACAAACCAAGAAGCCTCATCAGCCCTCACCCCCAGCCCCTCTCCCAACCTTGGGAGAGGGGAGCGGATTACGGCAGAATAAGGGTTTCACGAATTGGCAAGCAGCATCAGAATTGGGTAGTATGATGTCAAAGTCCCCCAGAATTGGGGGATTTAGGGGGCAAATGCGTAAGTCCTGAATAATAGGGAGTTAATGATGTCAAAGTCCCCCAGAATTGGGGGATTTAGGGGGCAAATGCGTAAGTCCTGTTGTCGCAAAGTGCTCCCGCAGCAAATCGTGGATGAATCGATAGCGTCCACCCACTTGCTTGATCAGGCGGCCTTCTGTGGCATAGCTCAGGAAATCGGCGTAATCCCAGGGGATTGAACCACTGCCCCAGAGAATGAGGCGGAGGACGCAATGCTGAATGACAGGTCTGCCAGCAAATAAAAAGCCAAAGAACATTGCGCTTCCAGAAGAAAAAATTAATGCACTGAGTAGTTCAACATTCCTTCCCAAGGCTAACTCAGGTAATACAAACAATAATAAATTTCCCGGCAAACTAATTAAACTAATAATAACGGTATTTTTAGCAGATTCTTTAATCCCCTGATTGGGTTTATTTATGGTTTTTATTTCTTCTCCACTCAGCCCGAAAATCAGCCCGAAAATCAGCCCGAAAATCAGCCCGGAAATCAGCCCGAAAATCAGCCCGGAAATCAGCCCGGAAATCAGCCCGTCAATCAGCCCGGAAATCAGCCCTCCAATCAGCCCTCCAATCAGCCCTACAATCAGCCCTACAATCAGCACGAAAATCAGATTTTCAATTATTTTTTTTCTTTTTTGCCATAAATTTTGCAATGAAAATGTAATAGTTTCAGAAGGCTCTATACTCTCAAAAAACAGCCCGAAAAACAGCCCGAAAATCAGCCCGAAAAACAGCCCGAAAATCAGCCCGTAAATCAGCCCGTAAATCAGCCCGTAAATCAGCTTATACAACCACTTTTCTCTGGAATTATTCAAAATATCAGGCTGCATTTTTTCAATCAAAAACTCGGTTTGTTTTTGCTCCTTCAATCGTTTAGCAAGCCAGGCTAACCAGCGCCTGGTCTCCTCTTCTGAATAACCTCGACTGTTATGCTTTTCCTTTAGTTTACAGTCAATGTAATTCTTAAATAACGTTTTACGGCATTCGTTCTGATAGTCTTCCTTTGCTTTAGGATCCTTAAAATGTTTCCCTACTGGCTTCAACCCATCTCCATCCGGATAAGCAACGGGAATTAAATGTAATAGTAAGGGCATTCTGGCTAACTCTAGCAACCCATCTGAATCTTGCTGAATTCCTGGCCAGATTTCCTGACAGTCTAAGCCCCTTAAATAATTTTTTATCTGCTGATCGCTCAAAGGTTGCAGACAGACTGCTCCCCGCATCTCCAGAATTTGCTCACCAGCAAGGTATTCTTCTTCACGACAGCAGACCACAATTTGAGGAACGTCTTTGACAAACTGATTTAATTGCTGAACACATAACTTCTGCCGCTCTAAACTCAACTCATCCAAACCATCCAGAAGAGGTAACAACTGACCAGTTTTAATCCACTCCTGAGTAATCTCTTTGCGGAGATTATAACGAGACTTTAAATTAGCTGCTAACCATTCAGCAATAGGCTGGTTGTTATCTTTCCAATCAGAAAGTTCAGCTATAATTGGAATTGGTTGGTTTTGCTGCTCCTGGGCACGTGTAATTAAATCCTTGGCCAAATCCAACAGCATGGTGGTTTTTCCAGAACCGGGGGCACCAAGAATCAACAGTTTCCCGGCAATATCCTCTTGGTTAAATACCTCAATCAGCTTTTGACCTGGTTCAGATTCTGTCGTTACTCGAAAGAACTTGCGCAACCCTTCCCACAATGAACGAGAATTGCTAGGATTAACGGTAATTTTCTCTGGACGACCCACTTCTTCTCTCTTGTCTGCCATTACCAACTGAATCAAGTGGTCATTGTGCAGGGAGTCATCGAGGCGGATGTTAACTTCAGCTGCCATTGCTCCCAGCAAGTCCTTGCGCCATCGCTGTAAATTTTCCGGTGGAATTTTTTTAGGGATTTGAGTTTGGTTTCCTGAGCTAGTTTTGAATAAATACCCAATTGTAGGTAGAGCCAATAAGTAACCAATACCTAAAATTAACTGGACTTGTTGGATCCACTCCGTACCCTGTTCTGCTGATGGTTTAAAAACTAAATTTAGTCCTACAATACCTAAGATTCCATAAATTGTGCATAGAGCAATTACTATTATTCTCCGAAGGGGAGTTTTTTGCTCGTCAAAGCGATTTATAAAAAGTCCTATAATACAGGGAAATATTGCTAGTTCTACCAACAGTAGTATTTGAAGGACCTTGGGATTGGTCAGATATTCAGCAAGGTTCATCTGTGAAGCGACCTCTGTTTTATGACTCTCTGAGATTTTAACGAATTAGCGTAGATACAGCCAATAATATCAAGTTTGCTTGAATACCCATAATTAAGGAGAGGGTGGGGAGATAGGGAGATGGGGAGATTTTTATTAAGCGATGCAGCGCGGTCTTGGGGAGGCAGCGCCGCCAAAGGGGGTTCCCCCGGAGACGAAACCTGATTACGTTGAGCCTTTATGGTTGGTCGGCTATGCAGAAAAGGGGTAAAACTTATTGATTAAGGCGAGCCTGTCTTACGGTAACTTCTAACCATGAGCGACTGCCGTGGTTTCCCCCACTCGCGCTTTGCATCAAGACAGGATAATTATCCTGACTTAATATAAAAAATTAAATAGTCTAGGCAGTTTGATAAAACAGGAAACTGTGGAGATTGTGGTAAGTGGGGGGAGTGCGATCACCTTTGGCCTCAGCCGCGCCCTAGGCGATTAGCCCGAAGGGCGTTGGCTAGCGATCGCACTTGGGGGGATTCCATAAAAGTCTGCCGATTGATCAATAAGAATAGGACTTACTGAGTTTAGTTGCTTTTGCCCCCCTAACCCCCCAATTTTGATACTGCTGGCGAAAAAAACATTTAGTAATATCAGCCTGAAGACAGCAGTCTTTATAGCCCCCCAACCCCCAGCGAGGGATTGCTCGCTGGGGGAGCATGAACTTAAAGTTACCCATCTGCTACTCTTGTGTAAAGAAATATTAATTTCGCCAACGGTATCAATTTTGGGGGGAAATGATGTCAAAGTCCCCCTAGGGAGGGATTGCTCGCTAGGGGGATTTAGGGGGCAAATGCGTAAGTCCTGTTGTCGCAAAGTGCTCCCGCAGCAAATCGTGGATGAATCGATAGCGTCCACCGACTCGCTTAATCAGGCGGCGTTCTGTGGCATAGCTCAGGAAATGGGCGTAATCCCAGGGGATTGAACCACTGCGCCAGAGAATGAGGCGGAGGACGAAGTGCTGAATGACAGGTCTGCCAGCATATGAAAAGCCAATTAACATTGCCATGCCAGAAGCACGAATTAACATGCTGAGTAGTTTAACATTCTCTCCTAATACTAGATCAGGTAATACAAACAACAAGAAAGTTCCAGGGAAACTAATTATACTAAGAATAACGGTATTTTTAGCGGATTCTTTAATCACCTGATTGGGTTTATTTCTGGTTTTTACTTCTTCTCCACTCAGCCCTCTAATCAGCCCATAAAGCAGCCCTATAATCAGCCCTCTAATTAGCCCAACACTCAGCCCATAAAGCAGCCCATATATCAGCCCAACACTCAGCCCATAAATCAGCCCATAAATCAGCTCTTCAATTATTTTTTTTCTGTCTTTCCATGAAATTGGAATAGTTTTATAAAGATCTATTTTTTTAAAAAATCGCCCATAAAGCACCCCATAAACCAGCCCAACACTCAGATCAAAAATCATTGAAAAAATCAGCCCATAAATCAGCCCCAGACTCAGCTGATACAAACCCTTTTTTCGGGATTTATTCAACATATCAGGCTGCATTTTTTCAATCAAAAACTCGGTTTGTTGTCCCTCCTTCAATCGTTTAGCAAGCCAGCCTAACCAGCGCCTTGTTTCCTCTTCTGAATAACCTCGACGGTTATGGGATTCCTTTAGTTTACGGTCAATGTAATCCTCAAATAACCTTTGACGGCATTGGTTCTGATAGTCTTCCTTAGCTTTAGGATCCTTAAGCTCTCTCTCTACTCGCTTCAACCCATCGGGATAAGCCAGGGGAATTAAATGTAATAGTAAGGGCATTCTAGCTAACTCTAGCAATCCCTCTGAATCTTGCTGAATTCCTTGCCAGAGGTGGCGACAGTTTAACCGCTTTAAATAATTTTCTATCTGCTGATCCGTCAAAGGTTGCAGACAGACTGCTCCCCGCATCTCCAGAATTTGCTCACCAGCAAGGTATTCTTCTTCACGACAGCAGACCACAATTTGAGGAACGTCTTTGAGAAACTGATTTAATTGCTGAACACATAACTTCTGCCGCTCTAAGCCCAACTCATCCAAACCATCGAGAAGAGGTAACAACTGACCAGTTTTAATCCACTCTTCAGTAATCTCTTTGCGGAGATTATAACGAAACTTTAAATTAGCCGCTAACCATTCAGCAATGGGCTGCTTGTCATCTTTCCAATCAGAAAGTTCAGCAATAATTGGAATAGGTTGGTTTTCCTGCTGCTGGGCACGTGTAATTAAATCCTTGGCCAAATCCAACAGCATCGTGGTTTTTCCAGAACCGGGGGCACCTAGAATCAACAGTTTCCCAGCAATATCTTCTTGGTTAAATACCTCAATAACCTTTTGACCTGGTTCAGAGTCTGTAGTTACTCGACGAAACTTGAGCAACTGTTTCCACCATGGAGGAGAATTGCTAGGATTGACAGTAATTTTTTCTGGACGACCCACTTGCTCTCTCTTGTCTGCCATTACCAACTTAATCAAGTGGTGATTGTACAGGGAGTCATCAAGACCCATGTTAACTTCAGCTGCCATTGCTCCGAGCAAATCCCTGCGCCATCGCTGTAACTTTGCCTTTGGAATCTGTCTAGAGATTTGAGTTTGCTTTCCTGGCCTAGTTGTCAGCAAATACCCAATTGTAGGTAAGGCGAAGAAGTAACCAATACCTAAAATCCAGTACACTTGTTGGAACCACTGGGTATCCTGTTCTGCTGATTTTTGAGAAACTAAATTTTCTGCTTGATGAGCTAAGAATACATAAACTATTACGCATACAGCAATTACTATAATTTTGCGCAAGAGAGTTTTTGGCTGCTCAAAGCGATTGTTCAAAAGTCCGAGAATACAGATAAGTAGTCCTAGTAGTAACTGGAGTAGTCTTTGAATGACGTTGGGATTGGTCAGATATTCAGCAAGGTTCATCTCTGAAGCTACCTCTGTTTTATCACTCTATGAATGTTTAACAAATTGCTATCGATATAGCCAATAATATAAAGTCTGCTTGAATACCCATAATTAAGTAGAGGGTGGGGAGATAGGGAGATGGGTAGATAGGGAGATGGGGAGATTTTTATTAAGCGATGCAGCGCGGTCTTGGGGAGGCAGCGCGGTCTTGGGGAGGCAGCGCGGTCTTGGGGGTTTCCCCCATGAGCGACTGCCGTGGTTCCCCCCATGAGCGACTGCCGTGGTTTCCCCCATGAGCGACTGCATCAAGACAGGATAATTATTTTGACTTGATATAAAAAATTAAATAGTCTACGCAGTTTTAGAAAACAGGGGAGTGGGTCGAGTTTGGGAAGTGGGGGGAGTGGGATCGCTTTCTAGTTACTTAATAGCTCGTTACTTAATAGAAAAAAAATTATCCGGAGTTGATATATATCAACTCCGGCAACTATGTCAACTCACCAATCAAAGGAGTGTATAGGCTTTCTAGTTACTGAATATAGCGTTGATCATCCTGATGACGTACATTCAATTTTATTACCCCTACTCCCTGTTCCCTGTTCCCTGTTCCCTAAAAAAATGTACTTCACCTAATTTAGAACTGCTAAATCATTCTACGCTCTCACCATCATCGAGCAATTGCTGAAGATTTTCCAGTTCCAATAGGTCTTCTAGAGGAACCATTTCACTTATGTACAACATTTGTACTAAAAGTCTTCCCCCCTCAGGTGTTTTAGCACGTTCTGATAATACATAGTTCATAGGTTTGGCAACTTTGACATGCACCCCTTCTAGATTTATGACCTTATCACTAATGTCAACGGGAGGATTTGTGGAGTAACGCTGGTTGTTGAGCAGATTTTTAATTTCTGTTTCAAACTGATGTCTTCCTTCCCCAAAGAACCGTTTACTACTATTTGTATTACCAAATAAGCCAGAGACATGTTGGTTCAATTGGAAGTCAGAGGAAAATGACTGAGCCTGGACATTAGAGGTGATGCCAAAAGTTAAGGAAACAACTGTCAAGGCTAGGGTGGTCTGTTTCCCAAACCTGGTAAGGATATTAGTTCGGCTTAGATTCATGATATTATATTAATTTTAAGCACCTACTAAAATAGAATCCAAGTATTTTGCTAGAAATTCCGGAATCTAGTCATAAAACTACACATTCAAGTAGGGTGGAAAAGTTCTCTGATCTAGAAGACTCAAAAGAACAAAACTGTTTTTGCCCACCCAACAAGCTAATCCTCTACTTAACTAAAATAGTTGAGCACACTAATTACAATAAAACCTATAGCAATTCTGATCACAAGTGACATACACAATATTTTTTACCTGTTCCCTTTTATCTCTCCTCTGTTCCCTGTTCCCAGATCCGCTGTTCCCTGTTCCCGACAACTGCCACGAAGTCTATTATTGCAAGCTCTCACCATCATTGAGCAATTGCTGAGGATTTTCCAGTTCCAATAGGTCTTCTCTATTGATAACTTCATCACTAATTTCAAGGATAGTATCTGCGGAGGAAAGGTTGTTGTTGACCAGATTTTTAAGTTCTGTGTCAAACAGCTCTCTTCCTTCCTCAAAGAATCGTTTACTGCTATTGGTATTATCAACAAAGGTCAATGACTGAGCCTGGACATTAGAGACGATGCCAACAGTCAAGGCTAGGGCTGTCAAGGCTAGGCTTGTCTGTTTCCCAAACCTAGGAAGGATCTTAGTTAGGGTCGGTTTCATGATGTGACATTAATTTTTTGCACCTACTTAAAAATCCAAGTCTTTGGCTAGCCATTCCGGAATCTAATCATAAAAATACAAATTCAAGTCAGGTGGGCAAAGTCATCTGATCTAAAAGAGTAATTTAAACGCAACGGTTTTTGCCCACCCTACAAGCTAGCTACAAATTCAGGTGGGCAAAGTGATATTATCTAGAAGAGTAATTTGAACGAAACGGTTTTTGCCCACCCTACAAGCTAGCTACAGTCAGGTGGGCAAAGTGATATTATCTAGATTAGTAATTTAAACGCAACGGTTTTTGCCCACCCTACAAGCTAGCTACAAATTCAGGTGGGCAAAGTGATATTATCTAGAAGAGTAATTTGAACGAAACGGTTTTTGCCCACCCTACAAGCTAGCTACAGTCAGGTGGGCAAAGTGATATTATCTAGATTAGTAATTTAAACGCAACGGTTTTTGCCCACCCTACAAGCTAGCTACAGTCAGGTGGGCAAAGTGATATTATCTAGATTAGTAATTTAAACGCAACGGTTTTTGCCCACCCTACAAGCTAGCTACAGTCAGGTGGGCAAAGTGATATTATCTAGATTAGTAATTTAAACGCAACGGTTTTTGCCCACCCTACAAGCTAGCTACAGTCAGGTGGGCAAAGTGATATTATCTAGATTAGTAATTTAAACGCAACGGTTTTTGCCCACCCTACAAGCTAGCTACAAATTCAGGTGGGCAAAGTGATATTATCTAGAAGAGTAATTTGAACGAAACGGTTTTTGCCCACCCTACAAGCTAGCTACAGTCAGGTGGGCAAAGTGATATTATCTAGATTAGTAATTTAAACGCAACGGTTTTTGCCCACCCTACAAGCTAGCTACAGTCAGGTGGGCAAAGTAATATTATCTAGATTAGTAATTTAAACGCAACGGTTTTTGCCCACCCTACAAGCTAATCCTCTACTTATATAGAATCCAAATATTTTGCTAGCAATTCCGGAATATAGTCATAGCCATCTACGCCAATGACAGGAATAATTTTTGACCGTTGCTGTGCTAAAAGGGTTTGGAAGCCTTCTTGCCCCATTTGTCCTTGCAAAATACTTAACAACCCAGCTGGTTTGCGCCAATCTTCAGACCCAATTTGCTCTAATAGATAGGCTCCTAAACTAGCGGTATAAATCACTTTCTGCCAATCTTGCTGGCTGTAGCAAGCTTGGGCTAGGTAGGCCAAATTCACCCCTTGTAAGTACAAATCCCCAGAAAATTGGGCGGCTTGCCAGCCTTGTTCTAAAAATGCGATCGCTTTTTGATACTGCTCGACCACCACATGGGCAATTCCCAAACTACTGAAACACAAGGCTTTACTTTGCCCAACCCCATAACTCCCTGCTGGAGAATCCCCCAATCGTTCTAACAATAATCGACCTTGTTCTAAATAGTTAATAGCACTCTCATACACTTCTAGTTCTGCTTGTTGGCTATCCTGAGCTTGAAACACTTCACTGTAGCCGAAATTCACCAGAGCATTAGCTTCCCCTAACCGGTCTCCAGCTTGACGAGCCAGTATTAATGCTCGTTGACTATAGTTAATGGCATCAGCATAATTCTCTTGCTCCACACAAATCCGACTGAGGTGATTGAAATTAGCAATTTCACAGAGTTTATCCCCAGCCTCACGGGCAATCTCTAAGGCTTGCTGATGGAAGCTATTGGCTCGCTCATAGGCTCCTTGCGACCCTAGGGAATAACCCAACAAGGTTAGAATCCGGGCTTTCTCCTCGGTTCGGTCTACTTGCCGCAGGGGTTCATCTAGGTAATTCAGGGCATCTTGGAGATAGTTGCCGCTAAAGTTAGCAAACACACCACCGTAGAGGGGGAAGTAGTCCCGTTGGGCAAAGGTGCGCAGAATTTGCAGACAAACCTGAAAACAGCCATTTGCTATGGCATTTCCGTAGCTACTAATTGCTGTCTGGTTCAAAACATTAGCTAACCTAGACCAAATGACAGCAAATACGATAAAGGTAGAAATCGATAACTTGGCTCCCATCTTGGAGTCATATACCATTTTATCGAACCAATTCACCAGTCCTCGCTGCAAGCACTGGAGAATCACAGCCAATTCCACCCAAGCTTCTAGTTCCAAACTCGGCTGAGTATCTGCCCATTCATGGAAGGATTGATTTAGCGCTAGACTTTCAAATAAAGACTGGGGTAACGGGCTATTAACCTTTTTCGCCCACAGTCCCCAAGGGCCACGCTGTTCCGGAGTCCCCTCAAATCCCAGTGAGCCTCGACTTTGGTCATAAATCCAACTGACCAGATAATCTTCCAAGCCTTGCCAAGATGCCAAACCTGCCGTAATCCCAGCGGCCAGTTGTCCAAGGTCTGTAGCAGTATCAGATTCAGAAGCTTGTTGTGCCTGTTGCTTTAGGGGTTTAGCCAGGCTCGCCAGTTGTTGTAACGTCAGGGGTGGTTGTTGATTGGGGTCAATCACTCGCAATAAAGCCGTAAAGCGGTCAGCCGGTTCAGCAGTAGTAATGGATTGAATAGCGCTAGTGATAGTTTCTGAAACTCGGTTTTCTTCCTGCCACTGTTCCCATTCACCACGAATCGTATTAAGCGCTCTGAGTTTCCGGATTGCCTTGGCTTGCTTCAATTCACTTTTAGGATTGTCTACTTCTGCCTGAGTCATATCGAAGCGCTGATCAAGGCAACGTTCAAAAATTTCCCCGGTGCCAACCGTAACCCCCTCGACCAACATCTGATAGACCTGGGATTTAGAACGGATCTTCCCCTTCAGGGTAGTTTTGACAATGTCATCGATTAATTCAAAATAGCGATCGCCCAATCCCATCTCGTTAGACATAAACCTTTTGCCTGATCAGTGCCGACTTTCCTCAAAAATAGCTCAAAATTATAATATCTAGCATTTTTCATACTCATGAGCAACATTGCTTATCCCTTTAAGGCAAAAGGCAAAAGGCAAAAGGCAATAGTAAATAGGGTTTTAAGGGAATCACTGTCAAAGGATATTGTACCTCATAACTGCGATAAACGCTAGACTTCTGGCAAGTCTAGTTAACCGTCAACATGATTAGGCAATTTTACGGTAAACAAAGTCCCCTTACCTAACTCAGACTTAACGTTGATTGTTCCTTGATGAGCTTCCACAATTCGTTTGGAAAGATATAGTCCTAAACCACTACCTGAGCGTTTGTGGCTACCCTGGCGAAAGCGTTCAAACAACTGTTTTTGGTCTTCTGGGGATATACCAAAACCAGTATCTTCCACCTCAATCACCACCCACGACTGATGCCCTTCACTAGTTTTGGCACTATTCGTCAGACGAACGGTCACAGAACCGTTGTCAGTGAATTTAATCGCATTTCCCAGCAAATTGGTGAACAGTCGGTGCAGTTCTAAGCGATCGCTCATCACTATCGAGTTAACCTGCTTCGCGCTCTGATAATCCAAAGACAGTTTTTTATCACGAGCTAGGGCAGACAGTTCTTGGATGACTTCCTCAATAACCTGTTGCACAGGGATGGCAGAGAAAGACAAATACTTCCGACCGGCTTCATAGCGATAGACTTCTAGTAACGTATTCACCATAGTCAGCAAATTGTGGTTACTGCGAGTCATGGTGATTATGGCTTCCAGGACTGGGGGTGGAATTTCTCCCAAAGCTCCCTGCTGCATCAGGTTTAGGATGCGATCTGCTGCTACTAAGGGGGTGCGCAAGTCATGGGTAAGCCGAGAGACAAAATCTTCTCGTTGGCGAGCAATTTCGTCCCGTTCATCTACACTATGTTTGAGGCGCAAAAGCGATCGCACTCTGGCCAGCAATTCATCCACTTCTACTGGTTTACGAATAAAATCATCCGCCCCCATATCCAGTCCTTTGACCACACTCGGATGATCATAAGCGGTGATCAACAAAATTGGTATAAACGGTAACTTTGGATTGGTTCGGATGCGCTTGGTCACTTCAAAGCCATCCATCTCTGGCATCATCACATCTAATAGCACCAATTCCGGCGGAGATATCTCTATTTTCTCTAGGGCAACCCGACCATTCTCTGCCAAAGTAATCTCGTACCCCTCTTCTTCTAAAAGCGTCTGCAGTAGAAACAAGTTGTCAGGGGAATCATCGACAGCCAAAATTTGATCTTTTTTGGAAGGGCGAGTTAGAGGTAAAGCATTCATTGAATCATTTGTTGGTAAGTCACAAGTGGAAACCCCTGTCATTCATGTATAGCAAGGGAAGCATGGTGAGCGGACATAGTCTTTTGCTTGAAAGGGACTTCGGAGCAGGGACTTCGGAGCAAAAGATCTCCTAAGCTTTGCTTCGACTGCTATATAGGGAGCGGGTTAATTAGGTGGGTCGGCAAGCCATTGCACACAGCCCCTCAGCAACTTCCCCCTTACACAAACAGCAGCCTGAGTTCGCTTCAATATGGCAAATTGTCCTTTACAGGCAAAGAAAAAATTGCCCATAGCCAAGGTGGTTGAAACCCTTAGGGATTAAAGGCTTAGTCCAATTTGTGATTTTCCTTGTTTCTCAGCGTCACTATGCAGGGCGTTTCAATTTTTGTAAACTGGAAGGAATGGTTTGACTTTAAACTTAATTTTTTGTAAATTATTCTGGTAACCTATGTGCGAATATGGTAATATCAGCAGCTTATAAAGCTACATTTGCTGCACCAGTCAAAGCTCCTGAACGCTCTGGTCAAGTTACCCGAAAGCCTTATCCCAACTATAAGGTAATTGTGTTAGACGATGATTTTAACACATTTCAGCATGTTCACGACTGTCTGGTCAAGTATATCCCTGGGATGACAAATGATCACGCCTGGGAACTAACCCATCAGGTTCACAACGAAGGTCAAGCCATTGTTTGGGTCGGTCCCCAGGAACCAGCGGAACTCTACCACCAACAGCTTTCTCGTGCTGGGTTAACCATGGCTCCCTTGGAGGCTACATAGTATTATGAGCCAACCCAAAGACGGCAGGCTGGTTTGGAATCACTCTACCCACATTCAGGGTCTCATTCCAGTTCTGCAACGACTCACAGATTACCCCGGTATTCAAACCATTACCCCTGCTGTCCTTGGGCGGGCAAGAAGTCACTGTCCTAAATTACAGTTAAAAGTATCAGTGCCAATTCGTGGGGGATTCAAGGTGATTGCCAGGTCTGGTAAAAGCTTTCAAGAGGTGTTCATCCTCACCAACTTGAGTAAAGTGGAACTAGAAAAAGCGATCGCTCAATCAATAAAACGATAAGTATAAAAGTTCGTGCTACAGGGAGGCTATTTTAGAAGTTAGAAGTTAGAAGTTAGAAGTTAGAAGTTAGAAGTTAGAAGTTAGAAGTTAGAAGTTAGAAGTTAGAAGTTAGAAGTTAGAAGTTAGAAGTTAGAAGTTAGAAGTTAGATTCTTAATTCTTAATTCTTAATTCTTAATTCTTAATTCTTAATTTTTCATAGTTGTAGGGTGGGCATTGCTTGAAATCAACCCCCAACCCTGGCAGAATTCATCTGAGCAATGCCCACCAACCAGTTGTAGGGTGGGCATTGCTTGAAATCAACCCCCAACCCTGGCAGAATTCATCTGAGCAATGCCCACCAACCAGGATACCAAAGGCCGCTTTCCAACTCCCAAATATTCCGGAATTCACATCAGTCTTTGCCCACCCTAGGGTATTGGTGGCCATTGCCCATGTCATTGATAGCTGTTCAATCATGATATTCCAACAGCAATGCCCAACTTAGGGTATTGGTGGCCATTGCCCATGTCATTGATAGCTGTTCAATCATGATATTCCAACAGCAATGCCCAACTTAGGGTATTGGTGGCCATTGCCCATGTCATTGATAGCTGTTCAATCATGATATTCCAAAAGCAATGCCCACCCTACGATTTAAGGCTTCCAAGAGGCAAACTTTCAACCTTCAACCAAATAACCAGCTAACCAGCTAACCAGCTAACCTTCAAAGCTTCAACCAAATAACCTTGGCCTTTGGCCACGCTACGCGAACAACCTTCAACCAAATAACCTTCAACCCCTTAAAATTCTGCATTTTGCTCACACGCCCCAATACTGACCCAAGTGCTGGAACCATCATCCCAATGCTCTTTTTTCCAAATCGGAGCATTATGCTTCAAGGTGTCAATAGCATACTTACAAGCTGCAAAGGCTTCTGAACGATGAGGACAGCCAACAGCGACTAACACGCTAACTTCCCCAATAGTTAAGCGACCGATGCGATGATGGATCACCACCCGATTCACATCAGACCATGAGGCACGAATCTGGGCAGCAATTGAGGAAAATACCTTTAATGCCATGGGCTCATAAGCCTGATACTCTAATGCTACCACTGGTTTACCATCAGTCTGATTACGGACTGTGCCACTCATCATCACCACAGCTCCATTAGCCGGATGATCAGCAAGGGTGTAGATTTCTGATAGGGATATCGGAGCGATGGTGATTGAAAAACTATCTACCGTTTGCTTTTCAGTGATTTTGGGCAGGGGAGTCATTGCCTAAGACTTCTAACAAGTGTTAAGATTAGTAACAAATTCAGCTATACTATAGTTTATTTATATTTGTTGGTTGGAATTAATCAATACCCAACCTTAGGGCCATGTTCCGATTTGTTTAAAATACTTTAAAAATTAGGAGCAGGTGCTCTAAATTCAGATATTATATCTAAATACTATTCAAATATTATTATTAAATCAGAAGTTTTTTTCCTGACAAGGGCAATGATGGCGTTGTGCAGGGCTATTTTTCAGTAGCCCACAAGCTTTTGCCGTCAGTCAATTTATCCTACCTATCTTTAACGTCAAGCTAATTCAAGTCAAGCTCCTCTTAGCTGATCAGTGATCAGTCTTGTCGTCTTGAGCAACAGCTAACCTAGGGCTGATCATAACTAGGGCTGATCATAACCCGTTTGGAGATTATTTGATGGCAGCAGAAGCAGAGGCTGATGAACCAATAACCCAGGCAGCCCAAAACTATTATAAAAGAATTATTGACCCTGATCTGCAACAAGCGTTTGATGATGTCACAGCATTAGCCGCACAAATTTGCCAAACGCCCATAGCTCTGACTACCCTGATTGACAGTAGTAACAGTCAATGCTGTCAGTCTACTCTGGGCTTAGATGAAACGTCAATAAGTCAAAATACCTTTTTATCCAGCTATCGGATAGAGTCAGCCTCAGTATTGGTAGTTCAGGATACCCTAGCTGATCAACGGTTTGCCACTGATCCCTTAGTTACTGCTGAGCCTCATATTCGGTTTTATGCTGCAGTTCCCCTAATTACCTCTGACGGATACCCTCTGGGAACACTTGCGGTAATGGATCAAGTTCCAAAGCAACTTCAGTCTCAACAGTTAGCGGGATTACAAGCCTTAAGTCGTCAACTGATAAGCCAACTGGAGCTAAAACAACAGTTAGCGGATTTACAGCAGCCTCAGGAAGAAAACCAAGGTCTTGAACATGAATTACCCCAGGTTGACCAAGAACTCCTGGATTTTTTAGAAAATGGCTGCGTTGGTCTCCATTGCGTGGATAGCAATGGCATCATCCTGTGGGCTAATCAGGCAGAGTTAGATCTGGTGGGTTACAACGCCGACGAGTATATCGGTCACCACATTGCTGAATTTTACCTGGAGCAAGAGGTGATTGACGATATCCTGGCCAGACTAACTGCTAAAGAAACCTTAAAAAACTACGAAGCCAGACTCTTGTGCAAAGATGGCTCGATTCGCCATGTGCTGATTAACTCTAATGTCCTGTGGAAAAATGGCAAATTCGTCCATACCCGATGTTTTACTCGTGACATTACTGAATGGAAACGGATCCAGGAAGAACGCGATCGCTTCTTTGACCTCTCGATAGATTTGCTGTGTATAGCGGGTTTCGATGGCTACTTTAAGCGCTTGAGCCCTTCCTTTACTAGCACCTTGGGTTACACCGAAGCGGAACTAACCAGCACCACGTTTTTCAATTTTGTCCATCCCGATGACCGAGCAGCAACTAGGGCGGAAATGGAACAATTGGGGACTGGCATCCCTACTGTCTACTTCGAGAATCGCTATCGCTGTCAAGATGGGTCTTATAAATGGCTAGCTTGGGCTGCTTATCCTGTAGTTAAGGATGGTTTAATTTATGCGATCGCAAGGGACATTACCGAGGCCAAACAAAAGCAAGCCAGCCTCGAAGAGAGTGAAGCTCGCTTCCGGATGATGGCTGATCATGCCCCAGTGATGATCTGGATGTCAGGCACTGATAAACTTTATAACTTTTTCAATCAGCTTTGGTTGAACTTCACCGGTAAGACCCTCGAACTTGAATTCGGCAAGGGCTGGGCTGAAGGGGTGCATCCTGATGACCTAGAGCGCAGCTTCAATACCTATGTATCCGCCTTCGACGCCAGAGAAAATTTTCGCATGGAGTACCGCTTGCGACGTAGGGATGGGCAGTATCGTTGGATATTAGATATAGGCACTCCCAGATTTACCTCCAATGGGGACTTTGCCGGTTACATTGGTTCTTGCATCGATATCACTGAGCGCAAACAGGCGGAAGAGGCCCTGCGTAGACAGGCTCTGATTTTTGAAAGTATCTTCGATGGGATCATAATCACCGACTTAGCCGGTAAGATAATTGATTGGAATCCCGCTTCAGCGCGAATATTCGGCTACACGAAAGCTGAGGTATTGGGTAAAACTCCGGGGATTTTGCACCGACCGGAAGAGGCGACGGTTCTAACCGAGCAGATTATCCAGGAGATGACCAGGTCCCGACGTTGGTCTGGGAAGATTCACTTTATTGGCAAAGATGGCAGGTGTGGGGTGTGTGAAACGGTGGTAGTACCTCTGTATGATCAGCAAGACAATATGGTGGCCACCATTGGTCTTAACCATGATATAACCGAGCGGGAGCAAAATCAGCAGGAATTGTATCAAAGCGAGGCTCGCTATCGCGCTATTGTCGAAGATCAAACGGAACTCATCTGTCGTTTCCGTCCTGATGGAACTATTACATATGTCAATGCTGCCTACTGTCGCTATTTCAGCAAGTCAGAGGAAGAGTTGATTGGACAACGGTTTTTGCCATTGATTCCCCATGAGGATATCAAAAGGCTAGAAGAGTGTATTACTTCTCTAAGCCCTGAGAATCCGGTAGAAACGGTTGAACACCGGGTGATTATGCCCACAGGAGAGATTCGCTGGCAGCAGTGGAGCGATCGTGCCATCTTTAATGAGCAGGGTCAATTGATTGAGCTCCAGGCAGTAGGGCGGGACATCACTGAACACAAGCACGCAGACGAGCAACTTTTGCAAAAGTCTCAGGCACTGGAAACCTTCAGTAACAACCTCAAACACCTACATCGGCTGAATACCACAAATTACCAAAACTTTGAGCTGCTTTATGCTGACTATCTGGAGACGGGATGTGAAATTTTAGGGATGCCCACTGGCATTATTAGTCAAGTACACCTTAATTCCTACACTATCCTGTCGGTCAGGTCTGATCTAGAAGGCTTAGTGGCTGGCTCAGAGTTTGAATTAAAAGATACCTATTGTGCTGTTGTCGTTCGCGAAAAAAAGACCATTGCCTATACTCATGTAGGTGAGATAGCACTGATGCACGCTCACCCAGTCTACCAAACTCTAAAACTTGAGTCCTATATCGGGACTCCTATATTTGTCTATGGTGAAGTCTACGGCTCCCTAAATTTTTCCTCAACCCAGGTAAGAGCAAGGGATTTCCAGCCTCAGGAACGGGAAATTGTAGAATTAATGGCTCAAAGTCTTGGTCGATTGATTGCAGCTCATCAAGCAGAAATAGAGCGCCAACAGGTAGAAGCTGCACTGCTGGAGAGTGAATCGACCCTGCGTAGTTTCTTCAACAGTTCCACACTATTGATGGGGGTCGTGGAACTTTTAGATGATGACATCCTGCATATTTCTGATAATAATAGTACGGCGGATTTTTTCGGGACTACACCCGAGGCCATGCAGAATCGGTTAGCCAGTGAGCTGGGGGCACCCAAAACTCATATCCGTCGCTGGATTAGCCATTACCGAGAAAGCGAACGAAGCAATCAGCCCATTTCCTTCGAGTATGATCACACCACTGAAACCGATACCCGGTGGTTATGCGCCACTGTATGCCCAATTCCCGACACAACTACTCCTCGCCCCCGATTTTCCTATGTGGTGGATGACATTACTGAGCGTAAGCTTGCAGAGCAAGAACTCAAGCGCCAAAATCAGCGGACGCAATTGTTTTCAGAAATTACCCTGAAAATCCGCCAGTCTCTACAACTGGATCAGATTTTGCAAACGGCGGTTACAGAAGTGCAAGAATTTCTTAAGGCTGACCGAGTTGTACTCTTCCAACTAAGTTTTGATGGCTGGGGGAAAGTGGTTCAAGAAGCCGTAGTACCGAGTTGGCCAATCATGCTCGGACAAAGCATCGAAGATCCTTGCTTTCATGAAGAGTACCTAGACCAGTATCGTCAGGGAAGGGTTAGCAACATCTGTGACTTAGAAAACTCTGATATCGAAGCTTGCCATGTAGAAATGCTGCAACAGTTTGGGGTAAAAGCTAACTTAGTGGTGCCAATTCAGCAACAAGACAAACTTTGGGGTTTGTTGATTGCCCATCAGTGCACCAATCCACGACAATGGACTAACTTTGAAAGTGAATTGTTGCAACAACTGGCCGACCAAATTGGTATTGCCTTAGCCCAAGCCCAGCTTTTAGGAACAGAAACCCGTCAGCGTCAGGAACTTGCCCGTTCTAATGCTGAACTGCAACAGTTTGCCTATGTAGCGTCCCACGATCTGCAAGAACCCCTGCGCAAGATTCGGGCATTTGGCGATCGCCTTCAGACCAAGTATCATGAACAGTTAACGGAGCAGGGGCAGGACTACCTCAAACGGATGCAGAATGCTGCAGAACGGATGCAGGTGTTAATCAATGACTTGCTTAGCCTTTCCCGGGTGACCACCAAGGCAAGACCTTGGGTTGCCACTGACCTAGTTCAAGTCGTGCAAGAGGTACTCTCTGATTTAGAACTACGTATCCAGCAATCTAGTGGCGTAGTGGAAGTCGGTGAACTACATACTATTGAAGCTGATCCCCTGCAAATGCGTCAACTTTTGCAAAACCTGATCAGTAACGGACTGAAATTCCGACCAGAACAAAGAGGTAACCTCGTTAGAATTTATAGCCAACTGCTTCAGGAAAGTGTTCCCTTAAGTTATGGAGGCACAACCGTTAATCAGCGTTGTCAGATTATAGTCGAAGACAATGGTATTGGGTTTGAACCCAGGTATAGCGATCGCATTTTCCAAACCTTTCAACGGCTCCATGGTCGCAGCGACTATGAAGGAACCGGCATCGGTCTAGCTATCTGCCGTAAAATTGTGGAACGTCATAATGGTAGCATCATGGCAAATAGCACACCAGGACAGGGGGCTCAGTTTATTGTTACGGTGCCGATTAAACAAAGTTGAAGGTTAAAGGTTAAAAGTTAAAGGTTAAAAGTTAAAGGTTGAACGCGGACGCGTGGCCTATTGGCCAAGGTTAAACGTTAAATAATGAAAACATACTAGTAGTTGAGTGACTAATCAATAAAATACCTCAAATTTATCCCTTTATACTTCATAATCCCTTCATATTTACTTTATAATTCCTTTATAATTTTTGGTCGAGGAGATAATGCTTAGTGAATGAAAGCCGAAATCCCGTGGTAATTCTAATGGCAGATGATGATCCGGATGATTGTCTGTTGGCAAGGGAGGCTCTGTTAGAGAGTAAGTTGACCGATGAGCTATACTTTGTCAGTGATGGCGAGGAATTGATGGATTATCTGTATCACCGTGGTAAACACACCCAGGCCAGGATGTCCCCTCGTCCAAGTTTAATCCTACTGGATTTGAATATGCCGAAAAAAGATGGTCGTGAAGCCCTCAGAGAAATTAGGGCTGATCCTAATCTACGAGTTATACCAGTTGTGGTGCTGACTACCTCAAAGGCTGAAGAAGATATTTATCATAGTTATAACTTAGGAGCAAATTCTTTCATCGTTAAGCCTGTCACCTATAGTTCCCTAATTGAGGTGATGCAAACGTTAAAAAAGTACTGGTTGGACATCGCCGAATTGCCCCCCGAAGGGAATAAATAGACTGCCATGAGTAAATACTCACAACCGCAAGCTGAACGTTTTGATGTTTCTTCTGATGTTTCTACTGTACCACTAAAGACTGATCCACTCAGGACTATTTCCAAAACCGACCCTCATCAATGTTCGTTGATCACAGACCTGGCAAATTGCTTACCCAAATCAGAACTCAGAACTCACCACTCTCGACTAATTTCCTTCGATTCCTCTGGTGCCAGACCAATGTACAACCCTTTGGTTAATGTATTACTCGTTGATGATGACGAAGATGACTATATTCTAACTCGTGATTTACTGTCGGAAAACCGGAGGGCTAGATTTAGCTTGACTTGGGTGGCAACCTATGCTAAGGGCTTAGAAATGATTGCTCAGAACCAGCATGATGTTTATCTACTGGACTACCGTCTTGGTGAGCATAATGGACTTGAACTCCTGGGTGAAGCCATTGCCAGGGGGTGTACAGCACCGATTATCCTCCTCACTGCCCAGGGAGACCATGAGGTTGACATGGAAGCAATGAAAGCTGGGGCAGCAGATTACCTGGATAAGAGTCAGCTCAGAGCACCTTTACTAGAGCGTTCCATCCGCTATGCCCTTGAGCGCCAGCAAGCCCAACAAAAAATTCGGGAACAAGCGGCTTTGTTGGATGTGGCAACCGATGCCATTCTGGTTCGGAATCTAGACAATACTATCTCATTTTGGAATAAAGGGGCCGAGTGTCTCTATGGTTGGCAGGCAGCAGAAGTGATTGGGAAAAAAGAGCATCTACTGCTGTACGAACAAGCACCAGCTGACCTAGCCGAGGCAGACCAAAGTGTTGCCAAAACAGGGGAGTGGTATGGTGAGTTGAATCAAGTCACCAAAGATGGCAAAGAAATTATTGTTGAAAGTCGCTGGACTTTGGTGCAAAATCCTCAGGGACAGGCCAAATCAATCTTGATTGTCAATACTAATATAACTGAGAAGAAACAACTGGAAACTCAGTTTCTCCACGCTCAGCGCATGGAGAGCATTGGTACCTTAGCTGGGGGCATTGCCCATGACCTGAACAACTTATTAGCTCCTATTCTAATGTCCGCTCAACTGTTGCAGCTTAAAATCTCAGATCAGCGGCATGTGCAACTCCTAAAAACTGTAGAGAATAATGCTAGGCGCGGGGCTGGTTTAGTCAAGCAAGTTTTATCGTTTGCTCGGGGTGTTACAGGTCAACGAACGGTTTTACAAGTCAGGCATTTGATTCGGGAAATTCGCCACATTATCCTAGAAACATTTCCCAGATCCATTGAACTGTCTACGGATATCGACCCCAATCTTTGGTCTGTATCTGGCGATGCCACACAACTGCACCAAGTGTTGATGAACCTCTGCATCAATGCTCGTGATGCGATGGTTGATGGTGGAACCTTGACATTGTCTGCCCAAAATATTTTTTTAGATCAAAACTATGCCAGGATGCATATTGATGCTTATGTCGGTCCCTACATTGTGGTGACCGTTGCTGATACTGGCATTGGTATTCCCTTGAAAATACAGCCAAGAATTTTCGAGCCATTTTTCACTACAAAAGAAATCGGTCAAGGTACAGGACTGGGTTTGTCTACGGTCAGAGGTATTGTTAAAAGTCACGGCGGTTTTGTGAATGTGTATAGTGAAGTGGGCGTAGGTACTCACTTCAAAGTATATTTGCCAGCAGTAGAACACTCTCCAATTCCTGTCGAGGAAGAACTAAAACTACCGACAGGAAACGGTGAGTTGATTTTAGTGGTGGATGACGAAGCGGCTATTGGTGAGATTACCAAGACTTCCTTAGAAAACTATGGCTATAGGGTGATGAGTAGCAGGGATGGTAGGGAAGCGATCGCACTCTATAGGCAACATCAGGATGATATTAGCTTGGTGCTGATGGATATGATGATGCCAGTTATGGATGGACCAGCAACTATCCTTCGATTGCAAGAAATTAACTCCGAGATCAAAATTATTGGCATCAGTGGGTTGCCTATCAGTGATAAAGTCGATGCGGCGGCTGAAGCTGGGGTTAAGACCTTTTTGTCTAAGCCTTACACCGCTAAGGAATTATTGCAGGCTATTGATCGTGTGCTTAAAGGTCGTTAATTTTTATATCGCAGTTCTCAATTTGGTGAGTACAAAGTTATCGGTTTTAGGGAGCAGGGAATAGGGAATAGGGAATAGGGAGCAGGGAGCAGGGAGCAGGGAGCAGGGAGCAGGGAGCAGGGATAATAAACATTTCTTAACCTTTACTTCGACTGCTCTAATTGTTAATTAGAATTGTTAATTATTGATTTTAGTTGTTAATTTTAATTATTAAGTTTAATTCCCATTTTCCATTTTCCATTTTCCATTTTCCATTTGCATAGCTTTTCCCTTTAATACTAAGTTGCGGTCAAAGGTACAACTTTCTCTTCCCCCAATCTCCCCATCTCCCCATCTCCCCATCCTTTCAAGGGTATGTTTTTTACTTTGACGTCAGGTGTGGGGTGTAGGGTGTAGGGTGTAGGGTGTGGGGGATAAGAAAGCGATGCAGCAAGGGAACAGGGGGTTTCCCCCATGAGCGACTGCATCAAGAGAATATACTTAATTTGTCGTTAAAATCATCATTTGTTCGTTGTTTTTCTTTTCCTCTTCCTCTGAGTCGTCCCATGTTTTACCCAAATGTAAAAAACCTACCCCTGTGAGATCTCCCCATCTCCCCATCTCCCCATCTCCCCATCTCCCTATCTCCCTATCCAACCAATCTACTCTCTTTGAATGCAACTCCCTATAAAACTTGACTATAAGTTGACGATTACAGGGGCATGGTCACTAGGTTTATCTAGTTTTCTCGGTTCTATGTCAATGGTACAACTAATCGCTTGATTGTAAAGATTGGGGGTTAGGTAGATATGGTCAATGCGCCAACCCCGATTACCCCGAAAAGCACGGGTGCGATAGTCCCACCAACTAAAATTACCCCCTTCTTTGGTAAATTTGCGAAAGGCATCTGCTAAACCTAGGTCTAAGACAGATTGTAGGGCTTGACGTTCTACTGGGGACGCCATGATATGCTTTTCTTTGCCTTTAGGATCATGGATATCCCGGTCTTCTGGGGCAATATTAAAGTCCCCACATACACAAAGTTCATGGGACTGTTCTTGTAGGATACTGTGTAAATAGTCCCGCAGTATCTTCAGCCAACGTAGCTTGTAGTCATACTTCTCACTGTTCACCGAAGCCCCATTGGGAACATAGAGGTTAACAATGCGGACGCCATCTACTGTAGCGCTAATCACTCGCTTTTGTTCATCTAAGTCACCGACCTGAACTGTATCCAACACCGCAGCAAAGCCAGTAGTTACTTCTGTGGCTGGTTTTCGGCTAAAGATGGCTACACCGTTATAGGATTTTTGCCCAGAAACATAAAGGTAATACCCTAATTCTTCAAAAAGCGATCGCGGAAACTGGGCATCGACTACTTTAGTTTCTTGCAGGCAAAGTACATCTACTTGGGTCCGTTGCAACCAATCTATTACTTGAGCTTGGCGACTCCGAATTGAGTTGACGTTCCAGGTAGCGATTTTCATTAGTCCTACAGGTGATTAGATTTAGTCAAGAACAGACAGCAACTACCTCTACACCAGCGTTGGGGAGCAAGATATAGATGCCTTCTACTCAGACACGAAAACAAGACTACCATAGTTTTAAACAGGCTAGTTTAGCGGTAAAGGAATAGATATCACCTCGGACAGATTAAAGTAAACCCCTTCAACTAGTTTGAAGGGGTTTATTACAGTTTTTGATAACAGTTGATTAGGAGCTCGAATTGAGTTCTCCCTGGTTTGAAAACCCAGGGATTCTAAGCTGATGTCGTTACGCGGGTTAAAACCACGCTCCACGACGCTCACAATACTAACTAGAAATGAATCCAGCCTGTACCGTTGTAGCAGACTCAAAACTGCTCTACTTCCCTGGCCTATGGCCACGCTACGCGAACGGATTAACTCAAAAAGTTAACCTGTGGATTTACTTTTGATTCAAATAGCTTTCAGAGTGGTTGTACCAACAAATTAGGGCGATAAATTGCTACTTTTTGCTGCTATCACTTGCCTGTGCCATAGTCGTAGGATTTCCCCGTCTCTTACTGGCCGGAATTTAACCGTACTAGCAAAAAATCAACGCAACCAACCTTGTCCTTACTCGTACTTTCATTATAGCACGATGGCCGGGATAAATCAAAGGGAAGCTGGCCTACGGCCACGCTACGCGAACGACGACCACTCAATAAATTAAGTGGCTAACTCTCGCTTGTATCTTTTAGGTTTTTTTGAGTAATCGATAATGGGGCTTTCGGTAATTTATCATATTACCTGTTACCTTTTACATTTTGCCCTGTATAAATTGGTGTTCTGCCACCAACCTCGCTAACTCTGGCAACAAAGCCAAGTTACGAGGTCGCTGGAGACGATAGACACTACACTGATTGGCAAGCTGAGCACACTGAAGAAGATGGCATGCTTTCTCAGAGTCAAATAAGCTGTTTAGACGGGAGTGACGGGATAGTTCCATCACCGCCTCCTGAAGTTTCAGACGCTTAATACTCAACTGTGAACCTGAAACCAGTACATAGATGCAGCGGATTGGTAGTAGCGCTTCGGTAAAATCCTGATTTAACCGATAGCCAGGTTTATTTAACTTCGGTAGCAACAAAGCCAGCTTATCCTGGTCATATCCCAAAACCTTAGCTACTTCTCGACTTAGTTTAATTTGAGGAAAGCTAGGAGCAACTTTCGCTGTTCCCTGATCCAACGTCACAGGTGCAACATCATCAGTGATGATTCTGTATCCCTGAGTGTGGAGTGCAGCAGCAATTGAAGACTTACCTTCACCGGAATTACCCAAGAAAACAACCGCACCACCATTAATATTGACTACACTGGCATGTAGCACCAACAATCCCCGCTGATAGAGCAGAATCGCCATCACAGTTCCTACTAGAGCCGTTTGAATGCGGCTCAGCCAGGCTTCTGCTGCGGGAATGATCGTAATCGAGTTTCCCCCCTGTACCAGAAACAGCCCTGTGTCTTTGAGATAAATCACCGCCTCCTTTGGACTCAACTGCAAAGCCATCGGCTGCTGGATAACTTCCTTTGGAATGTAGTCACTGATTTTGCGATTCGGCGTTCGCGTTTGGCCTTCCGCCAAAGCGTGGCCTACGGCCTCAGCCGTTCGCGTAGCGGAGGCCTTCGGCCACGCTACGCGAACGCATCCGGTACTGTAATCATTACTCTGAATGTGAATCATCACATCACACTCTACTTCTGCTGGGATAAACTCTGGGATTGGTAGCGCCGAGTGGATTCCCAAACCATAAGCAACATAGGAAAACAGCTTTTGCTTTTTGCCACCCAACACTTTGCAATCCACTAATTGGCTGTCAATTTCAGACATATCGCCAACTGAACACTTAGATAGTTTCTTAGAGATTGTGCCATCCAAACTCATAATTAATTTCTCAAATAACTATTGCGCGTAGATGCAATTCACTTGAAACTGATGCAGCAGTTTCTTGACTCCCCTTGATCAGCCATTCCAGTTCAAAAATTACCCTGGCATCCGTTGCTTAAGCCTAATTGTAGGGGCGCAAGGCTTGCGCCCTCACTATATGTAGTTAAGTTGCGGTGCGACCCGTGGCGAATTTAATTCGACGACTGTAAGCGCACCGTTTAGCTATTAAGGTTTAGTAATTAGCTTTTTAAGCTGACAATAAGGCGTTGCTGAATTAAGGAATGAATGCGCAATCATCTGGTGCATGTTAAAGCCCCCGTTGGTCCCCCAACTTTGCGGGACTTTGAACGTCTTATTCCCCCCAGAATTGGGGGGTTAGGGGGGCGTGCGCCATACCCAGAATCAGCAACGCCGACAATAAAGCAGCCTTGTGGTTTAGGGATTTATCGTTAAATTTGACTAGTTGACAACCCAATAAGTTGCCAAAACTATCAAAGTCATGACTTACGCCACAAAAACTTAATACCAAGTATTTGAGCTTTTAATGATACCCCTAATTTTCCCTTGATAAGGAAAAATTGTGAGGGTTATCATCAGCGATGCAGCGCGGTCTTGGGAAGGCAGCGCGGTCTTGGGGGTTCCCCCCATGAGCGACTGCCGTGGTTTCCCCCATGAGCGACTGCATCAAGACAGTGATTTTACGGCTAGTACTAATTCCAAATACTATTCTAAATTTTGATTCACAGTCCATGGCTCATGAATCTAATGGCAGATTCTACCCTGAGTAGCATTTAGACTGTCTTAAACGGATTCAGATTGATAATTTTAGCGCTTCAAATTAATTAAACTGTATCCTAATTAATCGATTTTTTCCACCACTACCTAAAATTTTAATAAAACTTAAATTATTTAATAAAATAATATCTCTAAAAATGAGTTAAAAATTTTAGCAATTATTAGAGTATTTACAAATGATTTGTAAATATATCTGGTAGTTTTTACTAATAAAAAAAAACTCTGTATTCCTTACCAATGTTACCATATACCGACTTTACTGTTCCCTAAAGGGTTTAATTCTATGTTCACATCTCAAATGGAAATGCTATAGCATTAGCTAGGGAGTAGGGAGTAGGGAGTAGGGAGTAGGGAGTAGGGAGTAGGGAGTAGGGAGTAGGGAGTAGGGAGTAGGGAGTAGGGAGTAGGGAGTAGGGAGTAGGGAGTAGGGAGTAGGGAAGTCATAAGGTAAGCATTCAACATTCAGCATTCAGCAGTCAGCGGTTAGCGGTCAGCGCTTAGCTTATGCCCATAGTGCATTAGCTGAACGCGCACGCGTGTGCGTAGCACATAAGCTGATAGCTGATAGCTGATAGCTGATAGCTTACCTTCAAGTTAGCGATAATTTTTAGCTTGAGTTTCAAACAAATGGGCATAAGTACCATCTAACTGCATCAGTTCCGCATGGGTACCGCTTTCTACAATTGAACCTTGGTCCATCACATAGATCCGGTCAGCCATTTTTACAGTAGATAAGCGATGGGTGATCAAAATAGCAGCTTGATCTTCGATCAGTTCGCGGAATTTCATAAATACCTCGTATTCTGCCTTCGGATCCATAGCAGAGGTAGGCTCATCTAATACAATCACCTGAGAGTCTCGTAAAAAAGCTCGTGCTAAGGCTATTTTCTGCCATTGACCAATACTAAGTTCTTCCCCTTGGTCAAATAATTTCCCCAACATGGTATTATACCCTTGGGGCAAACTAGTGATAACCTCATCAGCACCAGAACGACGAGCAGCATCAATAATTGTTTCGTGATCTCGTGGTAAATCAATGTCCGCTAACCAGATATTTTCCTTAGCTGTGAAATTATATTTAGCGTAGTCTTGGAAAATCACACTGATTTGGCGGCGTAAGTCAGCTATTTTAAAATTGCGGATATCAATCCCATCAATGGTGATGCTGCCAGCAGTTGGATCGTACAAACGACACAAGAGTTTAATTAAGGTTGTTTTACCGGAACCGTTTTCTCCTACTAGGGCGATAGTTTCTCCTGGTCGCACCGTCAGGTTAATGTTTGTAAGTGCCTTACGAGTTGTAGTACCGTATTGGAAACTAACATGATCGAAAACAATACCACGGCTCATGGAGTGGGGAATTGGTTTGGGATAAGTTGGTTCAACAACGTTAGGTTTTAGATCCAGAAATTCGTAGAGGTTACCTAAGAATAGGTTATCTTCATAAAGACCAGATATACTAGTTAGTAACGCTCGAATATTATTTTGTCCCCGCTGCAACGCTTGGTGATACAGCACTAAATCTCCTAATCGCAAATCTCCATGAACAGTTTGATAGACAATAAAGCCATAGACAGAAAAGATTAACATTCCTGCAACGGCTTGAGCACCAAAGTTAGCAAAGGAGCGTCCAGTGGCAATGGCTACTTTTTCTTTATAAAGTTGCTCTCGGATGCGACGATACCAGTCAGTAAAGAAAACCCCTAAATCAAACAAGCGAATTTCTTTAGCAAACTGGTCTGAGGTTAGCATATAACCCAAATACATGGATTGCCGTTCCATGGGTGTTTTTTTACGCTGCCAACGATAGATAACCCGAGAGTATTTTACTCGCACCACCATAGCGGGCATGGCAGCAATAAATAAAATTCCAGCAATTCCCCAATGGAGAGAGAGTAATAAACTCACCATCGCTAACAAGGAAATACTATTTTGAGCTATCTGTGTGAGACGATTTAGAACTCGGGGCGGTCGGTAGGGCGCTTCTTGTTGAGCTCTTTGTAATGTATCGTAGTATCGGGGATTTTCGTAGTACTCTAAGTCAGCTTCTAGGGATTTATCCTGAATAATCCCTTGCATGTAGTCAGTCACTCGCTGAGAATGAGCAGTATTGACTACTTCACCTAACGAGTTCAAAAGAGTAGTAACAAGCGTAACTGTACCGGCTAAGATTAGGAAAAGTAAAACATCACGAAAGACGGCTTGTTTATCAGCATTAAGTAATCCGTCAGTTACGGTATCAATTATTAATTTGGTAAGATAAATTGATAGTAGAGGTAATATCCCCTGAACCAGCAAAAGTCCTACGCGAGCTACTGTCCAAAAGGGACTGCTTTGCCAGACTAGACGCAGTGCAGGCAAAAGGCGTAATGTTTGCTGGATTTTTGTTCTTAAAGTTTTGCCTGCTCCCATTTTTGGTGTTAAAGTTTAGAGGTTACAAGTCTAGTGTTGAGGGTATTGTTTTTACTACTATCAGAAGTAGTTAATTCTTCGATATCTTTCTCTACCAAGGCAACTAGATCAGGAAGTTCCATTAGATTAGGCTTTCTGGTGAAGCGACAGATAGATACAGTCTTGATTAGATTGGCGCATTGACGCAGATGAGTACTAACACAGTCTGGAGCAATTAGCACATCTACATCACGGCTATGACGAACTACTTGAGGGAAAGCTTGTTGAGGCGTTAGCTTGGTAATCTGATGTTCCTCTCCCTTGGCCAATACATAGAGCCGCTTCAGGGGTACAGCAGTGCGTTGAAACCCATCAGTGAATGTGTAGGAAAGCTTTGGTGCGTTTGGGTAAAGAGGAGGTAAGTTCTTAGAATTGTGTCCTAGAGAATCTGCTGCCGATGGCCAAAGTTTAATCTGAGGGAAGCTAGGAATAATTAAAGGATAACCGTGATCAAGGTTGACAGGCATGACATCATCAGTTATGATCTGATAACCCTTCCGATGAAACGCTCCTGCTAAGGTGGATTTACCCCAGCCTGACCCACCCATGAATGCGATCGCTTGATTGTTAACTACAATGCTGCTAGCATGAAGCACTAGCAATCCCCGCTGTCGTAGCACCACAGACATACAAGCTCCAAGGATGTTAGGGCTGAGCTTGGACTGGTCTACTCCTGTGACAGGTTCGATCGTAATCTCTCGCCCATCTTCAATCAAAACCTTTGCTTTGCCATGCAATTCCCCAAGGACACGGTTGCTCCAATTGGCTGTTTCTGGAGGAAGATGACTCAATTTCCCGAAACGTATGATCACATCAGGGGATCCATGAGATTCCAATAGCTCGGGTAAGGGAATCTCTGAGTGAATACAAAGGTTGTAGGCCGTATAGATGTACATAATTGATACTTAGGAGCAGGTTAAACTTGATCGGAGAACTTGATAGCAGAAAAGGCGTCCCCTCACTCTAGCCAAGACCCTTCTGCTGAGTCAGTGTTGCAGGACTAACGAGTTGGGGGATGATCTTGCTAGTAGTAGATAATTTAGTAGTAGATAATGCCTTTTTCGCCCTTGGTGATAGCGCTACTCATATTGATTACTCACTATCACCAGTGCTAATCATATTACTGTAGTTTGAACGGATCACAATTATTATTGTTATCGCAGTCTAGGCTGCTTGAGCCATCTGATGTAGCCTGGGGATTATTCAAATCACCATTGAAAATCAGCACATCTAACGTCCCACGAGGTCCACCGAATTGGGTGATATCCTCAATGGTGCCGTGAACCATCATCTCTGGAGTAGCGTAGCTCTTGTCCATGGTGTTTTCCTTTTGCTGATGGTAGTTTAAGGTAGTCACACCCTGAGTTGAATTATTGATTAATCACCATAACTAGTAGTAATCCTATTACCGTTGTTTGAACGGATCACAATCATTAACTGCTGTGCAATCTAGGCTGTATGAGTGATCTGATTCAGCTGCGGGATTAGCTAAATCACCATTGAAAATCAGCACATCTCCAATCGCTTCACGTCCACTGATTTCGGTTAGCTTCTCAATGGTGACGTGAACAATCATCTCTGGAGTAGCGTAGCTATTTTCCATGGTGTTTTCCTGTTGCTGATGGTAGCTTAAGGTAGTCACACCCTGATTTTAACTATTGATTAATCACTATTACTAGTAGTAATCGTGTTACTGACGGTCTTCTAGTTTGAACGGATCACAATTACCATTGTTATCGCAGTCCAGGCTCATTGAATCATCTGATGAAGCCGCAGGATTAGCCAAATCACCATTGAAAATTAGGACATCTGCAATCCGATCAGGACCACTGATTTCAGTCAGCTCCTCAATAGAACCGTGAACAATCATTTCTGGTGTAGTGTAGGTTTTTAGCATGGTGTTACTTTCCTTTGTACTTATTGTGGTTTAAGGTAGTCACACCCTGAGTTAAACTATTGATTACTCATAATCAGTAGTAATCCTGTTACGGTAGTTGGAACGGAGAACAATTACCATTGTTATCGCAGTCTAGGCTGCTTGAGTCATCGGATTGAGCTGCGGGATTATTCAAATCACCATTGAAAATCAGGACATCTGCCATCCGATCAGGTCCACTGATTTCGGTGAGCTCTTCAATAGAACCGTGAACAATCATTTCTGGTGTAGTGTAGGTTTTTAGCATGGTCTTACTTTCGTTGTACTTATTGTGGGTTTAAGGTAGTCACACCCTGATTTAAACTATTAATTACTCACTGTCTTGATGCAGTCGCTCATGGGGGAAACCACGGCAGTTGCTCATGGGGGGAACCCCCAAGACCGCACTGCCTCCCCAAGACCGCGCTGCATCGCTAATTACTCACTATCACCAGTAGTAATCCTGTTACGGTTGTATAGACTCAACACAATCGTCACTAGTGCAGTTTATGCTCTGTGAGTGATCTGATTGAGCCGTAACATCACTATGGTAGGGTGATGCTCTGTGAGTCATCTGATTGAGCTATCACCTGACCACCGACAATCAAGACATCTGAAATGTGATCAGGTCCATTGATTTCGGTCAGCTCCTCAATGGTGCCGTGAACAATCATCTCTGGTGTAGTGTAGGTTTTTAGCATGGTTTTACTTTCCTTTTGCTGATAGTAATTTACGGTAGTTACAGCCTGAATTGGACTTACGGTGTTTCTTGGTTGTGCCCAAACCACAGTGCCAAGTAGATTCCCTGCCAAGTTAGACTTAGGGTGTCACTTGGGTTCGGTCAAGCCACAAGGCCAAGATGATTCCCTGCCAGACTGTCATGCAGTCTTTTTCTCGCACCCTGCCTCCTGAGGTCATGCGTCGATGAACTTGTCTCAGAAAGTCTGTGTCAACGTACCCTTCAATGAGTTCAAGCTTATTCAAGATCACGTCGTCGAATACCGGACGATTTACGGTGAGCAGACCGTGAATAAAGTTTGGACCCATATGGGCTTTGCCTCCTCGCCATTGGACAGCTTTTGGTAATATATCAGCCATCCCACGGCGCAACACCATCCGACTCCATCCCTGGTAGAGTTTCTGCTCGGAAGGTAGTGCTAGACAGAATTCAAGTAGCCGCTTATCCATAAAGGGATGACGAGCTTCGAGGGAAAATGCAGCATTGTAGCGGTCGAGCTGCTCTAGAATGAGGGGAAATATACCTTGGCTTAGATTACGCCAGTGGTCTTCTCTGACTGTGAGTGATGGTTGATCGGATTTGTCCAATGCGTGGATACGCTGATCCATACCAATGCGTTCAGCAAAGTTGCGGTTAACTAAAGGTGCAACAGAAGTAGCTAACTTGTCTTGTCTGCGCCACTTTCGCCAAAGTTGCTTGATTGCTTCCGGAACTAACGCCTTGAGTCCATGATTGAGCAACAGGTGCTTACGGGAAATGCCAAAACGCTTGTGAATCTGATATACAGCTTTAGCAAAGGCAATCCACCGAAACTGCTTGGCGAGGGTTTTTAGGTGTAGGATACTGTAGTGTTTAATTAGGGATTGGGGTGAGTTACCAAAATGTTCGGAAAATGCTTCAGCTTCCTGGACAAAGGTTTCCCACTCTCCTTGATGGGCTAATTCTGTCAGTCTAGACACACCATGAAACACGACATTATCCCCATCGAGGCCATCTAAAACAATTCGCATCCCTGCTTGCTGAGCAGCTTGATTCAGTCGCCAAGGATAATGATGACTTGGACCAAGTAAAGCTTCGTCTTCATACTGCCAAATCTCGTCAACGTCTGACAGCGGACCAAACTGGTCAGCATGAACATAGTGGGGAATTAGTCCACCCTGTTCTAAAACAGCATTGATGAAGGGACGTTCATCACATTCAGTGACTTTGTCAAAAATGTTGGAGAAGCTGTGGAGTTGAGTATCTCCTGCTTCAGCTAGTAGTTTCCTCGCTACACAAGTGATTGAGGAAGAATCTAATCCACCGCTCAAGTGAGAACCAACGGGAAAAGCACTACGAAGACGACAACGAACTGCTTCGGTAAAGATGTCACGAAATGCTTCAGCATAGGCTTCGTCTGAGTCTAAGATCAGCTGACGATTAGGGTCCAAAGACCAGTAACAGTTTAGCTCTATCCCTGACTGACTAACGACCATGGTGTGAGCAGGAGGAAGCCGTAGAATTTCGTCATAGGTGGTGATGACTTTGTCTTCCATCATCAGGGCGACATAGTCAGCCATCCTAACTTCGTTAAGACGCTTTGGCACGAAGGGTAAACAGAAGAGTGCTTTGATTTCGGAGGCAAAAATAAACCCTTGACCGGATTGGTGATAGTAATAGAAAGGCTTAACCCCAACATGGTCTCTAGCACAGAAGAGGATCTGCTTGTGCTTATCCCAGATAGCGAAGGCAAAGTCACCTAATAGTTTCTCTGGACACTGCTCTCCCCATTTTTCATAAGCTGCTAATATCAGTTGGCTATCGGTAATTTTTTCTGCTGGAAGGTGGTTCAACTCTAGAGCAACAATCAGTTCCTCTCGATTATCAATCCGAGCATCAGCAGTAATCACTAAATTTTTGGAGTGATTAACTAAAGGTAACTTTTCCAGCAGCGATTCAGGGGTAGTCCACAGCATCCGATGACCGAGACCAACAGACCCCTCGCACCAGATATCTGCTCCGTCGGGTCCCCGGTGGGCAAGGATATCTAACATTTGCCCAATATTTTCCCGGTCTATTGGTTCTTGGTCGAGGTAGTAAATCCCGACAATGCCACTCATAGTTTGCCTCCTTTAAACGATGGTAGTGGGGTAAACCGTGAAAGGTCTGTGAGATAGCCGATCACAACCTGTCCCTGGTTTTCCACCCATGCATGAGCTTCTAACTTTCCTCCCTCCCCTTTGGCAACACCAATTCTGAGTTGAGGGGAGTAACCACAGCGACTCATCAGTACTTGTGTGGTTAATGCTCTAGCTAAACACTTGACACCACCTGGCATGTAGCGACTGCTAAGATTAACAGCTCCGACAATTTTGCTTAGGTTAGTTTGGTTTACGCCTTGAGCTTGAGGTGATGGCTGACTGATTTTTGTTAGCAGTCGCCGCAATCTGTGAAATGGTAGTAACCATAGCCCTAGTCTGATTAATCCTAGTAAGATGAACGTGTTAATCACAAGTTGACGTTCTCTACTAGTAAGGCGCAAGAACTTACGCAACCGCTTCATCTTTTACCTCAATTAGCCCAACTGCTGCAAATTCTTGGAGTAATGCCAACAGATCGCGATCGCATTTTTCCGGCTCAACTTCGTACTCTGCTAGCAGTGCATTCCGAATTTCGTCTAAGGTTTTCGGTTCCTGGATCAGATTCCAGATGCTAGCACCTACGGTATTCAAGCCATAGTAAACTCCGGACTTCATGTCGAGGATGATTGCCTCTCCTCCAATATCAGAAGATAGTTGCTCTTGAGCTGCTACTACAATTGAAGATTGTGAGATAGTACAATCCAAACTCATGATTTTTTATTCTCCAAGTAATTATTGCTGTTATCTAAAACTAGTGAGGGAATTATATGGGTCTATAATTAATGGATTGAGAGTAATTCCCAAGATTGCTATGCTTGATTAGCCCTGATGGTTGTTATTTTGAGTAAAGTTAGGGTATAGTAGATGAATAACTTGATTAGTTTGAAGAGTTATTGGTAAGCTAGTATTGCTTGATATCGGGTTTAGAAACGAGTTTTTAAAACCCATAAACCCAAAATGATTGCCATAATTATTCCTAGTGCAGTCATCCTGATCCTGCTAGAGTTCGCCACCTATTTCTAATTGCTGTCAGCAATTAGGCATTTAAATTTTAGTCCGAACCAGTTCTGCAAAATTCGGCCTACTATCTCCCTATTTCGACCTATTTTTATGGGCCTATATTCACAATTAAAATGTCTAAAAATTATGTGAATAGTTTGTGATATTGTTCTTTATCAAACTTAATTACAGCATTTATACTGTTATGAATATTAACCGAATTTATAGGAAGTAATGCTACCGTAAATTTAAGGTGATTTTATTTAATTTAAATGTAGCGTAATTCATCCCATAATTAAACGATTTTTCGGATATTTTAATAAAACTTTATTTATTTATTGAATTAATAAAAAAATCATATCAAACTCTGTAAATTATCCCCTTGATGATGTAACGAGTAAAACTCTTTTATTGGATAAAAGTAAATTTCCTAGGTTGGAGTTGGAGTTAAAGAGCGATCGCACTTTAATCCGATAGACAATCCCCCAGACATTTGAAGCAACATTTTGTAACATTGGTTCAGAGCCACCGAAATCAACTGATGATAAATTCATAATTAACTCTAATCAACTTTATGTTGTAATCACGTTAATTTTTCCTTGCCTTCAATTAAATGTTCTCTCCCTTCCAAGTAAATTCCGGACAGTTTTTAAGAAAAACTTTTGCTGCTATATAAGGTCAGTGAAGCTAACAGCCTATGGGCTACGCCCACGCTACTTGAGGTGCTAAGGGTGTTTTTATCTCGGTTGTAAACACACTTCTTGCTGAAAAAGGCAACAGGCAACAGGCAAAAGGCAAGATGGCAAAGAGATCCAGAGTTTTATTGGACAAGAAAACAAGACCATACAGGTTTACATCTCATTTGGAAAGGCGATAACAGCCTTTCGCTTTGAGCTAGTGTTCTGGTAGCTGCAGTGGTAAATAAAAACAGCAAGTAGGAGCGCACGGCGTGCGCCCCTATGAGATAAGCGGGTTTGGTGAACAGTTTTGGGTCAGTCTTGACCTCGTGATACCCGAACACCATCGGAATACCACCGCAATAGGATTGAACGGTAACAGTGTCTTGATGCAGTCGCTCATGGGGGAAACCCCCGCATGAAGGCGCTGCATCGCTATCAATCCGATCGATTGTCTCCAAACCTCTCCAACAGTTCCTGACGAGACAGGTTAAGCAGCACCTGAGTACGGTCTGTGATCGGCAACTGCATCAAAGGCTCAATGGTTCGGGATAATTCGAGATCAACAGTGCCAAACCGCCCTGCTAGTAGATTCTCCACCATCAGGCGCTGTCCGTCTAAATTGCCTTGTTCTCTTCCTTGCTCTAAGGTTTCTTCTCGCCAACGCAAATAAGCTGGTGATAAATTCATAATTAACTCCCTCTCGTCTTGAGTTAAATCTTCGCTTTCCTCTATTTTGTCTATTTTGATGCGCCAGTTGGCCAGAATCTCTAAGATGTTACCCCGTAAGGGGTGTCCGACCGGTAGTGCTAGCAACTCATTAATGGCTTGGCTTTGAGTCTTATCCCGTCCCAAAATTCTTAACCACAGGGTTTCTTCGGTAACAGGTAGCTGGTTAATGGCTACCAGGGCTGTGTTGAACCACTCAGGCAAAAAGTAGACTCCTGCAACCCAATCACCGGAATCATTAAGTTTTGCACCAAACCCGTTCAACAGCTGGGCTGAACAGGAAGGAGACAAAATCCATAAACAGGGCAAGTCGGTTTCACTGATCGGGTTTTGCTCTCGTCGTGCCTTTCGCTGCAGGTCACTGTAGAGGGCAAACAACTTCAGCAGGCAATTACGCACTGCCATGATCCCTGTGGCATTGCGGAACGGTTCCAATAAACAGGCGGTTGATGTCATCTGACCGAGCAATCCAATGTCCTGCACTGCTGTGGATTCAGAAGCTGTTGGTAGAAACCAAATATCGACTTGACGCACTTCACTGGTTAGTTCTCGACTGACTTCTACCTGACCGTGAGGTGTTAACAACTCAGTTAGATACTGTTTGGCAAATTGATCATGAGGCTGTCGGGTCATTAATCCTAACTCTTTGGGGTTGGTATAGCCCTACGCGCAAGGCAAGAGGCAAGAGGCAAGAGGCAAAAGTTAACTGCGACAGCTTTTGCTGCTTGTATCAATGTCTTAACCTGAATGGGTAGTGCCATGTTAGTAGCCTTTCACAGCTGGTCTGGCCAAAAACAGATCCAGATGATCTTGACATTTTAGACCTTTAACCCATAACCCAAGCTAGGGCACCTTTGCTTGCACCCCTACAAACAAAATAGACCTATGCGCAAAAGTATTTTTCTGATAGTGTTCTTGATGCAGCGCGGTCATGGGGTTTCCCCATGACCGTAATGGTGCGTTTTCCGCATTAAGAATTAAATTCGCCACGGGTCGCACCTCTGCATCGCTTTGCGTCAATTCTTGTCCACTGTTCCCAGATCCGCTGTTCCCTGTTCCCGACAACTGCCACGAAGTCTAATCATGTCTCAATCTGCCGTACAGCGGTAAGGGCAGAATAACTGACCCCAGCTGTTCCTTCTCCTGGATGAGTTGAATCTCCTACTAACCACAAACTTTTGCAAGGTGTGCGAGTAGCAAAGCCAAAGGGTCCAAAGGTGGGTATCCGTTGCCCTATCCCTCCGACAATGCCTTGTTCTCTGGCAGTATAACGGGCAAAGGTGCGAGGGGTTGCTGCTTCTTGGTGAATGATGGTCTCTGGTGTTAAATCAAAGTATTGACTAAGACGTGCGATCGCATTTTCTGTATACTCTGCCTTTAAGCGGTCATAGTCTTGCTGGGATCCCCGCCACCACATGGCAGCATCGGTAAAGGATGAGGCAGTAATGGTAGCTTTTCCCTCTGGTGCTCGTCCATCTCCTGGCTTACTCACCGAAATAAACAAGGAATTATTCTCGCCAATTGGTCCATCGTAGTCATAGAGAAACTGAAGATGGGGAGGACAACCATCAGGAATTGCGCGTTTATCTACCCCAAGATAGATGACAAACGCACCGGATGGTGGAGGTAACTTATCGACTCGATACTTATAGCCTGCCATCGAGTAGCCTGCCATCGAGGTTTTAGGCAACGTCTGTAGATTATTACCTAATAATTTGACTAGGTTTTGTACCGTAACATTGGCAACTACCTCATCCGCTGGTTCTGTCCAAACTTCCCCAGTTTTCTGATTGCGAATCGAAACACCAGTAGCTTTACCAGCTGATGTTTCGATTTGTTCAACGGTATGGCGCATTAGTAGCTTACCCCCCCATTTTTCCAGGGCTTCTACTAAGCGATCGCTTAACACTTGCATACTACCTTGGAGATGAAATAACCCTTGGGGTTCCTGGGAAACTCCTAAGGCTGTTGCAGCATACAACAGTGCTGTCTGATCAACATCCACTTGAGAATAAAGCTTGAGCTGCATATCCAGAAAGGTTTTCAGACGCTTATTGTCATATAACCCATATCCTCGTAACCCATCCGCTACGGTCATGAAGGTAAAGGGTAGGGTAATTAAGGTATCCGGACGCACTGCTGAGGTTAGTTGCCACAAATCCCATACATTACGAGGTGGTAGCACTGGGTCACGGGATTGGAACTTCCAACTGGCATTGAATAAGGTTGCCATTAGTTGCCAGAAGGGTTCACTACCGGGAAACTGGCGTTGTCGTTCTGTTTTCCATTGCTCCGGGTTACGCCAGATGTTAATCGGTTCAGTTTCACCAGGAAGAAATACGGCACAAGCAGGGTCACAGGGGGTAGCGGCTGGCAGGTCTACTTCCAGTTCATCAAAGATGCGTTTGTGAATGCCACCAGGTTCCAAGCCAGCTACCTGGGTCGCACCAACATCGAAGGTAAAGCCCCGACGTTTGAAGGTAGAGGCGCATCCTCCTGGTACTAGGGCTTGGTCTAGTATTACAACATGGTAGCCTCGGCGAGCGAGGAGTGCTCCAGCGGTTAGTCCACCAATCCCTGCGCCGATTACTACTACTTTTTTCTGGACTTTTTTCTGCGGGAATTCTTTCTTGGGGTATTCTACCTTACCTTTACCGCCCTGAGTGCTTACCATGCTGCTTTATTTGCATTTCTTAATGTTTCTTATCATAATTCTACCTTGAGCCATGTTCTTTGGGAGTCGGAAGTCGGGAGATGGGGAGATGGGGAGATGGGGAGATGGGGAGATGGGGAGATGGGGAGATGGGGAGATGGGGAGATGGGGAGATGGGGAGATGGGGAGATGGCTAATTGCTAGGGAAGCAACCGTTAACCTTCAACCAACCTGCAACCTGCAACCTACAACCTGCAACCTACAACCTGCAACCTGCAACCTGAAACCTGAAACCTGGAAGCTTCAACCAAAACCGTTCACCCTTCGTAGGATACTCTTGAATGTTGTGATCAAAAAACCCGGTCAAGACCGGGAAAATTGCTGACAAGCCAATCAACTTACCAAAGCTTGGCTTTATTACAAAAAATCGTGGAATGGTTGGAAGCCCTATCTATGAACGAGGGCTGAGCCGACCCTTGATGACTTTAGAGGGAAAAGAGAAAACACTCCCACACCTTGTACCCTTTTTTGATATCCTAGAAGTTCATCAATTGTTAACATTCCCAGACTTGGGTCAGCTCAGACACCGTCTATCTAACTATCGGATAATGTTACAGGTTAGGGGGCAAGCCGCATAAACCGGAGTCTGGATCAGATCAGGCTCGCCATGTAGCCAATTTAACCAACTAACTTCCTTAGGATGAACCCCCTTAAAGGTTAAGACTCCTGCACCTAATATCACTGCTAAAACATTTACTCCAATCAAACTCCCTGCTACTAGTAATACAGCACTAACCGGCAGAATTGATTGTAGAGCGATCGCTAACAGAGAGCCAGCGGTAACCATTAATACAATCAACGGAAAACCGACAACCAGTAAGCAAACTGCCAAGGTAAATGCCCAAATTAAAAAGCTTTTGACCACTGCTAATGAATCAGTTTGTGTAAAGCTTTGACTTGTGGTTAATGCCATGGTGTTTTCTCCAGTAATCATTAAAAAAAAATGAATTGACAGTGTCTGCCCTTACTTGACAGGGTCTGTCCTTGAGTAAATTCTTTGATTTGAAATTTTCTAGGTGAATTTCAGTATAGGTAAAATTTTGATGAAGATGAACCTTTTGTCAAAAAAGTTTACAGTCAACTCCTCCGACCTATGTATCAAAATTGTTACAATCGTTAAAAGCCGGAAATTATTGGTTATCTTAAGAGATACCGATAATCTACCATTAGACAGATGAACCAATTTTTCATCGCTGATACATAGACCGAAATAAGCCCAATCAGTTATAGCGTTATAGTTAGAGTTATATAGAGCGAATCAGTTATAGAGATAAGTTATAGAGTCCCAAGAACAAGAAAAGGAGCTAGGGTCACCGAATCGGAGGGAGCATCTCACTTATGCAGAACATTTGTACTAAGGTAATAGGTAATAGGTCATCAGGGGAGCTAGTCCTGGATGAATATTTGTACATTATCTATAGCCCCCTCATGGGTAATTGCTTGCTCTAATGGTACGTAGTACTAATGTTTAAGCATTGCAAGACCTGCTCCCGAATCGGATCAGGATGGGTGAGGGGTTGACTCTGATTTGCTTAACATTTGTTATCATTTGCTTAATATATATTATCCAAATTGAGGAGTTTTCTCATATTAAGCATAATTACTGATAATTACGCTTAATTACTCATATTAGGTATTTGTGATTAATACTTCCCCCCCCCGTCCCTTGGTCAACCCTAATCTCAGGGGTGCTTTGAATATTAGGGGCGCTTTGCTTGCGCCCTCACGGATTGCGCCCCGCCCTCACGCTGATCTTAAATCTAGTTTTGAGCAGGGGAGAAGGTTTTAGAGTTTTTGCTGCTTACTCAAAAATAAACAATCACAAACAATAACAAACAATTAGATGGTGACAGCTGACCAATTTCAAAAAATAGTGCTATTAACACATCACCTCATCAGAATTTATAAAACTCCCCCAAGCCGAAAACCCCGTCACAAAGCGAGCGGGGATGAAGGCTGGCAGCGACTTTAGTCGCCGTGAAAAAAATATTCCGTGTGAGCAATCCCTCGCACGGAATATTAGTCTGAGTATTGTAGAATAAAATAGAAGCGGTTGAGGTCGAAACTGATGATCATTTTAGAATTCAAGGCCAAAGGGAAAAAGCGCCAATACTCTGCCATAGATGAGGCCATTCGGACAGTTCAATTTATTCGCAATAGTTGTCTCAGATATTGGATGGATAATAAAGGGGTTAGCAAATTTGACCTTAACAAGTATAGTGCCGTTCTTGCTAAAAGATTTCCTTTTGCTAACGCTTTGAATTCTACCGCCCGTCAGTCTAGTGCTGAGAGGGCATGGTCATCAATCGCCCGTTTCTTTGACAACTGCAAGAAGAAAGTACCTGGTAAAAAAGGCTTCCCTAAGTTCCAGAAGAATTGCCGCTCGGTGGAGTATAAACAGTCAGGCTGGAAGTTGTCCCCCGACAAAAAGTCGATAACGTTCAGGGACAAAAAGGGTATTGGGAAGCTTAAGCTCAAAGGTACATGGGACTTGTGGCGCTTTGATAAAAAACAAATTAAGCGAGTCAGGATAGTCCGTCGGGCTGATGGCTACTACGTTCAGTTTTGTGTTTCAGTTGATGTTAAAGAACAACTGGAACCTGCTGACGCCAACATTGGCTTAGATGTCGGACTAAAGGATTTTTATACTGATTCCAGAGGGAACACTGAACTTAATCCCCGATTTTATAGAACGGGAGAAAAACGCTTAAAGTTTTATCAACGTCGGGTTTACCGAAAAAAGAAAGGCTCTGCTAACCGAAAGAAAGCTATTAATAGACTAGGTAGGACACACCTCAAGATAAGCAGGCAACGTGAAGAGCATGCTAAGAGACTGGCTAGAAGTTACCGCAAGAAGAGTGCAGCCTTTATAGTTGGTAGGCTATGCATCAAAGGTGACAGGTTTTGTTGTAAGGCTGCACTCTTCTAAGGTTTCGTCTCCGGCACGCTGCGTAATTCGGTCTAACGACTTGATCGCCTACGAAGACTTGAGAGTTGAAAATTTAGTAAAAAACCACTGTCTCGCCAAATCTATTAATGACGCGGGTTGGTATCAGTTTAGGAAATGGTTGGAGCATTTTGGTGAGAAGTTTGGCAGAGTAACTGTTGCAGTTAATCCTGCCTATACAAGCCAAGATTGTTCCAGTTGTGGCGAGGTTGTGAAAAAATCTTTGTCAACTCGAACCCATGTCTGTAAATGTGGGTGTCAGCTTGATCGTGACCATAATGCCGCCATCAACATACTGGTAAGAGCCTTGAGTACTGTGGGGCACACAGGAACTTGGATCTTAGATCCGAACGCTTCAGGAGATTTGGCCTCTACTCTTTCTGGTTCCGGCCTGATTGAGCAAGTTGACTCGTTGATTGAAGAATCCCCGCGTCTTTAGACCGGGGAGTGTCAAAGCTCGAAGAAATGAAATTGGTGTATAGGGTTTCTTATACTTATCAGGTACACTCAAATTTCTTACCCCGACTCCCTCGGTGCGCTTTCCTTGTCTTGATGCAGTCGCTCATGGGGGGAACCCCCAAGACCGCGCTGCATCGCTAGGCGAATTAAATTCGCCACGGGTCGCACCGCTCCCGACTCCCGTTCCCCTCCTGGGAGGGGTTAGGGGTGGGTTCCGACTCCCTACTCCCTACTCCCTACTGCCATTAACCCAAGACGAAAATCCCTTACCTACGGTAGAACTGTTATAAGTTATAATCAACCCTAACTGTTGGGAAAACTTTAAGTAAGAGTTTGTAAAATAAATTCTCGTAGCCCAACTGTAGTTGGTAGTTGAAAGATGACAGATCAACAGCCCTCACCCCGCATTGCACCAGCACCACCGCCTTTGAATATAGCGTCTAGAGCAGCATCTGCTCAAGGCAATCAATCGAGACCTGCACAACCAAGAGCCATGGCTCCAAGAAGCAGTCAAGCCGGTGCCGCAGTAGCCTCACGCCCTCGCCCTGTGCCCACAACAGGTCAGAATTCAGCCACTAACGTCCAAGCAAAACCATCAGCCAATCAGCACCAGAAGAAACCCCATAGCATCGGTCTGCCCCCTGGACAGTCAAGCTTAGAAAGCATTGTCCGTGAGGCCTTTGAGAAAGGAGTGTCTGATATTCATCTAGGTGTTGGTGAAACTCCCCGTTTCCGGAGTCGCGGTGAAATGGAGCCAACCCAATATCCACTCACAGATCACGCAACATTTAACTGTTGGCTCAAGGAAGTAATGACTGATGACGAAATCCGGCGCTTTAGAGAAGAGTTGGAATTTGATGGGGCAACTCAGTACGAGTTTAGTCGGGTCAGGATTAATGTCTTCGATAGCCTTCTTGGTCCTGCAATGGTCTTGCGGATTATTCCCCTAAAGATATTGACCCTTGAGGAGTTGCGGTTACCAGGAATCCTGAAAGATGTCTGTCACTACCATAAAGGTCTCATTTTGGTCACAGGTCCGACAGGTTCGGGAAAATCTACCAGCATGGCCGCCATGATCGACTATATGAACAAAGATATGGCGCGGCATATAATTACCATTGAAGACCCGATTGAATTTATCCACCAAAGTCGCAAATCTCTGGTTAAACAGCGGGAAGTAGGAATGCATACCCGTAAATTTGACCGGGCATTGAAAGCCGCTTTGCGGGAAGACCCTGATGTGATTCTGATTGGGGAAATGCGAGATCGAGAAACAGTAAATACAGCTCTCAAGGCTGCTCAAACGGGTCACTTGGTCATGGGGACTTTGCATACCAACAGTGCAGTGAAAACCATTGAGCGGATTCTCAATCTCTACAATCCAGAAGAACAGGCTCCCATGCGGGTGGCCATATCAGAAGCCCTAGTAGGAGTCATTTCCCAAGGGTTGTGCCGTACTACCGATGGCAAGCGTGCTGCGTTTCATGACATCCTGATTAATACTGAATCTATTAAGGATTACATCCTCAAGGGCAAATACGAAGAAATTGAACAACTGATGGCGGCCAGTGAATTTGACGGTATGGTTACCGTAAATAAATCCTTGTTCGCTCTTTACCAAGAGGGGCGTATTACTGAGGAAACTGCCTTAGAAAAGTCACCCACTCCCAACGAGATCGCAATGATGTTGCGCGGTCGGATCTAGGGATTAGTCACCCTTGTATTAGGGATTAGGAATTAGGGCTCAAGACTTAACTCCTAAAACCTAACCCCTAAGACCTAAAACCTAACCCTAAAACCTAACACTTATAAACTCAAAAATAACACTTATCATCTAAAAAGTAAAACCTTAAGTATCAAACTAAATTGACGACATAGTACTA
The DNA here is from genome assembly GCF_001767235.1 of Moorena producens PAL-8-15-08-1. Classification (GTDB taxonomy): domain Bacteria; phylum Cyanobacteriota; class Cyanobacteriia; order Cyanobacteriales; family Coleofasciculaceae; genus Moorena; species Moorena producens_A. The sequence goes on from NZ_CP017599.1 coordinate 5,438,492, forward strand.
GCATATGCTGGATGAAACCCCCTCCCCCCAACTGTTTAAAGGTATTGCTATATTTACACCAGGGGAAGATCTAGTGTATAGCATTGACTTTAATAAGCAGAGTCACTGGCACCTGCATCTGTGTGCGAGTTTACAGGAAATACTGGGGTTACCAGAGCCACCTCATTTTTTAGTCCCTGGATATACTGCCACCATTGATCGGTGGATTGACCCTCAAACCAATCAGTTGCGTATGTCAGCAGAAATTCATTGGTTGGTGCAACATCATCAGGCATTGTTAAATGCAGTATTTGGCACTGACAACCTGATTTGGCAAGTAGCCCCTTGGGAGGAAGAGTCCTGTGACCCGGCGGTGCTAGAAACTTATCGCAATCAGTTTCCCCAACTCTGGCAAAACCATGACTTGATCCTGCGCATTGACCGCCCAGAGCCATTATCCTACTCTGATACAGAAGAGGTTTTGCCAGAAAGGGTTACTAAGCAAAACTCTGGGAGATGGCCATCTCAGGAGCATTTGAGAGCTATGGAAAAGCTGCCGGGTTTATCTAAGTCTGCCACTGATAGTACAGACTCACTGACTGCCACCGATGTCACCAAACCTGATTCTTTATCCAGGATGTCCCTGCCTGATGTGTCTCACTCCCAGGCACAACCTACCCATAGCTATGTCCTGCGTTTGTTCGTTTCCGGACATAGTTCAGAGACTGAGTATACTCTCAAGAGTCTATACCAGTTATTAGAGAATCATTTAGGTCATCCCTATACCCTAAAAATTATTGATGTTTTCAAGCACCCAGAACTGGCAGAAACTGATCAGATATCGGCTACACCAACACTACTCAGAGTATGGCCCGAGCCTGTCCGGCGGATTATCGGTGATTTGAATGATATTGATCAGGTATTGCAGAGATTAACCAGCAATATTGTTGACTCCTCAGCACTTCAGCAATAAGCTTTTAATAGGTAAGAGGTAATAGGTAATAGGTAATAGGTAATAGGTAATATAGCAGTTCTCAATTTGGTATTGAGAACTGCTATATGTCCTTTTGTTGTTACTTTTGTTTAGCAGCAGCTTTCTTCTTGGTCTTTTTAGTCTTTTTGCTAGCATTTGCCGCTTTTTTAGCCGCTTTGGCCGCAGCGATCGCTTTTAAGCGAGCTTCTTCTTTTTCCTGGGCAATCTTTTCGAGATAGTAGTGGTAATCTCCTAGATAGGTACAGAATTCGCCATCCCGGATTTCTACTATTTTGTTGGCCACTTTCGAGATAAAATAGCGGTCGTGGGAAACAATAATTACTGTACCATCATAGGTACCGAGTGCTTCCTCCAACATTTCTTTGGCTGGGATATCCAGGTGATTAGTCGGCTCATCCAGAATTAGTAAATTAGCGGGAGCAAGGAGCATTTTGGCTAAGGCCAGGCGGGCTTTTTCCCCTCCACTAAGGGACTCAACCTTTTTATATACCGTGTCCCCAGTAAACAGAAACCGTCCCAATAGGGTACGCACTTCCTGATTTTTCCAGTCTGGGACTTCATCATGGATGGTTTCCATGACCGTTTTGCTTAATTCTAGGGCTTCTGCTTGATTCTGCTCAAAGTAACCAGGAATGACATTGTGTTTGCCCAGTGTTACTATTCCTTCTGTGGACTGTTCCATTCCCATGATCATCCGGAGTAAGGTGGATTTACCGCAACCATTGGGACCGATGAAGGCTATGCGATCGCCCCGTTCAATCAACAAGTCTGCTCCCAGAAATAAAATCTTGTCATCATAGTCATGGACTAAATCCTTGATTTTGACTACCTCAACACCACTACGAGGGGCAGGAGGGAATTGGAATTTCAGGGTTTTGAGATTAGCAGTGGGGGCTTCTATCCGTTCAGTTTTTTCTAATTGTTTCTCTCGGCTTTTGGCTTGGGTAGACCGGGTTGCACTAGCACGGAAACGCTCAATAAAGGCTTGCTGCTTTTCTATTTCCTTTTGTTGACGCTCGTAGCTACTCAGTTGAGCTGCCTGCATCTCGGCTTTCTGCTGGAGATAAGCTGAGTAATTGCCTAGGTAGGTAGTCGAGACACCCCGTTCGGTTTCCACAATTTGGGTACAGAGGCGGTCAAGAAACTCCCGGTCGTGAGATACTATTACCATTGGGGTCTTCAGACCCTTGAGATACTTTTCCAACCATTCGATGGTTTCCAAGTCAAGATGGTTAGTCGGCTCGTCCATCAGTAGGACGTCTGGCTTCTGGAGCAGGATTTTGCCTAAACTCATGCGCATTTGCCAGCCACCACTGAAAGCACTCACTAAGCGATCGCTATCTTGTGGCTCAAATCCCATCTCCGGCAAGATCTTGTCAATTTTTGCTTGTAAGCCATAACCATCAAGGGCTTCAAATTGGCGCTGCAACCTATCTAGCTTTCTAATCAGTCCTTCCAATTCTGCTTCATCAGCCATTTCCATGGCGTTTTGCACTTGTAGGATTTCCTCGTTTACCTGGTTAGCTTCCTTAAATACCGTCCAGAATTCTGCTGAAACCGTGCGGGTTGGGTCTACTTCAAATTCTTGGGTGAGGTAAGCGATATGAAGACTGGCAGGACGGATAACAACACCACTGGTGGGTTCCATCTCTCCAGCAATAATTTTTAGTTGGGTAGATTTCCCGGCACCGTTGACGCCAACTAAGCCAATGCGATCGCCTGGTTTAACTTCCCAGTTGACATCCTTTAGAACTTCGCCAGTGGGGTATACTTTACTAATGTGTTCGAGTCGCAGCATTAAGATGTCTCCAAGGAAAATTTTAGCTGGGGACTTTTAGTCCTGATCCCAAGTTGCTGTCGGGTTGACTAGAGAAGTTTGGCTGACAGGGATTCCCCTGTTCCTTTGACCATTAGTCCTTCTCAGTTTTCCCATCTACAGCAGATTATCCCTGGAAACCGCCACCTACAGTAGACCTCTTGCATCAATGGTGCCAAGCCCCGACCGATTATCCCCTGTCGTGATCATGCTCTACACCCGTGACCCCTAACATTGCGGTGCGCGCACCGTTGGGCAGAATTTAATTTGGGGGACTTCCACTCCCATTCCCTGAAAAATTGGGGGGCTAGGGGGCAAAAACCAGATTGAGGCAAGAAGTCTAGTGATAGAGTTTACGATCCAGGATGTTTTTGCTCATCGTAACAAAAATTCATCATGACTGTAGTCGATAAGAAGACAACAACCGTTACTTCCCGGACTTCCCAACCTACCCGCGCCCGGCCTTAAACCTCAACCTGGAAGTAAACATCCACCATGTTGATAGTGTTACCGTTCAACACAGCAGTACTATGCTCACCATGAATATTGCCCATAGCATCAGTGCTGAAGACATTGGTGTAAGCTGTATTTAGGTCAGTGATGCCCTTAGACTCAAGGGAAAGTAGCTCACCTTGGTCAGTGATACCGTTTTCGTTGCTGTCTTGCCAGACCTTCAGTTCCCCAAACAGAGCATCATCTTGATTGACTAAGCCGTCGCCATTAGAGTCGAAGGAAGCAAGTTTGGCAAAGCCGTCACCGACACCGCCACCGAATAGTTCCGCACGGGAGCTGATTTCACCGTCGCCATCATTGTCAATGGCCAGGAAGCCATCTTCTCCAGAAAGCCAACCAGTGTTAACCTTGCCGCCGGAGTTAACCATGTCGAACTCAACCCCTTTCTCAATACTTAGGGTTTGAATCCCGTCACCATTTAGGTCAAAGGCAATAGGTGAGTAGACAGCGTAGTTGTCTATGATCTCAATTGTCTTGTGACCAGTGTTCACATCATTGTCGCCGATCTTATCAATGGTGAGGCTGAAGTCCTCTGTACTTTCAGTGGCTGTGATCCCAGAAAAAGACTTACCAAACTGGATTTCCTTGAGAGCATCAATGGTGAAGGAATTAGAGGTATCGCTGCCAGCATCAATCTTGACCACAAGGTGATTGCCCTCGGCTCCAGATACTTGGAAGTCATCGGTCAGACTGTCCACGCCTACCGGTAACTCATAAAGGCTTCCAGAGAAACCAGTGTAACCAACATTCCAGGCATCTCCGGCTTGAGAACGGTCGGTATCAATTGCTGTGTACAATTGACCTTCTTCGCCAAGTTGGACATTGTAGGTAACTGGATTGCTTAGGTAGTCAACCCGATCTAACCTGAAGCCGTCGGCTAGATTCGCTGTCCCGTTGTTGATTTTAATCGTCACATAAGTGTCTTCATCAACCACACCATCTAGCTTGACCTGATAATGAGCTTGACTGCCTTCAGTGATTTGGCTTGAACCAACAATGGTGCCAGTGTTAGGTACAGGGTTCGGTTGAACATCCACAGTTACTGTAGCAGTATCAGTACCACCGTTACCATCGCTGATCTCGTAGGTGAAGCTCTCGTTACCCACAAAGCCAGCATTGGGAGTAAAGCTGAGTTCTCCATTATCCAGCAAGGTGACCGAACCATTGTTAGTATTGATGGTTTCACCAGTACTGATAGACTGACCATTCAAGGAAATAACCGAAATAGCATCCCCATCGGAGTCAGAGTCATTGGCTAAGGCATTGATAGTGACAGGGGTGTTAACAAAGGTGCTGTCGCTGTCATTCACCGCATCAGGAGGAGAATTCGGGGTAGGCAATGGATTCACCATCACCGAGAGATCTTTATCGGTAAATGCCCCATCCAAGTCAGTTACTTGTACTTTGAAATTGTACTTGTTGTCACCATCGTGATCAAGGGGATTATCAAAGTTGGGAGCATCTTTGAAAGAGAGCTCCCCTGTATCTTGATCAATGTTGAATAAGTCTTGATCCGGACCACCGACAATCGAGTATTGTAGCCCTTGGCCTTCAGCATCGTAATCATCAGTGGCATTGATATCAATTACGTTGATGTCATCCTCGATAATAGGGATCATACCATTCTGAGGCAGATTGGTGAATTCAGGTGCTTCGTTAATCAGCTTGTCCGGGTTAACTGTAAACAACCAATCAGAATCAGGGATGTATTCTTCACCATTAGAGTGCTTCAACCAACCCCAGCCAGAAATCCCATCAAAGTTGCGATGACCCTGATCATCGGTTTCATCCCCAAGCTGGAAACTGAAATCCTTCTGGCCAGCGTAGTCACTCAGATCAAATTCAAGCTGCTTACCATACAGTTGCTTGATAGTACCTGTATTTTTTCCAGCGAAGTTCTTATCGACAAATAAATCATTATCATCACTGAGCTTGTTAACGTAATCCTGATGGTAAGTAAAGTCAATTTGCCACAAACCATCGGTATCATCGTAGTCGTCGGATTTGTCGAATTTGTCTTTTGCATCTAAGTTAGCAAAAGCCGTACCAAAGATCCGGATTTTGTTTCCATTCACACTCATCCGCATATTGGCATCAGGATGTTCGAAGTTAAACAGGCTGAAGTCACCTTCACCGCTTTGCAAGTCATCACGCAACAAGCCAGTCATAACTAGACCATAAGGACTGCCATCCTTATAATGAATACCATTACCATCTGGGTGATTGGAAAGTTGGTAAGTGCCATCTTGTAGAATCGGGACTGATCCAGAAGGAGTTAGGTCTACCAACCCAGCATCAACTTCATGGTTAATTTCCCCAGCCTTTAAGGTAATCACATCTGTCATACCAGTGCTGGGATCAATAACGTCAGAATCTTTTGACTCCTGATTACCAACATTGGCAGTGGTGAAGTTTAAATCAGATGGTAAATCAGAGAAGGTGACTTTGTAGTCCCCCGCAGCAAGGTTTTCAAACTTATACTTACCGTTGTTATTAGTGGTTCTGACCTTGGTGATATCATCGCTAGTGCCAAAGATGCCATCTTTACCAGCCCCGGTCAGAGTAACCTTAACGCCTTCAACCCCTGTTTCTCCTTGATCAAAAAGGCCATTACCATTAGCATCAAGCCAGACTTGGTTGCCGATTTCTGCTGGACGTTCTACCAACCCAGCATCAACTTCATGGTTAATTTCCCCAGCCTTTAAGGTAATCACATCTGTCATACCAGTGCTGGGATCAATAACGTCAGAATCTTTTGACTCCTGATTACCAACATTGGCAGTGGTGAAGTTTAAATCAGATGGTAAATCAGAGAAGGTGACTTTGTAGTCCCCCGCAGCAAGGTTTTCAAACTTATACTTACCGTTGTTATTAGTGGTTCTGACCTTGGTGATATCATCGCTAGTGCCAAAGATGCCATCTTTACCAGCCCCGGTCAGAGTAACCTTAACGCCTTCAACCCCTGTTTCTCCTTGATCAAAAAGGCCATTACCATTAGCATCAAGCCAGACTTGGTTGCCGATTTCTGCTGGACGTTCTACCAACCCAGCATCAACTTCATGGTTAATTTCCCCAGCCTTTAAGGTAATCACATCTGTCATACCAGTGCTGGGATCAATAACGTCAGAATCTTTTGACTCCTGATTACCAACATTGGCAGTGGTGAAGTTTAAATCAGATGGTAAATCAGAGAAGGTGACTTTGTAGTCCCCCGCAGCAAGGTTTTCAAACTTATACTTACCGTTGTTATTAGTGGTTCTGACCTTGGTGATATCATCGCTAGTGCCAAAGATGCCATCTTTACCAGCCCCGGTCAGAGTAACCTTAACGCCTTCAACTCCTGTTTCTCCTTGATCAAAAAGGCCATTACCATTAGCATCAAGCCAGACTTGGTTGCCGATTTCTGCTGGACGTTCTACCAACCCAGCATCAACTTTCTTGTTACTTTCCCCAGCCTTTAAGGTAATCACATCTGTCATACCAGTGCTGGGATCAATAACGTCAGAATCTTTTGACTCCTGATTACCAACATTGGCTGTGGTGAAGTTTAAATCAGATGGTAAATCAGAGAAAGTGAGCTTGTAGTCCCCCGCAGCAAGGTTTTTAAACTTGAAGTGACCGTTGTAATTAGTGGTTCTGACCTTAGTGATATCATCGCTAGTGCCAAAGATGCCATCGTTACCAGCCCCGGTCAGAGTCACTGTAACGCCTTCAACTCCTGTTTCTCCTTGATCAAAAATGCCATTACCATTAGCATCAAGCCAGACTTTGTTGCCGATTTCACCAGTTTGGTAATTGACAGGATTGAAGTTAAAAGAGCGTCTAGGTTCGTCAAGGTCAAAGCAGTTATGTCCATGATTATTAAACCAGCGATCACCAAAGTCAAATCTACCAAAGCCAAATCTACCAATGTTGCCCTGGAAATAATTACCCTGAAAATTTCTGGATTGTAGGAATCTGTTTGTGGTTTGTTGGCGGTTATGAAAGAATGTCATTATTTTAAATTTATTAGGATTGATTGACTGAAGTGAATTAACTTTGTTTATCGTATTTGCCTATTACACTATTGAGTAATCTGGCCACTATATAGTTGTATTGATTGGTAGCTTGATTATTATTGCTGTAGTTTATTGATTCCAATAAAATCAGTAATTGTGATTTTATTGTGAGAGAAGATTATATTATTGCTGTGGGGTGAATTTACTCAATGGTAGAAAAACATGACCATGGGTGTCAATATCAATTCCTATAGTTTGGGGATAATTCACAGAAACTTTAAACTGAGCTTATACTTTATTAAATTCATTACAATTTCTTTGAATACGACACATTAATCCCACCATAGGAGCATAACTAATTATTCATAATAAAAAAACATAAAGAAAGGCGTTCGATGGAACGCCTCTACTTATAAGCACCTACACAGAATTAATCACCTACTCGCAATCTCTATAAACCTTAAATTGTAAGGCTTTGAGTTTTAAAAAATGTGTAATTAATTTTGTGCGCCTGCTTAGTGCCTTATTGATTAATTTGTTTAATTTTAAATTATGTCTATACCAAAGGGAACAGCGGATCTGGGAGCAAGGAGGGTGCATCTCATTTTTGCTGTTTGACTCGATGGTGCGTTACGGGTTGGGCTATTTCAATGGTGGCTTATAGGCAGAAAATCAGGGCTCGCCCACCCCTAACGCACCCTACGCAACATTTACAAAAGTGAGATACACCCAGCAAGGAGCAGGGAATAAAAATTTTAACAATTGGCTTAGGGTATCTAGGGTGCATCTCAATGCATGCATTGAGATGCACCCATCACATTAAAGTAACTGTGGAAACACGGAAATAGGGATGGGAGCATGTCACTTATGCAGCAACATTAGTACTAAGGTAATAGGTAATAGGTAATGGGTAATGGGTAATGGGTAATGGGTAATGGGTAATAGGTAATGGATAATAGGAACCCACCCCTAACCCCTCCCAGGAGGGGAAGGTAATAGGTCATCAGGGGAGCTAGTCCTGGATGAATATTTGTACATTATCTATAGCCCCCTGATGGGTAATTGCTTGCTCTACTGGAAAATAGTACTAATGTTTAAGCATTGCAAGACCTGCTCCCAATAGGGATTGAGTAAGGGGTAACATTAAGGGTTTTACCACTCAACTGCTATATTTAGTATTTCAGGTATATGTATATATTGGCGTTTCGATAATGTATAAGTTTTTGGAAAAATTATGCGTACCCAATGGTTGTCAGATATAGCTAAGGGAACAGGGAGTAGGGAGTAGGGAGTAGGGAGTAGGGAGTAGGGAGTAGGGAGCGGTGCGACCCCGCGCTTTTTCAAAGCTAAGCGTGAACGCGCAAGCCCTGGGAATATGGCATCAAAAATGATCACTATTGATTTATGATCCTTATAGATTATGGTTGCGCAACAGTAGTTAGCTCAATTATGGGTCGGGTAGCGTCGCCTTTCGGGCAAAGCCCGACGCTGCCCGAACGGCCAATCACAAGGGTTGTTAGCTTAATTATGCGTATGGAACGGTAGGAGCGCAACGGTAGAATTACAGCGATGGTGATCTAAGTTATGGGAACGCGCCCCGGGTGACCTAGGGTAAAGGGTAGCGTGGCCATAGGCCAATCACAACGGTTATCATCTAAGATTCCCGTTCGGCCAACTCCATCCAACGCTCAGTTGCTGTATCAATTTCTTGAGTCAAGGCCTCTAAGGTCTGATAAAGTTTCTGGACTTCACTGGTGTTTTTGGGAGGGGATTGATATAGGGTTTTCTCCAACTCAGCTTTCTGAGCTTCCAGTTGGGGAATCTGACTTTCGAGTTTCTCGAATTCCCGCCTTTCCCAATTAGACAGCCGACGGGGTTTGTTATTACTGGATGATTTTTTTGTGGAGGCCTCGACCTTAGAGGATTCAGGCTTTTTACTTTGAGTCTGAGCCATCTGTTGGGCTAGTTTTGCCTCTTCTTCTCGCTTTTTATCGATATAAAGGGAATAATTACCAGGATACTGACGTATGTTACCCTCAGATTCAAAGGCAAAGATTTTATGTACGGTGCGGTCTAGGAAATAGCGGTCGTGGGAGACAATAATCACACAACCATTAAACCCTTCTAGATACTCTTCCAGTACAGCTAGAGTTTGTACATCTAAATCATTGGTGGGCTCGTCAAGAATAAGTACATTGGGAGAACTCATCAGTACTTGCAACAGAAACAAGCGACGTTTCTCTCCTCCGGAAAGCTTATGAATTGGTGCATACTGTTGGTTGGGAGGAAATAAGAAACGCTCCAGCATCTGTGAGGCAGTAATCAATGTACCATCAGCGGTTGTGACATACTCTGCTACGTCTTTTAGGTAATCAATGACTCGCTGATTTTGATTAAGAGCTTCGAGCAAATCTTCTGAATGCTGGTCAAAGTAACCGATATAAATGGTAGACCCAATTTCAACGTTACCAGAATCGGGCTGAATGCGTGCAGTAATAATATCCATTAGGGTAGATTTCCCTACCCCATTCCCACCTATGATGCCAACTCGGTCATCGGGACTAAATTCGTAGGTAAAATCTTTGACCAGAATTCTACCGTCATAGCCTTTAGAAACATTGTCTAACTCAATTACTTTCTTGCCAATTCGACGACCAGGGGTAGAAATTTCTACTTTACCGTGAGCTTGTTTAAACTCTTTGGCTTGCATGTCGTGAATACGGTCAATTCGAGCTTTTTGCTTGGTACTGCGAGCCTTTGGCCCCCGTTTGAGCCATTCTAATTCTCGGCGCAATACCCCTTGATGTTTCCGTTGAGTACTGATGGCTGATTCTTCAGCTAAGGCTTTTTTCTCTAAATAGTAGGAATAGTTGCCAGAGTAAGTATACAGGTCTCCCCGGTCAATTTCGATAATGCGGTTGGTGACCTGGTCTAGAAAATAGCGGTCGTGAGTAATCAGTAATATTGCTCCACGATAACTATTTAGGTAACTCTGTAACCACTCTACGGACATGGCATCGAGATGGTTTGTGGGCTCATCCATTAACAATACCTCTGGTTCCGCTAGCAAGGCGGCTGCTAATGCAATCCGTTTACGATAGCCACCAGACAACTGACCAATGGGAGCATCAAAATCAACTATTCCTAATTTACTTAGAATAATTTTTGCCTTTGTTTCTAGTTCCCAAGCTCCTGTGGCATCCATCTGCTGGGTTACACTTGATAGCTGTGCTAGCAGTTGGTTATCCTCGGGATTGTGAGCCAATTTCTGGGAAAGTTCTTCATACTCACGAATCAGAGTCATCTGCTGACCACTATCAGCAAACACTTGCTCTAAAACGGTATGATTGTCATCTAAGTCTGGTTGTTGGGGTAAGTAAACAATTTTAGTTTTGGGATTAATGGAGAGTTGACCAGCATCAATGGGCTCAAGACCAGCAATTATTTTTAATAGGGTCGATTTGCCTGAACCATTAGTGCCAATTAGACCAACTTTATCCATAGGATCTAGACTAAAGGTAGCTTCTTTGAGGATTTCTTTAATTCCAAAGTCTTTGCGAACGGATTGTAGGGTGAAAATACTCATGAAAAATTTATAGGAAAGGGAGTAGGGAGTAGGGAGTAGGGAGTAGGGAGTAGGGAGTAGGGAGTAGGGAACAGGGAATAGGGAACAGGGAACAGGGAATAGGGAACAGAAATATGTCTTATATCAAGCCTGGTTGAATACCATAATTAAGGGGCGGGGGCGCGGGGAGATGGGGAGATGGGGAGATGGGGAGATGGGGAGATGGGGGAGGTTTTTATTAAGGGTAATTATTCTGACATGATATTAAGCTTTACTTCGACTGCTAGAAATTTATTTTAAAAAAACCCGTTTTCTATCTAGAAAACGGGTTTTTGTAGTTGTAATTTAACTACTAATACTCAACTGCAAACTATCAAACGTCTCACTAGTAACTAGCATTAAATTAAACAGTTTTTGATAATTTTATTGACATTTTGATGCTATTGAGGTATGTTGTTTAGGTCAAAGATAAAGGGAACACTGCTATTCCTATCACCACCAATAACGAGAACTTTAGGCATCTGAGCCCCACCATCTCGCCAAGCTGCGATCGCTTCTTTCTGGAGCACCAGTTCACCCCCTTGAGCTTTGAGGGTTTCGGCCAACAGTCGTTGAGCTTCTGCTTTACCCTGAGCGCGATTAATTTCTGCTTGAGCTTCTTGCTCAGCCTGCTGTGCTATATAGACAGCTCGTTGGGCTTGTTGTTCAGCTACCTGTTTTTCTTCAACTGCCTTGGCAAATTCCCTAGAAAAATTCAGGTCAATGACACTAGTATCCAATACTTGGACATCATACTTGGCTAACCTTTCGCCCAAAGCCTTATCAAAATCTTCTTTTAACTGACTCCGTTGAGTAATGGATTGTTCAGCAGTACGAAGTGCGGCAGCAATTTTAAATGACTCTTGAGTCTGAGGGGCAATAATTGTGGCCACTAGATTCTGTAGAGTTCCTTGTTTTCGCCTGATGCTAACCACCTTAGTGGGATCGAGGCGGAAGTTAATCGCAAATCGAGCGGTCAAATCCTGAAGATCTTTAGTGGAACTCTGGGCTGGGACTTCAAACTTCTGTACGGTGACATCATACACATCGACTATAGAGACGAAGGGCAGTTTGAAGTGGATACCTTCAAGCAGAGCGCCATCTCTAGCTTTACCCAAAATACTAAGGACTCCAGCCTGACCAGGATTGATGATTACAAAACAATTAAAGGTGAGGAGAATAACTAATGCTGCGATAATCCCCCCGACTAAAGATTGCCAATTTTGTGGATTTTGGTTCCTCAAGTTTTAATCTCCTTTTAAATTATCCCCCGGATGAATCACAGGGGAATTAAGCCCTGATGTTACCAGATCGGGCATTTGCTAGATATCGTAAGCCTTATGGCATCATATCTTCAGCATACTAGAAAAGTTCGTCTATCAGCTATCAGCTATCAGCTATCAGCTATCAGCTTTTAGCTATCAGCCATCAGTTATCAGCTATCAGCTTTTAGCTATCAGCTTATGGGTCACACAGGCTAGAAGCCTGTGCCACGCTAGAAGCCTGTGCCACGCTACACCGAACAGCTTATGGCTCACACAGGCTAGAAGCCTGTGCCACGCTACACCGAACAGCTTATGGCTCACACAGGCTAGAAGCCTGTGCCACGCTACACCGAACAGCTTATGGCTCACACAGGCTAGAAGCCTGTGCCACGCTACACCGAACAGCTTATGGGTCACACAGGCTAGAAGCCTGTGCCACGCTAGTTGAGGTGCCAAAGGCCAACGGCTGACCACTGACCACTGACCACTGACCACTGACCACTGACCACTAACCACTGACCACTGACCACTGACCACTGATAGCTGACCGCTGACCGCTGATCTCAAAACCCTATATCTTCCCTAGCTAATTGGGCGGCTAAAAATACTTCTTGATCGGACTTTTGTTGCCAATCTAGCTCCCCAATTTCCTGATAAAATTGTTGATCGTAAGCACGAGTCTTGACTACTACTGGCATTGGTACGGCATGTCCTAAAATCAAGGCTTGTTGCTTAGAATCGAGCTTGGCTAATACCGAACGCAAACTTTGGCCACCAGACACCCCAGTAAAAATTGCTTCAATATCTTTATCATCATTTAGCAAACAAGTAATCCGAGTTCCAATTTGAGACATGACTTCGTTATCAATGCCAGAAGGACGCTGGTCTACGACTAACAATGTCACAAAATACTTGCGCATTTCACGGGCAATAATCCCAAAAATTGTTTGACGTACTGTGGCTGGATCTAGGAAACGGTGGGCTTCTTCAATGGTAATCACTAGGGGACGGGGGCGATCGCTGGCATTTTTTGACTGCAAAAATATCTCGGCTTTTCTGACATAACTGCTATGAATACGACGGGTAATTAAATTAGTAGCTAACATATAGGAAAGCATGTTGGATTGGGAACCGAATTCTACGACAACATGCTTCCCGGCATCGAGAGATTCTAAAATTCCCTTGACATAATTATGGGGACAAGCACTGCGGATATATTTTAATTCATCCAATCGGCTTAATTTGCGCTGTAATGCCATAATTGAGGATTTGTTGCCTCGTTTTACTTCGCAAAATTCCTGGATTTCTTCATTGGTCATGGAGAGCAATTGTACAATCCAGGATTTGCCAAATTCATTGCGTAAAATAATGGCATTTTCTAGACTAGCTTCAGAAAGATTTAACTCTCCTCGGACTAGGTTGATATCTTCTACTTCAATCTGGTCATAACTTAGATAAAGCTCTTGGGCATCCCGAATCCCTCGTCGTCTGGTGGATTCTGGGTCGAGGGTATAAACCTGTACCTGGGATGGAAAAAGCTGGCGCAATCCTTTGACTGTACTAAATTGTTTCCCTTCCGATACGGCTTCCCAGCCATATTCCGAGTGCATATCAAAAATTAAATTTACTGCTGCTTGCCTACGGATAATCCCAGATAGCAGTAGCCGAGTTAGAAAGGATTTACCGGTGCCAGATTTACCAAAAACCCCGTTACTCCGTTCTACAAACCGATCTAAGTCAATGCATATGGGGACTTCCATGTCAAGGGGTTGACCAATGGAAAAATTCCGGCGATGGGGGTCATCTTCTGAGCCAAAGACTGCCCGAAAATCCCGTTCACTGGCATCGAATACTTGAGAAAAGTGGCTGGGAATTGTTTTTACTGGTAACAATTCCATCTCTTCGCTACTTTGAGCTTGAAAGGAGCCTAAGGGACTTTTTCCATTTAGTTCCACTGGCGGTTGTGATTGGGACTTTTGTGGCGTAAACATTAGCATCGGGGTTAAATTAATCGTACCGTAGGTGCCACTACCTGCGAGTACATCCCTTAGAAAGTCATCATTGGGATTAGGAGGATTAACCAGAATCCGCTGACTGGAGGTTCCTAAAGACACATCGGTCAGCATACAGAAGAAACGCGATCGCATTCCCTGAACCACCAGAAATTTCCCCACCCGCATATCTTCTACAGAGACATCGGGGTGTAATCGCACTTCTAATCCAGCAGACAGAGAGCCTTGAATAACTGAACCTAAAGGTTGACTTAAATCCATTACCACAATTGCCAGGACTATTGCAATGCTAAATCATTTGGGTTATAGGGAGTAGGGAGTAGGGAGTAGGGAGTAGGGAGTAGGGAGTAGGGAGTAGGGAGTAGGGAGTAGGCAATAGGTAAGGCAAGAGGCATGCTAGCAATAGGCAATAGGCATGCTAGCAATAGGCAAGAGGCAAGAGGCAAGAGGCAAGAGGCAAGAGTTAAGGCAATAGGCAAGAGGCATGCTAGCAATAGGTAAAAAATATTGTTAGAAACGCTATATAAATTAAGATAGTTTTAAATTTCAGACCTGAAGAATTTTCTGCTATCAGCTATCAGCGATTAGCGCTACTTGAGATGCTACTTGAGGTGCTATCAGCTATCAGCTATCAGCTATCAGCTATCAGCTATCAGCTATCAGCTCAAGGCTGACCACTGACGGCTGACGGCTGACCACTGATCGCTGACCGCTTAGGGTCAATTATGATTAATCGATCTCAATTGATGTGGGTTGAGAATCGCTGGGAGTATTGGAAACTAAAGGTTTGCGATAATCAGCATAGATGCGATCGCGCCAAGCAAAAAAGGTTTCGTAGAGGTTACTATCGGCAAAGCCAGGAATCCCTTGACCTTGATATTGCTGGGGAATATCGAGATAATTCCCATCGGGGAATTTCAGGAGCAGACTTAAACCAGCTACGGCCAAATCTGCTAAGCAAGGGGAGTTGCTGACTAGATAAGGACTATCCAGGAGTAACAGACTCAAGGCTTCTAGGTCTTGCTTGAGACCATCTTTGGCTTCCTTGATGGCATCAGTGCCACAACCGACACCAAACCCTAGAATATCTAAAAATTCCGAGGGTACCGAACCAACTACTGTTTTGAGCACATCAGGGGTTTGGTTCGGTAAGACGGATTTGCGGAAGTCGGGATTTTGGCTCAATGCGCCATAGACCACTTTCCGGCTCTTGGTACCAATGGATTCATCTGCCCATTCTTCGATCAGTAAGCAGAGTCCTCGTTCTTTGGGATCGGTAGGGATGATGGGTTTGTCGGGATACTTGCGATCCAAATACATTGCGATCGCAGTGGAATCACTAATCACTGTATCCCCATCTTTAAGCACTGGTACCTGACTTTGACCAGACAGTTGGAATAGTTCTAACTGTCCTACTCCTGGGGTTACCTCAATTTTCCGATAGTCCAGCTCTTTGTAATCCAGAATCAGTCGTACTTTCTCTGAGTATTGGGACAGTTCAAATTGATACAACTCCAGCATTTTGGATCTTCTCGCTGTTGATGTGGGACACTATGATACTTTAGCGCTTTCACATGAAGAGACAAGGGTGTGGGGTGTGGGGTGTGGGGGGTGTGGGGTGTGGGGTGTGGGGGTGTGGGGTGTGGGGTGGGGTGTGGGAAGATGGGGAGATGGGGAAATGGGGAAATGGGGAGATGGGGAGATGGGGGGAGTGNGGGGAGAGGCAAAANGAGACAAGAATTGAGGCAATATGATCGTTTTTTCGTCAATTGTTCTGTGTTCCCTATTCCCCTATTCCCTATTCCCTGTTCCCTATTCCCTATTCCCTGTTCCCTTGCGCGTAGCACTATAACTCCAACGAAACCCCTACTTTGGGAGTGATGACTTTGGTGGGCAGATTTTGCTGGAGGAGTTGCGATCGCAATTCTTCGAGACTACCCACTTCCCGCAGCACGGAAGCCAAAACCCCTTGATACTCTACAATTTCATCGGCTGCTGTGGGCAGAAAGACTTGGGGTTGTAACCATTGCGCCAACGGCAGTGCTGTCTTATGGCCTTGAATGACTGGCCCTAGTAACGGTAATTCTAAGGTCACCGCTGGGCTAATCACGATATCAACTGGGGCATAATCCTTGACTTCAGCAGGGGGATAGCCATGAGGTTCGTAGTAAAGACTTTTACCACTATCCAACTGCTTGATCAGATAGGCATTTTCCTGCTGGAATGGACCAATGGGTGCTCCTGGCAAGGCTCGGATTTCTATGTGATCTCCTAACGCAACGGTTTCACCAGCAGTAAGAGTAGTTACCTGGGTATAACCTAGCTGTTTGACTACCTTTGCTGCACTAGTAGAGGCCACCACTGGAATAGTTTTGTCTAATTTTTCCAAGGTTGGGGTATGGGCGTGGTCTTCTAAGCCTTGGGAGAGCAAAATTAGGTCAATTTTATCCGGAATGCGGTTAAGTGCTTCGGGTTTGTCCCCTTTAAAGAACCAAGGTTGGTTGCCAAAGACCAATGAACCCACTAACCAGGGGTCAATCAGAATCCGTTGCTCTGGGAGTTCCAGTAGCCAGCTGTTTGCGCCGAAATGGGTGAGATACATATGTATAGCTGTTGTCAATTAGGTGAAGTACAAATTTGTGGGTTTTAGGGAACAGGGAGCAGGGAGCAGGGAGCAGGCAAGAGGCAAGAGGCAAGAGGCAAGAGGCAAGAGGCAAGAGGCAACTTGACAACTTACAAGCTTACAACCTTGGCCTATTGGCCACGCTACGCGAACAACTTACAACCTTACAAGCTTACAACCTTGGCCTATTGGCCACGCTACGGGAACAACCTTGGCCTATTGGCCACGCTACGGGAACAACTTTCAACTTTCTAACCTTCATCATCCTCTTCAAAATTAACTCCCTCGTAAATATCACTAAAGTTAAGTTTAAAGTCGATAGTACTTAATTCCAAAATTCCATTTTCTGCGCTTTGCTCAGTGAGTAACCATTTTCCTTCACTGGTTTTGGTATGTTGAATCACATGATATCTGGCCTGATCTATCAATATATATTCCTGAAAATGTGGAATTGAGCGATAGTATAAAAACTTCTCACCTTGGTCATAATTTCTGGTAGATTTGGATAAGACTTCAACAATTAGCAAAGGATTCATGACCGTCGTCTTACCTTTGCCGGTATAGATCGGTTTCCCCTTAATTACCATAATATCAGGATAGGTATAGTGGCGATAATCAGGTATCCACAATCGCACATCACCGATATAAATATCGTAGGCTTGTCCTTTTAAGGCAAACTTCAAGTGAGCTGCAAAATTGAGAGCTATTTTATTATGATTTGTAGTGCCTCCAGCCATCGGTACAATTTCTCCATCCCGGTATTCACTTTTATAATCAGCAGCTTCTTCTAGTTCTAAATATTCGTCTGCTGTGTAATAGCGTTTTTTGTCTTGTAATAGCATAGTGATTTCCTTTGATAATTGATAATTGATAATTTATAATTTAGAATGGAGAATGAAGAATGTAGGGTGCGTTAGGGGCGGGCTTGCCCTCATTTTTAACTTCGAGGGCCAGTATTGGAATAGCCCGCCCCGTAACGCACCACCAAGTATAATGGAGAATTGAGAATTAAGAAGGAAGAATTGAGAATTAAGAATGGAGAATGGAGAATGAAGAATGTAGGGTGCGTTAGGGGCGGGCTTGCCCTCATTTTTAACTTCGAGGGCCAGTATTGGAATAGCCCGCCCCGTAACGCACCACCAAGTATAATTGAGAATTGAGAATTAAGAATGAAGAATTGAGAATTAAGAAGGAAGAATGAAGAATGTAGGGTGCGTTAGGGGCGGGCTTGCCCTCATTTTTAACTTCGAGGGCCAGTATTGGAATAGCCCGCCCCGTAACGCACCACCAAGTATAATTGAGAATTGAGAATTAAGAATGGTGAATTGGAAATTATGTCTTCTGCCTTCTGCCTTCTGCGTTCTTAGAGGAGGAGATATGAAAAGTTTTTTGATACTGAATTTTGCCCCCCTAGCCCCCCAATTCTGGGGGGAACAAGAATCAATTGGCTGGTATAAGTCCCCCAAACTTGGGGGACTAACGGGGGCTTAGATGTAGCAAATGAGACTTCTCAGACAACCTCTTAATTATCAATTATCAATTCTTAATTCTTAATTCTACATTCTTAATTCTTAATTCTTAATTATCCATTCTTAATTCTACATTCTACATTCTTAATTCTACATTTCTTCCCTAGGAAGATCGCCTACATCAAAAACAATCACAAATTCAGCATCAGGCATTAATCGTTTCAGAGCCTTTAAATGCCCTTCCGCATCAGAACGATTGCGAAAGCGACCAACAACAACTCGCTGCATTTTTGGTAACAGCCGAACGATGGCCCAGGGGTGTAGGCGGTGATAGTAAGTCATAATTGGGTTGTCTCCTTTGATGGGGCGATCTAGAGCCAGCCTAGAGATTTTAGACTGTTAAGTAGGCTGGCTCTTCCCATCTTAAATACGGGAAGGGGACTCCCTTTATAAACGTTAGTTTTAGCGGCAGGGGAATTCCCGCAGATAAATAAAATGAGCGTGCATAGAATCAGTATTAATTAACTTGGTATTCATAGCCGTCAGCTTTAAAGATTGTCTTTAGGTACTTTGGATGCACATCAATTTTTCTATCAGGTGTCTGGAGTACAAAACTTGGGCGATAACGAATAGCGATTCGACCTGTGTACCGTCCGGCATATTTTCCTTTCTTGATATCAGCTTTGACGATATCTCCTGTTTGAAAACCCCTGAAGAATTTGGCAGCAGGAGCATGAGCCTTTGGAAAACCGTATTTATTTGGTCGGCACCTTTGACGAACACCATGACCTTTAGCTGTAATTGTCAGTGGCTTCACTCCGCTTAGTAATAATTTTTCAGGAGTGGACTTACCTACACAAGCAGCATCAGTCCAATGGGTCTTCTCGATACCTCTAGTTTTCCGGTTGAACTTAGTCAGGCCACCAGACCCTGTCGAGACAGGTAGCCCAGTCAGTTTTAGTCTTCTCCATAATTCCCAACGGGTGGCGTTGACCGCTGCTGCATCTTTCAAAGGGGTTTTTGCTTTAGCTAATACCTTTTTGATAATTTCCGGTTTTTTTCTTAAAAATTTCTCAATCGGGTCATTGCCTTTTTTCTGATTACAGCACCGACAAGCTAGGGTCAAATTACTAACTCGGTTGCTACCACCTTTTGATTTAGGGGTAATGTGTTCAACTTCCAGGGGCACATTTTCTGCTCCACAGTAAACACAATTTCTACCCCACTTAGCTAACAGGTATTCTTTTACCTCAAACCCGAACAGCTCACCATGCTGATACTCAACTCCTGAAACTTCAGGGTTTTGAATTTTCTGAGTGTCGAAGCGAACTAATTCTTGAGAAATTGCAGTTACTGGACATAACTTTCTTAATCGTCTGACCCAAGTTTCAATATTGAAAACACGACTCATTAATGATGGAGGCAACCAACCTTCTAGACGTTTCCGGTTAAGAAATCGAGGCTTGCGGTAACGAGTCTTGCGATTTCGTCTACCTCGCCTTAAAGCTCGTCTAGATTCCAAAGAGTTTTTGATTTGTTGCCCTCGATGGTTGAGTTCTAAGGCGTTTGTAACCCGTCCAGTTTGTTCCTGAATGATAGCTATTCCCGTCGTTTTAGAACCTGGATCGATTTTGATTCGGTGTGGATGAACAACAGAATTCTGCGCTGTTCTATCCCGTAAAATGATAGTAAATGGATAGGCTTTGAAGACTTTAGCCCTGCCTTTTTTGAGTAGTTCTCTAGCTCGTGCTGGATGACACGGGTCTAGAGGGCATTTGTTTTTGTCTAATACAAAAATTCTCATTACTTTGAACACTCCGTAAAACGGGTAAAGTTTGCCTCGGCAATGTTATCTAGCCTTGTTAGGTACAACTCACTGGCTTAACTCAATTACACCTGTTTAAAGTTGTACGACAGTTGCTACAAACTGGCACGTATTTGTAGGTGTCATGAATTAGATAACGTAGTCTTAAATGACTTAGCCTGGTCAACTACGAGCTTGTTGCAAGCTCCCGTTATAACCCGGAGGGTTTAACGGTGAGTTATTGACGGACGTTTACCATCCACATTTCTAATATACCATAAAAAAAACAATATCATAACATATTTTGAAAATTTTTGTAACAAATTCTTGAGGGAGCAGGGAGTAGGGAGTAGGGTATGGGGTGTGGGGAGATGGGGAGATGGGGAGTCAGATCAGTTTTCCCTATTGCCTATTGCCTATTGCCTCTTGCCTCTTGCCTATTGCCTTTTGCCTCTTGCCTATTGCCTCTTGCTTATAATTAATACGATTACCTTTTAATAAAAATCAGACAAATGTCTATCCAACAAATAACTACAGAATATATTGCCATAGACCCTGACTATTGTTATGGTAAACCCCGCATCGCTGGGACAAGAATGCCTGTTGCTGCTATTGCTGAAATGTATTTGGATATGAAACAATCTGTAGAAGAAATTGCTCACAAGTATGATCTGTCCTTAGCCCAGGTTCATGGGGCAATGGCATACTATTTTGAGCATTGGGAAGACATTGACCGTCACACCATTGAAACGGATCGACTGGTTGAAGAAATAAAGGTAAATAATCCTACATGAAGCTTCCCCCACCTGGTAAACCGAGGTGGGGGTGTCCTATGCTAATCTAGGGCTAGCCGCAGCCCACAAATCACACAGACAAGCCCAGCTTCTAGGCGGTCGTCCAGAGCTTTTGCTGAAACGACCCTCGTTGTCATTTCTGCGAACGAGTTTAAGCACACCTCTAGCGCCGATATTGTAAGCACCGTTTAAGTCGGCATTGAATTGCTTACCTGAGGAGAAAGTTGCTAGGGCATAATTTCCTGAGTCACGTTTAACAATGCCTGAACCATCATAGGCAAGCTTTGAGGTATATGCTGCAACAACCTCTATTACTTTGCCTCCTAACTCAGCCCATTTCTCAAGCGTAAAATCGCGAATTTTTGCCTTGAGCCATCCGTGAAATCTTTGCCGAAGGTTAGACCGTTTTCGTCCCCCTTTTGGCTTCCATGCCTTAAGGTTCTCAAACACAATCGCTTCGGAGTTAAACTTTTCAGCAATCTCAACAATTCGCCTAGAGACTACATGACTGATTTGGTTGTTGATTCTTTGGCATTTTTGGTAGGTCTTAGAACAAAAACCCTTGTGAAGTCTGCCACCCTTCCCCATGGTTTTAGATGCACGCATAGATACAGACTTCAGTCGCTTGTCCCTGCGGTCTATGTCTCTCCCCGGATGGATGAAATCTCGGTGGATTACAGTGCCACTGTGGGTTACAACCGATATCGTTGCAGTAGTATTAATTCCGAGATCTACCGCTGTTACATTAGCCTCTGGTTTCCGTTTTTCTGGCTTGCAACTAAACGGAACTGACAGATGGCAAGCTCTTTCATTAAATATCAAAGATGGTGACAACATCTTATTGGTTGCCACCTGATGACGCTCTCTTAATCCGGTAATTTGAACGGTAGTCCAGACCCAGTCAGAGCCGTTAAAGACTTTGATTTCGACTTGATTGAATCGGTGTAGTTTATAGCATTGGCCTTTATATAAAGCTGGGTAACAGCCAGTGTCAGCATTCAGTTTCGGAGGACTGGCATTAGGTAGTTTCCTAGTGCCTGCTTGCCATTCTCGGTAACGGGTCACAAAACTACTAACTTGACCCGCCGCAAATGCGAGCGCAGAACGACGGTAATAGCTGGGAAATTTATAAAAAGCTTTGTTGAACTGAGGATACTTGACACTGGGACGCTTAGCTGTCTGATGCATTAGTTTCTCGACAGCAGGAGTCAGCTGATCCGCCGTTAAGTTCCCGAATTTACTCCAGTGAGTGTAAATAATACCAACCAAGTATCTGCAAGCACGACGATAGACTTTAACCGTCTCAGTGAACAGCAGACGCTGCTCACTAGTTGCGTTAAGCCTCCATTTGTCGGTGCGAATGATCTGAGTTGGTGTTTTCACAATCTCAACGGAATTGCTAATATGTCACTATATTAACCTATAGTATCACAAAATGTCAACCGCCTTTCGCTCTTTCGCTCACACTGTTTCGTTAATCAAGATTCACATAGTGTTTGTCACTAAGTACCGCCATCCAGTAATTACTGGGGACATAGAAGAGGACATCTTAGACTTGGCAAAAAGCATCTGCGAGAAAAATAACTGCATCCTTGAGGATGCCAAGGCGGACTTGGGGACAAATGATCATATCCATCTCCTAATTGATTTAGCCCCTAAGGTATCAATTTCCAAGCTTTGCAACACCCTTAAGACAGTGACCAGTAGAGAGATTAGAAAAAGATACGCAAAAGAATTGGCTCCCTATTACTGGAAGCCAGTCTTCTGGAAAAGGGGATTTAGTGCTGTTTCTTGTGGAGGAGCCCCCCTTTCGGTTCTAAAGCAATATATAGAAAACCAAGGTTACGACGATTGATTGACTTGCTCCTTAACCCCCACCTGGACGAGGTGGGGGAATGCGTCGCATTTTTGTTCAAAGTTTCAGCAAAAATGGAGACAAATCACGGGTGAAAGATAAGGGACTTGCGTTTAAAAAAAATACCAATTAAAGTAGGGTGGGCAAAGTAATATTATCTAGAAGACTCATTTGAACGAAACTGTTTTTGCCCACCCTACAAGCTCTATCTCCCACACACCCCACACCCCACACCCCACACCCTACTCCCTACTCCCTACTCCCTACTCCCTACTCCCTACTCCGCCACATTGCCTCATAAGCCTTTTCCATTTCCCTAGTAAATTCCTTACCATTCCACAAGGGGGCAGTTTGTCGAGATTGTCGCAGTTTCCAGGAAATCTGTTGTCTGAGGGCTGGGTCTTTGCCTAAGCGAATGCCCCACTCGATATACTCATCATCTGTCCAGGCAATGCCTTCGGTGATTCCGGCATTCATCATCATGGTGTAACTGTTGCGAGCAACAAACTGTTCTCCCACTCGGGTGACTAGGGGAATGCCCATCCACAGGGTTTCGAGGGTAGTGGTGGCTCCATTGTAGGGATAGGTATCCAGTACCACATCCGCAATGCCTAAGTTGGCACGATGAACCGCTTCCGTAGGTACTTCTGGTAGAAACCGGAGGCGATCGCACTCTACTCCTTCTTCTTCCGCAATCTGGTTAAAGAACCGTGTGATCGAGTCTTGGTCAGATTCCCCTTTAATCAAAAAGTAGCTATGGGGGACGGCTTTGATAATTTTCATTTGCAGCCTTGTGGTATCGGGATTCCGCTTGTATCCCCTTTGACTACTGAGATAAACGGTGGCATCGTTGGGAATATCGAGGTGGTCCCGACGTAAGCTCGGTACACCTACTTCAAACCCATCCACAGCAATATAGGTTTGGGGTAAGCGCCAGATTTTCTCGGAATAGTACTGCTGAGCGGAATCCGGTAATACGTAGGGGTCAGCAATAACGTAATCAATGGCAGGTAATCCTGAGGCATCCCACCCTAGCCACGTGACTTGTACTGGTGCCAGTTTCAGGGCCATGACTGCACAGGTGATATCCAGGGTGATGCTATCGAGGTCAATTAAAATATCCAGTTGATCCTGATAAATCTTTTTAGCTGCTTCTAGAAAATAAATCCCTAATTTTCGAGGATGGTCTACGTGATTGAGATACCACTTTTGGAGGTTATCGTTTACTAGCTTGTAGTCTACAAAATAACCATAAAGTTGAAACCGCTTCCGGTCATGATGCTCAAACAGCCAACGGGCTAGCCAGCCCACAGAATGCTGTTTTAAACAACCTGACAGGTATCCGACTTTTAAGGGTCTAGTAGTTTTTCCTCCCTCCTCAATTTCCCTCTTATTAAGGTTTCCGACTTCCCTGCTCCCTGCTCCCTGCTCCCTGCTCCCTACTCCCTGCTCCCCACTGATAAATTCTACATACCACTCCGCTTTTTCCTCGGTATAACCACGAATATTCCTTTGGAACAGCTCAGCAATTTGATTCAAAATTGGTCTAAAATGACTCGGCTTGTCGTGAACATGAGCCAGAGAAAAGAATGGGGTAAGCAGACGCAAAGTCTCAACATCAGACAAGTTAGCTGGTTGTTCCTTAATTAGTGAAACCAGCAGTGATTCTAGGGTCTGGCAAGCCGCAGAAACCTCCTGCCAATAGCCTCCGGCATTCATTATCCCCCGTAATACCAGCTGAATTCCAGATATTTGGTCTGGTAAGGATTCCGATAAGGAATAGCACAACTTAGCGGTTTCTATGCCCTGGTCATAATTACCAGCATCTTGATAAAAGGTAGCGAGATGTCGTACGATTTCTATATGCTCAGGATCTAAACAGCGATAACATTCCAAAAAACCAGCAGCGATGGTTGGTTGCTTTAAGGTATGACCAATTTTCATCGAGGCTGACAGCAATGGCCAGAACCAAACCTCAGGATTGGGCAGGTAAGCTAAGCAAGCTTCAGTGAATGCTAGGGAGGCTGGATGCAATGGTTCGGCGTCTAATATCTGCTCCAAAACCTCTTTTAATAATTGCTGATTACATTCTGGGCTTGGGTGGGTTTGTAGCAGTGAAATCACCCCCAACTCGGTCAAGTCATCACCCCTAAAGCTTTCTAGCTTAATGCTTAGGGCAATAATTTCCAAGAGATTAGTCAGGTTCGTGGGGCAAATTTCCCGCATATGCTGGCGGATTGCCCAGGCTACGGCATCATCCCCTAACCCCTGCCGTCGTTCAGCTTCCCTTTGCAACACCTGGAGCAGTTCCTCGCTCCAACTCTCTAATTGCTCTGACTCAGCCTCCGCCATCACCAGCAGCCAAGTAGTTTGGGCTTCTGTTTCTTGACCCTGCAATAGGAACAGTAATCCTAAATGCCAGTAGTAGGCGATGACATCCGGTTCCGCTTCAATGGCTTGTTCGTATAAGGTTGCGGCCTTACTGTAGTCCCCCTGGATTAGATATTGCTCAGCTTGTTGCTGCCAGTTAGTCATATTTTTTGGCTATTTAAATTAAATAAATCACCCCATTTTCTAATACTATTGAAATTCTGATTAACGTAATTGTCCACTTAAGTATCTACAGAAAACAAAGTGGGTAGAAGGTTCTACCCACTCTAACTAAATACCTAATTTTGGGTGATTAAAACTGTTGTCACCAAGGTTTTATATTAAGTATCAACCACCTTATAACTGCTTCCATTCCTTTTCGTCGCCGCACGTGGGATTTTCGCCATCAAGAGAAACATCTGCATCCACACCCTTTGCACCTCCAATTCCCACAGCTTTTCTAGCTTCACACAATACAGCCAAGGTGGTTGCCTCACTGGTCTTTTCTATCTTACCTAAGGCTACTGCACCTTGATATGACTTAAGGGAAGATTCAACATCAATTGCAGTAGAACCGTCCTTCTGCTCTCTTGGGTCTGCATAGTTAGAGACGCTTGATTTCGTGCCACCTCCTGGCTTTAAACCGTAAACGTAGTTCTTAGTATCTGTGGCAACGCCAAGACCTAACTCACTAAAATTATCAATTTCAGTTACAAAATTACCGTTTTCCAAGTAGTAGGCTTGCTGAGATCTATTCATGGAACCGACATAGGTTTTAGCTTCCGACTGCTTGGCTTTATTAGCTTGGTTCAAGAAAGAAGGCAGAGCAATGGCGGATAGAATTCCAATAATGATGATTACAACCAGTAGTTCAATTAGAGTAAAACCTTCGTCTTGCTTCTTCTGGGTCAGGTGCTGAAGCAGTTTAACTTTTAGATCAGTTTTCATAAGTCTTTCCAGAGGTGCGGGATGCTGATTTGTTCTGTCCTAGACTTAACTTACCCACTTGCTTTGATTTTCATATCATCTAGCGGGAAAAAAATTTTAGGGAGTCGGGAGTCGGGTGTGGGGTGTGGGGTGTGGGGTGTGGGGTGTGGGGTGTGGGGTGTGGGGAATTGGGAGTAGATGTAGGGTGGGCAGTGCATCAGCAAGATAATCTCACAAAGCCATAGTCAAAGTAAGCACTGCCCACCAGCAACAGATGAATCGGTAAGTAGATGTAGGGTGGGCAGTGGAGCATAGAGATAATATCAGCAAGCCATAGTCCCAGTAAGCACTGCCCACCAGCTGCCCACCAGCAACAGATGAATCGGTAAGTAGATGTAGGGTGGGCAGTAGAGCATAGAGATAAGATCAGCAAGCCATAGTCCCAGAGTAGATGTAGGGTGGGCAGTGCATCAGACAGATTAGATCACAAAGTCATAGTCATTGTAAGCACTGCCCACCAGCTGCCCACCAGCAACAGATGAATCGGTAAGTAGATGTAGGGTGGGCAGTAGAGCATAGAAATAAGATCAGCAAGCCATAGTCCCAGAGTAGATGTAGGGTGGGCAGTGCATCAGCAAGATAATCTCACAAAGCCATAGTCAAAGTAAGCACTGCCCACCAGTGCGATCGCAAACCCCACATCAACCGGTAATGGTGGGCAAAATGCTATGATCTAGCACTACTCCAAACCACCAAAGTGTTTTTGCCCACCCTACAAGCTGCTCATTCCATGGGTACGCAAATCTCAAATCAACCACAGATGTAGGGTGGGCAGTGCATCAGCAAGATAATCTCACAAAGCCATAGTCATTGTAAGCACTGCCCACCAGTGCGATCGCAAACCCCACATCAACCGGTAATGGTGGGCAAAATGCTATGATCTAGCACTACTCCAAACCACCAAAGTGTTTTTGCCCACCCTACAAGCTGCTCATTCCATGGGTACGCAAATCTCAAATCAACCACAGATGTAGGGTGGGCAGTGCATCAGCAAGATCATATCAGCAAGCCATAGTCATTGTAAGCACTGCCCACCAGCAACGGATAAATCAGATCTAGATGTAGGGTGGGCAGTGCATCAGCAAGATCATATCAGCAAGCCATAGTCATTGTAAGCACTGCCCACCAGCAACGAATAAATCAGTGAGCTTTGAATTAGGATGGCTCTAGTAAGGAACTTGTGGGCAGTGGTGGGCAAAATTTCCTTCGCGTTCGCGAAGCGTCGGGCTTTGCCTAAAGCGTGACCAAAGGTCAATGATCTAGACTACTCCAGAGCACCAAAGTGAAATTGCCCACCCTACAAGCTGCTCACTCCATGCGATCGCAAATCTCAAATCAACCACAGATGTAGGGTGGGCAGTGCATCAGCAAGATCATCTCAGCAAGCCATAGTCATTGTAAGCACTGCCCACCAGCAACGGATAAATCAGCGAGCTTTGAATTAGGATGGCTCTAGTAAGGAACTTGTGGGCAGTGGTGGGCAAAATGCTATGATCTAGGACTACTCCAGAGCACCAAAGTGAAATTGCCCACCCTACAAGCTGCTCACTCCATGCGATCGCAAATCTCAAATCAACCACAGATGTAGGGTGGGCAGTGCATCAGCAAGATCATCTCAGCAAGCCATAGTCATTGTAAGCACTGCCCACCAGCAACGGATAAATCAGATCTAGATGTAGGGTGGGCAGTGCATCAGCAAGATCATATCAGCAAGCCATAGTCATTGTAAGCACTGCCCACCAGCAAGGGATGAATCGGTAAGGTTTGAATTAGGATGGCTCTAGTAAGGAACTTGTGGGCAGTGGTGGGCAAAATTTCCTTCGCGTTCGCGAAGCGTCGGGCTTTGCCTAAAGCGTGACCAAAGGTCAAGGATCTAGACTACTGCAAACCACCAAAGTGAAATTGCCCACCCTACAAGCTGCTCATTCCATGCGATCGCAAATCTCAAATCAACCACAGATGTAGGGTCGGCAGTGCATCAGCAAGATCATATCAGCAAGCCATAGTCATTGTAAGCACTGCCCACCAGCAACGGATAAATCAGCAAGGTTTGAATCAGGATGGCTCTAGTAAGGAACTTGTGGGCAGTGGTGGGGAAAATTCTGTGATCATGAACTACTCCAGAGCACCAAAGTGTTTTTGCCCACCCTACAAGCTGACTTTCGGCAAAGCCGACGCTGCGCGAACGCGATCGCAAACCCCACATCAACCGGTAATGGTGGGCAAAATGCTATGATCTAGAACTACTCCAGAGCAGCAAAGTGTTTTTGCCCACCCTACAAGCTGACTTTGCGATGAAGCGTTTCGGCAAAGCCGACGCTACGCGAACGCGAACGCAAACCCCACATCAACCGGTAATGGTGGGCAAAATGCTATGATCTAGAACTACTCCAGAGCAGCAAAGTGTTTTTGCCCACCCTACAAGCTCTATGGTTCAGTCCAACACCACCATCGACGAACAACTCCGCCCGTTTCCAGACCATACCCAATTGCCGGAATCTGATGGAACCTTTGTGAAGAACTTTCAAGAACATCCCCAAAGCATTCTTCTGACTGACTCCATCGAGCCGGTCTTGCAAGAGCTTCACCCAGACAATCGCTATGCCATCGGTCAAGATTGTGGGATTTACTGGCGGGAGACTAACCCCCCGGAAAAAGGTGCAGAAGCCCCAGATTGGTTTTATGTGCCTGACGTGCCCACCCGACTGGATGGCCAGATTAGACGCTCTTATGTGCTGTGGCGAGAATATATCACACCTCTGATTGTCCTAGAGTTTGCATCGGGTACAGGTGCGGAAGAACGGGATCGGACACCGTTGCAAGCCGTAGATGGCACTGTTCAAAAACCAGGGAAATTCTGGGTATACGAGAAAATTATTCGGATTCCCTACTACGGCATCTTTATGATCAATACCGGGGAGTTGGAAGTGTACCACTGGGAAGATGGCACCTATGAGCGCCTGAGTCCCAACGAGCGCAACCACTATCCCATTAATCGAATGAATGTAGAACTAGGGGTGTGGCAAGGTACGTATCTCGGTCTAGCGGAACAACCTTGGTTGCGATGGTGGGATCGAGAGGGAAATTTACTACTGACTGGCAAGGAGCGCGCAGCCTACGCTGAGGATCGGGCAGCGTATGCGGAGGCTCAAGTCCAGCAGGAGCAACAAAAGCGGCAACAGTTGGTAGCCCAATTGAAGGCTCTTAGTCCGGAACAACTTCAGGAACTAGGTATTGATGTGGGACTTTTGGAGTAGGTAATCGGGAATCGGGAATCGGGAATCGGGAATCGGGAATCGGGAATCGGGAATCGGGAGTAGATGTAGGGTGGGCAGTGCATCAGCAAGATCAAATCAGCAAGCCATAGTCTCAGTAAGCACTGCCCACCAGCAAGGGATGAATCAGAGAGGTTTGAATCAGGATGGCGATGGCAATGGGTAGGCATATCTGACATCAACCGGTAATGGTGGTTAAATACAGTGATCATGAACTACTCGAGAGCATAATCGTGAAATTGCCCACCCTACAAGCTCCTATTGATGGGAAGATTCAGGCGCGTACGCAAACCGTCGTGGGAACGTGAACGCAAACCTGACATCAACCGGTAATGGTTGGCAAATACAGTGATCATGAACTACTCGAGAGCATAATCGTGAAATTGCCCACCCTACAAGCTCCTATTGATGGGAAGATTCAGGCGCGTACGCAAACCTTCGTGGGAACGTGAACGCAAACCTGACATCAACCGGTAATGGTGGTTAAATACAGTGATCATGAACTACTCGAGAGCATAATCGTGAAATTGCCCACCCTACAAGCTCCTATTGATGGGAAGATTCAGGGGCGTACGCAAACCTTCGTGGGAACGCGATCGCAAACCTGACATCAACCGGTAATGGTGGTTAAATACAGTGATCATGAACTACTCCAGAGCATAATGGTGAAATTGCCCACCCTACAAGCTCCTATTGATGGGAAGATTCAGCAACCCCATAATTCAACCTTGGCCTTTGGCCACGCTACGCGAACAACCAACTAACCTTCAACCTACTAACCTACAACCTACAACCTACAACCAAATAACCTTCAACCTTCAACTGATAGCTGACCGCTGATAGCTGATAGCTAACCTTCAACCAACACGTATCCATAATTCTCCAATCCCATCAATGCCTCTTTCACCGTATCAAACGCCTTCTGATCAGATATTGACTCCAGTGTTACCGGATCTACTGGGCGCAATCTCTGCCATCGCTCTACTAAAGATGGCATCGACTGAGGGGAATCGAATAGGGGTAATAAACAAGAAGCAACGGCACTGTCTACCAGAGATTGCACTCCACTCACTGGCAGATACCTACTGATTTCAAAAGGCTGTAATTCAGTGATGGCTTTGAGCATGTCTTGTTTCACGTCTAGTATGTTCAGCTGAGGATGGAGATGTACCTTAGCCTTCTGCCAATCGGACAGTGTCCACTCGGAAATGGGAGTAAACGATTGGCCTTGCTCGGGGTGTCCACACCAGAAATCCAGGAGCCGATGAACAGGATGTAATAGCTCAAACAAATGCAGTCGGTCTTCCACAGAAATATCTGGCAAGCTCATAGCTAGAAACACTGGCAAATTGTCTGGTTCCTTGAATAGACTCATTAAATCCCATTGTCGCCAATGGACCATACTGATAAATTCTAGATTAGCGGCTCTTAAGCCAGCGAATAAATCAGGAATGGTGTAGCCTTTATCCCCTTGGAAAAGATAGTTCATTAACACTCTCTCTTTTCCGTCTTCTCCCTCATATTTATGATTCCATGTTTGAGCTTTTAGTTCAACATTATTTTTTAAGGCTTTCATGGTATTTAACGCAATGTCAATCTCCATATCTTCGGGATTATCATCAAATAATCCCATCACATGGAAGACTTCTTGGGCGCGAAAATACAGGTGACGTTGATGCTTACTGTGTAGATTGCTGCGAATAATTCCCTGAGGCTTCAAAACCGCTTTCATGGCTTTTAGGGCAACAGCTGGATCAGGAAATAAATAAAGTAGCTCGTCGCAATTAATATAATCAAATTCCCAACCAGCGCTAGGTAAATCATAAAGGGAGAGCTGATGAAATTCTGCATCGTCAAACCCATAATGGCTTAAGCGTTTACGGGCTAAATCCAGAGACTGCTCCGAGATATCAATCCCAATAATTTTGGCTCCGGGATTTGCTTCTGCTAAGGTTAATGTGCCGTATCCCGTGCCACAGCCAGCATCTAATATAACTTTCTGGTCTGAATTAATGACTTGGTGATTTCTTAAATAATAGGGGGTGACTAAATTATGAAAATAAAGTAAGCTTAGCTGCTTTTTTGGGGAGCGGTCGATGGGAATTCTGGGATAGGGGCCAAAATCAAATTGTTGACGAATTTTTTCCTGTAATTCAGCGGCGTTTGTATCCATGAGTAGGGAGTAGGGAGTAGGGAGTAGGGAGTAGGGAGTAGGGAGTAGGGAGTAGGGAACAGGGGCGAGATAAATGCGATCGCTTCTGAGCTGAATTATTGGCGTTACTGAATTAAGGAATGAATGCGCGATCATCTAGTAGTTTTATTAAAGCCCCCGTTGGTGCCCCAATTCTGGGGTATTTTGAGAGTTTTGTTCCCCCCAGAATTGGGGGGCTAGGGGGGCGTGCGCCATACCCATAATCAGCAACGCCGAATTCTTACAAGCTCAATTCTTAAAAGCCTTCACAATCTTTGTGATAACCTTCATGATAAGTTTATCAAATATTTATAAACAATGTCCAGATTGTTGAGTAATATAACTTAGGTAAATTAATCAGGGATTGAGATGACTCAATTATCATCATCATTAGCGGTTACCAAAGGGATGGCTCAAAAATTAGCTATGGCTACAGCATCAGCAGCATTGATGACTGTGGTCATGCCTAGTGTGGCCCAGGCAGTTACACTAGTTAAAAATGTAGTGGTTAAGCCCCCCGTTGGTGAAGAGCCTGCTGCCCAACTTTGTCCTCCTTTTTGTGAAACTGGGGATTCCATTACCACAGATATAGGGCGTAGAGTGGTAATTGGAAATAACATCGACAAGACTTTAACCAGTATCCTCTACACAATTTCTGCCGAGGAAGATGCAGCCTGGAGTAAGGAAAGTATTTCTGATATTTTCAGCGAACTTATCTTCTCTAATGATAATAAAAAACTGTTGCTAACTTCAGGAAGTGTTGCTCCTGGTGAGGCAGTTCTTGCGTTTCGAGAAGCTGAACAAAATGTGATGTTTGACATTACCGTGTTTTATGACGGAGCCCCAGCTACCGTTCCTGAACCAACCACTCTATTAGGTCTATTAGCTGTAGGTGCCTTAACTGCTACCTCAGCTGTAGGGAGTAGGGAGTAGGGAGTAGGGAGTAGGGAGTAGGGAGTAGGGAGTAGGGAGTAGGGAGTAGGGAGTAGGGAGTAGGGAGTAGGGAGATGGGGGAGATTTTTATTAAGCGATGCAGCGCGGTCTTGGGGGTTTCCCCCATGAGCGACTGCATCAAGACAGGGTAATTATCCCAACATCATATAATGCGATTGACCTTGGCCTACGGCCTCCGCTGCGCGAACGCGATTGGCCGTAGGCCACGCTAAAAGCGAACGCTGGGTTTATAGCGTTTCTCACAGCTATGAGGTACACAGGATTTTTTCCCTTTTGCCTCTTGCCTCTTGCCTCTTGCCTCTTGCCTCTTGCCTCTTGCCTGTTCCCTGTTCCCTGTTCCCTGTTCCCTGTTCCCTTCTAAAACTACCAAGGATTTCCCACAATAGTAAACCATGCCCAATAGTAAGGATGAGATAACTTCTTATTACTTTTATCCTGAAGCATCTCGACTTGAGCTAGTCTTAAAGCTTCTGCTTTTCTAGGAACGAGTTTTAAATGGTCATAAAAAGATTTCAGGAGTTTAAAGGTTCCATTTTGAGGCACTGCTAACAAACTAGCTAAGACCGATTGCACTTTGGCTTGATAGGCAAATCCAGCAAATCCTAATTCATACTGTTCATTGCCAAGGGCTGTATCACAAGCACTTAAAACCAATAAGTTTACCGGTGGTTGCTCTAATCCCAGGGTTTCAAATTTTCCTAATCCTAATCGTTTGTTTCCGAACTGAATGTAGGAATCATTAGCATTAGACCGAAATTTACCATGGGTTCCTAAATGAAGGATATTAAAAGATTTCTGATTAATTTCATCCTGGAGATTAGCTAAGGTAAAGTTTTCGTTTTCTAGGGCTTTAGCTGACCAGGTATTAACTAAATGCTGAATTAGTTTGGGCACATAGGGTAGGTCTCGATGGTGGTCAAATTTTTCTGTACCCATTGCCAGCACTGGGGCTTTTCTGACATCGGTATAGTTGGTATCGGTCAAGCTCAAACTAGGCACTAAACCAACACTGTATTTTTCCACAATAAAGCTTTCGCCATCATGGAGTGCTGCTAAGGGGAGAGACTGCAAGCTTTTATCCATCACAAACACCAAGTTATTGATGTTTTGTTCATCTAATGTCTTCTGGAGGGGTTTAATCAATAATTGATAGAGTTGTTTAGATTTAGCTAAGTCTTGTGGTCGAAACACCCCTGCTCTGGGAGATGCTACACTATCCCGGAATTCTTCAGCTAAGGCTAACACTTGCTCCCGGCTGGTATTAGGAACCCGTTTGTAGATCATTTTGCCTTGGCTAGTTACCAATACTAGTTCCAACGGAGCATTAGGCTTGGGCTCTACAATTACATTAGGATTAATGTTGAGGAATTCGGTTTTCAAGACAACGTCTCGTCCTGGTAAATTTCCAGAATTCCGAAAAAAGACATAGATTAGTGCCGGTCTAGCATCGGTAACCTGTTCAATTTCCTTGAGTTCTGTTTGAATGTCTTTTGCTGTTTTAATCTGAGTCTGCTCTGCTTGTCTATCTGCTTCTGTAACAGATGACGACCCTTGACCGGTGACTTGACCGGTGACTTGACTGGTGACTTGAGTGGTAAAATAATCCTCTAGTTGATAGACTAGCATTTCTTTGGACAATGCTTGAGTTTCTTCTATCATCACTGGTGGGAGGATGTCCTGTGGTAACTCAGGTAACTCTGGCTCACTATTGGTTACTGTATTAGGAAATGATTCAGTAATCAGTTGGATCTGCCTGGGAAAATCCCCCTGAGTATAGGACTCCAGAAACCGTTGCGTTGGCAAAATCGAATTGTCGATGCCAGTGGTAATGGCTG
Organism: Moorena producens PAL-8-15-08-1; assembly: GCF_001767235.1. GTDB lineage: Bacteria > Cyanobacteriota > Cyanobacteriia > Cyanobacteriales > Coleofasciculaceae > Moorena > Moorena producens_A. The sequence goes on from NZ_CP017599.1 coordinate 5,472,830, forward strand.
CAGCGGTACCATTGACGGTAGCATCCCCTACGGTAAAGGGTATGGAACTAGCTCCGCCATTATGTCGGATGATGACTGAGCCTCCTGCCACTCCGCCCCTAGTGGAAATACTAGCTGTGGTCTGATTGCGTCCGCTAAAAGCATCAGTAGCTCGGAAAAATCGACCAGCGGTAATATCGACATTACCACCACTACCGTTTTCTCCCCCTTGAGCATTAATCGCCCTGACTTCCACATCTCCAATCGGGTCGATAGTCACATTTCCCCCATCCTCAAGACTACCGGTAGTATTAATTACCCCAGTCTTGATGGTAGTGAAAGCATCGATAACCAGATCACCACCACTGATACCAGAAGTGTTGAGGTTGTCTGTGAATACCTCTCCATTCCTAGCAGTAAGGTTGATATCGGAGCCATTGGTAATAATGTTCCCAACTGCAATGCTTTGATTGGCCTCTAGAGTAATGGAAGCATCGTCTATGCCTTGAATGGTGCCCTTGCCGATGATGGCACCTGACCCGGCTGGGGCTTGAATGGTTACTGGGTCTTGGAAAGTGACCCCAGTCTCAGCAATGGTAATGTTAGCGCTACTGTTAGGATTACCGATAGTGATAGCAGTAAAGCCATCCTGAAGGAGGTTGATTTCTTCCGCAGTTAGTGCTAATATATCTGGATTGTTGGTATCACTGCCACCAATTGCGATCGCTTGATCAGAGCTGAACGGTTGTAATGTAATGGTGGCATTCCCTTGGACTATTTCGTTAAAGTTAATGTCATCAGCAGTTAGGGTAATATCCCCTAGGGGAATGGTGCCTCCCACTGCATCATTAAACTGAATGGTGCCAGTGCCAGCATTAACGCTCAGGTCTTGACTACCGTCAACGGTATCATCAAAGGTAATGTTACCGCTAGTGCTAATGATGTTAGGACTAATATTAGCGCTAGTGTTATCAAGATTAAGGGGTTTGAGGAAGCTAATGTTACCACTGTCAGATGTCACACTGCTGTTGAGATTGATTTGATTAGTGTTGAATTCCCCAATTGAGATACTCCCATTACCCTGAGCACGGATGAGTTGATCAATGGTGATAGTACCAGGTATATCTTGTCCGAGACTAATGTTGCCATTATTAGCAGCGCTAATCCCATCCACACCAGCCACGGTAGTAATCACAGCATTGGGATGTTGGAGGTTAAGGATAATATCGCCACGGTTGCGGGTAATAGCAGCAACATTCTGAGCTTGAACATCTATACCATTAGCATCAGCGTAGCTAAATCCATTTTCAGCATCGAATAGCACTGCGCCTTGTGGCCCATCAATTTTTACTTCAGTGCCTGAACTATCAAAGATGGTACCAGCAGAGATAAATTGAACTGTCTGATTATTGGCGAGTTGGACAACAGGATTGCTGTCACTGCTAACAAAGTGAATATCCCGCCCTCTAACGATAACATTGAGGTTTTCCTGACTCAGGTCAAAGTTGCGGATTCTTACATCACCGGTTAATTCAGGATTTCCAATGGTTAAGGTACCGGAGGTTCCTAGATCGAGATTATTGAGCAAATCCCCTGTGGTGATTTCGAAGGTGCTACCAGCGTCTTTCCCTATCCCAATGGTAGCATTAAGCTCTTTTGGTTGAATAGTGATTGTCTCAGTAATCAGCTGGGAAATCAAGTCAATCCCGCCAGCGGTAATCAAAACATCTTTAATGTTACTGACTTGTGATGGTTGGTCCGGGTTGCCGAGACTGACCTGACCATCGGTATCAATGACTAGAGTGCTGGGGCTGTTAATGGGATTTTTGATAGTAACATTACCATTGGTAGCTGTGATTGCGATCGCTCCTCCATTGCCCGATTCGGAATCAGCATTGATACCGCTACCTCCACTATTGATTTCAATATCACCACCTCTGCTAATTAAAGTAACATTGCCAGCACTCTCCCCACCCAATGAATCGATACTAGGAATTTGAATAGTAGCTTGAGTTGTGGATAATTGACTATTGCCATCAGCAATTAGGGTAATATCCCCTCCACTACCAGTATTATGGCTGGAAGCATCTAAGCGATTATTCGAAGTTACTTTGATAGTGCTGCGAGAGTCAATCAGGATTTGTTGGGAATTAGTATTAGTATTGTTATTATTACTATTACTTAGACCACGGGTCTTAATGGTGTCTACTTGAATGGCTCCACTGGGTAATGCAGTATTAGGTAAATACTGATTGGTTAACAAGACCAAGCCATCCCGATCGACGGTAATATCCCTAAGTTTGATATCGGCACTGGTGGCATTACTGCTAACAGTATTACTAAAATCAGGAACAAGATTACCTGAATTGTTTCCTGGAATTCCTCCTAGTTGTGTCCAATCAATCCCAGCTCTAATATCTAAGGTGGCCTGATTAGCACTATCAATCACTACATTGCTTTGGTCAGATAGAGTGACATTGGCGAGATTAGCAACAAAAGGATCGGAATTAGTTGGACTAATCCTAGGGTTACGGTCATCACTAGGATTAATCACAATTTCGCCTAAGGTAACACTACCCCCTGCCAAAATATGTAGGGAAGCGCCTTGGTAGTTTCCTATACTGACATCACCATTTGCGAAAATGATGGAATCATCAGGACTAATCCAATTTCCTGGACTGCCATCTAACTGCTCGATCCGAAAACTAGCCCCTGTGTTATAATAACTGCTGCCTTGTACTGGATTAGCGGAACGCAATACCATGTTTCCACCAGAGAAGAAACCACTAGCCTGATGATTGAAGGTTGAAATCTCTATGGCTTGATTCCCCTGGATGGATAAATTGCCGAGGGCTTCTGCAATAAAGGGGCGCGCTAGACTATCATGCGATCGCACGGTATTGCCAGCCAACAGATTCAAATCCCCAGTAGTAGAGAGCTGGCTTTCGACTAAGGTCAGATTATTAGTAGCTGAGAGTGTAGCAGTCTGAGCCTTTACCTCCCGAGCCACCACATCACCCATCTCAATGGGTAAACCAGAATCCGCGAACTCTACGTTACCATCTGGCTTCACCACAATCGGTGTCTGTAACCCTTCAACTCCCCCGGTCAACAAGGTTGGTAAATCCTGAGGTGTAAACGGTAGCTGCTCTCCATCAGCATCCGTTGGTAATTCAATTTCTATACTTAATAGGTGTCCTGGTTGGCTAATCCTAACTAAATTACCACCATCTACAGCAGCCAGAGTAACCGTTCCGTTGGCAGCACTTACGTTTCCAGTACTAATCACACTACCGCCGATTAAGGTTAAATTATTTCCCTCTAGTACTTCCAGATTTCCAGCATTAATAATACTCCCTGGTTGATTCGAGTCAAAGGCCAACGTCTTGGGATTACCGATTAAAGTTTGATAGTCATTTGACCCAAAGCTAGTAAACCAATTGTCTTCACCAAACCCAATCCGATTCGCTGTTGTTACGGTTAAATCACCTGGGATATTCAACCGAGCATTAGCACCAAACATCCATCCCGCTGGATTCATCAAAAATAAATTTGAGTTACCTCCAACTACTCGAATTAACCCGTCAACAATTGACGCTTCACCCCCAATAACCCGACCCAAAATATTACGAATTTGGGGATTAGAAAGAAACGTAACTGTCTGTTCTGCATTCAAACCAAATTTTTCAAAACTATGGAATAAATTGGCTCTATCTCCGGAAACTGTACCCCCGTCAATCGTTAACTGATTGCCCTCAATTGTCAGACTAGTTCCCGTCCCATCTGCGGCTGGTATAATAGATTCAGCCTTAACATGGACGGGATAGAGTAAGGCTATACCTAAATAAATTTCTCCAACTAGAGAAAAAATTTGCCACCACCATTTACTATGCCACCAAACAGCTTTCACGAGTCGATGCTCCCACTACACCAATAACCTACACTAATAACTTAGTTGATCGCTAATTAATTATGCTCCCTTAGGAAAGTTTACTGAATACTTATCAAGTAATAAACCAAGGTAGTTACACATCATAATTATTCAGTTGATAATTTAGTGAATTGCCGAATTTTAATATTACAAGTAATATTAATTGGTTAAAACAATCCGCCTCCCTTGTTTACTTCATTTATTGGCGTGCTTGGCATTTTCGCGATTGCTCAAACACCCCCCTTGCTCAAATATTACCATCATCAGACTGCTGCGAATACTATCGACCCTATCACTACAGCAACCAAACTCGTAATCAGGGAAGGGATCTAACTTATGGGTAACTTATGGGTTGATTAGGGGAGGGATTGATTGGTTTTGGTTAATAGGATCAATAGGTAATTGACATCTGCATCATTATAATTAAATACCAACAATAAACTTTGTATAGTTAATTGTTATTAAGCCTAGACATAAGGATTCAGCGGTCAGCTATCAGCCAAGGGCTGATAGCTGACCGCTGATAGCTGATAGCTGATAGCTTACCTAGACATTAGTCGAGATACTAGAACTTGCCATTACTAGCAGCCACAGAAGTACCATTGCTCAAATACTGCTCAGGCTCTACATCAACCTCTACGAGGTCTTGGGAATATTGAGTTTTACTTCCAAATAGGGTCTTTCTTGTCCAACGAACTAAGTTATCGACATAGGTAAATAATACTGGCACCACCACCAAGGTTAGCAGAGTAGAAGTGGTAAATCCTCCAATCACGGCAATAGCCATCGGACTACGAACTTCACCGGCTGCTCCCCATTCCAAGGCAATGGGAATCATGCCAGCAATGGTGGAGACAGAAGTCATCAAAATCGGTCGCAAGCGACTGACTCCAGCTTGAATCACTGCTTTAAACTGGGATGTCCCTTCTTTCTGATTGGCTAAGGCAAAGTCTACCAACAGAATGGCATTTTTGGTCACCAATCCCATCAGTAACACTATTCCGATTAGGGCATATAGTCCCAATTCCTTCTGGGCGACCAACAGTCCCATTAAGGCACCACCGATGGATAGGGGTAAAGCGACCAAAATCCCAAAGGGATAGAGAAAACTGTTGTACAACAGTACTAGAATGGCATAAATCGAGAGCACTGCTAGCCCTAAGGCACTGAAAAATCGACTGAATATGTCTTGCTGAATCTTGGCATCCCCAGCTGGTTCCTCGGAAACTCCAGGGGGTAGGGGATTCATGGCAGGTAGGGATTTAACTTTTGCGATCGCATCTCCTAGAGAAATCCCTTGCAAGTTGCCTCCCAAAGACACCTGACGAGCACGATTAAAGCGCTTAATCTCAGCAGGTCCACTCCCTAAACGGATATCAGCTACGGCAGTGATTGGTACTAAGGTACCATTTCGACTGGGAACCCGCAGATTTTTGAGGGTTTCGATGTCATTCCTCGATTCTGGGTCGAGTTGGACACGAATCGGAATTTGTCGGTCAGATAAATCAAATTTAGCCAGATTTGACTCAAGGTCTCCAATTAACGCTAAAGAGGCCGTGCGTGCGATCGCTTGAACAGACACTCCTAAATCTGCAGCACGGGCAGGGTTAGGTACAATCACAATTTCTGGTTTAACTAGACTTTCACTAGAGGTAACTTCCACTAAACCAGGAATTTGACGCATCTGTTTTTCTAGGGCTTGGGCAGTTTGGGCAAGCAGTTCACCATTCTCACTCTTGAGAATAATTGATAAATCCTGGCTAGAGCCTCCACCCCCTTGACTACGGAAACGAATCCTAGCACCAGCTATGTTCTGAAAAGCCTGACGCATTTGCTGGTTAAATTCTTTTTGAGAGATTTCCCGTTCCTCTTTGGGTAAGAGTTTGGCGTATACAGTACCAGAATTTATACCATCATCTCCAGCGCTGGCCAAAACATTTTCCACAGCTGGGTTTGACTGCAACAACCGATTAGTTTCTTGAACGACGTCTATGGTTTCATTGAGTTGAGACCCCGGTGGCAGATCAATCAATATCGTACTAATGCCAGTATCCCCATCATTAAACAAACCCTTGGGAATAAACTGTACAAGCTGCAAGCTACCGATGAAAAACGCTACAGCTATCAACATCGTGGTAATCCGGTGCTTCAACGCCCAGGTTAATAGACTTCGATAAGGTTGTATAGGTCGCCTCTGATCGGTTGCAGGTTGTTCGGTTGTAGGTTGAAGGTTATTGGGTTGATGGTTATTGGGTTGATGGTTATTGGGTTGATGGTTAGCGGGTTGAAGGTTATTGGGTTGATGGTTATTGGGTTGATGGTTATTGGGTTGATGGTTATTGGGTTGATGGTTATTGGGTTGATGGTTATTGGGTTGATGGTTATTGGGCCAACTTTCAACCTTAAACTTGTCAACCTTAAACTTGTTAACCTTCAATCCTTTTGATTTTGGCTTGAGCAAATAAGCACTCAGCATCGGTGTCATTGTTGTAGCTACCAGGGTGGAAAACATAGTAGATACCGCAACGGTTACTCCAAAAGGTTGGAAGAATTGACCAGGTATACCCCCCATGAAGGCTACAGGAAGAAATACCGCAACTATTGTAGCGGTGGTGGCTACTACAGCTAAACCAATTTCTCTGGCCCCATCCCAAGCTGCTCTAATGGGTTTCTTACCCATATCCAAGTGCTGGTCGATATTTTCAATCATGCAAATGGCATCATCGACCAAGTTGCCCACTGCTAGGGCTAAACCCAGTAGGCTCATATTGTTGAGGGTATAGTTTAGGGCTTTTATGACCAAAAATGTGGGAATAATTGATAAAGGTAGCGCTATTGCTGTAATTAGAGTTACCCGCCAATTTCTCAGAAATATCCCCACGGTGAGTACGGTGAGTAGTGAACCGATAACCAGGGAATCGATGGTTGCTTGGTAGGAATCACGGATTGAATCAGCACGGGTGAAGATCAAGGGCAGTTCGATATCCTCTGGCAGGGTAGTTTTTAGTTGTTTAACAGCCTTGCGAACCCCTTCTTCCACCGAGACTAAAGTGCTACCAGTGCTGCGCAGTACAGAAAAAGCTACCACTGACTTCCCATTGAGATAGGCAGCTGTCCTAAGATCACCAAAGCCGTCGGTCACCTCTCCCAAACTGGAAAGGGTAACATTTGCGCCATCTGGGAGTACAATACGGTAGTTTTTCAACTCTTCGACTGTCTTAGCACTTCCCAGAGTCCGGACATTCTGTTCAGCGCCGCCGATGTTACCGCGACCACCGGGTAAGTTGACATTAAAGCTCCGAATTTGGTCATTAACTTGGGTAGCAGTGATACCAAAGGCTTGTAATCTAGCGGGGTCAAGGTCAACTCGAATTTCCCGATCAACTCCTCCGAGTCGATTAATTTGGGCAACTCCCGGTACATTAACTAGATCACGGCTAATTTTCCGGTCAACTAGATCACTCAACTCCTCCACTGAGCGTTTGTCAGAAGCTACCGCATAGGTCATCACTGAACCCCCAGCAAATTCTAACCGTCTGACAATCGGTTCGTTAATATCTAGGGGCAAACTTTGACGAATTTGAGCTACTGCATTGCGTACATCATTCGTTGCTTGATTGCTATCAGTTCCCAGGACAAAATTGATAACGGTGCTGGAGCTGCCATCAGTAACGGTGGAGCGGATTTGGTCAATGTCTCCAAGGCTAGCAACAGCATCTTCAACTTTTTTCGTTACCTGGAATTCCAGTTCTGCAGGTCCTGCCCCTGGCTGGGTAACAGTAACCATAACCGCTGGAAGATCAATATTAGGAAGCCGATCAATTCCCAACTGGTTAAAGGAGAATAGACCGACTATTCCTAAAACCAGAAACATGACCAGAGTAGCAACCGGATTTTTAATTGACCAAGAGGAGACGTGGAAGGACATCTGATAAATAGTTGAAGGTTAATCGGTTGAAGGTTGAAGGTTAATTGGTTGAAGGTTGAAGGTTAATTGGTTGAAGGTTGAAGGTTAATTGGTTGAAGGTTGAAGGTTAATTGGTTGAAGGTTGAAGGTTAGTTGCTTGAACGCGATTGCGTGGCCAATAGGCCAAGGTTATTTGGTTGAACGCGATTGCGTGGCCAATAGGCCAAGGTTAGTTGGTTGAACGCGATTGCGTGGCCAATAGGCCAAGGTTAGTTGGTTGAACGCGATCGCGTGGCCAATAGGCCAAGGTTATTGGCTCAAGATGCAACTTGTAACCGCGTCACTTTCAACGGTTAATCAACATCGAACCTGTAACCTGCGTTCCTTTCAACCCTTAATGAACCTGTAACTTGTTAACTTTCAAGGCTTTTATTGAGTGTCTAAGACTTGGACGGGATCGCCGTCTTTGAGGAAAGCAGCACCTTTGAGTACAATGCGATCGCTTGGGGATAAACCACTATTGATTTCCACTTGCCCACTAGGGAGCAGTTCTCCCATGACCACTGGCTGTGCTTTAACAGTGTTATTTGCTTCGAGTCGGTAAACGATGGTGCTAGTGTCGGCTTGGGGCAATACTGCTTTGGATGGTATGGTTAAACCAGTAGTTGATGAGATGGTGATGGAGCCTCGTAAAAACATCCCTGGTAGCAAGCTACCGGAATTGGGTAAATCTACTTTCACCAGAGCTTGACGAGACTGCTGATCAACTATCGGGTCGATTTCTCGTACTGTTCCAGAAAGCTTTAGGCTGCTATCTCCTCTAGAGGATATTTCTACTGGTTGTCCAATCTGGATTTGGGACAGTTGGGTTTCGGGTACCCTTAATAACAGTTCCAAACGCGCCTTTTCGATAATGGTAAAGAGTGTTTCTGAGGAAGAGGTAATATCACCGACACGGGCATTTCTAGTGGCTACTTTGCCACTGACTGGTGCCACCACTTGGGTATCGTTCAGTCGCGCCATCACTAACTGGACTTGTGCCTTTTCTCTAGCCAGTTGAGCTTCGGCTTGAGCAATTACTTCTGGACGGTAACCAGCTAATCTTTGCTGGAGCTGCTGTTGCGCTTCTACTACAGCGGCTTCTAACTGGGCAATTTCTGGGGAGTTGGTGTTTCGTGCTTGCTCAAGGCGTTGTTGGGCTTCAGATAAATTCGCTTGAGCACTGAAATATTGACTTTCCACCTCATTATAGCGGTCTTGGGAAATGGCTCCTTCGGCAATCAATTTTTTCTGGCTCTCGAAGCGACGTTTAGCAAGACTCAACTGTGCTTCAGCAGATGCCACTTGGGCTTTAGCTTGGTCAATCTGTCTAGGAATACTGGCTTGAGCCTGTCTTAGACGAGCTTGGGCTTGGTCGAGACGAGCTCTAGCTTGGGCTTTTTCTTCTGAGCGTGTCCCTGCTTTGAGTTCTGCTAAACGGGCTTCAGCTTGGGCAACTGTTGCCTGAGCTTGAGCTAACTGTGCCTGAAGCACAGCATTATCTAGCCTGACCATTACTTGTCCTGCCTTGACAAATTCCCCTTCTCTAACCAGTACCTGTTTAATCTGTAAACCCGTTGCTTGGGATTTGACCCTAATCTCCTCAAAAGCAGCAACACTACCAATAGCTTCTAGAGTACGGTTAACTGTGGTGGTTTTTACGTCTGCCACCGTAACAGTTTGAGCAGGTACAGCAGAGGGGACAGCCGCAGGGGTTTCAGCAGAAGGGACAGCTGCAGGGGTTTCAGCAGTTTCAACAGGGGAATCGGTTTTTTGAACCTTTGGAGCTGTCCCGATCAATCGCATTCCTAGGAAGGTCAGCATAATGCCTATACCCATGGCCATCACTAAAGTACCTGCTCCTGATGACAAGGGGCTTTGGGATTCACTAGTCCCGGAGCTGGGTAATGATGAGGCTGAATCCTCCTGTTGGTGATTAGCTTGGTGTAATGGTTGTTGATCTGGCTGAGTGATAGTAGTGCCAGAGCCATTCAGCTGAGATTTCTGTTGGTGATCTGGCTGAGTGATAGTGCCAGAGCCATTTAGCTGAGATCTCCGTTCATCTAAAGTGTTTCGGGTCATGGTTATTCCCCTGTTACTGGTAGTGCTGAGTAATTTTGTTAAAAAAATATGATTTTAAAGGTTATTTCTTAATATAACTTAAAACTTATTAATTTAAAAGTTATTAGGACCTGAGCTAAAACTGTCTATCTATGTTTTTTCTTAATCAAATAAGATGTATAATTATTAGTCGTCTGGTAATTAGTCACAGATTTAGCACTCCCCAACATCCATATCAATCAAGCATCGCTTTACGGATGCAGCGATGTCTTGGGGGAAAGCACAGGGAAAACAGCGGTGCGGACGTAGGTTTCGCACACAGAACCGCGCGCCACTCGCACTTCATCAAGGCAGGGCACAGAAAAAAGCCGACAGAAAGAAAGCCTATAGAATGGGATCCTCCTAACAATCAGCTATCAGCTATCAGCGTGTCGCGTATCAGCCTATGCGCTATGCCCACCCGTGCGCGTTCAGCTTTTGAAGAAAATAGCTGACCGCTGACGGCTGACCGCTGACTGCTGAATGCTTACTCTTAGGTGCGCTTTCCGCTCTTTGTGCCCTTGACCCATTAAGAATTAAATTCGCGCTTTGGTGCGCGCCTTTAGGCAAAGCCCGACGCGGGGCGCGAACGGGCGCGCACCTTTTGTTGCCTCAGTTTTTGTGTGACATTTTCCTCTGTTTGCTGACTTTTCAAAGTCTAGTAGTAGTTAGAATATATACTTTTTAAAAAGGTCTAGTCATGGGTGGAAGTAGTGATAAATTTCCTTAGATAAATGCAAACCAATGCCTGGTACTTCAGCAAGCTGTTTAACCGATGCGTTGCGAATATAATCAATGGAGTTAAAGTGAGCCAATAACTGTTTTTGGCGCTGAAATCCCAATCCAGGAATCTCATCTAAACGGGAACGATGTAACTGAGTAGTTCTTTGTTTGCGATGAAAATTCACGGCAAAGCGATGAGCCTCATCTCTAACCCTGCGTAAAAGTTGCACCCCTGGTTGCTCGGGCTCAGTGTTTAAAGGAAATGGCTGCTCTGGTAAAAATAGTTCTTCGTACTGTTTAGCTAAGCTTACCACAGGCACTTCTTCTTGTAAATTTAGCTCTTGCAATACTGCTACAACTGCTGACAGCTGTCCTTTTCCCCCATCAATCATTACCAAATCAGGCCAATCTTTTCTGAGTGTTGAGTGTTGATTGTTGATTGTTGAGCTAATACTATCTGCTGGTTCTGGTTCGAGTTGACTTTTTCTAAAGCGACGGCGAATCACCTCAGCAAGGCTAGCAAAGTCATCGGAGTGACCGACAGTGATATTAGGATTTTTGATCTTGTAGTGACGGTAGTGCTGCTTGGCTGATGTGCCATCTAGAAATACTACCTGAGAAGCCACTGCATTGCTGCCCTGGATGTGGGAAATGTCATACCCTTCTATGCGCCGTGGTAAATCCGGTAAGTCGAGAATGTTAGCTAAATCCTCCATCGCTTTGGTGTTGCGGTCAACCAATCGCTGGGTGCGTTCCAGTTCATAGTTAGCATTGCGCTTGACCATTTCAATCAGTTCAGCTTTGGTTTGCCGTTGGGGGGTGAGTATAGTTACATTTCGACCTTTGCGCAGGCTCAAATAGTCAGCCAACATCTCCCCATCGGGTAACGGGTGTTGCACCAAAATTTCTGTAGGGATTTCTACAGCATCAGCAGTTTGGTAATGCTCTTCTAAAACCCGTTGTAAAATTGCTCCTAGTTCTATTGGTCCATTCCCTTGAGGGGCTACATCGGCAAAGAATCCCAATCGCCCGACTAAGTGACCAGCACGGATCTGAAATAGTTGGATGCAAGCATGTTTGGCATCAGCGGCTAGTGCGATCGCATCTCGTGATACAGTATCGTCAGGTAAGGCTACTTTTTGGTCTGTACTCAGGGACTTAAGTCCAGTAATCTGATCCCTAATTCGGGCTGCTAGCTCAAAGTTAAGGGATTCTGCTGCTTGTTCCATATTGGCCGTCAGCATCTCAATCAGTTCCCCAGTACGCCCTTGAAAAACCATAGCGATTTCCTGGATGGTTTGACGGTACTCTTCCGGTGTGATTAGTTTTTGACACACACCAGGACAACGACCTAAATCATAGTTAAGGCAAGGACGGTCTTTAAACAGAGGTTTAGGGCGTTGCCGGATGGGGAAAACCTGTTTGACCAAAGCTAAAGTATTGCGCAATAGCTTAACATCGACGTAGGGACCATAGTATTTATCGTGTTTATTCCCCATGCGCCGCTTACGGGTAATGAAGATACGGGGGTAATCCTCTGACCAAGTGATGGCAACATAAGGATATTTCTTATCATCCTTGAGGAGTACATTGTAGTAAGGTTGGTGCTGCTTAATCAGATTGGCTTCCAAAGCTAGGGCTTCCGCTTCGGTATCGGTTACGATGAATTCAATATCAGTAACCTGTCCCACCATCATTGCAATGCGAGGACTGAGGGGTTGGGAGTAACGGAAATAGGAACGGACTCGCGTACGCAATTTTCGGGATTTGCCGATATAGAGAATACTAGCGCTATGGTCGCGCATCAAATAAACCCCTGGTTCCAGGGGAATTTCTTTCAATCGGCTTTCCAAGGGTTCTGGATCTTGGATTAATGGTTTAGAACTCATCAGTCAATGGTCTGTGGTCAACTTTTGGTTGTTACTTGCCGTGATGCCCGACTATGTTTGCTTGTGTTCCGCTAGCCGATTTGAGATCACATCCAAAAATTTATCCACATTAAATGGCTTAAGAATATAGTCATGAATGCCTAGTTCTCTGATCTTCTGAATATTGCTGCGATCTGCACTAGCCGTAAGAAACATAAAAGGAATTTTGGCTGTGGCTGGATCTTGACGTAGTACCTCCAATACCCCATATCCATCTAGTTCAGGCATCATTACATCGCACAAAATTAAATCTGGTGGTTCTTGTTGAACCAACTGTACACCTTCAACACCATTTTCAGCACCCTGAGCTTCAAACCCTTCAATTTCAAGGAGTTCGATCAGATTTTCTCGAATAAAAATCTCGTCCTCAATTACCAAGATTTTATTCATTATTATCCTGTTAAACCTAACTGTGAAAATTTAAATCTTATCAGAACTTTAGAATAAAATGCAATTATAACGGATAGTTGTAGTTGGTGCATTAGCCCAATGGCATATTATTGGGGGTAGCCCAAGTTTCATTGACAGCCAAATAAATATGAAACGATATGTTAGTGTACTCCAGTTGTTCTGGAGTACTGCGCTCACTGCTGAACTGGAATATCGGTTAAATTTTGCGATCGCTACCTTGAGCAGCCTAGGAAACCTGGCTGGTAGCCTATTCGGTCTATTCTTATTTTACCGGACTGGCTACACCTTTTCAGGCTGGAATTGGGAAGAAGCCCTGGTAATACTAGGGATGTTCACGTTACTACAGGGGTTTTCTGCCACGTTCCTGATTCCCAATCTCAACCGGATTGTGGATCACATCCAGCAAGGAACCCTTGATTTTATCCTACTCAAGCCCATTAGTTCTCAGTTCTGGCTGTCTTGGCGAAGTGTCAGCCCTTGGGGGTTACCAGACTTAATCTTCTCAATGATAGTAATAGGCTACGCTGGTACACGCCTACACTTAGATATCGGCAACTATTTGTTGAGTGTAGTGCCACTATGTTTTGGGTTGACTAGCCTCTATAGCATCTGGTTTATGCTGGGAGCAACAAGCATTTGGTTTATCAAAATCTACAATGTCACCGCTGTTCTGCGCAGTATGCTAGAAGCTGGTCGATATCCCATGGTAGCTTATCCGGCTAGCTATCGGTTTTTCTTTACCTTTGTAGTGCCAGTAGCATTCCTGACTACCGTACCAGCAGAAGTGATGTTGAATCGCAGTGATACCTTTTGGGTAGTAGGTTCCGGTATTCTAGCCCTAGGATTGCTGTTAGCTTCGAGCATTTTTTGGCAGTTTGCCCTGCGTTTTTATACCAGTGCTTCTAGTTAGTAGGTGCGCTTTCCGTGATGGCTAGGGATTGCTCGCCATCACGGGTCGCACCTCTTGATTCTTGCGAATCAAGCTAAGATGGGTCAAGTCGCTTGACCTATGGTCACGCTGCTTAACGCGCTCCAATTCAAAGTTCAAAATTATTAATTCAAAATGATTCGGACAATTCTATATTTTGAAGTTTGAAGTTTTAAGTTTGAATTTTGAATTTTGAAGTTTGAATTTTGAAGTTTGAATTTTGAAGTTTGAATTTTGAAGTTTGAATTTTGAATTTTGAATTACCACTAGGGGTCATTGCATAAATTCTTGGTGCCAGATGGCAAAAGTTAGCAACGACCAAAGTTGACGGCTGTTACCAGGTTTGTAGTCTTGTATCAAGTTACAAACTTCCGGTTTAAAAATACCTGTTTCAGGCAACGTTTTAATTGACGCGCAAACATCTTCCCAGATATAATCTTTTATCCAAGATCCAAAAGGCGATCGCCAACCATACTTTTTCCGCTTTTTTACTACTTTTGGCAATAAATCTGAAAACGTTTCTCTCAGCAGTTGCTTATCTTTTTTCCAGCCCACTTTCCTGGCAAAGGGAATAGACATGGCATATTCAACAAATTGGTAATCTAAAAAAGGAGTCAGGGATTCAAAACCTGCTGGCGTACTTGTTTTATATGTCTTGATGCGATTTGATTCTTCAATATCCAACTTCAAATCCATGTAGAGCAGGGCATCGTGGTTGCTAGTAATGTGATTGTTGGAGAGCAAACTTTTTAATAGTTCCTGATATATCGAGTCTATGACTCCGGTATCTGTAGCGTATTCTCCCTGTAAGAGCTGATTAAATTCTCCCTTGCCGTAGGTAAACCAAGTACTTAATCTTTCTACAGTTAAGGGTGCTAAGTCAACTCTTCTAAAAGCTGTAGGATTAAAGTGATCTTTCACTGGCCATTTGTTTCTGTTGGCATAGGCTAAGTTGCGCAACCACTTAGGTAATTTTTGCAAGAGGCTAATCTGCATATCTAATAGATGGCGCGGCTCACCTCCCAAGATGGCATCACTGCCATCCCCAGTCATTACTACTGCAATTCCTTGCTCCTTAAGCCATTCAGCCAGCAAGACCATGGTGACGTTAATCTGGTTACCATGAGGCTCACCATAATTTCTCACACAACGCCGCAGTGTGCCGATTAAATCTTGTCTCCCAGAGATCATCAGCTGATTATGTTTGGTACCAAAATGGGCACTCACTGCCTTAGCAACATCAGCATCAGAGTTACACTGATTCGGATTTGTGTTCCAGATTTCAGCATCAACAGAACCAATTTCAAAGGCTGTAGAAAAGGTGTGAACTGGTTCTTTTGAGAGTTTGCTCATCATCCCCACAACCAGGGTAGAGTCTAAACCACCACTCAGAAGTGCTGCGGGAGAAAAATCACTGTTGCGATCTAAGCGACGCTTTACCGCCAACTCAAACCGCGAGCGAAGATTGTCTCTTATTTCTGCTTCTGGCGTACTTTGCAATGTTGCGATTTGCTTGAGTTGCCAATAGCGATGTAGCTGCGGTGTTTTTCCAGCTTCAATGATTAAACTATGAGCAGGTTGTAGCTTTTTTACCCCCTTAACTAGGCTCAAGGGAGAAGGAATGTATCCAAAAACCAGGTAGGATTGCAACCCTTGAGGGTCTACAGCTTTGGAAACAACAGGGTGTTCTAGGATTGCCTTGAGTTCTGAAGCAAAAATAAAAGTAGAGTGTAGCTGATCGAAGAAGTAATATAGTGGTTGCTCCCCAAATCTGTCTCTCGCTAACCACAGCTTTCCAACAGAGCGGTCCCAAATAGCAAAAGCAAATGTACCATTGAGCTTATGAACAACCTCTGTTCCCCAAGCTTCGTATCCCTTCAGTAACACTTCAGTTTCACGATTAGATTGGACATGAAACCCCAATGTTTCCAACTCGTCTCTGATTTCTCGGCAGTTGAGAATTGTACCACTGAAGACAACGACCTTTGTATGGTTAGAGTTCCACATTGGCTTATAGCTATCAGCGCGATTGTCTCTCGTGATCAGGGGAACATAACCTAGAGCCACTCCATCCTCTGGTTTAATGTCTAAATAACTGTCATCAGAACCACTATAGGCAATTGCATTACGCATGCGCAGAAGCAAGTTCCGATCAAGATGCTGATCTGTAGCTGTGAAAATGCCAACTATACTACCCATTAATGCTAGATACCTCGAACAAAACAAATTGCGTTCGCTTAGCGTGACCTACGGTCAATCGCGAAGCGTGGCCTACGGCCAATCGCCCTCTAGTCGCTGAACAAGTAACTCAACCACTAATTAGAGGACTTATGGCTATAATTCCCTTAAGCCTTGACAAAATTACTATTTTGGTATCTAAGCGCAAAATTGGGCTTTTTAACGGTGATTGGACAATTCTGAACTTAGGATGAACTCCTTTGTTGGTTTTACACAGAACCAAAGCACCTTTGAAAAAAGCGATGCTCCTTTCGCGTAGCGTGGCCTTTTGGCCAAGGAGCTGCTAAGCGAGTCACGCGTTCCCATAGCGTGGCCTACGGCCTCAGCTTCCGCGCTTATGGGATTGGCCGTAGGCCACGCCAAAGGCGATCGCAGAAATTACGGATCACCCGCTATATCAAGTCCGGTTAAATACCCATAATTAAGCGGAGAGTGGGGAGTTTGGGGAGTTTGGGGCAGGCGCGGGAATATGACGATATGGGGGAGATTTTGATTAAGGGTGATTATCCTGAGATGATATGAGGAGTCAGAATAATTGATCTGCCAATAATTTTGAATAGAAATTGGCTTGGGAATCCACCCAACGCAAACCAATCTAAATCTAAATTAGTAGATTTAAAAATCGTCTATTTTGTGCTGTTATAGCAATGGCTATAATAGTGTTTCTAAATGGGTGCATCTCATTTTTGTTGTTTGACAAGGTGGTGCGTTACGGGGCGGGCTGTCTAAACCCTGGCTACGAGGCGGAAAGCGATGCAGAGGTGCGACCCGTGGCGAATTTAATTCGCCAACGGAAAAAGCACCATTACGGTCTTGGGGGTTTCCCCCATGAGCGACTGCATCAAGACAATGAGGCCCCCCTAACACACCCTACGCAACTTTTTTACAAATAAAATATGAGATGCACCCTTTCTAAATTAAAATTACCTTCGCGTAGCGTGGCCTTTTGGCCAAGTAATGTAGCGCTATGAATCTTGCTGTACTTGACTATTTTTTGATTAGTTGCTAAGGCAAAGCATCGGGTTTATGACCTGATCAAATCAGAATAAACCATGGTCGCCCAAATGCTTTGCCCCTAAAGCAGTAATCAGGTTTTACTACCCTTGTGAACTCAATCCCATCCAATCGGTGTGGAAAAACTCACCCCTGGGTTTATCCAGGCGCTCGTAGGTATGAGCACCAAAGTAGTCGCGCTGGGCTTGGGTCAGGTTTTGGGGTAAGCGATCGCGTCGGTAACTGTCGAAATAATCTAGGGATGCACTAAAAGCAGGGACTGGAATCCCTAATTTGTTTGATACCGCTAGCACTTCTCGCCAACCCTCCTGACGATCCAAAATGGTTTGCTTAAACTCAGGAGCTAACAACAGATTGGGGAGTTGGGGATTTTGGTTGAAGGCATTCTTAATCTTATCCAAGAAGCCAGCTCGAATGATACAACCTCCTTTCCAAATCCGGGCAACTTCACTCAAGTTCAGATTATAGTTAAACTCTTCCGATGCCCGACTCAAGAGTGCCATCCCCTGAGCATAGGAACACATCTTAGAGCAATAGAGAGCATCCCGGACTTTGGTAATAAATGCTTTGACATCCCCATCATACTTGCCCACAGGACCAGTGATTTCCTTAGCTGCTGCTACCCGCTGATCCTTGAAAGAGGAAATGACACGAGCATTGACTGCAGCGTAGATGGTAGGAATTGAAACCCCTAGTTCTAGGGAACTAACTACAGTCCACCGTCCAGTTCCCTTTTGTCCAGCAGCATCAAGAATCATCTCCACTAACGGTCCATTCGTTTCTGGATCAATGTATTTGAAGATATCTGCTGTAATTTCAATCAAAAAGGAATTTAGCTCATCAGTGGTGTTCCATTCAGCAAATACCTCATGTAGCTGCTTGTGATCTAGTCCCAAGGCATTTTTCAGTACATCGTAGGCTTCAGCAATTAGTTGCATGTCGCCATACTCAATGCCATTGTGTGCCATCTTAACGTAGTGACCAGCACCACCGGGACCAATGTAGGTCACACAGGGACCATCATCAACCTGAGCCGCAATTTTGACCAAAATTGGTTCTAAATCCTTGTATGCCGATGAAGTACCACCAGGCATTAAACTCGGACCATTGAGCGCTCCTTCTTCACCACCACTGACGCCCATGCCAACAAATCCCAATCCTGTGGCTTCTAAATCCTTGGTCCGCCGCTCGGTATCTTGGTACAGAGAATTGCCACCATCAATGATCATATCTCCTGGCTCTAGGAGAGGTTTGAGTTGCTCAATAACTGCATCAACTGGCTTCCCTGCTTTCACCATCACTAGGATTTTGCGGGGTCGCTCCAGAGCTTGAACAAACTCTTGCAAGGAATAAGCGGCTTTCACATCCTTGCCCTGAGCTCGCTCAGCCATAAATTTCTCGGTTTTGGCAGCAGTCCGGTTGTATACTGCGATTGGGAAACCACGACTTTCTACATTAAGCGCGAGGTTTTCCCCCATTACAGCCAAACCAATTACCCCAAAGGTCCGTTGTGTCATAAAAATCTCCGCCAGTCTTGCTGTAGTAGTTGTCTAGGGTGGATTCACTCCCAGGTTAGCCCGATATTTTGGGTTGTTGCCTAAAGAAGAGATTAAGAGTTGCGGTAGTAATGCCATTAACAAATGCTACATTCAGATATGCGGAAATTCCTGATTGATACCGATACCGCTTCCGATGATGCCGTTGCACTCCTGATGGCACATCGTTGGCCAGATGTCCAGGTTGAAGCTATCACTATAGTTAGTGGAAATGTGCCTGTGGAACAGGGAGCAAAAAACGCCCTCTATACCCTCGAGATGTGCGGCGCATCCACTCCTGTCTACCTTGGCTGCCCTAAACCCATGCTCCGCCCATGCCACTATGCTCACGGGTTCCATGGTGAAGATGGTATGGGGAACATGCACTACCCTGAGCCCCAGGCTAAACCCCAGGTAGATCATGGTGTGGATGTGATCATCGATACTATTAAGAGCAATCCTGGGGAAATTACCTTAGTTACCTTAGGACCACTGACTAATATTGCGATCGCATTACTCCGTGCCCCAGAAATAGCCTCCCTAGTCCAGCGTTGCGTGATCATGGGTGGAGCCGCTAATGTTGTGGGCAACGTCACTCCAGCTGCGGAATATAACATTTGGGTAGACCCAGATGCCGCTAAAATTGTCTTTCACAGTGGCATGCCCATGGAAATGGTCGGTTGGGAATTAAGCCGTGGTGAGGCAGCATTGCTCCCCGATGAGATCGCACAAATCAAAAACTTAGGCACAGGATTAGCACGTTTTGCTGTAGACTGCAATACTAGCGCCTTAGAAGCCAGTGTTAAGATTCAAGATTCCCCTGGCTTAACCCTTGCAGATCCTGTAGCCATGACAGTGGCTCTCGACCCAACCATCATAACCAGGCAAGGTAAATACTACGTGGAGGTAGAAACAGTAAGCGAACTCACCCGTGGTCAAACTGTAGTGGATGAGCTGGGAGTACTCAACCAAACACCAAACATGACTGTAATCTGGTCTATCGACGCACCCCGATGGAAAGAACATTTATACCGTTGCTTGGGATAATTGTTAATTGCTCTGCTGTACTTGTTTGGCTAAATAAACAGTCTGTAATAGGGAACAGGGAACAGCGATGCACATAATTTTTTATCTGTTGCAAAAGTTATAAATTATAGTCTATAAAGTGAATAGTTAATAGGAATTTTAATTGATAAAAATAAATAGTACGCTCACCGATGATTTATGATTAATTAAATTTAAATAAGATATACAAGCATTTACTTTAAATTATAACTATACTAATTTTACTAAAAACCAGCTTTGGAGTAATCCAAAACTTATTTAAATAGACTAAATTAATCGATAAATAATAATTTTATTTTTCTTGTTACATTGTCTTGTAAAATGGAGTTTAATTTTAACAAAATATATATCTTATAGTATATAGAGATTTTGCCTATTGCCTATTGCCTATTGCCTATTGCCTTTTGCCTTTTCCTGAAATTGGTGTATTTACAACCCAGATAAAAACCCTATACTTATGTCCCGTGCCAAAGCCCTAAAATACTACATAATAATCCGTCTTCTCCTAGCGCCCCTGATGCTATGGACCATTACCACCCTAGTATTTCTTCTGCTGAGAGCTACCCCAGGAGATCCGGTAGATGCTGTGTTAGGGAATCGTGCTCCAGATAGCGTTAAGGAAGAATACCGACAACAATTAGGATTAGCCGACCCGTTGTGGTTGCAGTATATTCGCTACCTAGGATCCTTGCTACGTTTAGACCTAGGTACCTCAATCACCAGCCAAGGTCAAAAAGTCTGGGAGATTATTCAACAACATTTCCCCGCCACTGTTGAACTATCAGTATGCGGCATGGCCATAGCATTCTTAGTTGGTATAGGAGTCGGGACTTTAGCGGCATCCCGTAGCGGAACAGTTTGGGATGTGGGGGGTAGATTATTTGGCATCATTACTTACTCTATCCCTCTGTTTTGGATGGGGATGGTGGTGCAGTTAATTTTCTCTGTTCAGCTGGGTTGGTTTCCCATCGGTACTCGCTATCCCATTAGCTTAGCAACACCAGAAGGGTTTACTGGTCTTTATACAATAGATAGTCTCTTCAGTGGTAATTTGGTTCAGTTTTTCACTGCTATCTATTATTTAGCCTTACCCAGTATTACTTTAGGGCTCTTGTTGAGTGGCATCTTTGAACGGATTGTGCGGGTAAACTTGAAGCAAACTCTCAAGGCTGATTATGTAGAAGCGGCCAGAGCTAGAGGTATTCACGAAAGGCGGATTGTTTTTGCCCATGCTCTGAAAAATGCCATGATTCCTGTGATTACAGTGCTAGGGTTGACCTTAGCTGCTTTGTTAGGTGGAGCAGTGTTGACAGAGGTGACGTTCTCTTGGCCAGGGTTAGGGAATCGGTTGTATGAAGCAATTTCTGGACGGGATTACCCGACGGTGCAAGGGATTATGGTATTTTTCGCCACTATTGTGGTAATCGCAAGTATTGCCATTGATATTGTTAATGCTTTGATTGACCCCCGTATTCGGTACTAATAGCAATTATTTAACGTAGGACTACAGATGGAGATGGGCAGATGGGGAGATGGGGACATAGGGAGATTGGTGGAAGAGAAAGTTGTACGTTTGAGCGCAACTCGATATTAGCAGGTGATCCGTAGCAGATCAGGAGTACTGAAAGCCGAAACTATACTGGATAGAGTGAGTGTGGTGAAGGTTAAGTGAGTGATTAAGTGATAGATAATTTGTATATGAGGCAACATTTTGCTTCATGATGAGTAAAGAAGCACGTAAGGAGTACTCCGAAAATGCTGGCATACCTCTTGGCGTTGGTTATTGCTCTTGGTAGCTTAGTCTTTTACCTAGCTGCCTTCTTTTTACCAGAGGTCCATCGTAAATATGACTTTATCTGGAGTGGAGTTGGATTATTCTACGCTCTAGTGTTATGGATTTGTGCTGGACGCATTACTGGCGGCGTCTTAATCGGTCAAATTGCGGGTGTATCGTTGGTAGGCTGGTTGGGTTGGCAAACCTTGACCTTGCGACGAGCCTTGATACCGATTGACCAACAAACCCCTATCCCAAGTCAAGCTGAATTTATCGCCAAGATTCAAGAAATACTGCCAATTGAGTCATTAAAAGGGCTACTACCTAAAGTAACTGGCTTTATTGGCAATCTTTTGGGCAAACGCCAAGACTCAGGCCGAACTCCTGCTGTACCGGCAGATACCACCATGGCGTCGCCCACCCAGGAAACTAATCCCAAAACTGCCCAACCAAGCTCTGCAGCCGATGAAGCAACTACGGTAGCATCGACTACCCAAGAAGCGGTTTTAGAAACAACAGATGACACTAAAACCTTAGATTCGGCTGAAACGACTCTCCCTAAGACAGAAGAGCCCCAACCAGTAGCAGTGGCTAAGGAAGACTCACCTCCCGCACAGCCAGAGTCAAGTCAGGAGCCAGAGCAGAAACCAGAAGCGATCGCACCAGAAGCAAAAGCCCCAGAACCAAAAGCACCAGAACCAAAAGCACCAGAACCAAAAGCACCAGAACCAAAAGCCCCAGAACCAAAAGCACCAGAACCAAAAGCACCAGAACCAAAAGCACCAGAACCAAAAGCACCAGAACCAAAAGCACCAGAAGCCAAAGCCCCACCACCTCCTAATCCCAAGGTGGAAGAAAAATCTAGCGCAACACAAAAGCCGCCACCAGCTCCAACTCCGAAAAAACCGATTCCTAAACAATCCGACAATCCTTCCAAGGAAAGTTGAAGGTTGGGGAAATTGTTGCCCATAATAATAAGAGATATATATAGATATATATCCTTTGTTGAGATCCTTTGTTAACATCCTTTGTTGACCGTTGATTGTTGAATATTGCTGTAATGTTGAATCTAACTACTCAGCAATACACAGTCAGCGGTCAGCAGGTTAAAGTGGGTTAGATGGATCTAATCAACTCTTAATAAACGGCTCTACTAGTAGAATTTCGGCTTTAAACTGTGACAGCATCCAAAAGCTATAAAGATACGGTCAATCTGCCCAAAACTGAGTTTAATATGCGGGCAAACGCTATCAAGCGAGAACCAGAACTCCAACAGTTTTGGGCAGAGCAAACGATTTATGAGCGCCTGTCACAAACTAATCCTGGCGAGATTTTCGTGTTGCATGATGGCCCCCCCTACGCCAACGGCTCTCTGCACATGGGTCACGCCCTCAATAAAGTCCTCAAGGACATCATTAATAAGTACCAACTGCTGCAAGGTCGCAAAGTGCGCTATGTGCCTGGTTGGGACTGTCATGGCTTGCCCATTGAGCTGAAAGTATTGCAAGCTATGAAGCTAGAGGATCGTCAAAAACTCACTCCGCTAAAACTCCGCTGGAAAGCCAAGAAATTTGCCCTGAAAACAGTAGAGCAACAAAGCAAAGGTTTCCAGCGCTATGGGGTATGGGGAGACTGGGAAAATCCTTACCTGACTCTAAACCCAAAGTACGAAGCGGCTCAAATTGGGGTCTTTGGTCAAATGGTCTTGAAGGGCTACATCTACAGAGGCCTGAAGCCAGTTCACTGGAGTCCCAGTTCTAAAACAGCCCTAGCGGAAGCGGAGTTGGAATATCCGGAAGGTCACACCTCCCCAAGTATCTATGCTGCTTTCCCAATGACTAAGGCAGCGCCAGGGATAAAGGAGATCCTAGACCCATTTTTGCCAAATCTTGGTGTTGCGATCTGGACGACGACTCCCTGGACAATCCCTGGGAATTTGGCAGTAGCAGTTAATCCAGAACTGACCTATGCAGTAGTGGAAGGTGGTACACACGCTAACCCTACCCAATTCCTATTAGTAGCAGCGGATTTGGTAGAAAGACTATCAGCTACTCTGGAAACTCCACTTACGGTAAAAACGACTGTTAAGGGTGAGGCGTTGGAGGATTGTACTTACCAGCATCCCCTATTTGAGCGGGAAAGTAAAATTGTGATTGGTGGGGATTACATAACCACTGAATCCGGGACAGGTTTAGTCCACACAGCTCCTGGTCATGGTCAAGAAGACTATGGTGTGGGTCAGCGTTATGGCTTACCTATCCTTTCTCCAGTAGATGCGGATGGTAAGTTTACCGCAGAGGCGGGACAGTTTGCTGGGTTGAATGTGCTAAAGGATGGCAATCCAGCCATCATTGAGGCACTGAACACAGCTGGGTCATTGCTGAAAGAGGTGCCCTATGTTCATAAATATCCTTACGATTGGCGCACTAAAAAGCCAACTATCTTTAGAGCCACAGAACAATGGTTTGCTTCAGTAGAGGGATTCCGGGATGAAGCAATAAATGCGATCGCATCCGTAAAATGGATCCCTGCCCAAGGACAAAACCGGATTACCCCGATGGTGGCGGATCGTTCCGATTGGTGCATTTCCCGCCAACGGAGCTGGGGTTTACCGATTCCGGTATTCTACGACGAAGAAACTAACGAACCCCTGCTCAATGAAGAAACCATTGCTTATGTCCAAGGGATTATAGCTGAGAAAGGTTCCGATGCCTGGTGGGAACTATCCGTAGAGGAATTGTTACCAGAATCCTATCGTAATAATGGTAAGACCTACCGCAAGGGTAACGATACCATGGATGTCTGGTTTGACTCCGGGTCCTCTTGGGCAGCTGTGGCCGAGCAACGGGAAGAATTACGCTATCCCGTGGATATATACTTGGAAGGCTCAGACCAACACCGGGGTTGGTTCCAGTCCAGCTTACTCACCAGTGTAGCCAGCAATGGCTATGCCCCCTACAAAACTGTTTTAACCCACGGCTTTGTTCTAGATGACCAAGGGCGCAAGATGAGTAAGTCTATAGGGAATATCTTGGAACCAGCTATAATCATTGAGGGTGGTAAAAACCAGAAAAAAGAACCCCCCTACGGCGCTGATGTGCTGCGATTGTGGGTATCTTCTGTAGACTATTCCTCAGATGTCCCCATCTCTCAGAGTATTCTCAAGCAACTAGCCGATGTCTATCGCAAAATTCGCAATACATCCCGTTTCCTGCTAGGCAACCTTCATGACTTTGATCCAGCTGAGCATAGGGTGCCTGTTCAGGAGTTACCGGAATTAGACCGCTACATGCTGCACCGGATAACAGAGGTATTTGAGGATGTAACTGAAGCGTTTGAGAGTTATCAATTCTTCCGGTTCTTCCAGAGTGTGCAGAACTTCTGTGTAGTAGACCTGTCTAACTTCTATCTGGATATTGCCAAAGATAGACTCTATATCAGTGCTCCCAACTCACCACGGCGGCGCAGTTGTCAGACAGTGCTACAAATAGCAGTAGAAAATTTAGCTAAAGCGATCGCACCTGTACTCTGTCACATGGCAGAGGATATCTGGCAATACCTACCTTACCAGAAATCCCATGAATCAGTGTTTGAGTCAGGTTGGGTCAAATTAGACGAACAATGGAAAAACCCTGAACTAGCGCTGTCCTGGTCAACCTTGCGCACCATCCGCACAGAAGTAAATAAAGTACTCGAAAAAGCCAGAGCCGAAAAGATGATTGGCTCATCTCTAGATGCTAAGGTCTTGCTTTATGTTAAAGATCAACAATTAAAGCAGCGCCTGGAAGCTATGAATCCTTCCGATAGCCTGAGTGGCAATCAAGTGGATGAATTGCGCTATCTCCTCTTAGCCTCTCAAGTAGAATTAGTAGATTCCCTAGAAGCTATACAAACAGCTGCCTATAGCGCTGAATCAGAAACTATAGCCCTAGGGGTAGTCAATGCGGAAGGCTTAAAATGCGATCGCTGTTGGAACTACGGATCTAAAGTAGGTACAATTGCTGAGCATCCTACCATCTGCGAACGCTGTAATGCTGCCTTAGCTGGTAACTTCTGAGGTGACTTGTGAACTAACTTGTAAGTTATTGGTGATTTAAAGATTGCTAAGGACGGTTAGCACTATTAGCCATCTATAGCAGTTCTCAATTGGTTGAGGTAAATTTTGGATTTAGGCAAAAGGCAAGAGGCAAGAGGCAAGAGGTAAAAAATCTTTTGTATCTCATAACTATTAGATACGCTATATTCAGATCAGGGATTAGAGCTTTAAAACTAATCCCTGATCTATTCCATAGTATTAATCGCCTCAAGCTTAAGCAAAAATTCTTCTGTCAACTTGTAGAACGCTTTAGAGCCAGCAGAATTAGGATGAGCGATAACGACAGGACTAAAACTATCTACGGCTTTAGCAACATTAACATCCATGGGAATACGAATTTTAAAAATTTGGTTGCTATCGAAATCGTTATCAACTCGCCTCATCACTTGCTTATAGTACCTACCCATTAGTCCTCCGCCTGACAAAATAAAGATAATCCCCAACAGCTGCAAGTTAAGAGGACTGTCTTGCTGATGACTTTCTTTGAGCCTGGCAATCCGTCTTTCTAGGAGTTGAATTCCTACAATAGATAAAGGTTCTGGTCTGGCTGGTAGCAGATAGAAATCACTAGCCACAATGCCACTGCGAGTCAAAAGATTGTAGCCAGGAGCGCAATCTAAAATAATAAAGTCATAGTTAGGGATAATCGGCTCTAATATCCCTCTGATTAATAGACTTTCAAAGCGGCTCCAAACCTTACTAAATTCCACCTCCCCTTCCTGAATAGATTGCTTATGGAGTAGATCAGAAACTACATATTCATCATAAAGCTCAATATCTCCTGGCAATAAATCCAATCCTTTGATATTACAATTATCAGTTTGAATAATATCCTCAATTGTTAAGCGACTGCGATAGCTAGGTTTAGTGACTTTGTCAATTAACCGACTTAATGTCCGCCTTCCTTTTCTAGCTTTAGCAAATGCTTGGGGCTGCATTAAGCTCAAGGTTCCACTAATTTGGGTATCTAAATCGACTACCAACACCCGCTTATTATGATTTTTGGCTAAGCAAGTCGCCAAATTGACGGTGAGGGTGGTTTTGCCCACACCACCTTTCATATTGACTGTACTAATAACTAATCCCATTTATTAACGTGATCTTGCCATGACACTATTTATTATCATTAAGTATTCTTGGTTACTAGGCAAGAATTCTGATGGTAATGGTTAATTTACCCTTGGGCAGTGCGCAATCATCCGGTAAGTTGTCGAGAGTTACACTGGAATCCTCGGTTGAATCCTCAGCTGATGTCATCGTTGTGTATCGTGGTGATTCTATTCGAGAATTCAGTTGTCATAGCCAGATTTGTTTTGTATCCTGACAAAATACCCCCCAATTTTGGGGGGGATTTCAGCCAGGGAAAAGGTTTTTGGCGAAACGTTAATGTTATGAAACCTTTTCCCTTCTCTTTTTTAGACTAATCGGAAACTAAGGGTTCTTAAACTTACCTTGGGAAAATTTTTAGATAATGTTACTGAGATTGATGGTGAGATTGATTTCCCCGTTTTCCTTTGAGCATGGAAGCAGCGCCAAAAGCACCAAATACTAACATACCCAATACAGAGGTAGGTTCGGGAACTTTAACACCACCATTGATGAAGAATAATGTCCGGTCATACACCTTGCTACCAACGTCTCGGCCTAACTGTCTGCCGAAGATATCTCCATCATCGAAGTGAATGCTACCGTAGATGCGAGAACGACCAGCTTGATCAGCAGCATCGGAAAATGTATCCCAAAACAAGGTGACTTTATCCGTGGGAGTAAAACCAGGTTCAAAAAGAGAGGAACCAGGGGCAAAGGTTACTGAATTGCCGAAGTAATCACTACCAGTAAATAGCTTAAAAATCTGAGCCGCAGCAGCACTGAAAGCACTATGTCCTGAGGTAAATTCCGCAAAAGGAGGAGATGGATCGGCACCAGGAGTTTGGTAGGTAATGAAATCACTGGCTAATAGCTTTATGGTTCCTACTCCTGGTCCACCATAAGATTCGATCACAAAGCCTCCTAGCTCTTGATCGAATTCACCGATTAAGCCCAGCTCACCGAGTTCGCGAATTGCTCGGACGGGACGAGTATAGTCGTAGAAGACTTTTGCTTCCCAAGTAGCAATACCCGCATCCAAAACTGCATTCCCCAGACCAAAGTAAAGTTGGATATCTTGATCTAGGGTTTGGTTATCCCGTTCTGAGACGAATGAACCAAAACCGAGCCAAGTTCCAGGAGGGAAGGGGGTGCCAGAGGGGTCTTCCCAAAACTCAGCTACTAGTTTTTGCTCATCGGTGAGATTAGCGCTGACCTCAACGATGCGCTCAGCTTGCTTAATAAACCCAGGGTTAACAACGTCAGTATTAACCTCCCCGTCTTGCTTAAAGAGACTAACCTCTGTGCCATCCTTAAGGGTGACGGTACGCTTCTCTCGATTCAGAGTACCCTCTACACGCAGAAAAGGTTCTGGTGCTGCTGGTCGAAATTCAGACCCAGATTTCAATGCAAAGGGAGTAATCTTGCCCCACTGGGGAGTCAAAAACCGTTGCAGCCTGGCATCCGGGCTGCCAATTGGTACCCGTTCTGGTGTCCAGCGAGTGATATCAACGACGTTATTGGAACTGTTCACGGGCTTATAGCCAGTGGTGTCAGAGTAAGGAACACCAAGTGTACCCTTTGGGTCATTCCCTAACTGGTTGGAACCATCTTGACGTCGGAACTGCAATAAGCTGTTAGCTACTGTCTTACCAACGTTGGTAGCAGTAGGGATAGAAGCAGAGTTGCCAGCAAGCGATCGCAGATCAGTCAGAAGCGAATCGAAGGAAGCAACCTCAGAGGGGAAAAGGTCCGAGAGGACGCTATGAGCCGCATAGCTAATCGCTAGAGACTTATTTTCTAGGGTGTTTTCAATATCAGGACGTTGCAGAGTATCCCCAAGAGTGGTGCTAATCGGCGTTCCTTCATAAGCCGACCAGGCATCGTACATGGCAGTACCCAAGATGCCATAAGCCCGGGAGGCTCCTGTCGGACCCAATTGGGGGTTATTTTCTACGGCCCTCAACGCTTGATTCACCCACAAATTAGCACTGTTGTCTAGTGTTAGGTCTATAGCTTGTGCTGGCAAACCAAGGGATAGCCCTGCGGTTGTTACTCCAATGGTTAGGAGTGAGGATAGATGCTGTCGTTTTTTCCGCCCTTGATGGTGAGCCGAAAATAAATTTTTCATATTTACACCCGTGACTGGTTGTTTTTCAAAAGACCTTTTGCAAAAGTCAATTTCTACAAAGCAACTACAGTAGTTATCAGCCTGTTGTTGGCTTTTTATGCAAAAGGTCTAAAAATTGGATGGTAGATTGGACGGTAGCCAAACGTCGTTGCCGAACGGATTGGTTACCTAGGGCTTGATGATTAACTCTGAAAGCATTGACAGATAAAGGTTTTAGCCTTTTTGGGTCGAAACAAGTGCAAGCAAATCGGTCTAAAAAGCTCAAAAAGTTAGGATTTTGGGCAGACAAGGGCAGAAAAATCAAGGGAGAATTCTTCGGACTACCTTCTATATAATTCTCCTAACTCCTAACTCCTGACTCCTGACTCCTGACTCAATCCCTTACCAAAAGACTTTTTCAGCAAATCCTACCTAGGAAAAAGCAATGATGATATCAGGTCGTCTCACCAATTTAGGATAAAATTTAGGACAGGACTTACACACAGACTCCATGGGTAGGGTGGGTAAAACCTTTTCCACTCTACAAGTAGCGTTAAATTGAGGGATTTGCGTAAGTCCTATCGGATAAATAGTCTCTCGAGAAGACTATCAGTAAAAACACGGACGTCTTGCGGTTGAATCAAGTACCAAAACAGACTAGGGACTCTGGCCATAAATTCCTTAGATCTGCTTGATTACTCTGAGTCTTTGGGAGTTCTCCGTACTTGATCCATAGGTCAAAATTTTTGGCTAGATTTAAATCCTTCACATTTATCATCCGTATTTTCACAAAAAACGTCAATTATCATCCGTAAAATTACTGATAACTTTAAGAACGCTTATTGATAATTTAAAAAAAATTCACAAAAGATATCCATATTTTCACAAGTTTCAAAAAAAGTGGTAATCGTAATGATTAGAGTTACCGCTACCATAGTAAACCCAGACAAAATCCCGACCATAATTAGCTCGATCCCCCAGAGGCTAAAACTATGACTAGGTCAGGTTTACTACTTTAAGTTGGGACCTATTATTAATCTGGTTTCTGTTATTGATTCGATTTGGCCAAGCTGATGGTGATGATCTTCACAAATTAGTCTCGTATGTTCACAGAAAAAATTCTTGGTCATAATCAGAGTTACTAATCACGACCAGTAGTTTTCACAAATTATTAGGTTTTGTTAACCTAATTGTCACAATCTTCACAGAGTTCGGATTTTGATTAATAACTCCCCAAAATTGTGGATATTTCAGCTAGGGAAAAGGTATTTGGCGAAATTTGAACTGTTATGAAACCTTTTCCCTTTTCTCTTTTAGCTTTATTGACTTTAATCAGTAACAAGCTACATTCATCATTAGGACTTACGCAAATCCCTCAATTTAACGCTACCTGTAGGGTGGGCAAGGTTTTGCCCACCCTACCCATGGATTCTGTGCGTAAGTCCTGATCATTATTGAACCCTTGATAAGACAGGTTTAGGCGCTAACCACTACTCGTCCTACAGGACGAGCCACACAAGTCAAAATCATCCCTTGTTGCCGTTCCTCATCTTCCAGAGCGTCAGGCTCCTCATCATACTCTACCTTCCCTTCTAGAAGCTTTCGCTTACAAGCACCACAGGCTCCCATCCGGCAACCGCTTGGTAATGGCACTCCTTCTTGTTCCGCCACATCTAGGATCACATCCTCCGCATCACAAGTAACCTCTTTTCCAGACTCAGCAAAAACCACAGTGGGTTCATTAAAAGTTGATGCTGATTCTACTAAGTGTAGTTTAGGAGGATCTTCCCCTTTGACTGCTTCAGGAGTGGTTGCTGCTGCTTTCTTTTTTGAGGGCTTTTTGCCGCCAAAGCTCTCTTCATTGTAGTTTTCCATCGGAAAGTCCAGACCGGCTAGCATGGTTTTCACCCCTGCCATAAAGGGATTCGGACCACAGACATAAACAATGCGATCGCGAAAATCAGGAGCCATTTCTGCCAGCATGGCTTCATTGAGTCTTCCGGTATACCCCGACCAAGCTTGATCAAGCTCTGGGCGAGTCGTAGTAATCGCCAGCTTAAAATTAGGGTGCAAAGCTGCCATCAACTGTAATTTCTGATGGAAGATGATATCTTGTGGGCTACGAGCACTGTGGACAAACACAACATCCACATCAGCACCGGTATCACAAAGCCATTTGGACATGGACATCATCGGGGTAATCCCACTACCTGCTGAGATGAACAGCAGTTTATCAGCCCTATGGTCAGCACAGGTAAATTTCCCCATTGGACCATTTAATCTCACCTCGGATCCGACTTTGATGTTGTCGTGCAACCAGTTAGACACCAAACCCGCTGGCAGATCAGGAGCGTCTGGTGGTGCTGGAACTCTCTTGACAGTAATTTCTAAGGTATGAGGACGTGAGGGGGACGAAGAGATCGAGTAGGAACGCTTCACGGGTTTGCCATCAATCTCCAAATCGAGAGTGACAAACTGACCTGGCTTGTAGCTGAACAGTATTGGTGGTTCCGCAACGAAGCGGAATGTTTTTACATCATCGGTCTCATCAATGACCTGTACACAGCGGACAGTAATCTCACCCTTAGTCCATTGCTTTATCCCAGTGCTATTACCATCTACCAGGTTGGCTTCCTGGTTAGAGCCATAGAGCTGTAGGTCTTTGACCAACAACACAAATTCACCGATGCGGATGATGTCATCTTCCCTCAGGAGCCAGTTTTGGTTAACATCTACCTCCTCGTTATTGATCCGAGAGCCATCGGTGCTACCGAGGTCAGAAAAGAAACACTTTCCCCCTTGGCATATGATTCTGCCGTGTACACGACTCACTACAGGACTATCCAAGACTAGGTCACAGCTCGGATGGCGGCCAATCAGATACTCACCTTGAATTGCAGTTTCCGGTTTCAGGGTTTTTTCCTGTAACTCGTTGGTTTGGTAGTTGATGATTGTAGTCGTCAGCATGTTTTGTGTCACTCCAAATTACCGAACTAATGGGTCAATTGCGTCAATTGCTATTTATGAAGGGATTGTCCATTGTGAGTTCACAATTCATCTCAACGTGTCTTCATCGGTAGTACCCGGCCTGAACCACCAGTAAGTCTTTGATAAGTGTTTTACCAGTGGCTATATAATTATCAGCCTTTTTTTTTCTTTTTATGAAAAATGGTCTCTTTTTTCCGGTATATCCTCCTCGTCTCACCCTGTTGAATGTACTATCTTCGGAAACCAAGGACTAGTCCTGATCACCTGGTTGATTCTCATTTTGGCGGTCTTTTAGCAGCTTGGTGCGCTTATCAGAGCGATTCTGCTGGCGGGATTCCCTGAGGATAGTGCGTTGGTTAGAAGTACTAGTCTTCTGGCGCTCTTTGATGGTGCTTAGTACTTTATAAGGATCCCGTCCATAGTGGGGATACAAGATCGGTAAGTTTTCCTGCTCCTTACCAAGTTCTGCTAAAATCTGATAATGTTGCTGATCCTTGATACCCAGTTCATCCCGGATCTGCTGGAGAACCTCTAGGCTACTAGCGGAATTGACATGTCCAGATTGGATCGCTTCTCTTAACACCCCTTTGTATACCCCCAAGCGGTATTGTTGGTTAGCACCAGGTAGGGTTTTAGCCAGGATGTGTAATTCCTCAGGTTTGAGATCATCTACACAACGACCTTCCAGAAATTCCGAGAAGTCCAGGGGTAGCTTCTTCAGTTGACGGCGCAACTTGTCTCCCAAACTCTCCTGGGTATATTGGTGGGAACTACGACCCCAAGTTTGATAAAGCCATAAGCTGCTCACCAGAATCACTACACTCTGAAACAGGAATTGCACTAGAACAGGGAACCGATTAATTTCGGGACGACCCCCGTAGATGAAGAAGAAGTTAAAGGCAATAAAGGTACAAATGGAAAAGACTCGGTGCAATACCTGCTCGTGAGTGATAGACTTATTTTTTCGCCACAGAGCAGCTTTGTATAGCTTCTCTAGCTTGGTACAAATTACACAACTGAGGGCCACGAAGACAACGAAGGTAAGAGGAGTTGCCACCAGTTTAGGAATCGCAATCGGGTGATTCATGATGTAAAACCCTGGCTTGAAAAGCGCACCTAACTGATTCTCTTCATGGGTCCAAGCTCCAGACAGGTAATAATCGAAGTTTCCTGCATACAACCAGTAGTAGACGAAATAGCCAATCACCAAGCCTAAATAACCGTATTGGACTAATTTCCGACCAGGCTTAGTCAGTTGTTGCCAGTAGGCTTTTTCGGAATCGATATCCATACAAGGGGACTTACAACTGATACAAGCACTTTTTTCAATACCTGTGGTCTTGTCTAGGGTGCGGCACATGGACTGGGTAATGGTTTTTGGCGGTGCGTTGTGAGCTTCAGTGCCAAGCAATCCCCGTGGTCCTGTAAATACCATCTGAACCATCCCAAATGGACAGACATAATGACACCAACTTCTGCCACCATAGAGGAATACCATCATTATGGCGGATACGATAGTCAAGCTCAGAAACAAACCCAGAACCAAGCGGTCAGAGTTAACAAATAGAATCCGACAGTTCAACCCGATAAAGAAAATGGCAAACTGGACATATAAATGGTTACGAACCAGCCAGGGATTTTTGCTGATATCCCGCTTTGGCTGCAATCCCAACGCTCTGGGAATTTGGGACAGAAAGTAAAGTGGGCAAATGCGTCGCCAAGTTTCATGACCAAACACTAACACAATCATGATGGCGCTAGGCACGATCATGCCCCAAAACAGTCGCGCTCCCAGGGCATAGGGTTTTTCATCTAGGCATACTCCCTGGACTTGAACACATGGGTCTCTGGTTAGTATGGGATCTCGAAACAGGCTGAATAGATGATCAGGATCAGTTAAATTGTGTGAAATCGGGTCATAAAACAACGAGAAAATTAATATTAGCCAACTAATCGCTAGCACCCAACGGACTCGGTGCCAACTTTGTTCTTGTACCTTTGACAGCATCACTTTAACCCCCTTTTGCTCCATTGTGGGAAACCAGTTCAGGCATTGCCAGTACCCATTTGTGTACTTCCTAACAGCTAGCACCGAAACCAATTCTGAGGATGAGCATTACCCGTCTTGAGGCATAATTTGCTCTATAACACCAGCAAGACTTAGGTCAACCCTCTTGAGCTTGAGTTTGTTAGCAACCTAACTAACACCATTGATTTTGAGTCACCAGTTACTTATCTGGTTGAGTCCACAACTTTTATGTCGCAGTTTCCGAATTTGTAACATAACTTTACAAAAAAACCCCAGATAGTTCTAATCTGATGGTTATAATGCAACAGTTTGGTAGACATAGCCCTACTTGCTGTCAGAATGATAATTGCTTGGAATTGCTCGAAAGTACTCAAAGGTCTACCTGATGGGGTTGGGTGAGTTAGCTTTTTACCAATTGTCAATAGGCTTTGGCTTGGTGATCATAAGCGTTCGCTGAAAGCGGGACTATCGGCAGAGCCGTTCGCACCTCAAGCAGCGTCGCCTACGGCGAAAGCGTGGCCTACGGCCGACCCTACGCGAACGTCCATCGCATCTTCATACTCCTGAAGTGCAAAAAGCGCCAATCCCCGGTTTTAGTAACCCCGGAAATCATGACGCTATCGAGTAATTAACCTGAGGGGAATCAAAAGAATGAGCGCCAGAATGGGCGCTTTTTGGGTTTAAGGGTATCGGTTTTGTCCTGATTAACTGGCTTCTGATCAGCCTCTATACCTAATTGTGGAGATTTGGACTCTGGGGATTTTTGATTAGAAATTTCTTTACCCAACTGCCAGTCATTGTCCGCCTGGGATAAAACATAGGTAGCCACATTTTCAATCTCCTGCTCAGTCAGCTTTTTATTGAAGGAGGGCATAGCATTTTTGCCATTGGTTACCTGGGTTTTAATTTTTTCCAGGTCATACATCTTATATCGTTTCAGCACAGCTTTCTTCAAGGTTTTATTGGCCATAATCACGTTATTGCCACCGATATGACAAGCAGCACAATTCTGACTAAAAACCTTAGCTCCCTGAGCGGCATCACCAGCGAGGGCTGGACGTTCTAGAGCAAATGTAAACCATACCGTAGCAGTCAACAGGATTGATAGCAGCTTCTTCAAGGGTATTCTCCTTCTTATCAAAACAGATAGCAGGCTACAGAGTGGCCTATAATTATTCCCATGAATGACTGTAAGCCGATTAATAACCCCTGTCAAACCTAAGAAGCAAGACTATAAATAAAGGCAGCAGACCGACTACATATGAATCTCAATAGCCTGGCTGCTCAAAACTTCATACAGTATAAATAACCTCTAGCACCCAAATTTCCCCGAAAATTACCCAAACTTAACAAGTTATCTATGAGTCCTCTGCCCCATCATCGCCCTAAACAACTCTCCCTAGGTCCATTGGAACGAGAAATCTTGGAGATCATCTGGGCATTAGGTTGCGCTACTGTCAAAGATGTCCATGAACAGATTTTGGCTGACCCAGAT
Organism: Moorena producens PAL-8-15-08-1; assembly: GCF_001767235.1. Taxonomy (GTDB): domain Bacteria; phylum Cyanobacteriota; class Cyanobacteriia; order Cyanobacteriales; family Coleofasciculaceae; genus Moorena; species Moorena producens_A. The sequence goes on from NZ_CP017599.1 coordinate 5,508,206, forward strand.
CGGGAATTAGCCTATGCTTCAGTGACCACAGTGCTACGCCGCTTGACCCAGAAAGGTTGGCTCAGTTGTGATAAACGACAGCGTACCTTTTTATGGAGACCCTTAGTGTCTCGCCAAGAAGCCCAGGTACTCGCAGCCCATGACCAGCTTAATCGCTTTTTAGCTGTAGGCAATCCAGATGTAGTTGCTGCCTTTGCCGATAGCTTAGATGCAGCAAGTGTGGAACAAATTTCTGCGATCGCACAACGACTGCAAGCAGCACGTCAAAGGCAGAAGGAGGGAAAATAATGCATTTTGTAATGATAATAGCAGCCTTAGGGCTGGCTTGCTGGCACAGGCACACAAGCTACCAACTCCCAGGGAGTTGTCCCAGGCGCTGGCAACAGTTACTAGTGCAATTTCTTGCTCCACCCCTACTCCTCCTAACCACTGCTGTGGCTGTGCTATCCATGGGGCCAAAGGGACAAATGATCGGGTTACGTACCGACTGGCTCAGCTACTGTCTAGCCCTAGGATTTCTGGGTTGGGCACTAGTGTTGTGGCTAAAGTTAGCAAAGCTTGGTTGCCAGTCTTTGCAACAAGTTCGTTCCTTACCTCAAATTTGCTTAATAAATGGGCAATGGCAAAATGGGCAATGGGAAAGAGTTGAAAACTGTCCTGAGTTAACTCAAACCCCTGAATCCCTAGCTAGTCAGGGTCAATTGGCTCGTCTTTTAGACACTCCCATACCCTTTATTGCTCAGATTGGCTTTTGGCAACCGGAACTTGTGGTCAGTCAGGGACTCTTAGAAACTCTTTCATCGGAACATTTAGAGGCTGTGATCACCCATGAGCAAGCTCACCACCATTACCGAGATACCTTCTGGTTTTTCTGGCTAGGCTGGATTCATCGCATCACTGCTTGGTTACCAAATACAGAGTCATTGTGGCAAGAACTATTGAGTCTACGAGAAATCCGTGCTGACCATTGGGCCGCTAAACGGGTCGATGCCCTATTGTTGGCAGAATCACTGTTAACTATGGTTAGTAGTCCGATGATTACTACGGAAAATTTCTGTGCTCCCTTTAGTAGACCTGTGCATCCCAGCCGCTTCCAACAGAGAATCGATGCACTATTGACAGGGCAAGAGTCTTCCACTGGTACTAGCTCCTGGAATTGGAGTTGGTTGCTATACGTATTGTTACCCCTATTGGTTGTACCGTTTCATCAATAGACTTAAAGACAACACGGATTAGGCCACAGGGAAAGGGGAAAAAAATATTTTTTTTGGCCTTGACGTCGCGACATAGTGATGTAAATATATAAATATATCGCGACAAAAGGAACGAACACAGAAAACACTTAACTAAAACACTTAAGTAAACCCCCTAAGTGTAGTAACTACCTAAGTGTATTAACCAGTGTATTAACCTATTGTCACGATATCACGATATACCAATAGAAGTATATCGGGACAAAATGTGCCAAACTTATAAGAGGACAATCATATGTTGCTCTCTCCCGAGCTAGAGGACAAGGACATTGGTTCACAAAAAGACAGATCCCCGGTATGCATTACTGCGAGGACATATTCCCAAACATCTACTCAAGCGCTTCCGCAACTACTGTGTCGAACACGAGCTTGACTACAGTGAAGGGCTAGAAGATACGCTGACTAAATTTTTTAACTACCTAGACAGCAGCCAACTATCAGCAGTTCCAGTACAAACTCCTACCATTGTTGATCTCATTCATGGCTGGAACTTGGAAGAACTATCACGATTAAGTGAAGTTAGCGTTGAAAACCTGCAAGCCATCTTAGAAGGGAACCGACCCACAGATGATGACTTGATTGGTTTGGGTGTAGTGCTATGCAAGAACAATGGTGAACCTTGGACAACGGATGAGTTAGTGGAGATTCGCGATCGCTGTTTCTACGGTTTTCCAAAATTGTCGAGCAACAACGAGTTGCCAAAGATTCAATAACCGTGATCGGACTAACACCTGCCCATGGTTAATGCTATCAGAGGGGATGTAAAGCGAGAAATTATCGTTTTTTGAAGCGATTTTTGGCTAAAATCAATCCTGCCAGTTACTGTACTATGGAAGCCGTCGGTTACTTAGATCACCAACCATAGTAGTTAGCCATAGTCTCCGTTTGTCCGGTTTAACTTGCTTAACAGCAACACTCACTAGTCAGCGTGTCATTTTAGGTTTCAGTCTTCAACAATGGACAATTTCTTTTTCTCAGGGTGCCATCTATCAGTTACCACCGAGAGTTTCAATATTGAAGCTCCATCACGATTAGCGGCTTATGCTCTAAGGCGACATGCTAGTCAGCTGGCTGTATCTGCTCAAAAACTCAGGCTCCAACGGGCTATTGTATCTTGGCCCGGATGCGAGCGACCTTACCAAATTCCCACCTCCATACTCAGGAGCCAGACAAAGATGACCGGACCAATACGCCAAGACGGAACCTATTTGCTAGGAGCAAACTACCTTCATGTTAATGATTTTATCAAAGAAAAGCGTGAAGAAGGTCGGATTGTAGTAATTACGTCAATGTGGAATGATGTTTGCTTACATACCAATGACCTACTTGCACCAGAGCGAGGCATTCTCCAACCCCATCAGTGGACTGGCTTTAATTATCGCTACTTGTGGCGTGATAGTCGGGATGAGTACAACGAACTAATTGATCGATTGACTCGGGAGCGTTACATTCCCAAATTCCAGTACACACTGAGGCGTCCCGATGGCACATTAGGCCGCTATGAGACCGATTATTACCTGGTAGATGATTATCTGAACGTACCAGTGCGCATTGGTGTCAGCAATGTCAATGCTTGGGAACTAATATCAGAACCGTTAGCAAGTTAGTTTCCATGTAGTTTCCATTTTCTATCAGCCATCACTCACCACCAAGACTCAAAATCGTTGATCCTGTTACCTAGGTAAGCGGCTTCCCGCTTAAGGATTGACCTTGGCCATTAGGCCACGCTACGCGAATGGTCACACTACGCGAACGTAATGGTGTTACCTGACTTTCTTGACCGGTCAATTCAGTACGCTCATTCTATAACTGATCGCTGAATCTAATGGTCTACTTGATTGGCCATTAGGCCACGCTACGCGATTGACCTTGGCCATTAGGCCACGCTACGCGAATGGTCACGCTACGCGAGCAGCTACGTAGCCAACAGCGATTTATTTCCCTAAAACTGTTTGCCAACAAATAACTATGCAAAACCAATCAATTAATTCGGTGCCTTCTGGCAATCAGAACTATGAAGCCAGCACTAGTGCTTTAGTGAATTATCCAACTGACAATCATAATGAAAAGCAGCCGATAGTAAGGGGAGGGTATGTTTTTGCTCTGATTGTGGCGATGATTTTGGGATTCCAGTCACTGGAAGCTTCCTATGAACGGGTAAATGGTGAGGAAAACATTTCTTTTGCCACCAAGTCGGCTCCTTCTAGTCTCGTAATGGGTGGGTTAACCTTGATTGGCTTGGGGCTAGGTATTGAAATTGATAAATCTACAATCTTCTCCAAAGGCAAAGGAATAATTCAACTGCTAGTAAATTCCTCTATGGATGAAGAGGAGTAATATCATCTAGTCCCATGGGTACTGTAAAACTGAAAAGCTTCGGTAATTGGTAATCGGTAATTGCTAGTTGCTAATTGTAATTACTCCCAAGTCATTACCCATCACCCATTACAAAAAAAACGTTCAATTCCATAATTGACGTACTGATTATTCAAGACTTATGGTTTGGTTAGTTATCTAGTTAGTCACCGGTTGAGTTCCAATTTCATAAGGAAGACTATCTCAGCTATCTATCTCAGCTATCTATTATCTATCTCAGCTGTATATCTCAGCTATCTATCTCAGCTATCTATTATCTATCTCAGCTGTATATCTCAGCTATCTATCTCAACTATCTATCTCAACTATCTATCTCAACTATCTATCTCAACTAGAAGACGCTGCTGGCTAGTTTAAAATTAGTCAATAGCATTCATTCAGGGTTGCCAACACCTTTAAAAAGGGTGTTAAATCTACTACTACTTCTAAAATTAACTGTATGACTGTCTTAGATTATTATAGTAAACTTGACTCTAGAAAGCAATGGCTGAACATCACTAAACAATGGATCCAAGGGATTATAGGAAGAAAAGTAGAACAGTACTATACCCCTCTAGTGATCCGACAGCTGCCAGGAAAAGGTTGTAAGTTATTGCTTCTGGAAAGAAACACACCGGGAGCTGTCAGCACATGGCGATTTAACTGTGAGCTGCTCCAAAGACAATACTTGCTAATTACTCTAGATAACCTAGCGGATTTAGATAGGTATTTCCAGAGAAGCAATCGCCAAAGAAAACCAGGTAACACCAGAAGAGAAATTGTTAATTTACCGATTAGGAACGTCTCTCATCGCATCGGTATTAGCCTAATTGACCCCTTCAAAAACCAAGAGTGGATTGGGGTATGGGATTTAAACCTAATCGACGATTGGTCAACTTATCACGCAGAAGATTATAAGGCAGAGCAACTAGTGTTATACCTCGGTCGTCGCCTGATTAGTTCCTATGAGTTTATGCCCGACTTTTTTGAGCAACAGATTACAGAAAAGCAATGGTGGCAACAGCGTATTATGACTTTGTGTAAAGCAGATTTTACCAAAGATCACGATATTAATATTACAGCACTGTCAGAAACAAAACCACTGTCAGTAACAAAACACAGGTCAAACTTAATTGAGTTCAGAAGAAAAGTAGGATGAGCTGATCCCTACTTGACTACGTTAACCTAGTTAACTTTTACGGCACTCAGCAACTGATTTATTACTGACGGTTAAGGGTTAAGGGTTGAGGGTTGAGAGTCAACCCTCAACCGCCACAAAGATGGTGACAGCCCCTTCTAGTCAAGCCAGTTCGAACAGATGGCTCAAACCTCTTGTAGTTGTCTTAGCTACATGGTATAAAATGCTACAGATTTCAAAAACGGGGTGTGTTCAGGAGTGATTGCTCAGTCAGCTGCGGTTGACTGGTGCAGAAGCGATTGCTCCTGTTTTTTTTTCTGATCAAACGGACACAGTTGACTTGCTTTTCCCTACCTAATATCTTGTCAGGATAATTATCCTGTCTTGATGCAGCGCGGTCATGGGGGTTTCCCCCATGACCGCGCTGCATCGCTTAATAAAAATCTCCCGTTTCTCCCGTTTCTCCCCATCTCCCCATCTCCCCATCTCCCCACACCTCCCACCCTCCCCTTAATAGCAGACTTGATATAACTCCCCTTGCTCTGCCTGACCAATGCGGGTGTTCGGTGATCCAGTATGGGTAGTGAGCAATGCGCTAGAGTAGGATAGATAGGGTAATTGAGATTAATTAACGGCGTAAGGAACGCCGACAGAAGGATGAGCTCTTGGCGCGATCGCTTAAATAAATTTGGTGGCAAAACTAGATTTGTAGTTTTTCGTTTGTTTGTACACTTAGCTGGTTCAGAAGTAACACCCTTGTTGGGGGTACTCAATCGTGCGGCACGGGAGGCCGTTGACTCAGACGGGGATTTGAAGGTTTTAGGGGAAGAACTGGTAGCAATTTGTCAAAACCTGCTACAGCTACAGATCTACTGGCAATCCGCAGCGAATGAAGGGGATGTCTTCTGGAAGGAAGGAGAAGCTGGGGACTACGTTAATGAACTGTTTACTGACTCAGCTGGCCGCTATCTGTCTGAACCAGATTTCAGTACACCCTTACCTGACAACGAACCTTTATCCATACCTGTGACCCAAAACGTAATTGTTATGATCACAGTAGCCTACGAAGGGGAAGTTCCTGAACTAGAAACTAACCTAGCTAGTGTTGAGTACCTAGAAGCAGGTCTAAAGGCATTGATTAATCTCCACTATCAGGAAAGTTTGCAAGCTATTCAGGTTCACTTCTCTCCAGCACAGTTGGGTGATGAACTGACTGATGAGCAAATTTTACTTAATTTCCCGGAACTGGTTCCCCTGTAATCAGAATAAAATAGGTTAACAAAATATAGTGTTATAGTTTTCACTATCAGGTGATGGGGTGATGGGGTGATGGGGTGATGGGCAAGACGAACGAAAAATCTTCCCCAAATTGTCTTATTAAAAATTAACTAGCCCATAGCAAAGCGCGATTAGACAATAGTGATTGAAGAGAACAATAGTGATTTAAGAAAACTTTTTTAAGTATATGTTACGTACAATTGCGATTTTTGTTCTATCTCTAACCCTATGTTGGACTACAGTAGGGTGTGGTTCTCCTAACTCAAGCCAATTGCCGCCGAATCGGGGTGGGAATACATCCTTTACTCCGACTCGGTTGAGTGATGGGAAATATCCCGTACAACAGGCAACCTACGATGATGTTAATGGGGTATATACCCTGATGGTACTCAATACTCCTGCGGGTAGTCCACCAGTGTTTCGGAGCAGGGATTTGCAGATGGCACGTCTGACTGATGAGCAGGTTGCTGCTGGGGAAAATACCTATCTGAGTATTGATGACAATCAGCCGGTGATGTACCTAACTCAAGACTTCCGGATTGAATATGTCCACAATGTCACTGAGACTAGACCTAATCCTCAAACTGGTCAACAAGAAACAGTAATCGTGCGTCAGCAATCTAGTTTCTGGGCTCCCTTTGCTGGTGCTTTGGCTGGTCAAGCTATAGGTAGTATGCTATTTCGACCTCAATACTATGTTCCACCAGTTTATCAACCAGGAGGAGTTCTGACTGGTTATGGTGGATATGGTAACAGCTATAGTCAAGCAGTGAACCGATATGAAACACGGTACAAATCACCGCCACCCGTGGTTAAAAATACTCGCTCTTTCCGCACGACTGGTAGCTTAAGAAAATCTCCTGCAGCTAATCAAGCCACTACTCGTAAAGCCTCACCCAACGCTAATCGCTCCACAGGAAGTGGTTTCGGCTCAAGTCAGTTACGCACCTCTAGTCCATCTAGTGCTAAGAAAGCCAAACCAAGAAGCAGTGGTTTTGGCAGCACGAATCGATCGCGTTCTGGCTTTGGTAGTAGTCGTGGTGGTAGTCGTTCCTTCAGACGCCGCCGCTAGTTTAGAAGCGGAAAAAAACAGCTTCTAAATCCTTTAGCTTCATCCGCGAGAAGCCCCACATCTCAATGCTACGCCATGAGTGTTTAAAGTTACCGTAAGGATAGTGGAGCCTTTATGGTTAGTCGGTTATGGGTAAAAGGGTTAAAACTTTTTGATTAAGGCTCCACTATCCTAAGGTTTCGTCTCCAGGGATGAATCGCGGACAGGATTCCTTGGATCAGGGAAACGAGCTATCAAACTCCTAATCAACTCAGATGAGGTCATTCCTCTGCGATTGGCCTCTTGTTCCAGTTGTCTTTTTTCAAAATCGGTAATCCTAATTGTTAATTTTTTGTCTTTCATTATGCCTTGCCATATGACCGTACATATAGTATAATATTACTAGGTCGATAAGCAAGAGGGCAAGTCAAATGATAATCGCGTACCAGTACCGGCTAAAACCGAGGAAAAATCAGCAAGCTAAGATAGATCACTGGCTATCAATGCTATGTGCTCAATACAATTACTTGTTAGCGGATCGATTCAGATGGTACGAAGAAAATCGTTGCTCAATTAATGCTTGCCCTCTTGTCTGTCATCTTCCCGAATTAAGAGACAATCCAGATTATTACTCCCAGAAAAAGACCTTACCAAATCTTAAAAAAACTCATCCCTGGTATAAGGACATTTATTCCCAGGTACTTCAGGATGTAGTTAAAAGAGTCAAATTAGTTTTTGATAGGTTCATCAAAGGGGATAGCAATGGGAAGCGGAGTGGCAGACCCAGATTTAAAAAACAGCACCGCTACCGTACCTTTACTTACCCTCAAATGAAGGAAGGGTGTCTGGAGGGCAATCTGATTAACCTGCCAAAAATAGGCAAGGTCAAGGTTGTACTGCATCGTCCTATTCCTGATGGCTTTAAAATCAAGACAGCTTCGATTACTAAAAAGTGTGATAGGTACTACCTGGTTTTATCTCTCGAAGATAAGACCGTCCCCGAGATTAAACCTGATATCAATCTAGACTCAATAGTTGGTATTGATGTTGGCCTTAAGGAGTTCTTGACTACCTCTGAAGGGGAGACGATCAAGATTCCCCAATATTACCGAAAGACTCAGAAAAGACTGAGGGTTATTCAAAAGAGAATATCTCGACGGAATAAGAGAGGTAGTAACAGGCTTAAAGCTATCAAGCAACTTGGTAAACAACACAAAAAAGTAGCGGATAAGCGAAAAGACTTCCATTTCAAGACCGCTAATTATTTACTATCAAAATATGACGTAGTTGCTCACGAAAAGTTAAATGTAAAGGGACTCGCTAAATCTCGATTGGCTAAATCTGTGTTGGACGCTGGGTGGTCTAGCTTTCTGACAATCTTAACAAGCAAAGCCGAAAATGCTGGCCTGTTGGCGATTCCAGTAAGTGCTCAAAATACTTCACAGAATTGCTCCAATTGCGGCAAAAAAGTCCCTAAAAAGCTGCATGTTCGGTGGCATGATTGTCCCTATTGCGGATGCAGTTTGGATCGCGACCACAATGCTGCGATCAATATACGAAATAGAGCGGCAGGGCAGTCCGTTCTTAAAGCCCAGCGCCTCCTAAGGGATGCCCGGATTGGCTGGGAAGCCTACGCTGAACCCAACGGGTCAGCGTAGGAGCTGTCACAAGCTTCTTATTTTGTTTGACATCCAGATTATTATGTCATTGACTACCATAACCTGACTAGTACAACTGATTTATATAACTGGGGTGCTAGGATTCGAACCTAGGAATGGCGGGACCAAAACCCGCTGCCTTACCGCTTGGCTACACCCCATCGATTGCACTTCTAAGATGATAACAGATCTGAGTGGGAATATGTCAAGTATTTTTTTTGATTATTTTTTCTTTGTTTGGGTGAAAGGGGGATCGGGGGTGATGGTCACCGGAAGGAAGAGAAAGAGATCTTGATTGTCTGACCTCCGCATGTTTTTGTCCCCCCTCTTCCTTTTCAACCTAGATTCAGGCCGGATAAATCCGTAAACGTCGGTTGGGTTCATCGCCAAAGCTAGAAGACTTGAGGCGATAGTGTTCAACTAACTCGTGTTGCATTTTCCGCACCTTGGGCGATCGCGGCAACAATTCTACGGGTTGGCCTTTGGGAATCACAATTTGCTCAACTGCTAAACGGGCTTCTTCTAGAGCCTCGATTTCATCCTCGCTAACGCTTTGGGCAAATAACTCCAAATCAGCAGCATCGGGAATTGTGGGGTCATCCATGTGCAACAGACGCCGTAATGCCCGAGTAATCTGGGGGATGGAGCTAGCTTTGATGGCGTGAATCGGGATCTGACGAGATTTAGCAATGGACTTGAGCTTGGAGTGGCTTTTAACATGCGATCGCAATCCTAAAACCACATCAGCAGTATCCATGTTTTTTGTCAAGGCCACAGGCAAATTTAGGATTTGGATCACTTGCTCGATTTGATGACGACTAATGCCGTAAGGATAGACCTGTAGTGGCAAATCCTCACCATTAGGTCCTAACATCTCCATCCCTTGACCCAAGCGCTCTTGCTGTGACCAAGACTCAGCCAGCAGCTTTTCAAACATGCTATTTTCTCGAGCTGGCTCTGGTTCTTGAAGGGATAGGGGCTTCATCTGTCCAGATGAACGCCAACCTTTTGGTTGGCTAGGAGTCGTTAGGGTAAGGTGACCCCTGGTCCGACCATTTGGCGGAATGGCAACTGGAGCGCTAGGTAATTCTCTGGTAATGGTGACCTTACCATTTTCATCTTCTGTCCTGACTGGAGGATTTGGTTGACGTCCCCTGAGCAAATTATCAACCGTGTCCGCAACACTTTCGTGTACGACCCAACGCTTACGCTCTAGCATTTCTACAGCGATTTCAAAGGTTGGGGGGGCTTTGCGCTCCAAAACGGTTTTCTGAGAGCCTCGCCGTCTGGCTTCGTCATCGCCTAGGGTTACAGCCTGGATACCGCCTACTAAATCCGAAAGAGTGGGATTTTTAATTAAGTTTTCAATCCGATTGCCGTGAGCAGTCCCCACCAGCATCACCCCCCGTTCCGCAATGGTACGAGCTGCCTGAGCTTCTAGTTCTGTGCCAATTTCATCGATAACGATCACCTCTGGCATATGGTTTTCCACCGCCTCAATCATCACCTGATGCTGATGTTCTGGGCTAGCTACCTGCATCCGTCGGGCTCGACCAATAGCTGGGTGGGGAATATCCCCATCTCCAGCAATTTCATTAGAGGTGTCGATAATCACTACCCGTTTGTCTAATTCGTCTGCCAGAACTCGGGCAATTTCCCGTAAAGCAGTTGTTTTGCCTACACCAGGACGCCCCAGCATCAAAATTGACGAACCCGTTTCCACCAAGTCACGAATCATGCCGATGGTACCAAAGACCGCTCGACCCACACGACAGGTTAAGCCAATAATTTCCCCTGGACGGTTCCGAATTGCACTAATGCGGTGCAAGGTGCCCTCAATTCCTGCTCGGTTATCACCGCTAAAGGATCCCACTCGCTCAACACAGTGATTGATTTGTTCGATAGTAACTGGTGTATCACAAAGGTAGTCTGCCCGATCACGAAAACGCACTTCTGGGAAGCGACCGAGATCCATAATCACTTCGATCAAACTGTCCTTTTCAGGATGTTGCTCCAATGATGACCGAATTTCGGCGGGCATTATGTCTAGTAATTTTGGTAGGTCATCTGTAATTTTTTCACAGTTTGAAATCCCCTGAGTTTTGTCCACTGTTTCTTGGTGTTCCTTGGTAGGTATAGTGGCACAATCTAGTTGAAGATTGTCACTTACCTCTGAGGAGTGACCACTAACGGTCATCGCCTCAACCAATTTATTTTCATAAACCACTGGTGATTCTTGATTGAATGACACTTGTTGCTCTGAAAGCTTGTTTAGTGGAAAATTCACCATTTGTTTTGACCAAATAAAGAGATTTCTGCTGTTAACTTTTGCCCTATTTAACTTTCGGTTGTTAGTCAGGTTTTGGACTTAGGTCATGTCTAATTTTACTCCCTAATAATTGAAGGTTTTTATGCTAATTTAATCCAACAGTATTCCTCGATTAAAGTCAAGAACATTAAATACTCTGAGGAATTTTTTTGACTGATTTGAGTTGAGCCACCAGGGCATGGGCAGTTGCCACAGCCTGCCAGAGCAGATCTGGTACATCTTCAAGGTTTCTATAAGAGGGATTAGGCACGAATCCCTGGTGGTGATCAACGTTTTGGTCATAGTTTTGTTCTAACTTTTCTAGAATCGGTGAGAGTAGAACTCGGGCGTAGCTACCGTAAGCCACACCGGCAACGTAGGGTAGATTATTTGGTTGTTCGCCTAGAGTGGCCTTTTGGTCAAGGTTGTTGTAAGAACGTTCAACCGGCAACCTATCAACTTGGGCTAGCTTCAAAAGCCTAGCTGCTCTTAGTTTGCTGACGGTGTGGTTATTGGTACCACCAGCTAACTGTACGTATCCTGGTAATCCAGCAGCGATGACTTTTTGAGCGAGTTTGATAGCAGCATGAGTTGTACCCATGCCTATATCCCCACTCATAGGACGTCCATCAGTTTGCCAGATTAGAGGACAGGGTAAAGGCTGGATGAGTTGGTAGATTTCTTTTAGGTAGTCAATCAAATCTTTACCATCTGGGCAGCTAATGGCTAGGAGTTTGAGTTGAGCGCACCAGGGTGCGATCGCATTCCATAGTCTTTTAAAGTCTGGTAAATTCCCGACTTTGGTGTGAATTTCTATAGCATCAACGCCATTGCTTAGAATCAGGGGTGCGATCGCAAAAGGAGCTGATACGTATGAGCGAGTAGTGATCAGCTGATGGGGGCAAACTGGCAGACAACGACCACAGCCATAGCAGCGTTGGTCGAGCACACCAGAGTAAGCGTCACTGCCATTCTGGAAAGTAATTGCTTGTGCTGGGCAAATCTTTTCACAGGGACGGGGGCAGTCCCCTGGACACAAATCTGAGTCAAATTCGGCTTTTCGGAAATGGGGGTCTTCCCCATCATTCAAGCTCACCATCAGCCATGGTCTGCCACAGAATCCAAACCCTCGCTGTTTGGCTTCATTTCCCATGGTGTTGGCGACTTGTAAGGCATCTTTCGCCGCCGAAATGACCGCCGGGTCAGCTGCCACATCAATACAATCGGCACCGGCGAGGGTGTAAGCCAAGGTTAGGCTTCTAACAGCAGGGAGGTGTTGAAAACTGGCTCCGCAAATGAGCTTGAACCAATCACCCTCCCTTAAGGAATGTAAGGGATAGTAAAGTTCATTCACTCCTATATGCTAAATCTTTAACGCGAAAATGGGGAGACTAATTTTACAATTCGAGTAATGAAAAAGGTTTTTTTTGAGGCGCTTACAAACCTTTCCAGGGGGGGAAATCCCTCAATTGTTTTCCAAAAATGCAGATTTAGGGTAGCTGGTTTTATTCTTACACCAAATGTAGGGGTTGAATTCCTACAGCTGATCTCACTAAAATAATGGTGTCAATTAATTCAAAATTATTTTTATTTCAAAATTGTTTTTATTTCAACCCATCCCACGTGATAATTAGTCGTGGGATGGTTTTGCAGCCATGGTAATTTTGGCGCTTATTGGCTTAATCAATAATCGCGTTAAGCAAGACCTCGGCTAAGGTCATATTCTCCATGTCTTCCAGAGTGACTGTGTCCACGATGTCAAATTGAGCACCAGCCCCTTGAAGGTCATCATCAAGTACTTTCAGAAACCGAGTTGCCATGGCATCATTACCCACTTGGATCAGTGAAATGCCTAGTTCTTCATCCTTGTCTATTAGCCGAGATGCTTCAATGATCACTCGCATTACAGCTTTGCGGTCATCTGGCTCACCATCGGTTATCACCAAGAAGGTTTCCCCATTGGGTTTGGTTTGCCCAGCCGCTTTGCGCTTAAAGTAGTCATCGGTGGCATCCTTTAGCACACCAGCTAGATCGGTGCGACCCATGGGATCATTTTCTTGGAAAATTTGTTCTACTTTATCTGAGGTAACATTATCGTACCGTCTAAAGCGACTAGAAAACAGGTAAACCGTAATCCCATCTGGATCGAGCTGTTCACATTTTCTGGCCACTGCTAAGGTAGACTCTTGGGCAATCTGCCATCGACTTTTGCTCCTATCTTGGTAGTCTGGGCTAGACATACTGCCACTTTTGTCGATGATTAACGTATAGTCACGGTCTTCCACGAGTGAACCTCCCACGAAAAAATTTCCTCCTTACCTTAAACTGCCACGATTTCTTAATCTAGCTTAACTAATATTCCCACAGCTCATCTGGGTGTTTTTGCCCTAAGTTTCTTGGCAGGAGTTCATTTATGCCAAAAATATCTAACTATTATTACAAGCATCCTTCAACTGCAGCACCCTAGACTTGCTCATCATGGTACGTTAAGGTTGATTTATTTTATTGACTATTGTCTCTATATTTCTATTATAAATTAAGATAATAATCTTTGAGATTAATCGTCAACTATTGACAGTTTACTTAGGAGCTGTGTTCCCTGATCACTATCATTTGATATTTGACCAGTCTACTAGTCAAGACTGAGTTTCTTTTAAGGCTTGCAAATAGTCAATTGCTGCCTCCAGTTTGGAGGGATAGGAATCAGAAAATTCTTCAAACCATAAGCCTTCTGCTGAGTTTGGACTTAAGGTTTTTAGCCAATCGGTCGCTTGCTGATTAAGGGCTTCTCGTTCTCTTTGTTTTTCCTGCTGAACTCGTTTTTGTTCAGCTTCGAGTTCCTGCTGTTGTTTGAGAGCGTCTTCTTGGTCTTTTTTCGTAAACTCTGTTCTCATCTCAGCCAGCTCCCGATCCTGAGCAGTAGATACCCAATCAGGTATTTTCGCTGGTGATTCACTAGTTGGTGGATCAGTTAGTGGCAAATCAACTAGTTGTTCCTGAAACAGAGGTTTTTCTTGCGGTTGAACACCAGCATCTTTTTGTTGATACTCAGCTTTCAGTTGAGCTAACAAGTCATCCATTGATTCCATCACTTACGTCTCCTATTACGTTAACTGTTGATGGATATTTTTTAAACAGTTAACTTACAATGCCTCGAACCCTGACGGAATAAATCCGACTAACCTCTCCTATCCATTGCTTGAATCTTTAGTCAATAATAGCATTTATCAAAACTTCAGTGAGAGTCATATCCTCCATCTGATCAATAGTTACGGTATCTACGATATCGAACTTAGCCCCAGCATTTTGCAGCTCATCATCTAATATTTTTAAGAATTTAGTTGCCTGGAGATCCTCCCCGATTTGGATGAAGGAAATTGCTAGTTCTTCATCGACATCAATACGCCGTGATGCTTCTATGATAACCTTCATCACAGCTTTCCGTTCATCAGGCTCGCCATCAGTGACGACTAAGATGGTTTCTCCATTTTCTTTGGTTTGGCCACTAGCCTTACGTTTAAAATAGTCGTTGGTGGCATCAAGTAAAACACCAGCTAAATCCGTGCGTCCCGATGGTTCATTTTCCTGGAATATCTGTAGGACTTTATCTGCGGTTACATTGTCGTAGCGTTTAAAGCGACCAGCAAATACATAAACCGTGATGCCATCTGGATCTAATTCTTCACATTTATTCGCTAAGGCAAGGGTAGACTCCTGCATGATTTGCCAACGGCTTTTGCCAGCCAGTTGATCCCTAATCGACATGCTGCCACTTTTATCGATGATTAAGGTGTAGTCACGTTGTTCGAGCATTGCTAGTCTTACCCACTATCATCCTACACCTCTAGGGTATCAAACTTATCATTTTTGACTAGTCACGGGGTTGGGTATCGAGAAATATCAGTATTTAGCTATCAGTATTTAGCTATCAGTATTTAGCTATCAGTATTCAGCTATCAGTATTCAGCTATCAGTATTTAGCTATCAGTATTTAGCTATCAGCTATCAGTATTCAGCTATCAGCTATCAGCTGATGGGCTAGAAGATCACAGGCTAGAAGCCTGTGCCACGGTACTTTTCTCGCAGGGTACCCGTAGCTCAATCGGTGCTTTTGAATCAAATAAGCTGACCACTGACCGCTGACCGCTGACCGCTGACCGCTGACCACTGACCGCTGACCGCTGATAGCTGACATCATTGATACTGAGGCTAGAAATTGGCTACAGAAACCAGTCCCGGCAAAGTCTCCTTGAGGGGTTGCCAACGGAAATAACGCTCCCCTCCCATCTCTAGGATTACTTTGACTCGTGGTTCTTGCTGGGGCAATGTCGTTAGATAGTCAACTTCTTGACTAGATAGTATATTTCCTTCAAGAATCCACAGCACCAACCCTTTAGAGTTGGGAGATAGGGCTGACAGTTGGTAGTTTACCAAGGGCGGCAGGTAGTAAACATCACCGACTGCAGATGATTTACCCATATTTTTCTTGCCCAGATGAGGAGGGCGAACACCGTGAATTCCAGTTAGATAAGCAGCTGGATCTCCTAGTCCTTTGGCAGTAATGGAAACGGTGATATAGCCAGCAGCCCGCAAACGCCGCTGATAACGACCTTCAAACCCACCTTCTAATGGTGCATAAACTGCCAATGCACCAGACTTTTCTAGTGCCCGGATGAATGACTTGCCGGTGGTGATCAGTGCCATTGCTACCTCTGCTTGTGCCTTAAGTTTTGTGAACTCCTGTCAGCCTCCTATTATAAAGGACTGTTGGCAAATTCCCTCGAAGGTGGTGGAAACACAGCAAGATATCGCGGGTTGGGGCAACAGCATCACAAATCTGACCGCTTTTCAAGAATCAATAACCATGGCGGTATAAAAAAAACGTGATCAGAATTGCTAAATTTAAAAAAACTATCAGAATAAGCAGGTGCACAAAATTAATTACACATTTTTCCAAACTCAAAGCCTTACAATGTAAGGGTTACAGAGATTGGTATTAGGTAATTAATTATGTGTAGGTGCTTAGAACGGGAGTGTGAGAACCCCTACCTTTTAAGGAGGGTATGAAACGCGACACGAACGCGCCCCGCGTCTCCTACGGAGAACGGGTTTTAATCCGTCGTGTCATAATAGAGGCAAGGAGGTGATGCTAATTGTACAAAACAATCCCGATAAAAGCGACATTTACAGACGAAGAAAAAGCTTTTTGGATTTTTCAGTGTGAACAGGCCAATAGCTTAATAAATTGTGCTATTTACTACACCAAACAGAAACACTACAATTGGCTTGAACAACAAAAAGAATCATTCACCACCTACTGGAAAGGTGACGATCTTAGATATGGCTGGAAAACCTACAAATGCAGTACAAAGTACCCGGAACTAGATCAAGCCTTAAAGTTAAATCCACATTACAAAGCAATGGCTGCTCAATCTGCTCAACAGACGCTCTTGACAGTCGGTGAGTCCATTGCTAGTTACAATCAATTGGTGGGTCTATATTACAAAGAAAAAGTCGATAGACCAAAACTTCTTAGATATCGCAAGAAGGGAGGGTTAGCTGCTGTTACATTTCCTCGTCAAGCATTAAGCTATAAAAACGGTTATTTTGCTCCGTCGATCAGTAGAGAAACCAAACCTCACTTAATTACTGAGATTGCGCTAGAACCACCAGGTTTCATAGATCCAGATTGGGTCAAAGAGGTGACAATTCGCCCGTACCTGGGAGAGCTATGGATTGACTGGGTGATTGATGACGGGTTTGAGCCAGTCTCCCACAATCCCAACCTGGATTACTCCCAAGCCTGGAGTTTCGATCACGGTGGAGATAACTGGTTGACTGGTGTTTCGACCCACGGGAAAAGCCTGATAATTGACGGTCGCAAGCTCAAGTCAATGAACCAGGGCCACTGCCGGTTAGTTGCTAAGTACAAAGAAGGTAAGCCCGATTTTTACTGGGATGCCAACCTGGATTCGCCGAAGGCGACGCTACGCGAACGGGTTCAGCGAAAGCGAAACAACCAGATGAGGGATGGAATCAACAAGGCGGCTAGGTTCATTATTAACCGGTGTTTAAATGATCACATTGGAAACCTGATAATTGGTTGGAATGAGGGACAGAAAAATCGTTCGACTATGGGAAAGCGGGGTAATCATAATTTTGTCGTAATCCCCACCAAAAGACTGATTGAGAGATTAAAGCAACTCTGTTTAGAGTATGGCATTAAATTAACAATTACCGAGGAAGCGTACACCAGTAAAGCGTCTTACCTTGACGAGGATCCATTGCCAAAATATGGTGAAAAACCCAACGGATGGAAGCCGTCAGGATGTCGGGTGAAACGCGGTTTATACAAGTCTTCCGAAGGATGGCTGATAAATGCCGATTGTAACGGTGCTGCAAATATCGCCAGAAAAGTAGCTGCACAGTTGGGCCTTGACCTGACCAGGGTAGGTAGGGGAGCTTTGACACTCCCAAACCGGTATGATTTGTTCACTTGCTTGAGTAAATTATACCGGACAAGAAGTGACGAGGTGCGGTTTCAACCCGCCTCGTAACAACCTTGTAGAATCCCCGTATTTTAATGCGGGGAGATGTCAATATCTTTGAGCGCAACAACTAAGTATTAGAAAACATAATTATGGCTCCCAATCCCACCATCATGAAAGCTGTTGAGCAGCTAGACTACCGCGTCACTGTTGGGGATGTTGCTGCCCAAGTGGGTTTAAACATCCATCAAGCCGAGCAAGGTTTACTTGTCCTGGCTTCGGAAGTAGGTGGACATTTACAAGTGGCAGAGTCAGGGGATATTGCTTATCTGTTTCCCAAAAACTTTCGCGCTATTCTCCGCAACAAGTTCTTAAAGCTACGGTTGCAAGCATGGTGGGTGCATATTTGGGGTGTTCTATTTTACCTGATTCGGATTTCCTTCGGGATTTTCCTTCTGCTTTCCATTGTATTGATGATTGTTGCGATCGCATTTATTGTTCTGAGCCTCAAAGCTGGCAGTGACAATGATTCTGACGGAGGAGGCGGAGGAAGTAGTCGTTCTGGTGGTGGCGGCGGTGGAATAGTGTTTTTGCCCCGTTTCTGGATTGGACCGGATCTGTTTTGGTGGTTTAACCCATCTTACTCCCACAGTAATTATCCCTCGAGACGGCGAAATTCCCGTTCTAACCGAGAAGACAGTGAGATGAATTTTTTAGAGGCTGTCTTCTCCTTTCTGTTTGGTGATGGCAATCCCAATAGTGATTTAGAAGAACGTCGCTGGCAAACCATTGGTACTGTGATTCGCAATTCCGGGGGGGCGGTGGCAGCTGAACAGATTGCTCCCTATCTTGATGACCTAGGAGAAAGCTATCAGCGAGAGTCGGAAGACTATATCTTACCCGTGCTAATCCGATTCGACGGACGCCCGGAAGTTAGCCCATCAGGGGATATTGTCTATCACTTCCCTAAATTGCAGACAACTGCTGCCAAACAGAATCAACAACCGGTGCCAGCTTATCTTCGTGCCAAGTTGTGGCAGTTTTCTCAGGCCAGCAGTAACCAGATTATGCTGGCGATTGGGTTAGGGAGTGTAAACTTTGTTTTAGCATTAGTCCTCGGTTCCCTGTTGCAGGGGGGTGAGATTGCTGCACAGCTAGGAGGGTTTGTAGTATTTGTGGAGCTAATTTACCCTCTGCTATTGGCTTATGGCGTAGGATTCTTGACTATACCGTTGCTTCGATATTTCTGGGTTCAGCGGAAAAAGAACCAGATTGAAGCACAGAATCAAGCACGGCAGGAAAATGCGATCGCACTTAATCAGCCGGATGTTGCTTTACAGAACAAGATTGCCTATGCGCAACAGTTTGCCGATCAAAATGTGATTCGGGAAGACAATTTGGTTTATAGCAGTGAGAAGGATTTATTGGATCAGGATATAGAACGGAAAGATCAAATTGATGCCGAGTGGGAACAGCGCTTAGAATTGGGGTCTACTCAGAATCTTGATTAACTAATTAGTAAGCATTTAGCTGTCAGCGGTCAGCGGTCAGCGGTCAGCGGTCAGCTATCAGCTTTGTGGAACAGCCTTCGACGCTTTCACTTGACTCAGATTCAACAAATGGTTACCTGTTTGATTCAAAATCTGACTTCTGACTTCTGACTTCTGACTTCTGACGCTAAGCGTAGCGCTATATCAGTAATGACCGGAAGATGATATGAACCAAGATCAGGGCCAGTTCTCATCTTGATCACCTTAACATCTCGACTGACTAAACAGTGGTCTACAGGAATAGCTAACCAAGGGTTGGCTGGTGAAAATTGTGATAGGGTTGGTAAAATCCCAAACCCAGCACGAGCGTCACGCAATCCCGAACTTTGGATTAAACTTTTATAGTAGGGTGACCACATCGTAACGTTTAAATCACCAATTAGCACCACTGGTTTTTCAATTTGTTTTATATAATCTCCAATCTCTTCTTCTAAATCTTGATTGCGCCACTGCCAACCTTGCTCTCCCAAATCCCCTTGCTTCCCAAAATAAAATTGTGGATAGGCGTGAGTAACAATTACTGAAGCCTCTGCGCCAGCAATCCTTAAATCTAATTTGACCAAACCACGAGATTTACCGTATTCCAGAATTTCTGATTCTTGTAATGGTAAACGACTGTATACTTCCATCTGAAGTTCTGGAATACTGATAGTATAGGGTAAAACCTCTCTTAACTCTTCTAATTGTTCAGGCCAAGGGTCTTTGGCTTCTAAAAAAGCGGCAATGGTGGGCTTTTCTTCTTTGACCAAGGCCATAGCATCATCATATCGCTTATTGGAAAACGAGACATTGAACAGAAACAGACGCATGGGTTCACCGGAAGCCCCAAAGCTGATTTTAGGGATATACCAAGGAAGGATTTCTGTCAAGTTAATCATTAAGCAAAATAACGTGACTATCACCCAAACTTTGCGGCGAGTTAGGGCAAAATAAATTAATGGTAATACCCCTAATACTAGATATTGATGTTTAAAATTAGTTGTGAATTCTAAGTATACGTTATCTCTAAAAAAATAGCTAGTTACAGAGAGTAATGTGACAACAATAGTTAAGATAATGAATAACGATAAAATCCAGTTGTTTAATATCTTAACCAATGGATTAGAAGTTGAGTTAGTCATAAAGTAGATAGCAATTTTAAATAGGGTGAGTTACTAAAGTTGTGGATTGTAGGGAACAGGGAACTCAGAAGTTTCGTGATCTGAAGTTATCTACTCCCTACTCCCTACTCCCTACTCCCTACTCCCTTCTAAAACCAATAACAAAAGTAGCTCACCCTATCGATAATTGCTAGATCAATCAATCTGGGATAGTTTAGCACTAGAGTAATAGTGACTCAAAATTTGTAGGTAATTCAATCCCCGACGGGATAAGTTGTAGGCTCCCCACTGACTTAACCCCAATCCGTGACCATAACCACGACCGTTGAATTGGAAACCATTTTCGGTTTTGGACACGGTAAACAGCCGACTTTTCAGACCTAGGATTTTGCGTAATTCCTTGCCCTTAATCGTCTTTGTATTCCTACTGCCTTCTACTTTAAGAGTGATCACCCTGCCTCGGGGTGTCCTCTCCACTGGGGTCATGGCGATGATATTACCAACACCAGGAATCTTCTGGCTCAGTTGACTAGCAGAAAAGCTTTTTGTCCACTGGTAGACTGGTGTGCCCTGATCGTAATCAGGTACACCCTGTAGATAAGGAATGGGTTCACTCCACCAAATATCTTCTACATTTTCTGTATGTCCTCCAGAGGCAGCATGGAAAACAGCGAGAATCACTTTATTACCATACGTCATTATCTGTCCCGCTGTGGCATTAACCGCTTGATGGGTGCTGGCTGTTTCGCTATTTAGACCTTTGTAAACTTGCCAACGCTGGGTATCCCCTATATCATAGATATCGCTCTTGGATTTGCTACGTTGATGAAGCACATAGGAACGAGCTGCTACTGCTTGGGCTTTCAAGGCTTCTATCGGCCAACTGGGGCTCATTTCTGCGCCAATCACGCTATATAGATATTGTTCTAAATCAACATGGTTGACTGCTGTTAACTTATTGTCAGAACTAACCAGTCGAGTGCGTCCCCGGTACCAGCGATCGCCAATCCAAACATAACCATTGTCTTTCGGTTCAATCCAGAGGGATTTCCCTTGCCACTGACCTAACTTAATTCCACTACCGTTAGTTTCCGCAGTCATACCTGCCATGGCGTTTAAGTTTCCCACGGCTTGACCTGTCCCATCTCTGACAATGGCTGTGGTGGAACTCCCCAAGGTTACCTGTTTGACTCCTTGCTCAACCGCTATCCGCAGTTCTACCGCTGCCTGAACTGGTCCGATTAGAAGTATCCACAATAAAAAAGAGAGCCACCAATGACGCCCTCCTAGAACAATGATTGACTTGAGCATAGTTACACTAAAGATGGGAAAGCCTTTTGATGCCATATTTACTAGTTACTGATTACTTATACGAAGAGGAATCTTTTTGTCCTGATTAACAGCGATTCGATCTTACTCCCAGTTGTTCCAATTAGATTTCTGTTGTTGATGGTTGAGGGTTAGGCGTAGGGTGTGTTAGGGACGGGCTCCCCTTGATTTTCCCACTATTGACATCACTTGAGATAGCCCGGCCCGTAACGCACCACCGGGTCAAACTAATCGTTGATTTTACTTTATTAAGACAAAAGTCTAATAGTTAGTTGCTGTAATACTTTCAAGCCTCGTAGGGAACCTCGAATTAGTCTGGTAGCTGCTATTGGTTGCTTTAGCATACCCATGGCTAAGGGCCAGGGTTTCAGTGATCCATCAGCACTAATCGCTGGGGTAAGGTCTGGGATATTGTAGTAGCTATCATCACTAATTACTCTTACCATTGCTACAGCAAATCCTTTGGGATTAAGTACCGATAGGGTAGCAAATCCTTCCATATCTACTACATCAGCTTGGTAGCTCTGACCGAGTTGACGCTTTTCTACGCTAGACCAAATTATGCGATCGCTACTCAATCCCCTCACTAAATTAGCCTTGTTGCCCAGTTTCTCGTGAACTAAGCTAGTCAGTTGGCTGCAGCACTGTTGCACCAGTGGTTGAGGTCTATCTTGGTTTCGGTCGAGTGCAACACAATCGTTATACACAACAATATCACCAACGGAATAGTTACGAGATAAGCTGCCACACAATCCCATCAACAGTACTTTAGGTGGGGAGTGCTCAGGAAAATTTGTTGGTGTTTGTAACCATGTTTCTAGATACTTAATTACAGGCTCTTCTCCTATCGGAATAGATAGAATCAGAGGTTTAGGACGACCAGTAATCTGCTTGATTCCTCGACAAACTGCTTGATATTCTGCTCCTTGAGGAACAAGAATAATCGTGACCGGAATAGTTAGTTGGGAAAGGTTCATAGTTTTTGAAAGGGAACAGGGAATGGGAAACGGGGAACAGAGAATAACTAATAAGTAAACAAAACCTCTATACCTCATACCTATTAGGTATAGTCTTATTTCACCTTGATGCAACCCATAGCTATTTCCTATTCCCTCTTCTGTTTTCACTGTTCCCTGTTCCCTTTTCCGTGTTCCCTAAAATCACGAAATTGTGTACCTCATAGCTATGATAATTGCTAGATATGAGTTTAAATAAATCAAAACGGCCAACAATTTGGGTAACAGCTCTAGTTAGTTTTATCTCAGTAGGACTAGTTACGCCCCAGCCCACAGTGGGACAAACTACTATTGCCCAACAACAGGAATCAGCACAAGAACAACTCGCCAAAGCTAAGCAACTGAATCAGCAAGTTATTGATCTTAATGAGCAAGGGAAATATTCGGAAGCGATTCCCCTCGCCCAGGAAGCTTTGATAATTCGACAGCAAGTGCTTGGGGAAGAACACGCAGATGTGGCAGAAAGCCTGAATAATCTGGGGGAACTCTATCGTGAAATGGGAAAGTACCAACAGGCGGAACCCTTGTATACCCAAGCCTTAGAGATGAGGAGACGGTTGCTGGGGGATGAACATGCTGATCTGGCAGAAACCCTGAATAATATAGCTTTACTTTACCAATCCATGGGAAGGTATTCAGAGGCAGAACCCTTGTTAAACCAAGGGTTGGAGATGAGGAGACGGTTGCTGGGTAAAGAACACCCTGATCTGGCAGAAAGCCTGAATTATCTCGCTTTACTTTACCAATCCATGGGAAGGTACGAGCAGGCGGAACCCTTGTTAACCCAATCCTTGGAGATGAGAAGACGGTTGCTTGGGGATGAACACCTTGATCTCGCAGAAAGCCTCCATAATCTGGCGGGACTCTACTATTCAATGGGAAGGTACCAACAGGCGGAACCCTTGTTAACCCAAGCCTTGGAGATGTATAGACGGTTGCTGGGGGAGGAACACCCATCTGTGGCAAGCAGCCTGCTTAATCTGGCAGTACTCTACCAATTAATGGGAAGGTACCAACAGGCGGAACCCTTGTATACCCAAGCCTTGGAGATGTGGAGACGGTTATTGGGTAAAGAACACCCAACTGTGGCAATTACCCTCAATAATCTGGCTTTACTCTACAAATTAATGGGAAGGCACCAACAGGCGGAACCCTTGTATACCCAATCCTTGGAGATGAGAAGACGGTTGCTGGGGGACGAACACCCATCTGTGGCAACCAGCCTCAATAATCTGGGGTTACTCTACCAATTAATGGGAAGGTACCAACAGGCGGAACCCTTGTATACCCAATCCTTGGAGATGAGAAGACGGTTGCTGGGGGACGAACACCCATCTGTGGCAACCAGCCTGAATAATCTGGCTGGTTTACATCAAAGTCAAGGAAACATTCAGCAAGCCCTAGAGTTTCTCGAAGCGGGATTAGACATCCAAGAACTCAATCTAGAACGTAATCTCGTCGCTGGTGCTGAAAAGCAAAAACGAGAGTACATGAAAACTATCTCTGGCACAAGAGATAGAGCTATTTCTCTACACCATTACTCAGCTCCTGATGATGAAAGAGCAGCTGGTCTAGCGTTAACAACTATCCTACGTCGCAAAGGTCGCTTACTCGATTTCTTGACCCATAGTCAGCAACTGTTGCGTAAACGCTTAGATTTCCAAAGCCAAAAATTACTAGACCGACTCAACAATACTCGCACCCAACTTGCTAACCTTACCTACAACCGACCAGAGAATCTTCCCCTTGAAGAATATCGTGCTCAACTCAATGAATTAACTAATCAGGAACAAGAACTAGTCGCAAAAATTAGTAGGCGCAGTCGTGAATTTGCCCAAATCAATCAACCAGTCACCATCGAAACTATTCAACAACTCATTCCTGAAGATACAGCACTGGTAGAATTTGTAGAGTACAAACCCTTCAATCCCAAAAAGGATAGCTTTGGTAATCCCCGTTATGCCGCCTATGTACTCCGTTCTAAAGGCGCACCCCAAGGCATTGATTTAGGGGAAGTAGATGCTTTGAAACCTCTGTGGGAGACACTTCAAATATCCCTTCAAACCGTATATCATCCGACCCCTAAGGTAAAACGAGCAGCCCGCAATGTCGATGAGAAACTGATGGCGAAAGTCCGTCCTTTGTTGGGAGATAGCCGCAGGATTTTACTGTCTCCAGACGGCTTCCTCAACCTCATCCCCTTTGAAGCTTTAGTAGATGAAGACAACCGGTATTTAGTAGAAAGCTATGGGTTTACCTATCTCACCTCCGGTAGAGATTTACTGAGATTATCTAATCCTAATCCCAAGCTCACCCAACCAGTAATTTTGGGAGCACCAGACTTTGATAATTCGGCTCAAACTACTGCCCTTGGGGAAGAAAACCAGATAGTAGCAACCCGCAGCTTACGTGACTTTAATCCTTCCGAGTGGGGCTTATCCCCTTTACCGGGTGCTCTTGAGGAAGTGAATGCGATCGCAAAGATGCTGGATGTGGAGCCGTTGTTGGGTGCTCAGGCTAATGAAGCAGCATTGAAACAGGTTAATCGTCCCAGAATACTACATATCGCTACCCATGGTTTCTTCCAAAACAGACCTGATTCAGAAGAGTTTACTTCAGGGGATAATGCCTTACTTAGCTCATGGTTAGCATTAGCAGGAATTAAGAACAACCAGCGAGAAAATGATCTAGAAGATGGCATCTTCACAGCCTTAGAAGCAACGGGATTAAATTTATCAGGTACAAAGCTGGTGGTGTTATCAGCTTGTGATACTGGCTTAGGCAATATCACTGCTGGAGAAGGAATATATGGATTGCGTCGAGCTTTAGTGATTGCTGGGTCAGAAAGCCAAATCATTAGTTTGTGGGCAGTAAATGATCAGGTTACGAAGTATCTAATGGTGTCTTATTATCAGGGATTGCAGGATAACCAAGGGCGTTCTGAGGCTTTGCGAAGGATTCAGTTGCAAATGCTAGGAAGTCCAGAGTATCAGCATCCCATTTATTGGGCGAGTTTTATTGCTTCTGGTAATTGGCGCTCTATGGGTGGGGAGTAGGGGTCAGCATTCAGCGGTCAGCTGTCAGCTGTCAGGTTAATGAATCCTGATAGGGAACCCTTGGCTGGTGCGTTACGGTGCGGGCTATGCCAACACTGGCTACTAGGTTCAACCTCAGGGCAAGCCCGCCCCTAACACACCCTACGCGACTCCCGATTATCCCTACGATTCTTTATTCATAAGATCACCTAAATCAAAAACAATCACGAAATTAGCATCCGGCATCAGCCGTTTTAGAGCTTGCATATGCCCCTCGGCATTGGAACGGTTGCGGTAACGACCAACAACAATTCGTTGCATCTTGGGCAACAGCCGAACGATTGCCCACGGGTGTAGGCGATTGGCATAAGTCATAATAAATCATGTCTCCTTTCATAGGGGGTTCAAAGCCAGCCTGGTAACCTTGGGAAATCTTGAGGCTGGCTTTTGTTATGGAACATTGCTAGTGTTCATAACGTGATTTTATTATAACACAAAAATAAACTTATATTATAACATATTTTTAGAATTTTTGTTACAAAGTTTTTAGGCAGCAGGGAGTCGGGAGTCGGGAATCGGGAATCGGGAATCGGGAGTCGGGAAGCGCTCGAAATGGGTAGTGCCGTAACGCAACACCAGGTCAAACAGCATGCATTGAGATGCACCCTTTGGCGATAACCTCTAGATTTCAACGGAATTGGTTATGGTAAAAGAGTATAAAATTGTGACATTTATAACATTTATGATATTTTTTTATGGTGCTCTGTAGTGTAATAATTCAGCTGATAGCTGACCGCTGACAGCTGACAGCTGACGGCTTACAAGATAACTAAAAAAGGAAAAGAAAACGCTGACTAGTCAATCAATTTGCTGATAAATCTGATGCTACCGGAGTTGATATTAGCGATTACCTATCCCTGAAACTATAAATTATCCCCGGCATGATACTATTAAGAAAAATACTGGTATTATTGTGTTGAAATCCTTGACTCTATCTGTTTTCCTGATCGCCAAGAGCCAAGGAGGTCTAGATATTATCCTGAACCCCTTTGAGCTTTATACCTTACCCCTCCAGCAGTGGATTACTGCTGCAGTGAATTTCCTGGTTGACAACTTTCGTCCTTTCTTTCAAGGGATTAGTCTACCGATTAGCGTCACCCTGGAGAGTATAGAATGGCTGTTGCTATCGATTCCTCCATTAATTTTACTGATTCTGATTGCCTTGATAGCATGGCAACTGGCTGGTGGAAGAATTGCTATTTATAGCATTGCTGCTCTGAGCTTGATTGGCTTTTGCGGAGCCTGGGACCAAGCCATGGTATCTCTTTCCCTAGTAGTAACGGCTGTAGTGTTTTGCATGGTGATAGGCATCAGTATCGGTATTGCCTGTGCTAGTAGCGATCGCATTGAGAAAGTGCTGCGACCCCTGCTCGATGCCATGCAAACCCTACCGTCATTCGTCTATCTTGTGCCAGTCGTGATGTTGTTTGGCATTGGTGCAGTGCCTGGAGTAATGGCTACCTGTGTCTTTGCTATACCGCCGCTGATTCGCTTGACTAACCTAGGGATTCGGCAAGTGTCTACAGAGGTGATCGAAGCTGCGATCGCATTTGGCTCAACCCCGACACAAATGTTATTCGAAGTCCAAATCCCCCTAGCCATGCCAACCATTCTGGCTGGAGTCAACCAAGCCATCCTCTTAGCCTTATCCATGTCAGTGGTCACCTCCATGATTGGTGTAGGAGGACTTGGACAGATGGTATTGCAAGGACTAGGTCGGGTGAATGTAGGATTAGCTGCTGTCGGAGGATTGAGCATCGTTCTAATCGCAGTAATGCTGGATCGGATCACTCAGATAGTCAGTCAAGGCAACAACCAAATCCCTTGGTTGGAAC
This sequence comes from Moorena producens PAL-8-15-08-1, assembly GCF_001767235.1. Taxonomy (GTDB): domain Bacteria; phylum Cyanobacteriota; class Cyanobacteriia; order Cyanobacteriales; family Coleofasciculaceae; genus Moorena; species Moorena producens_A. The sequence continues at coordinate 5,535,660 of NZ_CP017599.1, forward strand.
GAGGACCAATTGGTTTGGTGCGCTCTTCCACAGGTCAACAACTGGCTTGGGCTACTGTTGGAGCAACCATTTTACTAGCACTCCTGGGTTTTATCACTTGGCAACAACCCTCCCAAGCCCAAGTAACCACAGACTCTAATCTAGCCATGCCTGGTAAAGGGGTGAGCGTACAATCGGTCTATAGTAGCTTGCAAGAAGAACAATTCCAAACCGACATTGTAAACATTGGTCTGGAAAAACTTGGTTACACTATCAAAGAGCCAAAACAAATTGAATACGTCACCGCGCACTTAGCTTTAGGCAACGGCGACCTAGATTACACTGCTGTTCATTGGGATATCGGTCATAGACCCTTTTTTGAACAAAGTGGTGGTGAACAAAAGTTAGAACGAATCGGAGTAATCACCTCTGATCTCTGGCAAGGTTATCAGATTGATAAAAAAACTGCTGATAAATACAACATCACTAGCCTAGAGCAACTCAAAGACCCAAAAATCGCTAAACTCTTTGACTCAGATGGGGATGGTAAAGCAAATTTGATTGGCTGTAATTCCGGTTGGTTTTGTGAAATTATGATTGAGCATCACATTAAAGCTTACGGACTCGAAGACACCGTTGAGCAAGACCAAGGAACCTACTCCGCCTTAATTGTAGATGCCATTACTCGCTACAACCAAGGACAACCAATCCTCTACTACACCTGGACTCCCATGTGGATGGCAGCAGTGTTAAAACCAGATCAAGATGTGGTCTGGCTAGAAGTTCCCTTCACTGATCTACCAGAATCACAGAAAGACTTGACCGCAAAAGATACCTCGGTAAATGGTAAAAATCTGGGATTTGCCATCGATCGGATCCGAATCGTAGCTAATAAGAAATTTGTATCTGCTAACCCAGCCGCCAAGCGCTTGTTTGAATTGATTCATATTCCCGTTGAGGATATCAATGCCCAAAACCAATTACTAAACAACGGTGAAGATAGCTCAAAAGATATCCGTCGCCATGCCGAAAAATGGATTGAAAACCATCAAGACCTGTTTGATAGCTGGGTGGAAGACGCTAGAAATGTTTAATAAGCCATCAGCCGTCAGCTGTCAGCTGTCAGCGGTCAGCCGTCAACCTTTCCCGTAGGGTGGCCAAGGCTCAAGCTGCTTAAGGTGCTTTCCATCAACCCAACCAAATAATGGTGGGTCTTTTTTTTAACTATTCCGTTCTGAGTCTGATTGAGATTTGTAAGCATTAAGCCGTTAGCCTTCAGCCGTCAGCTTTTAGCTCACGCTACTTGAGATGCCGTCAGCAGACTTAACTCAGCATTATTCGAAGCTTACTTGTTGTATTCAAAAGCTGATAGCTGATAGCTGATAGCTGATAGCTGAATACTTACATTAAAGCAATGCTTACTTATGTTATTCAAAAGCTGTAGCTGATAGCTGATAGCTGATATCTGATAGCTGATAGCTGATAGCTGATAGCTGATAGCTGATAGCTTACCTCAATGTAAACTTTACTTGAAAAGGTGTTTGTAAAGAAATATTAACAATAATTGACAAACACCCTATGAGCATACTTTTACCTTTATAATAGTGATATCGGAATAGTAAAGGAAATCCACTCGTCAGGAGCCTGGGAGTAGCAAACCCCACGGATAAATCCGGGGGCTTGTGAATCATTACCTGACCAGCCCAAGTCCCGTCAGGGACTACGTTATCACCAAGAGTTGAAGTTCCTACCTTGAAATGCGACGCTAGTTTCAAGCTCTAGAACCGGATTGTTAAACATCTTTATCAGGTTAAGGAAGTGCAATCTGGAAAGTACCGACTGATAACATTGGCGAAGCGAACTTTACCCTAGCAATAGGAGAATACTCACATTATGCGAGTTTTTGTACTTGATAAAAACAAAAAACCTTTAGACCCATGCCAGCCTGCTAGAGCTAGAATCTTGCTCAAACAAGGAAGGGCTAAGGTCTTTAGGAGATACCCGTTCACAATCATTATGCGCGATTTGGAGGAATTGGAATGTGTAACACATAATCATCAGATCAAACTTGACCCTGGTTCTCAAACGACAGGTTTAGCAATTATTCAAGAAAAGGTGGTTGTTTGGGGTGCGGAACTAACCCACAGAGGTCTTCAAATTCGAGATGGTTTAACCTCACGTAGAAAGTTGAGACGTTCTCGTAGAAACCGCAAAACTCGTTATCGACAGCCACGGTTTCTTAACCGTAAACGTCCTGATGGGTGGTTAGCTCCCAGTCTAATGTCGAGAGTCTATAATATTCTCACATGGGTAAAAAAACTTACTCGATTTTGTCCGATAACTGGCATTTCTCAGGAATTAGTTAGGTTCGATACTCAGAAGATGGAAAACCCTGAGATTTCTGGCACAGAGTATCAGCAGGGCACACTCTACGGATATGAAGTTAGAGAATATCTACTTTCCAAATGGAATCGTAAATGTGCTTACTGTGGTGTCACCGATACTCAACTAGAGCTCGAACACATCAAACCTAAATCAAAGGGCGGTTCTGACCGAGTAAGTAACCTAGCAATTGCTTGTAGGAAGTGCAATCAAATCAAAGGTAATCAGGAAATCGAACAGTTTTTATCTGGTAAACCTGATGTTCTAAAGCGTATTCTTTCTCAAGCCAAACGACCTTTAGTCGATGCGGCAGCCGTCAACTCAACTCGATGGAAGTTGTATAACGAATTAAAAGCCTTAGGTTTGCCGATTGAAACAGGGTCAGGTGGATTAACTAAGTACAACCGATGTCGGCAGAACCTTCCAAAAACACACTGGTTAGATGCCGCGAATGTTGGAGAAGTCGATACTTTGTACATCGAAAGTTATCAGCCATTGTTGATTTCAGCTAAAGGACATGGTACTCGTCAGATGTGCAGAACGAACAAGTTTGGCTTTCCCACTCGTTATGTACCAAGGTTTAAGTTTGTCAAAGGGTTTCAGACTGGAGATATTGCCAAAGCCGTTGTAACCAAAGGCAAGAAAATTGGAACCTACACAGGTAGAATAGCTACTCGAAAAACCGGTTCATTCAATATCTCCACTAAACACGAACTGGTTCAAGGAATTAGTCATAAATATTGCAGCATTGTACACCGGAAAGATGGATACTCTTATAGTTTCTAATTCAAAAGAATCTCTGTCAAGCTGCTGTTTATGTAAGGGGAGCGACTCCTCCCCATGCATGAATGACAGGGGTTTCCGTCGCTCCCCTTACCAACCCCTATTTTTTTGATGAACAAGTCCGTTTGTACTACTGAAGCCGCTTCTCTCTTAGGTATTTCTTCTCGACGCTTACGCCAACTGCTGAATGATGGTCGCGTCCGGGGTGCTTATAAAAGCGGGAAATTCTGGATTATTCCCCTGTTCAACAATCTGCCCCAAATCATCGAGAAAAAGCGTGGACCAAAGGGCAAATGGCGTACTACTCGTCCTCCTGCTCTGGCCAAGATCAATGTGAACCGCAATCGCATTGGCAGCAACAATCACAAAACTCCCGAAGAGCGTCAGCCAGTGATTTCAGTAAAACGAAGCGGTGACAATCTATACGGCAATCAAGTCGAAATCCTCGGTCCTTGTCGGATTGTCTATCAGCCAGATAAGCCACTGAGTTGTGGCGCTCGTCTGTGGATCGAAACTTTCAGTGATATCCATTTTATTGGTGGCAGTTTTCCGGCCACTGCCTAATGGTCATATCCCTCTTCTGTCACTCTCCGAATTCAATGATTAACAAATAAGTCAGATTATCCAGAATTAAAAAAGAATTGATATTGATTAATTTCACTAATTAGCTGATTCAATCCCAGCAATAATTTACTATTAGGCAAAATATCTAACCAGGGAAAAATAATCCATAACATCATAATTGGTTGAATCAGTAAACGAAAATTGTTTAACACATTCTTCCATCCACCTTTATGATTCCATTGTTGATGATTACTCACCTGGATATCATCAGCATCTTTCACCTTATTGGCTACTTCTGTCGATTTATTTAAAGATAAAAAAGCTGGAGAATTTAAACTAATCATGGTGTACACACAAAAAATTATTTCCCACCATTTTTCGATATCCTTAAACTTAGTAAAACGGTAATCTGTCCATCCTAATTCTTGTTTACACTGACGAAAAGCATACTCTACCCATGTTCTTAATCCATACAAATCTCCCAAGATTTTCTTGAGATTACCTTTCAAATTAGTCATCACAAAAGATGTTCCATTCTCTGGCATAGTTTTTGGGTCTGTGGTTATTTCCCAGTAAGTTATGGCTCTCTTTTTTCCATATACTATTTCTCTAATGTATCTAGTTTCGGATTTTTGATTACTAAATGTTCTGGTAAATTTACACCACTTATTCGCTCTAACCCTCTGTTCACTTGGCATCCAGACTCCATGATTACTCCTAATTGCTACTACATAAGACAATTTAGTTTTCTCTAATGTTCTAATAAACTGGCTACTTTCACCATACAGACTATCCGCTAATACTCGTTCTATATTTAATCCTTCTTCTACTAATTCTTCTAGGATTTCTGAGGCTAACTCTATTTTAGTTTTGTACTTATCTTCCCATTTTAATGTTCCTCTTGGTTTGAAGATTTTGCCTACCAATGGAAATGTTATATTTTGATACACCCCGTAAGCATTAACTGACACTATTCCATTATCTACTTTTCCGATACTTCCTAGATATTGCCTTGCTACATAGTCCGTTTTTTTCCCTTTCTTTCTATCCCCGGTTTCATCAATTATTACCGTGATTTTTTCCGAGTTTAATGCTTTGAGCATCCGACTTAATCTTCGGGATTTTAATTCAGTCGCTGACCAAGGAGAATTGGCTAAAAAATGATGGAGTGACTGAGCAGATTTTATGCCTACTACCTTAGCTATTTCTGGTAGCGACTTTCTCTTTATCGGTGAGATTATTCCTAAATGTAAATATTTGAAACATTCATAACTTCTTACTTCTGAAAACAGGTCTTTATAAGCCTCACAATATTGATCAATAACCGAAACTGTTGGTTGTGCATCTCTGGCACTATGTTTGAGAATCTGTAACTCTACATCCATTGCCCTATCTACTTTTGAGCTACCCAATCTGTTTATTCTCTTATTTTACTGCTCGGAGAGTGACAGAAGAGGGATATAGCAAGTCTTATACCCATGAGGTACAAATCTCTGGGTTTTAGGGAACAGGGAACAGGGAACAGGGAGCAGGGAAGAGATAAAAAATAATGTGTACCTCATAGCTATGATAAACGCTATAAGCAAAATTTAATCATACTGAACAGGAGCAAAAGGATACTGCCGACTAATCCCAGATGGGATGGAGAGATAAAAAACGCGCTATTAGAAAAAATAATTAAATTTACACCAATCGATATCGGAATAGAAGTGGTCAGTAATCCTAGAGCAAATTCCGTATCAAATGTTGGGTGAGTACGCCGATGTTTCTCTTGGTCGAGCATATTAATCTGGGAAGCGTACAACAACGGCCACAAACTCAATCCGCTTTGGGGTAAAACTACAGCTAGTAACGTTTCTGCCAATGTATCTGGTTTAAACAATATCAGTATTGCTGCACTAAACCAGAATCCGGCTGCTGAGCGAACCAGTAAAATTAGTAAAATTTTCCGTAATTGTAAGGTTTTCGGCTTCAGAGAAATCCCTACAAAAAACAGAATCATGGGAGTAGTGCAAGCAGCTAACCGTTCCAGAGCCTGCAAGACTATTTCTGGGATAAGTGTTTTACCTAGATTTAATGCTCCTATGGACAAACCCAGTAACAAGGCCAAATTTGCTGGTTCTTGGATCAGAGTTAGTCCAATGGTTTTGAATTTGCTGAAATTGATGTGGGCATTATCAACACTGCGTTGGTGTAGATAGATCGCTAAAGCATAAAGACCGATTAGCACAAAACATTTATTCCCTACATCTACTAATCCAGCTAGAGCTAGTCCTTGCTCTCCTAAAAATTCCTGAGTAAACGGATACACAGTTAAGCCAGGAGCTAAAGACGCAAACATCAATATCAACGACCGGGCTTTAGCTTTTTCTTTGCTAGGAATCACTAAACCTGTTAATAACCATCCAATTCCTAACAAGAAGACATTGATAGCAAGTCCGAATAGCGGTAGCGACAGTAAACCTTGACTTATATCAATTTTGATCGTGGATAGGAATAGAGCGGCAGGAAGTAAAGCATTGATAATTAAGGTTTTAATAGCACCAACTGCTACAGGTTTTTGAAATTTCCCTTTCAGGGCATAACCAATAGCAATAAACAGCACCAGGGGGATGACTTTATCAATAGCCAAAGTCGTCAACCTTTACTGGATTGAACAGTGTCTTGACCCAGCAGTACCAATTCTCGATGCAAATCGTCGTAAAATCCCTGACGAGCTCTAACGGCCATTGCTACGCCCTGCCATACTTGCCAAAGGGTTTGGGGAGAATTAGCGGTCTGCTCAATCACATCTAAAATTTCCTCAGCATGGTCTTGATCACAGTCGCAGTGAACGGCAAAGAATTCTTGTCCTTTGGTGGAAATACCCAGTTTTTTCAGACCTGCTAAAATCAGTTGGTTTTCATAGGGTAGGATAGATTCCGTGAAAGCCAGTATCCCCAATCCAAAAGCAGCCGGGTATTGGAAGCAAGCTGTTGTGTAGATTTGCAGGTAGCGTTGGGTTCCTGGTAATAATTCTTGTGATGACTTTGGTAGAGGTATAGACTGACCTACTCCTATCACTGATAATTCTTCAAATAACTGCTGCCACATTTGAGGATGGGGTTTGCTATGGCCAGATTTCCCCGATAATCCGTGTTCTTCATACAGATTCTTTAATAAAGGGATTCGGGTTTGGGGTGTAGGTAGCTTAGAAGCAACAGCAGTCAGCCAATTGGGGAAGCACCAACTAATCAGATAACGCTGCTTGAGCCAAGTTTCTAGGTTACGACTTACGCCAGTTTCCCTGATTAAACAGGATAATCGGGGATGATCAGCCACTAAGACTCCTAATTTTTGCTCAGTAGTGGGTAAATCCTCTAGGTGAGTGTGCCTTAAGGGTAGATTTTGGAAACTCAGCAACCAGGGATGCTGGAGTAGAGCATGATTTCGGGCATAATGGGGAATTTGCTGGGGAGACCCTAGACTTTGGATGGTAGCGATGGAAAAGCAGTTGGGTGATTGGGCTTGGGTGGGTCTATCTAACTCCTGGGGGACCTGTAGAGTCCGCATATATTCTAGAAAGTCTTGCATGACCTAATTTCAGTAGTAATAGTGTTTTTACAGTTTTCTACAATGAAAGCTTAGGCCCAACAGGAAGAAGTTAGCCTTGGGAATTTAGATTTCACGCCGGTCTTGTCAAATCAACGGTTTTACTATACCGATAAAGCGCGGATAGATACTGATCAGCTGTTACCCATCTCATTGGCATACTCAACAACAGGCTTAGAGGGATTGAGACTTGCAGCAATTCTGTTTCCCCTGTTTGCCTTCTCCTTCTTATGGTTCCCCTTTTTGCTTTGTACCTAGTCAATTTCTATTACGCACTTACGCAAAATTGCTTATTAAACCTTACCAAACGCTATAAGTTGTAGGGGCACACGTCGTGTGCCCCTACAGATAGATTTACTGTATAACTCATGTGGCGATCGCGTTCAATCAGTTCACTTTAAACAAAACGATTAAGGGATATAGATTGAAGCAGACATTCCCTGTTGACGTAGTTGGTTAGCAAAAGCGTTTGCCTTGGCTTCAATTTTGAAGGCTCCCATCTGAATTCTCGTACCTTGTGGGAATCGACCCAAAAAAGCACCAGGAACAATTTTCCTAGCTTTTGCGCTCTCCACTATAACTCCCTTCGTTGAGTATCACTTTATTTTTGATTAATGTAGATTTAGACGGTGGTGGTGCAGTAGTTATCAGACCGTTAAGCACTGGCTGCGCGCGGCAATGGTGCGGCAATATAAACATGTAATTGAGCTGGCTCTGAATTGTTTTGAATTTCATGCATAGCTCTAGAACCAAAAAGAAGGCAGTACAGCGAGTTGCTTTCTTTGTGCTTCTATTGCACGCTTGTTGCTGCCGAGCTTCAGCAATGATTCGATTTAACATAGGCACGCCAATTGCATCTTGTTGGCAAATTGCTGTTGCGGAGCATAGTTCAACACATCAACCCACCGACCCTGTTAATGTCGCTGGTTTAATCTTATCAAACTTACCTTCAAAGGATACCCATTCATTATGCCATTGGTCAATTTTGGTTTGGGCACCATTGAAAGCGGCACTACTTGGGAGAACCTCTTGTGCGATTGACCGTAGGTCACGCTACGCGAACGCAATTGCCCTCTTGATATTTCCTGCCTGATCGTTTTACACTGCCCTTGCCAAAATCAGTGAGCCATTATCACGCCTATGGCCGATGTCTGGCAGGTCAGACGATGGTGGCATTAGAACAAACCGCAGATACAAGGGCAAATTCGTTCGGGACACTATGCCTAGCGCGGGAATTGCTCGGAAAACGGTGGAACGAATGCTTGAAAATGTGGCTCGGCTTTATGAGCGCTTGTGCGCCCAGTGAGCGCATTGTGGCATATTTTATCCGCTGGTTGCGATGGGTGAAAGGTGGGATATGGGCGCAATTGCTGAGGGGATTTCCTTCTTGGGACACCCTTCGGTTGATCGGTATGAGCCCTGCCCCCGGTTCAGGGGTAACCTGGGGGTCTGGGTGAGCTCAATGGTTGTTACGAGAGCACTTTCTCAATGGTCGCTCTTTCTTTGACTTTTTCATTCATTAATTCTCTCCTGTCTAAATCATTTTCCATCAGATTATTTATCGGTGATTGACACTCCCCAGCTGGTTGCTATCTCAATGGTCGCCCTTAAACATCCTTAACATCTACTATTACTGGTCGGATGCTTTTTTGTGCTTTCAACCCAACCCGCACCATGGCCTCATTTTCTATTTTGTGGAATAGTTGATTTCTCCCTCGCTTACCTCGAGCACGGCGCTGTTATCAGCGGGGATTTCAAACTTCTTTGTTGTGTTATTTATCTCGTACGTTTTATATTCACTTCCACTATCAAGTGATAGATCAAAACTTCCCGTTTTGTCAGTTGCTAAGAAAAGGTCTTTGGTATCTGTACCGAAATCATTATTGAAAAACATTATATCGCCTTTGCTTAATTCCCCCGAACAGCTATCATACTTTACCCAACATGCATCCGTTAATGCCATGGCAGGGGAGGCAAACAAACCCATACCCAGCAACACTACCATCATGAGGTTGACAAGTTTTTTCGCCATTTCGTATTGTCCTATCTTTTTTTCCTGTGCAGTAATTACTTTATCATCGAATCACTGGTTTTTTTATAACCCATGGATTTTTTTGACTAACTAACTCCACCGCTACCGTGTGCTATACAGGTCATTCCTGCTGATCAGTAGGTTTGCACAGGTTAAATGTTGCACATATATTTCAATTCACTAAATTCCCTTTCCCATAGATTGGCTAAGGGTTCATCGGTGATGGGCATCAAGCATCATCTCATTCTTTTGGTGCTTGTTCCCGATACGTTACACAAATCAGATAGGCGTTGCCTTTTATGGCAATTGTTTTGCACCCCTAGGGCGTGTTTTCCAAGTTTTCCGCAAGATTATGATCCCCCCCAGCCCCCCTTAAAAAAGCAGGGCTGTTTCATTGTCGATGTCAAAATTTTTTATGAGGTTTTGAAACCGCCTTGGAGTAACGGGTTCACCCTTTTTTTTAATAGTTAAGTATTTTAACCTAAAAAAGTCTTAAATTCTCTAAGCGCAAAAAGATTGGGCAACGGAATAAAAAAGCGAATGATATCAACAAAACAAAAAGCGATCGCCGATACTGTAAAATAAAAGCGAACGCTATTTAATTCTAAAAAATTTATCTATGAATAGCCTAATTCAAGCTCTCAAAAAAGTCAAGGACTTTCGTAAAATTCAAGGACAGCGGCATCCTTTATGGAGGGTTTTATTAATTATCATTCTCGGACTCATGCAAGGATATACTGGGTATAGAGCTTTAGGAGATTTTGCTAGATTTAATCAAGACTTATTATTGACTACCTTAAATATTGTCCCGGAGAGAGTTCCTTCTTCTTCAACCATTCGACGAGTGATGCTAGGAGTATATTGTTCAACTTTATTGGATATTTTTAATCAGTGGGCAAGTCAGTTTGCTTTTGATAAATGTTTAAGAGATTGGATAGCTATTGATGGAAAAACTTTAAGAAGTACTGTTAATAATTATCACAATAGTTATCAAAATTTTGTGGTAATCGTTTCTTTGTTTAGTCAGAAGTCAGGGGTAGTTTTAAATTTAACCAATTTTGAAAATAAGAAAAGTTCAGAAATTCACCAAGTCCAAGGAGCTATAAGAACTTGCCCCCTTGAGAATCAAGTATTTACTCTCGATGCTCTCCACTGCCAAAAAGAAACTACTCAAGCTATTATTGACTCAAATAATCATTATACTATTGCCGTCAAAAAAAATCAAAAAACACTCTATAACTCTCTAGAATATGTTAGTAATCATCAAACACCAATTACAGTTAATTGCACTATTGAAAAGAGTCATGGCCGAGAAATTGAGCGCACTACTTACGTGTTTGAGCCTCCGGCTTATTTTTGCTTAGATTGGTGGCATGTCAAGAGTTTTATAAAAGTAGTTAGACAAGGAAAAAGAGGAAATGCCAATTATAATAATATTGCTTATTATATCAGTAGCTTGTCAGAAACGGCTAAAGTATTTGCTGATAAAATTAAAGGACACTGGGCAATCGAAAATAAATTGCATTGGATTAAAGATGTGATTTTACAGGAAGATCATTGTTCTTTTAATGACACTCAAGCTACTACTAACTTTTCTATTCTCAACACAGTAGCTCTAAATCTTTTCCGAATTTTGGGCTTCGACTCAATTACCGAAGCCCAAAGATGGCTTCGTAACAAGTGGTCTAGGCTTTGGGTTTTGTTAGAATGAAACAGCCCTGCCCTAAAAAAAGGGGGGAGCCATACTCGATCGTCCCCCTTTTTTTAGGGGGATAATGGGGGATCTCCGAGGCAAGAAGACAGGCCCCGAGGGCGTGTTTTCCAAGTTTTCCGCCAGATTATGATCCCCCCCAGCCCCCCTTAAAAAAGGGGGGAGCCATACTCGATCGTCCCCCTTTTTTTAGGGGGATAATGGGGGATCTCCGAGGCAATAAAACACGCCAACGCCCCCCAATCATGGGCTAAAAAAACTCTCAAAGTTCCCCTGAATTGGGTAATTGTAGGTGCTTTAATTCATCCTTTAGATCAACCTTTCTTTCCTTAATTCAGCAACCCCTAATTATTAGGCGTTGCTGAATAATTGAATGATTTTAAGAGTTTTGTAGAATTGGCATCTTGGTGGAACTGGCATCTTGCCAGTTTCATGCTTATTTTCGCGCGGGCAGGATGCCCACTCTACTCCTATTCATTACTTAATTCCGCAACCCCTAATTATTAAGGTCTATAGATTGAAGCAGACATTCCCTGTTGACGTAGTTGGTTAGCAAAAGCATTGGCCTTGGCTTCATTTTTGAATGCTCCCATCTGTATTCTCGTACCTTGTGGGAATCGACCCAAAAAAGCACCAGGTACAATTTTCCTAGCTTTTGCTAAACCACTAGAAGTCCCGTCGTTGAGTATCACGTAATATTTGATTAATGTAGATTGAGACGGTGGTGGTGCAGTAGTTTTATTTCGGGTAACCACTGGCTGTTTAGGCAATGGTGCGGCAATAGAAACCGGTCTTGGAGCAGGCTGTGAATTGTTTTGAATTTCTTGCTTTGCTCTAGAACCAATTTGATTCTGTACAGCGAGTTGCTTTCGTTTAGCTTCCACTTTAGCTTGTTGCTGCCGAGCTTCAGCCATGATTCGATTTAACTTCTGACGCCAATAGCCTCTTGGTGGCAAATTGCTGTTCTTAGCATAGTTCAACACATCAACCCACCGACCCTGTTCATAGGCTTGTTGAATCTTATCAAATTTGCGTTCAAAGGATACCCATTCGTTGTGCCATTGGTCAATTTTGGTTTGGGCACCATTGAAAGCAGCACTACTAGGCAACACATCTTGTGCGATCGCAATTGCCCCTTTGATATTTCCTGCCTGATACTTTTGTACAGCTCTTGCCAAAATTAGTGACCCATTATCAACAACCGGTGGTGCTGGTGTTGGCTGAGGGGTCTGTGGTGACGATGGAGCCCTCCTGACCACAGGTTTTGGTTGTGCGTATACTCTTTTCCTCGGAACGTTTCTCTTAGGAACGTTTCTCTTGGGAGCCGTTGCCACCACTGGCTCAACCGTTGATACACAGTCAGTAAATTTTGTAAACACCCACCCGGTAACCGGTGAACTAATTTCTACCCAGCCAGGTTGTCCACTACCAGTTAGAACCAGACTGCTTCCCTGATTGAGCTGATCTACTTTTGATCCGTTAGGCTCGGAGCGCACATTCACACTCAAACCTGTGACCTGGCAATTACCTGGGGCAGCTGGGGCTGGTGGCTCATATACTACCGGAGCTGAACGGCGATTGGGTGTACTCCTAGGAGGAATTGGTTGCGCTATTCTAGGTGGTGACCAAGAGCTAGAACGCACCGAGTAGATCATACCAGCTATCGAAGAAGTAACTAAGGCAATACCAGTGCCAATGATCAAAGACAAATTATCTGATTTATCTACCTTAGTTGGAGGCAACGGAGAAGGTGCTGCTGGTTTATTTGGAGTAGAACCTCTATCGGCATTTGCATCCCAAGTTTTTTGCTCTGAGAACGGGGTTGATACTGGCTCTGGTGGGAAGTTTTCTTCTACTGTAGGGATATTGTGAATTGAGTAGTAGGTTGGGGAATTGATGGAGTACGCTTTTGAACTAGCACTCAATTGCTGTAAGTCTCGTAAAACCTGGGATGCTGACTGGTAACGGTCTTTGACTTGGTAGCGAACCATTTTGGTAAGGACATTCGCCAATCCTACACTTAATCCTACACTCCCTGACACCATAGATTGCCAGTTAATTTCACCAGTTTTAAGGTCTTCGTGAAACTGATCTGGCACCATTCCTGTTAGTGCCTGAATCCCAATAATCCCTAGGGCATAAATATCACTGCTTGGACAGGGCTGACCCAAAGCCTGCTCACTGGACATATAGCCGGGAGTGCCTACTACCACAGTATGGTTAGTTTGTCTATAGGCACTAGCCAAATCAGTTTGAACTTGCTTAACTGCACCAAAGTCCACCAACACTAACTTTTGATCTGCCGTGCGTCGGATCAGGTTATCGGGCTTAATATCGCGATGAATCACACCGTGACGGTGGACAAATTCCAAAATACTTAAAACTTCTTGCAATAGCCCAATCACCTGGTTTTCCTGCCAGCGGTTACCAGGAGACAACTCTTGGCTCAATAGATGCCCTTCGATGAACTGTTGCACCAAGTAAAACTCATGGTCTTCTTCAAAGTAGGCAAGTAGTCGAGGAATTTGGTCATGATTGCCCAGCTTTTCTAGGGTTTCAGCCTCCCTGCTAAATAGCCGTCGAGCAGTGTCTAAAAATGTCTGAGAGCCATTGGGAGGCATTAGTTGCTTAACAACACAGCTTGGGTTACCTGGACGCTTCGTGTCCTTGGCTAAATAGGTTTTGCCAAATCCCCCGGAACCGAGGACTTGAGTCACTTGGTAACGCCCGTCCAGTAACTTGCCTAACATAGGATTGATGTGCCTAAGATTTCACAAAAAGGAAGATTAAAACTCCGCACCAAGGGGGCGAGTTGCTAACTGTCTCATGTTTAACATACGCTGATCGGTATTATTGACCAGGACTGTGACAATTTTTAGTCTGATTATCAGTAAGCTATCAGCTATCAGCTATCAGCTATCAGCTATCAGTTATCAGTTATCAGTTATCAGTTATCAGTTATTGGCTGAAGGCTGAAGGCTGAAGGCTGAAGGCATACGATTATCTGGCTCAACTTAGGATACTCTACCCGAAGAGGAATTTGTCAAAGATGATAGTCCACTGGTTATAGGATAGGGGAGATATCAGTATAGTATTAAGAGCGACGGATAGCCTGTGAATAATTGCTGTTTTATTATATGTCTGGTATAATAACCCCCTTCAAGGGCTGTGTGGGAGTTAACTAATGAAACCCTTATTTAAGGATACGCTGGCATGGGAACAAGCTCAAGTGCTGATGCAACCTGCGTTTATTCGTATAATAGACGAAATTGGGCGACAGTTGGAGCCAACAAACTGGAAAGTCACCTATAAAAACGTTACTACACCCATACCAGGCTATGAGTTGTCTTTGGCACATCAAGATACAACAGTAGCCATTAATTTATGGGATTTGTGTTTCCAAGTCTGTTTTCGTGACTATAAGCCAACCCAGTCTGAGTTAGACACTCTGGCAGTAGACATTGATCCGATGCTGATTGACCAAGCGGGTGAGGTAGATTGGCAGTGTCTAGATGCAAAAGCCAAACAGCTAGTGGAACAAGTTGTGGCAGGATTGCCACTGGTAGATAACAATGACAAATGACCAACTATCAATCAATAATCAAAAATTGCTAGATGTCCAGCGCCTGGCTGGGGCAACGTTTGAGTCGGTGGCTTCACGCATGATTCCAGTAAGCTTTGGCAATGATGGAGCAGGAATTGAAGCAGCCCGTCAGGGAGTTGCCTTAGTTGATTGTTGCCATTGGGGGTTGATAAAAGTATCTGGTGATGACCGACTACGCTATCTACACAATCAAAGCACCAATGACTTCCAAACACGACAGCCAGGCCAAGGCTGTGAGACGGTTTTTGTTACATCTACAGCTCGTACCATCGACATAGCTACTGCCTATATCTTAGCAGATGCGGTGCTATTGCTAGTTTCTCCAAATTGCCGCCAGCAGATCATGGAGTGGCTGGATCGTTATATCTTTCCCATGGATAGAGTGGAATTGCAGGATGTATCGGCTCACCATGCTGTTTTCTCCTTGATTGGACCGGTTAGTAATGCCCTCTTAACAGGCTTGGGTGTGGAAATATCAGGAGAAGATGCTAGTCACCAGCAACTGATGCTCGGGGATAATCAAGTCCGCATCGCTGTAGGGAGTGGCTTAGCAATGCCTGGATATACTCTAATTTGCCCTGCCGATAATGCTGCCCAGGTTTGGCAGACCTTAACCACAGCAGGAGCAATCCCCATAGGCGATCGCGTTTGGGAACAGTTGCGTATCCAACAGGGACGCCCTGCGCCTGGTCATGAACTGACAGAGGATTACAATCCTCTCGAAGCAGGTTTGTGGCAAACCATTTCCTTTAGCAAAGGCTGTTACATTGGTCAGGAAACCATTGCGCGCTTGAATACCTACAAAGGAGTTAAGCAACGACTATGGGGTATCCGCTTAAGTGCTCCTACTGACCTAGGGAGCGCCATTACTGTGGATGGGGAAAAAGTGGGCAAGCTCACCAGTTTGACGGAAACTGACCAGGGAGTCTTTGGTTTAGCTTATATCCGCACTAAGGCTGGTGGTGCAGGGTTAAAGGTTCTCTTAGGGGACATCGAAGGGGAAATTGTCGCTGTACCTGGTTTGAGCCATAACTATTACGAGCCCAGTGCTGAGTAATCCCGGACCCTGTAGCTTTTCTTTCGGAAACGTCTGTTGAAAAAAAATACGATGCGCGAGCATTCAGCCGCTAAGCGATAGCATAGCAGAGCCAATGATCTGGCATCGCACTATATCACAAAGGATAAAAATAGACAAGAATCTATATCAAAATGCCTATCAAATTAGTATAATAGCGTGTCTGATAGTAATGAGGGAAAAAATTATGTTTCCCTACTCCCTACTCCCTACTCCCTACTCCCTACTCCCTACTCCCTACTCCCTACTCCCTACTCCCTACTCCCTACTCCCTACTCCCTACTCCCTAGGACAAGTGACCTAACCCAGTTGAGAACTGCGATAAAATAAAAGACTAAAGCATTCACACTCCTCATTTGAGGACATCCAGTTTATGGCCCTGCCAATTGTTGCAGTTATCGGACGCCCGAATGTGGGGAAATCAACCCTGGTCAATCGTTTGGCAGGAGTCACCGATGCTATTGTTCACAACCAACCAGGAGTAACCCGCGATCGCACTTATCGCCCAGCTTTCTGGCAAGACCGAGACTACCTGGTTGTCGATACTGGCGGCTTAGTCTTTGATGATGATACCGAGTTCTTGCCCTTGATTCGAGAACAAGCAATGGCAGCTTTGGCTGAAGCGAGTGCAGCAGTGTTGGTGGTGGATGGTCAAGCGGGACCGACAGCTGGAGATGAAGCGATCGCGCAATGGTTACGTATACAAAATACCCCAGTTGTGCTAGCTGTCAATAAATGTGAATCTCCCCAGCAAGGAATTATTCTAGCCTCCCAGTTTTGGGAACTGAATTTAGGAGAACCCTTCCCGGTCTCAGCAATTCATGGCAATGGTACAGGAGAATTACTAGAAAAGCTGGTTACCTACCTGCCCAATGTAGACACTATTCCAGAAATCCCAGAGATTAAAGTTGCTATTGTCGGACGCCCCAATGTGGGAAAGTCCAGCTTATTGAACACCCTCACTGGGGAAAATCGCTCCATCGTCAGTCCAATTTCTGGTACCACTCGTGATGCCATTGATATGGTAGTAGAACGCTCAGCAGATCCAGAAAAGGGTACTGAAGCCCAAACCTATCGCTTGATTGACACCGCTGGCATTCGCAAAAAGAAAAACGTTACTTACGGACCCGAATTTTTTGGTATTAATCGTGCCTTCAAAGCCATTCGCCGCTCAGATGTAGTGCTACTGGTGATTGATGCGATAGATGGCGTGACAGAGCAAGACCAAAAACTGGCAGGACGTATTGCTGATGAAGGGCGTGCTGCGGTAATTGTAGTCAATAAGTGGGATGCCATCGAAAAAGATTCCTACACTATCTATGACTACCAAAAACAGGTAAAAGACCGACTGAGTTTTATCGAGTGGGCTGAAATGATCTTTGTCAGCGCCCTAACAGGTAAGCGGGTCGAAACAATTTTAGATTTAGTTGACACCGCTGCCAATCAACATCAACGTCGTGTCTCTACCTCTGTGATTAATGAAGTCTTACAAGAAGCCGTTAGTTGGTACACTCCTCCCACCAATCGCCAAGGACGTCAGGGCAAAATCTACTACGGTACCCAGGTAAAATCTAAACCTCCCACTATTGCCCTGTTTGTCAACGACCCCAAACGCTTCAAAGACAACTACCGTCGCTACATAGAGCGTCAGTTCCGCCAACAATTAGATTTCACCGGTACACCACTACGCTTACTGTGGCGAGGCAAAAAAGTCCGTGATGGAGAAGAAGCTCAAATCAACCTCAATCGAGCTACCCGTGTGTGACAACTAACCCCCTCAACTACTACCCACTCAGCACTCACCACTAACATCATGGACTTATTGCGATCGCTTCCGATCGGACTATACTTGGAACAACCAGTCACCTGGATGCATCACCTCGACTCGAGGGTAAAGATGGTTTGGTTGACCAGTTTTCTGATCGCACCCCTGTTGGCAAATCCCTACTGTCGGCTCGGGCTATCTTGCTTACTGATTCTAATCACTATTACCGCTAGGATTCCCTGGCGGGTGTGGCGTCAGCAAATGAGTTGGTTGTTGATGGTAGCATGTTTTGTTTTTCTGATCACTGCGATCGCTCCAGATGGTATGGCAATTGACCATCAAGTCAGACTACCTCCAGAACCTCAAGAACTCACCCTACCTCAACCTAGTGACTACCGTTATGTGATCTGGAGTGGTAAAGCGTTTTCTATGATTAGTCTTACTATTACTCGTCGCTCAATAGATTTAGCGATCCGGATCAGCACAACTCTATTTACCCTAGTTTACAGTTCCAGTCTCTTTCTGCTGACCACAGCACCAGAAGAAATTACCGCAGGTTTAGAAAGCTTAATCAAACCCTTACGGCGTTTGAATGTTCCGGTTACCGAAATTCTGCTGACCTTAACCCTTTCCTTGCGCTTTATCCCCCTAGTGCTAGAAGAAGTACAGAATTTAGCTCGTTCCATACGCACTCGTGCTATCAACTGGAAAAAACTAGGTCTGAGCCGAAGCTTACAAGTTTGGTTAATGGTTGCGGAAAAGCTTCTGGAAAATCTGCTGTTACGGGCTGAGCAAATTGCTAGTGCCATGACTGTCAGAGGCTTTACTAGTCCCAATGAGCATAAAGTGGAGTGGCATCAACTGCGTTTACGGTGGTGTGATTGGTTAGCAATGGCAAGTTTACTAGTATTTTGGGGAGTAAGATTAACCTGGGGTTGGAAAATATGAATCTTTTTTCAATAACATAGCTATGGTTTAATCTAGGTAAATTCAAGCAATCCCTAGGCTTTAAAACCGGGGACAGCAGTTACAAGATTTGTATCTCAGCCATCCTATGACAAATCAATCACCGTCCGACCAATCATCATCCCCAACACCTCCTCAGCCAAGCCGCAAACCGATTCTAGAGCTTGATGAATTACTGGCAATTATCGTCGCCTTTGCCACTGTTGGTCTAATTTTATTTTGGGGCACAAAGGGCAACCGGGAAAAATTTAGCTTAAAATCCGTTGAGTCTTCCATAGCATCATCTGAGTCAACGGGGGAATCATCACTATTCCCAAGCCTTAAATCAATCACCGGTGGGGGTGATTCATCATCTGCGCCCTCGGAATGGTCCAAATCAAGAAATCGTTCTTTGTTTAGGGGATACTCACCTGATCCAGCTACCGGTTTCATGCTCGGGTCAGCTCAAGGTAAATCACCAGAGCAGTCAGAAACTAATCCATTCCTGGGGCTATTCTCATCGGGGTACTCATCCACAGGATATACCGACGGCACCATGGGCAAGGGCAAATTCCGATCCGATGGCAGTACTGACGGTAGCACAGGTCCTGACCAAGCCCGAGGCGGTAACAGTACTGACGGTAGCACCGGTTCTGACCAAGCCGGAGCATCATCACAAACTATCCCTATAGATGTTAGCGATTTCCGCTCGATTCAAGTACAGGAGATTCCTAATAATCATTGGGCAAGTCCATTCATGATACCTCTAGCCAGGGACAAGGTATTAATTAACTTACCTGATCAGAAATTTGTACCGGACAGACCGGTGACACGGGGAGAGTTGGCTGCTCAAATTCAAAAAGTGTTTAAAGAGCAGAAGAAGCGACAACGAGTAAATTACAAGGATAAACCTACTGATAAGTCAGCGTCTAAAGCCATTGATGAAGCTACTGAAACTGGCTTTATGTCAGGATATCCCGGACAGGAGTTCCGTCCTGAGCAAAAAGTTCCTCGTGTACAGGTTTTAGTCAGTCTGATTAGCGGTCTTGATCTTCAACCTTCATCGAATCCAGCGGAAACGTTAAAGATTTACCGAGATAAGAATCAGATTCCTGAGTGGGCGATTGAGAAAGTAGCAGCAGCAACAGAAGCGGGTATAGTTGTTAACTACAGTGACAAAACTAAGCTCAGACCCAATGAACCTGCTACTCATGCTGAGATGGTATCTATGCTTTATCAGGCTTTGGCCAAATCAGGTAAGGTTCAAAGGGTTCCCTCTCCATATATTGTAGCTCCACAATAAGTAGGGTTTGCTGAAAAAGTATTTTGGTATGGGTAGGAGTCAGCGAGTGTGGAGTCAGCGAGTGTGGAGAAATGGGAATTATATAGGAGGTACTCGGCAGAATTGTCCCTTGATTTTTCTGCTGTTGTCTGCCCAAAATGCTAATTAAATGAGCTTTTTCGATCGATTTGCTGGCACTTTTTTATACCCAAAAAGGCTAAAACCTTTATCTGTCAATGCTTTGAGAGTTAATTAGCAAGCCCTAAGTAGCTCCAAAATAGAATTATCGGTAACCCGTTCAGGTAATGATTAGCCCATTTTAATCAACTTTCTTGATTAGCCCGGAGTTTTAACTCCGGGCGATATTTTTGATGGGAATAGAAGGAAAAGGTAACAGAGCAAAGGGGATTGTGACGGAAAAGAGCACTGGAAAAAAATCCTGTGTACCTCATTACTATCAGAAACTCTTGTTAAGCATCAAGGCAACCGTTAACTATCAACCATTGTGTTAATGCAGTCGTTGATGGTTTAAGTTCTGTATGCGATCGCATCCAGCCCCCTGAAAATCCCCACAGGTAGGCGCACCCGTCCCTACCACAGTGCTCTGACAGGTATCCCAATTCGGCTTGGAGGAGGAGTAATCACTCTTGGCTGTACAGGAGTGGAAATGACAGTTCTCCGAATACGGTTCACCCGTTCGATACGCCTCTGTTGGACAGACTCTAACACCTCGCTAACACGACTGGTAACCCTCGTAGTCTCTGAACTGGCCAAAGCACTGGAACTAACCACATTAACGATACGATTCCCAGCCATCAAGACTTGCTTACCTTCTATCAAATGCCATTGCCTGAGCTTGGAAGTGGGTAGCCAAACCGTTCTGCTGTCACCGTTGTCAAGCTTAATCTTTACTATATTGCCAACGATACTCTTGATAGTACCTTTGTCAAGCTCTTGCCCCCGATCTTGTTTCAGGATCCGGTTTTGGGCTTGTTCACCCATTGAGTTAGCCTTAGCAGGAGCCATAGCAAGGGTACACAGCAGCAATGACAAGGTAGTCCCTGTCCAGACATTCAAGTTTTTAATTTTCATAATCAACTTAACTTATATTTCTGTTAATCGAAGCATTTAAAATTAAATAATCTACTGTAAAATCTACGGAAAGAATAGATTTTTTCCGGAATACTTTATCCGTATAATTACTAATATTATTTGAGCCCAAACTCAATGATATTATGGGTGTTAAGGTTTTTGATAATGTGTAAGCATATGCGCTACGCGCACGCTGCGCGAACAGCAGTCAGCGGTCAGCCGTGAGCTTTTAGCTCACCCGTGCGCGTTCAGCCGTCAGCTATTTTCTTCAAAAGCACCTCAACTAGGGTGCCGATAGCCCATAGGCTGATAGCACCTCAAGTAGCGTGTGTGGCACAGGCTTCTAGCCTGTGAAATACTGCATGAGCTGATAGCTGATAGCACCTCAAGTAGCACCATCTGTAGCGTGTGTGGCACAGGCTTCTAGCCTGTGAAATACTGCATGAGCTGATAGCTGATAACACCTCAAGTAGCACCATCTGTAGCGTGTGTGGCACAGGCTTCTAGCCTGTGAAATACTGCATGAGCTGATAGCTGATAGCACCTCAAGTAGCACCATCTGTAGCGTGTGTGGCACAGGCTTCTAGCCTGTGAAATACTGCATGAGCTGATAGCTGATAGCACCTCAAGTAGCACCATCTGTAGCGTGTGTGGCACAGGCTTCTAGCCTGTGAAATACTGCATGAGCTGATAGCTGATAGCTTACGATAATGTGGCTTTTCAAGTCTATAAAAGGGATGTTATAAAGTTGTTATAACTAAAAAATATTTAAGAATGGTGAGAGATAAATTGCTATCTCGGAGCTTAATGCTACTCTGCTTGAGTATAGTAATTCCAATACTTAATGGGCAACAGCAGGTAGCTGCCTCTGAAAAAATAAGTAGTCCTGTTCCTACTCCCAAAGAGGTTTTACCTCAAAATCAATTGCCTGGAATTGAAGCCCCAAAATTGCCACCCCTTAAAGACCCGGATCTATATCTTCCTCTAGAAGAAGACTTGCCAGCAGAGGCTACTGAAATTACTCGTTTAGTAATTAAATTGAGTGAACGTCGTGTTTATGTCTATCAAGCGGCTCAAGTCCTAAACAGTTACCCAATTGCCATCGGTAAAGCGGGTTGGGAAACACCAACAGGCAATTTTGAAGTGCTCCAAAAGCTTCTGGAGCCAGCTTGGGAGCATCCTTGGACAGGTGAAGTAATTCCTCCAGGGCCAAATAATCCCCTTGGCGATCGCTGGATTGGTTTTTGGACTAATGGGAAGAATTATATTGGATTTCATGGAACAACTGCTGAGGAACTCGTCGGACAAGCTGTTTCTCACGGTTGCATCCGAATGCTCAATAAAGATGTCCGGGATTTATTTGAAAAGGTTGCTATAGGAACACCGGTAATCGTACAGCCTTGACATCCTCTACCGGAATAGGTTATACCGAGTTGCATTCAAAGAGAGTAGATTGCTTGCATAGGGAGATGGGGAGATGGGGAGATGGGGAGATGGGGAGATAGGGATAGAAAGTTGTACGTTTGACCGCAACTTAGTATTAATCCCCAGAACTAGCGAGTCCAGCCCTTAGCTCTTCATAAGTAAGCATATGCGCGAAGCGCAGGCTACGCCAACAGCTATCAGTTATTAGCTATCAGCTCTCAGCATTCAGCTATAGCGCGATTAGCGCTACGCGCACCCGTGAGCTTTTAGCTCACGGCTAACGGCTGAATGCTTACCTTCATAATTATTAATTTTTTGATAACGATGAGTTAAATAGACCCCACCCTTAGCGCACTACCAATTGATTTGCCCTCAACTAACCAAAGCGTGAAAGATTGCCCCGATAGCTCGAATTGTGCTCTGTTGCTTCACTTCCGGTATTGGAGAGTTTCAGAACTTAAATCCGATTGTTATAGTGATTAGGGTATAGGTTCAACTTTCTGACCCGGTCTACTAGAAACGGGATTTCCAAACATTAAACGTATTTTTTTATGAGTAAATCAATAATTGAGTTAGTTGATGAACTGTCAACAGATAGCCTAACTGTAAAAATACTGAACGCACTGGATTTTGTGATCCCAGGGGAGTGGGAAAACCTAGTGGGGTTTAACCACACCATTCGCAAGCTAACTGGGGAAGAGGATTACGAGGTGATTACGAAAATTCGCGATCGCGCCCTCGCCATCTACGAAGACCCGAATGAGGGATACCAAAAAGCCGTTGGGATTTATCAAAAGTTTGACAGAACTGACAAAGCGATCGCAGCAGCCGCTTTAGCTGACAAAGTCGGGGATACCTTTAGGTGGATTCCGTTTTTACAGAAACTGACTCCTAAAGCGGACAAGCTTCAAGGGCTGGACTTGGGTCTGAAATTAGTGGGGGAACTACTAGCCCATAGCAAAATTCACAAGGTGGGCTTGAATCCCTTTGAGTTTGCCACTTCTATCCAGGAGAACTATGATAAAGCTGCTCTGATGCGCATGGTAGCTTTAGTGTGCATTGATGGGGTAATTCCTCTTGGTGCAGACTTCGTGTCTAAAGTACGAAATACCCTTGAAGATGGAGATCAATCATCCTTTTCCAACAATGATGAGTTTGAAGCCATCAGGGACTCAATCCCAGATGGCGATAAACAGGGATTCATTACTCAAACCTTTGATGCAGTTGGTGGCTGGATGGATAATCTAGTATCCTCGGTTGGATTAAGCCGTGATTCACTCTCCGACAGTCTCGGGGGTTTTGTAGAAATTGCCGATGACAAGTTAGACTATGTGGCGGCATTTCTAGACGCTAGCACTAACTACTATGAGCATACTGGCATACAAACCGTTGCGCGTCATTTAATTCTTCGTGCTGCTGAAGAAATTGACTAGGCTAATTGACTAGGCTAGTAGTACACAACTATAGCGTTTTTCATAGTGATGAGAAACGCTATAATAGGCGAATAAAATTTTGCTCTCATCAAGTTAAGTACTAACCTTGACAATGCTGCAATACAAAGTTTATAAGCTAACTGAATCCCCTAACTTTGTATTAGTTGCTGCTGGATTAATTATGGCTTTAGCGGTAACAGGCTGTGAACAATGGGATTCATCTGGCAGGATAAGTAGACCAACACCAGACAATTTTCCTACTCGTAACTTACCGAGATCGAACCCTAGGCAGTCGCCACCAGCAATCAAGCAAGTTTTGTACGTGGATTCTCAACAGGGTACAGACACGGAAAATGCTGGTCTAACCACTGCTAATCCCTTCAAAACTATTACCTATGCCTTACAGCAAGCTCGTCCCTTAGCTACTATCCACCTAGCCCCAGGTCAGTACACCCTTGAACAGGGAGAAACCTTTCCCCTTAAACTCAAACCTGGCATGATTCTCCAGGGAAACAAGTCCCCTAGAGGTGAAGGAGTGGTCATAATTGGTGGGGGTCTTTACCTTAGTCGCACTTGGGCAGGTCAGAACGTAACGATATTGGCAGCTCAAGATGCTCAGATTCTGGGACTAACTATTACTAATCCTAATACCAGAGGGAGTGGTGTGTGGGTAGAATCCACCAATCCCATCATTCGTAACAATACCTTTATCAATAGCGATCGCGAAGGAGTGTTTGTTAGTGGTAAAGGAAATCCTCTGATTGAAAATAATCGTTTTGCCAATAACCAAGGAAACGGTATCTCTGTAACTCGGGAAGCAACAGGAGAAATCCGGGGTAATATTATTGAGCAAACCGGTCATGGTTTGGCGATAGGGGGCAACAGTTCACCCTTGATAGTAAATAATCAGATTCGTGACAACATTGACGGGGTAGTGATTGAAGGGTCTGCACGTCCTGTGCTGCGCGAAAACCAAATTATCAATAATAGTCGGGATGGCTTGGTAGCGATTAGCCAATCTCAGCCAGATTTAGGCACTGCTAGTACTCCTGGTAACAACCTTTTTGAAGGTAATGAACGTTATGACATTTATAATGTTACTGGCAAAAAGCTATTAGTAATTGGTAATCAGCTCAAGGGGGATGGAGTTGCTGCGCTCCTAGAAGCTCAACCAAGTTCTCCTGAATTTCCTGTAGACTTTGACCTTAATTAGTCTGGGTCAGTATGCTACCTAAGCAACGCAGGGCTGTTTCTTGCGTCCGACTAAAATGTGATTGGTGGGGAGGTGGGGAGGTGGGGAGATAGGGAGATAGGGAGATAGGGAGATAGGGAGATAGGGGGAACAGAAAGTTGTACCTTTGAACGCAACTTAGTATCAAATAGGGTGCGCGTAGCCCATTAGCTGGCGTTGCTGAATCAAGGAATGAATGCCCGACATTTGGTTTTGGTCAAGCCCCCGTTGGTCCCCCAAATTTGGGGGACGCAAGAAAGTCTTGTTCCCCCCAAAATTGGGGGGCTAGGGGGGCAAAACCATACCCAGAATCAGCAACGCCCATTAGCTGATAGCTGATAGCTGATAGCTTACAGATTATTTTCATGATTACTTCACAATTGACATTTAGAATTGTGTATGTTTTCGTGAGAGAAGTTTATAGTTAAAAAAACTGAAAATGGGTCAATCAATTATTGAATTAGTTGATCAGCTTCCAGAGGATAATATAACCGTAACAGTACTGAATGTCCTGGATTTTATTGTTCCGGGGGAATGGGAAAATCTCGTCGGTTTTGACAATACAATTAGCGCAGTTACAGGGGAAACAGATCCAGATGTGATTGAGTCAATTCGCGCCCGCGCCCTTGAGCTATACGAAGACCCTGATCAGGGATACCAAACAGCTATCTGGATTTACCACACTCTTGACAATACTGACACAGCGATCGCAGCAGCAGCTTTAGCTGACAAAGTCGGGGATACCTTGAGTTGGATCCCATTCTTAGACAAACTGACTCCCAAAGCTGACACCGTTCAATCTATTGACTTGAGTATAAAACTGGTCGGAGAACTGATCGCTCATAGCAAGATTCACGGCCTTGGCTTTAATCCGGTAGATTTTGCTGCTTCTGTGACAGAAAACTATCATAACGAAGCTCTGATGCGGATGGTAGCCTTAGTTTGCATCGATGGTCTAATTCCTCTGGGTGCTGACTTCATCTCTAAAGTCCGAAATAGCCTGGATGAAGGAGGGGAGTCCGCTCTAGAAGATAATCCTGCCTTTGCAGCTCTGAGTGACTCAATTCCTGAATCCGATAAACAGGGATTTATCACTAACACCTTTGATGCAGTTGGTGACTGGATGCATGATTTAATTTCCTCGACTGGGTTAAGCCCGGAGTCACTGTTTGAGCGTCTGGGTGGCTTCATAGAACTTGCTGATGACAAGTTAGACTATGTAGCGGCATTTCTAGACGCTAGTACCAATTGTTATGAGCATACTGGGATTCAAACTGTTGCTCGTCATCTGATTGAGCGGGCAGCTAAAGAGATTTGAGGTAAGCTATCAGCAATCAGCTATCAGCAATCAGCAATCAGCTATCAGCTATCAGCTATCAGCTCTCAGCTCTCAGCTTTTGAATAAGCGATGCAGCAAGGGAACAGGGGAGGCAGCGCCGTCTTGGGGGTTCCCACGGGGCTGGAGAGCGATGCAGCAAGGGAACAGGGGAGCCAGTGCGGTCTTGGGGGGAACCCCCAAGACCGCACTGGCGTGGTTTCCCCCACTCGCGCTTTGCATGGCTGACAGGTGCGGACGCAGGTTCCGCACACAGACCCATGCGCCATGAGCGACTGCCGTGGTTTCCCCCACTCGCGCTTTGCATGGCTGACAACAAGTAAGCATTGGAATAATCCTGACTGAAGTCCCAGCGTCGTTCGCACAGCGTGAGCCTTTAGCTCACGGCTGATAGCTGACGGCAGCTCAAGCAGCGTGCGCGTAGCGCATATGCTTACATTTAGGGCACCTTTAAATTATCCCAAATTAGGTTTTTTTTAAGCTGACTGCTGACTGCTGACCGCTTACAATTTTGGCCATTGGGATCAGTAATGGGGAATTATTAATATGACCAGGATTCCCCATTAACTGAGTCTCCATTATCGATGTATAAAGATTATTTTTTAATTTATTTTTTCCTCTTTTTGTGGTGTCTAAAGTTTTTTTTACGGGTTAAATTCAAACGTTTAATCATCCTATCGACTGTGGAATGACCAATTAACACACCCGTTTCTTCGGCTAACCAAATCCGGAGTTCATCTAAGGTAGCATCATTGTTTTTGATGACCAGATCTCGGAGAATATTTAATTGCTCTGGGGTAAGTTTTATCGGAGTTTGTTTAGTGCGAACTTTGGGAGCAATATTTCCGGTTTCTCGATACTGTTTGAGTAATTTTTGAACAAAGCTTAAGGCAACATTAAACTGTTTAGCCAGCTTACGTTGAGAGATATTGCCTTGATTATAAGCATCAATAATTTTTTGTCTAAGATCAACAGAGTAGGCTTTCATGGTTCTTGAGGAGAATTATCTGAGCTATCCTCATTGTACCTGACTAGCGTGGGTATTAGCTAGAGCCTATGGGAAAACCTTGGAACCTGGAAAACTGAGAGCCGTCAGCTGACAGCTGTAGCTTATTTTATTCAAAAGCTGTTCGGTGTAGCAAGCACAATGGGGATAAACTATTCCCATAGCGTTGTCACAGCCTTTGGCTGATACCTGATAGCAGATCAAGAAGCGTGGGCGTAGCGCACACTTCTTGATCTGCTTATGGGCTATGGGTAAGCTACACTATGCTGACGCCTGAAGCTGACGGCTGAATACTGACGGCTGAATGCTGACGTTGTAAAGTAATGTAAAAATATTTAGCTGTCCGGCAAAAGAAGCCCCACATCTCAATGCTACGCCATGAGTGTGGGAACGAAGTTACCGCAAGAATAAGGCAGCCTTTATGGTTGGTCGGTTATGGGTAAAAGGGTTCAAACTTTGAGGCGCGACCCATGGCGAATTTAATTCGCCATGGGTCGCGAAAGCGCGCCTCCATGATTAAGGCTGCCTTAATAAACAGGTTTCATCTCCGGGATGAATTTTGCACAGGGTATGCACGGATCAAAGGATAGAGCTATCAAGCTTCTGAGTAATTCGGATGGAGTCATTCCTCTGGGATTGACCGTAGGTAACGCGGGGCGCGTTCGGCCTCCTGTTTCAATTGCTGTTTCTCAAAACTAGTCAACCTGATTACAAATCTTTGATATTTCATTTTTTGCTTAACACCTGTTACAACAGATGTTATCTTAATGATAGGTCGAGAAATAGGAGATGACAACAGTGAGATCAGTGTACCAGTATCGGTTGAGATTAACTAAGTCACAGGAAGCGGAAATAGAGAAATGGCTTGATCTGCTGCGCCATCAATACAACTATTTGCTTGCTGACAGATTTAACTGGTACGAACAGAATCGTTGCTCCGTTAACTCCTGTCCCCTAGTCTGTTATTTACCAGAATTAAGAAACAATCCTGACTATTTTTCCCAAAAGAAAACTCTACCTCAGCTAAAGAAAGACAGACCTTGGTATGGGGCGGTTCAGTCTCAAGTCCTACAAGACTGTGTCAAAAGAGTAGATTTAGCTTTTAAAGGATTCCTGAAGGGTGACAGTAACGGTAAAAAGAGTGGTAGACCAAGGTTCAAAGGAAAGAATAGATATCGTTCCTTTACTTTTACCTCTCTTTCTAAAACTCCTATAAATGGCAATATCTTGACTCTTCCTAAATTTGGAAAAGTTAAGATGATTTACCACAGACCTATCCCCGAAGGTTTCAAAATTAAAACAGCTACTATAACCCGAAAAGCTGATGGTTATTACGTTACGCTATCAATCCAAGATGATACCGTTCCGGACATCATGCTAGTAGATAGCGTCACTAATCCCATTGGGATAGACATGGGCCTTAAGTCGTTCCTGATCAAATCCGATGGTACAGAGGTGCCAATTCCCCAGTACTATCGGAAAGCCCAAAAGCGACTCAAGAAAATCCACAAAGCTGTTAGCAGGTCTAAGAAAGGTAGTAACAACAGAAAAAAAGCTGTCACCAAACTGGGAAAGGCTCACAAAAAGGTTGCTGACACGAGAAAAGATTTTCATTTCAAAACAGCCAAGGAACTACTGAATAGCCACGACCTAGTAGCCCACGAGAAACTCAATATCAAAGGTCTGGCAAAAACAAAAATGGCTAAGTCAGTTTTAGATGCTGGGTGGGGTGTGCGATTCGTTGGTTAGAAACCATACCTAATAAAGGTCTGGGGGATTAACCACAAGGACTAATGAGCCTTGATAACTTGATAACCATGTTGGTGAAATACCAACCCTCGTGAAATCCGAGTGACAGCCTTACCCCTGCCCACTGAGTAATAACAAACTAAGCGGGTAAAGCGGGGTCGAACAGTGAAGCGCTATTAACTCAAAATGGCGTTAGTAACAGGCAAATGAACTCAAGGGTACCAAAAGGAAGATATGTTTGAACCGTCGTTACAGCAACGCAGCGAAATGAGCTGATACGCTGCATTCAAATAGATAAAGGAACATAAAAGGATTATAAGGTTACCCCTCCTTATAATGATTTCCCAAGTTCCCGGCGGAGAATACCACCCTAAAAGTTCAACAGAATGGTTACCAGGAACGAAGTAACTTCATAGGTACTCTCGGAAAGGTCGGTCTCCGAGTAGGTAGTTAGCCGTATGGCCTATGTAAGGAAGATAGAGTCAGAAGCCAAAGCTTAAGGTAACTCTTAAGATATGCAGACAGACTCACGTGATAGGAAATGATGTAGTTGTAAGTAGCAATTGATATGTCTAAAACTCGGGGGTTCGCCCCACAGTCGGAATGGAATCGTACGGATTGGCGAAAGCTAGAACGTGTCGTATTCAAGTTGCAAAAACGAATATATCGAGCCTCCCAACGTGGTGATGTTCGCGTGGTACGTAAACTACAAAAGACTCTGATGAAGTCTTGGTCGGCAAAAATGCTAGCGGTAAGGAAGGTAACACAACAAAATAAAGGTAAAAAGACTGCCGGAATAGATGGACGTAAAGCCAATGATAGCAAACAACGTCTCACCTTAGTAGCCAACCTTAAGTTGTATAAGAAACCACAACCAACCCGCAGAGTTTGGATAGACAAACCTGGACGTAATGAAAAACGCCCTCTAGGGATACCCACGATTTACGACCGAGCGCTCCAAGCTCTCACCAAACAGGCACTAGAGCCTGAATGGGAAGCAATATTTGAGCCCAACTCATACGGGTTTAGACCAGGAAGGTCATGTCACGATGCAATCGAAGCAATATTCCTCAGTATCAAACAAACACCTAAATGGGTATTAGATGCTGATATCTCCAAATGCTTTGATAAAATCAACCACAACACACTTCTCAAAAAATTAAATACTTATCCTTCAATGAAGCGATTAATCAGAGGATGGTTAAAAGCCGGAGTAATGGATAACGGGACATTCTCTCCTACAGAAGAGGGTACCCCCCAGGGTGGGATAATATCTCCACTCCTAGCGAACATAGCCCTACACGGAATGGAAAAAAGAATTAAGGAATACGCCAAATCATTACCTGGAACTAAAAGGGATAATGAAAAAGCATTAAGCCTTATTCGATATGCAGATGATTTTGTCATCATGCATAAATCCAAACAAGTGGTAGAAGAATGTCAAAAGATTATCAGTGAGTGGCTAAAGAACATAGACCTGGAATTAAAGCCAAGTAAAACCAGACTGACCCATACCTTCACAGGATTTAATTTCCTAGGGTTTAACGTTCGTCAATACCCAGCAGGTAAAAACCAGTCAAAACAAGGCTTTAAAACCCTCATCAAACCATCCAAGAAGAAAATAAAAGAGCATTGGGAGCAGCTTTCTCAAGTCATAGACAAACACAAAGCAGCTCCTCAAGCCGCACTCATTAGCAGGCTTAAACCTATTATAAGGGGATGGTGTAACTACTACAAACCAGTAGTAAGTAAAGAAGCCTTCTCAAACCTAGACAATATGCTCTGGAATAAACTTCAAAGGTGGGGATACAGAAGACATCCAAACAAATCTAAAACCTGGGTGAATAAAAAGTATTGGGGAACAAAGGTCGAAAAACCTAAGAAACCTTGGGAAATGCCAAAGATAGACAACTGGGTTTTTATGACAAAAGAGGATAATTACCTCCCAAAACATGTAAAAACAAAAATAATTCGACATGTCAAAGTCAAAGAAACCAGAAGTCCATTCGATGGTGACCTAATATACTGGAATCACAGAATGCAGAAACACCCCGAAATAACCAGCCAGAAAGGAAAACTCCTGAAAAGGCAAGAAGGGAAATGCGCGTACTGTGGACTCACCTTTAGGAATGAAGATTTGATGGAAACACACCATATAATACCACGCGCACAAGGTGGAAACGACCAACTTAAAAATCTTGAATTACTTCACCTACACTGCCACGACATAATACATAGAACAAAAGTCAATCCAAAGTGTCAAGAGTCAAATACCGACTCCTCTGAACTAGATGAAAACCCATTCTAATGTAGAGGTACCAATGACAGTAGTTCCTATCATGAGGAGCCGTATGAAGGGAAACTTTCACGTACGGTTTTGGAGACGAGTCAGAAGTGAGGCGACTCCCTGGCTTAGTTTAATCAATTCCTGTCTATCTTATCAACCAAAGCCGAGAATGCTGGGTTGGTAACGAAAGCAGTAAATCCCAGGAATACTAGCCAGAATTGTTCTAACTGCGGGGAGAAAGTTCCCAAAAAACTAAAAGACCGCACCCATTCCTGTTCTCATTGTGGGTACACAGAAGATAGGGATGTAAATGCGGCTAAAAATATCTTGAAATTGGCGGTGGGGCATCCCGTCTGTAGTAAAGCTTACCGAGCATCCAAGGCGTTGGCCGGAGTTGGTAAGAAGCCCACACTGAACTTGTAAAAGTCAGTGTGGGAGTATGTCACATGATCAAAGAGCAGACACTAGCAGCTGGGTGATTCAAAGCACGTTTATGATGCAATATCGAAGATTTGGGCGTACAGAATTACAGATGCCAGTCTTTTCCTGTGGTGGTATGCGATACCAGTTCAAGTGGCAGGATGTTCCCAAGGAGCAAATTCCCCAAGATCATCAACAGAATCTCGAAGCAACAATCCGCCGTTCTGTAGAGCTTGGCATTCATCACATAGAAACTGCTCGTGGCTACGGTACTTCTGAGATGCAATTAGGAGAGATTTTGCCAAAATTTCCCCGAGAACAACTGATTGTTCAGACTAAAGTTACTCCTAAGCCTGACCCCAAAGAGTTTCGTCGTAAGTTTAATCAATCCCTCGCTTTCCTAAAACTTGACTATGTTGACCTACTGGGAATCCATGGGATTAATACCCCTGAGTTGCTAGATCAGACTATCCGTCCTGGTGGTTATTTAGATGTAGCGCGACAGCTTAAAGCAGAGGGTAAGGTACGGTTTATTGGATTCTCGACTCATGGTCCTACAGATGTGATTGTTAAAACCATTGAAACGGACCAGTTTGACTACGTTAACTTGCACTGGTATTACATTAATCAGTTAAATTGGCCTGCCATTGAAGCCGCTACTCGTCACGATATGGGGGTGTTCATCATTAGCCCTTCCGATAAAGGGGGTATGCTCTATAAACCACCACAACGGTTAGTGGAACTTTGTGCTCCCCTTAGCCCAATGGTATTTAATGATTTGTTTTGTTTGAGCCATCCCGAGGTCCATACCTTGAGTCTAGGCGCATCTCGACCATCAGATTTTGATGAACACCTCAAAACTGTAAAACTTCTGGAGCGCTCAGAAGAAGTATTACCGCCGATTTTAGAGCGTTTGGAATCAGAAGCGATCGCAAAATTAGGAGAAGACTGGTTCCGAAGTTGGGACATTGGCTTACCCACCCATTCAGAAACCCCAGGCGGTATCAATATTCCAGTGATTTTGTGGTTGAGGAATTTAGCGATCGCGTACGATCTGGTAGAGTATGCGAAAATGCGCTACAACCTCTTAACTAATGCGGGTCACTGGTTTCCTGGTGCCCAAGCCAATCGGGTCAGAGAATTAGACCTGAGGCAGTGTTTGCGTAACAGTCCTAATGCTGATACAATACCAGATTTTTTGGAAGATGCCCATAACTTATTAGGGGGTGAACCAGTCAAACGCCTCTCCCAACAATAATTAAACCAACCTATTAATGATTGTTAATTGTTAATTGTTAATTTTTAATTAACTATCAACCCAGAAAGATCCAGAAAGATCAGTATTCAACCAGACACCACCTTAGGGACTTGCGTGTAAAAAAAATACCAATTCAAGTAGGGTGGGCAAAGTAATATTATCTAGAAGACTCATTTGAACCAAACTGTGTCAGCCATGCAAAGCGCGAGTGGGGGAAACCACGGCAGTCGCTCATGGCGCATGGGTCTGTGTGCGGAACCTGCGTCCGCACCGCTGTTTGCCCCGTGGGAACCCCCACAGGTCGGCGGTGCCTTCCCAAGACCGCGCTGCATCGCTTTTTGCCCACCCTACAAGCTAAAAACTGGTATTTTATTTTTTTGCTACTCCCTTAATTTAATTAATTTTTTTGTTTAGAATTTTTAAGAACTTTCGGAATCTCTGTGATTACTCGTGAAGCAATCTGTGGTGGGGTCTCCTCATAATCTTCACAGATGTGAAGGTCAGCTAATTCATAGAGACTCCGTCTTTGGTCAAGAATTTTCTGCAATTCTAAAGCAGGATCAGGTTTCTGTAGTAAGGGGCGAGTGGTATCCTCTCCCAAGCGGTTGAATAACACTGGCACAGGGACATCCAACCAGACCACCAGACCATAATGCAGATAACTCCAATTCTGGGGTTTAAGCACAATACCGCCTCCTGTAGCAACGATCAATTGCTGATAAGCCGATAGTTCCGATAGTACCTGAGTCTCCAGCTGTCGAAAGGTTTCTTCTCCGTCCTCAGCAAATATCTCGTTAATCGTTTTACCGGCAATTTGCTCAATCAGGGCATCTGTATCACAAAAACCATAGCCTAGCTCACTAGCTAGTAAACCTCCAACAGTAGTTTTGCCAGCGCCCATCATGCCAATCAGAAAAACATTGAGGCCCTTCAACAAGTCATTCACGCATGCCCTCCCCAGTCTAATCAGTGATTACCCTTAGTTCACACTTAATCAAAGGTACCACCCTAAGACTTTCACTGCGAGACAACCTTTCACATTTATGCTATTATTCACAATAGCTTCATCTAAACTTCATCCCAACAAAAGCGATGTATCGTGCTTTTGGGTAGCCAGTGAGACCAAAGGGGGTGCCCACTGGGCTTGACTTCGGGCGACCGTAAGCCTATGCATACAGCCCCTCCCTATGAGCGACTGGCTTGGTTTTCCTGATCTGCGACTGCATCAAGAAAACGGGAGCGTGGAAACCGTCATCATTTATGTGGCTATGTGGCGGAGGAAGGGATAGTTGGCGGTTTTAAGCGCCGTCATTAGAAGCGATGCAGGGTCGTGACCGGGGTTTCCCCCACTCGCACTTTGCATGGCTGACAAAGTAGCCAGAAACTTAGGCTTAGACCTAAGCAGACCGGGTAAGCGGTGTTTGAGCACCGTAAGCCTGGTCATGCTATGGACTGAATGCAAGTCCAATCTTGGCATCAGGGTACAACAAACCCCAATTTTGTAGACCAGGGAGACTCAAATATGTATAACACATCGGTTTTAATCCCTGGCACTCAACTACCTGATGAAGCAGCTGATTTCGGTGTCTCACAAAACTATCCAGTGGAACAGATCTACTGGTTTTCACTAGTGGTCACTCCATCTAAACTAGGGGTAACAAAGTAAATGTTGCTAATTCGTGACATTGTCAAACAAGCTCTCACAACCGGTTATCTTACCTTAGAAGCCGAGGATAAATTACGCAGGATGCTCCATCAAAAACATAAAAAGTACGATTTGGCGGATCTCGATGCCTTTATGGCCTTACAGGAAGCCGCCATGACTGGCCGCGTGAGGCAACAATCTCGCGAACAAATGAACAATTAGCCCAATGGATAATTGAGTAACTATCTAACAATAACAGCCAAGGAGTAACCTTTTACTACCTTGGCTGCTATTGTATTGCTAGTTATAATAAAATCAACCGTCAAGCATGGTTATTGAAAGTCTTCATCATCCTCAAACCCCCAGTCCTCTTCATCCTCTTCAGTCTGCTTAGCTACCGTCTTGTAAGGTGGATTAATGACTCTATACTTGGCATCGTAAACTGTTTCAGATTTACCAACACCTGAATTACCAGGTTTGCGATAACCATAGGAATAAACGGAATCGCTTTGATCACTACTTTCGGGTTCTTCGCTCAGGTCATAGCTAGTGGGATCCCCTTTAGTGGTGTGTGAGGTCGAATCTTGCTTAACCCCTTGGCGACCTGATGAAACTCGATCTGAATTTTGATCTTCCTCAAAGTCCCACTCTTGACTACTACTTTCTTCCCAATCCGAGCTTGTATCATCTTTTGAGGTTTGTTTCGAGGCCGGACGCTCACGAGTTTTATCCTGCCTCGTCTGGGTTTGATAACTTTCGCCACGGCTATATTCAGAAAATAATGGCTCGTCGTCCGGTGGTTCAGAATTTCGACTAGAATAACGCCAAGCCAGGTAATTGGGGAGTCGTAGGCTGATGCTGGTTAGAACTCCAGCTCCAACGGCACCAACAATCCACAAGGCTAGAGGTAGAGGTGGTGTCTTCATGCCTAGAAAGACCAAAGGTAGCACTGGCAACCAATTATCAACAACAAACAGTGCCAATCCACCTATTACCAAACATAAGAATATAATAATCCTAAACATAAACCAAGGGATTGAAGGTTATAGGTTAAAAGTTGAGGGGTGATGAAGATTTATCAGCATATATCAGGCTCAAGGCAGAAAAGTCTGACGATTTAGCCTCCTACTACTTCCTCTTTTAAATCTGCCCTATTTTCCCCATCTTTCCGATATCTTGATTTCCTACCTATCATGATAACTATGTTTAAGGGAATCATTACTTCTCCCCTGCCACCGTTTTAGGGGAATGCAGTCAATGTCTAACTGGTCTAAAGCACGAGCTACCACAAAATCCACCAAATCTTCGATGGTTTGAGGGTTATGGTACCAAGCCGGTATAGCTGGAACAATTCTAACTCCTGTTTCTGCTAACCTGGTAAGGTTACGCAGATGGATTAAGCTAAAGGGTGTTTCACGAGGTACGATTACTAGCTTACGCCCTTCTTTAATTTGAACATCTGCTGAACGCTCCAGCAGGTCAGTACTGAAGCCCGCAGCCATTTTTGCTACGGTATTCATACTACAGGGCATGATCACCATTCCTAAAGTACGGAAAGAACCACTAGCAATACTGGCTCCCACATCCCCCCACCGATGACAAATGAGTTTGCCCCCCTGATCGACTGCCGCTTGCTGACGCCAGAATTGTTCTTGTAGATCGGGTTCAAGAGGCATGCGAATATTTTGCTCTGCCTGCCAAACCATATAGGTAGATTTCGATGCCACCAGCTCAATAGCATAGTCAGCCTCTAGTAAATACTTTAAAGCCCTTACTGCATAGATTAGGCCAGATGCACCAGTGACACCAAGAATTAAAGGAGTTGTCATTAGTCAGTAGTCAAATTATGTCCGGTTGGTAAGTATTCAGCCGTCAGCTGTCAGCTATCAGCTATCAGCTATCAGCTATCAGCTATCAGCTATCAGCTATCAGCTATCAGCTATCAGCTGACATTGTTAATTAACAAAAAGAAATTAACCCTATTAGAATCAAGGGTATTATAAGTTATTAACCGGACTTAATATCATTTAATTGGTAGTGAGTGGTTAGTGGTTAGGGGAGCAGGTCTTGGGTTGCTGAAACATTAGTACTATGTACCATGAGAGCAAGCTTAAACCCATGAGGGGGCTATAGATAATGTACAAATATTCTGCATAAGTGACATGCTCCCCCTATTACCTATTACCCATTACCTATTACCCATTACCTATTACCCATTACCCATTACCCATTACCTATTACCCATTACCCATTACCTATTACCCATTACCTATTACCCATTACCCAGATAAGCGTACAAATGTTCTGCATAAGTGACATGCTCCCGTGGTTAGTGGTTAGTTAACCTTCGAGTAACCTACTAACCACTCACGAATAACTTACTCCTCTAAATCTTCGTTACTAGCAAAACTCCCGCCGCTTACGGTTACCAGGTCAATTTGTTGACGGTAATAATCCACACTCTTGACTTGGACTTCGACGCGATCGCCTAATCGATAGGCAGTGCGATTTTTGCGACCGACTAGGCAGGCGTGACGGGAGCGATACTCGTACCAGTCATCCTTGAGAGAGCTAACGTGAACTAATCCTTCTACTAACAAGTCTTCAATTTCGACAAAAAAGCCGTAGGATTGAACTCCAGTAATCAACCCGCTGAAGATATCTCCTGTACGCTCTTTCATCTGTTCAGCTTTCTTTAAGCCCTGTAAATCCATCTCTGCATCCATGGTGATCTTTTCACGGTCATTGAGATGGGGAATTAATGTAGTTAACTGATTTTCTAACTCTTGGTGAATTTCTGGTGGTAAAACATTCCAGTTTATATTACCTTGACAGCTGCTATGATTGAGATTTACCCGGTCTTTGGAACGGGTAGAACGACGGTCTCTTCCTTTTTCAAATACCAAATGCAGTAACTGTTGTACCCATAAATCCCCATAGCGCCTCAGTGGTGATACTCCGTGAGTATAGCCAGTATCCAATGCTAGACCAAAGTGGGATCCTGGTTTTGAACTATAACCTGTTGGTTTTAAGGTTGATAACAACAAATAGATCAATACTTTAGGTGCTATGGATTTGGAAAATAGCTGGGTAAAGCCCTGATAGTCTTGAGAGGTAATGGTTTCTTCTTTCTCAAGCTGCATATCTAGCTCTAGATTCATGCCCAACCTAATCAAATCCTGAAGCCCATCCCAATCCGGTAGCCCTTGGACACAGTAAATCCCTGGCAAACCTAGGGCTTGGATGTGGGTAGCTATTGCTTCATTAGCTAAGATCACTAATTCCTTCAACAACGACTGCATTGGTACTGTTGAAGAAACCTCTAGAGCCCCCACTCTCCCTTCATCTTTATAGGGGTATGGAATCTGGGACAAATTTAGGTCAAAGGCACCCCGCTGCTTTCGTTGCGCCCTGACTGCTGGACTCAAGGTAAAAAACAGTTCTTTGAGTATGTCCACCACAGGTGCCAATTCTGAGTCAGCTTGCTCATGTCCCCCCAGAAGGGATTGAGCCTGTTCATAAGTGAGCTGGTAGTGTACCTGGATTATCGACGGTTTAATCTCATAGTCTACTACCTGACCAGCTTCGTCTAGAGTGAGTAGTACCGACATGGTTAAGCGGTCTTGACCTGGTACTAGGGAACAAAGCTGGGTAACGGCTTCTGGTAGTAAAGGCAATATCACATCGGACAGATAAACTGCTGTACCCCTTTTTCTGGCTTCATCAGCCAAGGCAGAGTCTGGAGGGACAAAGTAAGCCACATCAGCAATATGTATCCCCAGTTGCCACTGATTTGCTTCAGTTTTTTCTAGAGTAAAGGCGTTTTCTACAACTACCTTCTCTGAGTTAGCTAGCTTATCTTCAATGGTAATGGTCAGAACCTTTCGCAAATCTAAGCGCTGGCTATAGTCTGATTTTTTCAGCTTTTTCGGTAAATTATCAGCGGCTAGAAGTACCCCATCAGGGAAGTTAGAGCGTAAATCGTGCTTGCAACAGACAATGTCGGTGTCAGCCGCATCTTCTGCATCACTTCCTAAAATACGGGCAACTTTTCCAAGGGGAGGGTTTTGTCCGAGGGGGTAGCGTAGGACTTCTACATGAACCAGATGCTCCACTGCTTTTTGTAAGATTTCCTCATCTGGTTCAAGATCTAGTTCAAACAAGAGTCGGTCATCAAGGGGAAAGGCTCGGTAACCATTACCAATTTCCTTGACTCGCGCTAGCACTGAAGGATTTACCCGTTCGAGAATTAACCGCACTTCTCCTTCAGGAGACCGGCGTCGGCTACCTTCTTTGGTAACTTTGACTAGGACGCGATCGCCATTCCAGGCAGTACTGAGATTGGTTTCCCGAATGTAAATATCATCGGCTCCCTCGACTTCTTGGATGGCGAAACAAAAGCCTTTACTCGAACAGCGCAGCTTGGCTTCCACCACGTCTTCTTCATAAACACGTCGATACCTGCCGCGATCTTTAACCAGAATTCCTAATTTTTCCAGTGCATCCAGGGAAATCTGGAGTTTTTTGAGACTTTCTTTGTCTTGGCAACCAAGTTTTTTTTCTAAGACTTTGGGTGCCACTAGTTTATCATCAGTAAAATTAGAAAGTAATGTAGCGATTGAAAATTCCATCCAACAATCCTTTTCGTCTGATCGTGGTTTTTGCTTGTTGCCCTTAAGAGCATGCGATCGCGCGGGGTAGGACAGTCCCTGATGCGATCGGGTCATCGGCTGAACTATTGAAAGGCAAGCCAGGTGTACACTTCCCGAGCAGCAAAGAAAACGTGCATTACTTTTCCCGGGTACCTGAACTTGTTCCACCCCTTGTGTTTCTTTCCCAGGAAAGGGTATCCACTGATGGTTTGCCTAAACTGTTTAACCAACTCTGTTGTTTTTGTTCCGAAGCAAGACTAAGGTCAGGGTAACTTTTAGGCTAATGACTCACCTAACTTTGCCTGCGGGATTTTTGAGTCAGAGGTTGGTCAATAGCCAGTGATTCAAACGCCATGGCACCTTCTTTGAGTTACGGTTTGAGGCCCCTAGGACGATTGTTTCTTTGGCGAATTTATCATCAAACGGGTAACTTACAGGCAGTTATGTATAAGAAGCAACCGATTCAAAGAGTGAGAATCTCCAATGCCACCCAGTTTCTTTGGCGCTTAACTCTTTTGTTCAGACACTGCAATACTCAGAACCATTACGCTTCCTGGTAACTTAGTCCCCTTGCTTTGGCAATGCTGTAGCCCCTGGGGCAAAAGAGAAGCTTAGCTTAGTCTGGTCAGCCTCGGAACTTTGTCCAAATTCCCCAGTTATATCTACTACTAGTCTACCATTAGGGCAACCGATTGGTCACGCTTACGCCCTAAATCCAGATTTTCTGAATCGTCATACTGACTCGCGTAGGCTAAAAAGCAATAAATTACATCAGCATATGACAGCTCTTCTGGAAGAAGCGTAGGTGTAGGCAACGAGGGGAACTTGGAGGTACCCGCCCTCTGTTTTCTTGTTCCTAGAGCGCCTGGGAAAAAGAAACTTTGGTTTTGCGTAGGCTGTGCTGCTCAACTGGATCAGGAACCGCAACTGAAATTCCTTTCTCCTACGTCTGTTGCAGATTGTAACTACAGAATGATTTAGCGCCAGCTTACCAAAGATAGTTCTATTATATTATGTTTTATTGTACATCAACGGAAGTAAGGAATCGGGAAGAAATGTTCCGGTGTTCCGCAGATCAGCTGTTCCGTTTGCTACAGTTTTCGGGTAAAGCTATGCTATGATATAATGCTTAGATTTGGGCAGGAAATGGTTTTATGTTTACTCAGTTCCGAGATCGTTATCCTCAAGGCAGCTTGATCAGCGATCTTTTAGCGATTGACCATGGTCAGTACATAGTACGTTGCTCAGTTAAAGTTGAGGGTACCATCTTGGTCACCGGTCTAGCTGCTGCCCAAACTGTTGAATTAGCAGAAGATCAAGCCAGACAAAGAGCCTTAGCTGCTTTAGGCATGGATAGCACGAAAGGGATTGATCAAAACAAGGATAATCCCAGAGCAAAGCGTGAGGTAAATCTGCCGCTGCAACCATTGCCTCGCTATGATGTTGGCTCGACCTCAGCAAGTCATGAACAGACTCAACCCAATCATCATTTTACTCAAGCTACTCGAACCAGTGACACCAGTAGTTACTCTTTCTCAGAGTCAAGAGCTAGAGAGGTTAGAGAAACTGCTGCCAATATCCCATCAGTAGAACCAGCAAGGAAATTTAGCAATGACTCCCTTTCACCGGACCTAGAAACCTCTTTGCCAGTTGATATCCCTATAAAGAGGGAGCCAATTAGCTACCAGACCCCACAACCTGATCCTCCAGTCCAGTCATATTCTCAAAATACCATAGAGACTAACACCAGTGACATGGGACCCTTGAGTTCTGGAATTGTTGACCATTCTGACATCATTACTAAAACTAATGTAGAAATGAAGCGTCTGGGTTGGACAACTCAACAGGGGAAAGACTATCTTCTACAAACTTACGGTAAGCGATCGCGTCAGCTGCTTAGTGACCAAGAGTTAATGTCTTTTCTGAAATATCTAGAATCTCAGCCAATACCTTCAGATTCTTAAGCTATTAGCTATAGAAAGGGAACAGGGAACAGGGAACAGGGAGCAGGGAGCAGGGAGCAGGGAGCAGGGAGCAGGGAGCAGGGAGCAGGGAGCAGGGAGCAGGGAGCAGGGAATAGGGAATAGGGAACAGTTGCGTAGGGTGTGTTAGGGGGGCCTCATTTTCCGCCTCGTAGCCAGGCTTTGGATAGCCCGCCCCGTAACGCACCACGGTGTCAAACAGTAAAAGCGATGCATCAAGACAATGAGATGCACCCAATTATATCAACCACAAAAGGGATACTCTTGGCTGAGCATCCCTTTTTTTATTAACCTGAAATCGTCAGCATTTAGCATTCATCGTTTAGTTATTTTTTTTTATTCAACTATTTGCAATTTGCCATAAATCTGACCTATAAAATTATAACAATTATTTTAATTACTTAACTAATCAAGTATTATAGCCATTATATTTACCATAAGTTACAAATTGATCCCCCTAAATCCCCCTTAAAAAGGGGGACTTTGAGATTTATAATCGTACCTCATAACTGCGATAAAAACTGTAATTAAATAATATTACTGTTCCCGATTCCCGATTCCCGATTCCCGATTCCCGATTTAATACCTCTAATTATAAGTTTCAAATTAATTGCAACTTCTCCATAAAAAACCAAAAAAAAGTTTTTTACAACCCTTGACAACATTAACTATAATCATTATGATTATAGTTATAACGACGAATTCAATGTTTGAAACATGTCAACAGAATTTAATCCAAACCTAAAAAAATACCCTGTTGAGCACACTCTGAAAGGCTCTCGTAAAGCAGTAATCTACAGCATGCACACCCTCTATGTATTTGGTTATGCAGAGATTTGCGAGTGGAGCCCTATGGAGCCGACGGAGGTTCCAGGAGAAGTGAAGACGACAATGATGAAGTATTGGCTGTTGCCATAACACTTTAAATTTCTGGGGGGGTTTTCCCCCCTAGCAAAGGCTCCTGGTCTTGTAAAATAAGATCAGATCAGGTTTGGTTTGGGATCTGACTGACATGAGAATTTCAATCCACTTACTGTGGCATTGAAAAAGCCGTAGACATAATATCTACGGCTATTTTTTTTTACTTTTTATAACGTTTCTAGGACTCATGAAGTACATATAATTGTTTGACTATTGGCTATTTTATTCCTCTCCTGGGAGGGGTTAGGGCGTGTATTCTTGCCTCTGAGATCCCCCTAAATCCCCCTTAAAAAAGGGGGACTTTGAGTATGGCTCCCCCCTTTTTTAAGCTATCCATTAGGCAAAAGTAGTCGAAACAGTGATAGAGACTAGGATTTAGGCAAGGATTGGGAGAGGAGTGGTGAGAGCCATTATTAAACTAACAGGGATTTCCCAAGACTGCGGTCGCAAAATCACAAACGCGATCGCAAAATCACAAACGCGATCGCAAAATCACAAACGCGATCGCAAAATCACAAACGCGATCGCAAAATCACAAACGCGATCGCAAAATCACAAACGCGATCGCCTACGGCAGCAGCTTGCGCTGATCGCACTTAAGTAGGGCTTGCTGCACAAGTATGGAAACTATACCAGACAGGGCTTTCAATCATTTTTACCCTGAAAAAGTGCCAGGATTTTGAGCCCATCGATACAAAAACCTGGCACCATCGTAGGGGAACACTTGGTTATATTCGGAATGTGAGGGAAAAATAAGCATATTTTTCAAGAGCTAGTTTCAGATCCGCAAATTTCCCCAAAGACTTGTGCAGCAAGCGATAGTGAACTCTTAACTTATTACTTATTACTTATTACTTATTACCCGAATCAATAGACTTATTCAGCAAGCCCTAAGTAGGAGCACCCTCACGGGAGTGGACAGGGAGGCATTGGTTATGAGAGTATCAGAGGAAAAAGTCAATCAGGAGATGAAGAAGAACAAATGAAGGATTGGATCAGCCAGGAAATAAATCCGAAATTTTTCAGGACATACGTCATGCCAAAAGATTGAGAAAGACACTTGTGGTCTTAAGCGAGCATCCAGGAGAAACAGTACCAAAAGCGAGTGGTAATGCCAGCAACAGCCAAAGTATTTACAGATTTTGGTCAAATGAGAAAGTGACAAGAACACAAATATTGGCTTCACACAAGGAAGGCGTAGTGAGGAGATGTGTGGAAGCAGGAGTAGTGCTGGCAATACAGGACACGACCGACTTGGAGTATACGACACATGAAGCCACAAAAGGTTTGGGATATATAAATCAGACCCTTCAACAAGGAATTAAAGTTCATAGCTGTATAGCGGTCAGTGCCAAAGGAAAACCATTAGGACTGCTACATCAACAGAGTTGGACCAGAAAGCACAGGAGTGGTTTGAAAAAAGAACGCAAGAAAAAAGCGATTCAAGAAAAAGAAAGTTATCGATGGTTAGAGACAGTTAAGGGAGCTGAAGAAGGACTAGCGGAAAAAGCCAAGCTCATACATGTTGCAGATCGTGAGGCTGATATCTTCGAGTTATTCGCCCAAAAGCGTTCTGCTAATAGCGAATTACTGATTCTTCGAGAGTATAATCGCAGGGTGAAAGAGGAGATGGGATATCTGTTACCGATGATTGAACAAAGACCAATTTTAGGTACAATGACCATCAACTTAGAGCGTAATCCCAAACGTCCAGCTCGTCAGGCATCATTACAAATCCGAGGGATAAGAGTCACTTTGGAAGTGCCTCAACATCATCCCAAACCCCACAATCTCCATCCAGTGGAAATCAACGTACTACTGGTAGAAGAAACTGAGAAACCGGCTGATGGTAGTCAACCCATTCGTTGGTTGTTGCTCACAACTCTACCAATTGACGACTTCCAAAAAGCTTGGCAATGCGTGCAGTGGTATAGTTATCGATGGCTCATCGAACGCTTTCACTTTACCCTTAAAAGTGGCTGACGCACGCGAAAAACTTCAACTTCAAACTAGAGAGCGTTTACTCAAAGCACTGGCTACTTATAACATTGTTGCTTGGCGATTAATGTGGTTAACGTAATCTCGCTCGACTTAATCCCGATGCTTCTTGCCAAGTAGTTTTATCTCCACAGGAATGGAAGCTCAAGCGACTTCAATTTCAACCCAAAAACCGCTCGAAAAAACCTCCTACTCTTCGCCAAGCTCTGATGAGCGATTGCACGTTTGGGTGGATTTTTGGCCCGTACCGGAGATGGCGAACCTGGCTTGAAAACTCTAGCCGCGAGGGCTTTCTACCTTTTACCATTTGTTTGAAGGTTCACAACTTGCTTCTACGTCCTAGTCTCTATCACTGTTTCGACTACTTTTGCCTAATGGATAGCTTTTTTAAGGGGGGCTGGGGGGGATCATAATCTTGCGGAAAACTTTGAAAACATGCCCTAGAGGTGGGTTCCTTTTAGCTACTCCCTGCTCCCTGCTCCCTGCTCCCTGCTCCC
The DNA here is from genome assembly GCF_001767235.1 of Moorena producens PAL-8-15-08-1. Classification (GTDB taxonomy): domain Bacteria; phylum Cyanobacteriota; class Cyanobacteriia; order Cyanobacteriales; family Coleofasciculaceae; genus Moorena; species Moorena producens_A. The sequence continues at coordinate 5,580,305 of NZ_CP017599.1, forward strand.
TAAAACCTAGATATTTTTACCTCACAAGTAGAATTGCTATATTAAAATATCTTACTAATCAAACCTGGTAATTCCTTACATATAGTTACCATGTTAGCAGTAGGAGACAAAGCAGCAGCAGTTCCCATGAGTATTTTCATCGCCTTCTTAACTACTTTCTTCACACCACTATCTTCGGAATTAGTTAAAGCAGAAGCGATCGCTTCAATTTGTTCTATGGCTTCTTCTTTATCGTCGTCATCCAACTCTTCTTCTATAACTGCGTTGTGCAGTTGACTGAGTAATTCCTTGAGTTGTTTTTTATCAGGCTCAGCATCAAAGCTAGGCAACTGGCTGAAAGTATTGGTAAACGTACCAGTATTATCACCGAAAATAATTGAACCACCACCACTATTTTTAACAGCGTTCTCAGATAGATGGAACTTGCGACTTTTATCGTTGATATTAGCCATGATTTCAGAAAAATCTCCAAAAATATTACCTTGTTGTGATAATAGCAAGACTAATTGTTGAATATCACCTTTAAACTGAATTGATTGATTACTATCTTGTTGATCATTAGATACTAACTTGTTCAAATCTATTATATCATCAATTAAACTCAGAACATTCACCATCTGATAGCTTTCTTGACATTGAATGGTGTATTGCTGGTCTGTTATAAATTTTTGCAATCTTTCAAAGGGATAAGAGTGTGGCGACTGACTGTCTTTACACGTAGGGCAATTACAAGGTATTAACTTACTGTACTTCAAGCGCTTATAAGAAGCATGTATTCTATCTAGTTCGTAAGCAACTATGCTTAATAATCCCCGCTTATCTCTACCAGTAACTCTAATCTTAATCTCCCGTTTATCGTAATATTCAATCACTTCGGCTTTGGTGTTGTCCTTAGTTAAGATGACCCCAGTTTTCCAAACGTATTTTTGTTGGTCAATATACTGGTGCATCACCACAATCAAGCGAGTGATAATACCCTTAGGCATAAAATCAGGATAAGTGTAGCGTAAAATCAGATTGTGGGATGGATTCCAGTCATAGTTTGGTTGGTTATCGCTGAGGAGTTGAGGGGCGATAAAGGTATCTTTGCTGTCAGGAATTTCATAGCAAAGTTGGAATTTATTCATTAGTTCTAGTAATTCTCCTCTGGTAGAGGCATACTTTTCTTCTTTCCAAATACGTTTTAAATCGTTGCGGGTAAACTTTCCGTTGTTATTAATAATGTCATGATTATCCAGCACGTTGTAAACAGCATCGGTACCCCATTCGGGTTTAAGAATGACTGTTTTATATAACAACGAATCTTCTTGATCCTGGAAATGAAGACATATGCCTAAATCATGGAGATATCTAATTAATTGTAATTTATCTTCCCGTCGAGTAAATCCATTGGTTTCACAGATATCTAGATATTCCTCAAGAGAGATATAATTACGACAATCGTTTTCTAAAGCTTGACGAACCTTTACCCAAGTTTTCGGTAATACTTGTCCGACGTGAGGTAAATTTTTAATGTGATATTGAATAGCATCGATAATCTCTGCTAACCCTCGGTTAGTTTTGAGATTAGTAGCCATAGTGTTTTTGAGATTGGTAAACTGCCCTCGCAAAGCGTTTTCGTTAATTTCCCTTCGGCGGTCTTGTTTCTCGTTTTTAATAATCAACAGGGGGCTATTATCACTTAATTTGTCTACAATATTTAACCAATAATAAAAATCCGTATCTTGTTTACGACTATCCGCCACCAAAGTATAGAGAGAACGTTTACTTAAAAAAAACTGATGGGTAGCATGATAAATTGCTTGCCCGCCAAAATCCCAAATATTGACTTTAAATTCTTGTTCCTTATCTAGAAGAGGAAAACTCCATTTAATAACATCAATGCCTTCTGTAGATGCTTGATTGTCTTGGAGTTGGTATTGGGGGTTTTGAATTTTTTTAGCTAAACTAGTTTTGCCTGCTCCGGCCTCGCCGACAATCAACAACTTAGCTTCATAGATATAATCTTTTCCTTCTTTCCTTAATTGTCGAAAATATTGTTTAATAGCATCTACTCCTTTACTGACTACTTCTGGCGGTGGAACAACCAGGGGATTTTCCGATAACTCTAGCTGGGTTAAATTGGATAGATTTCCAAAAGATTCGGGAAGGGTGGTTAGTTGATTATTCCATAAATGTAGCCTGGTTAAATTGGATAGATTCCCAAGAGATTCCGGCAGAGTTGTTAGTTGATTACCCGATAAATGTAGCCTGATTAAATTGGATAGATTCCCAAGAGATTCCGGCAGAGTTGTTAGTTGATTATTCCATAACTCTAACCTGGTTAAATTGGATAGATTCCCAAGAGAGTTTGGCAGAGTTATTAGTTGATTATTCCATAATTCTAGTCTGTTTAAATTGGATAGATTCCCAAGAGATTCCGGGAGGTTTGTTAGTTGATTTGTTTCTAAATTTAGCTCGATTAAATTGGATAAATTTCCAAGAGATTCTGGTAGTTTTTTTAGTTGATTGAAGGATAAATATAGATGAGTTAAATTGGATAGATTCCCAATAGACTCTGGAAGATTGGTTAGTTGATTGAAGGATAAATATAGATGAGTTAAATTGGATAGATTCCCAATAGACTCTGGAATTTTATCTATTTTGTTATACTTTAATTTTAATACTTTAATTTGTTTTAGTTCAAAAACTTCCTCTGGTATCTTGGTCAATGGTTGGGATCGATCTGAAACTAAATTAACGAAAAGTTTTAATATTGTATTATCTGAGTAATTACTTAAATCGAGTATTTCAAGTTTTTTTTTCCTGGCTTCTTGGATTTTTTCTCGGAAGTGTGTTGGAATACTATCTTCGGTCATATAGCAATTGTTATTTGGGTGAGTGACAAAGCTTATGGTTTTAAGGCAATAGGAAATAGGCAATAGGCAATAGACTTTTAAGAGAATCAGCGTAAAAGAATACTGTACCTCATAAATGCAATAAACGCTTATGTTCTGAGCCAACACATCTATTGTAATGTTTTTTATATAAAAGTTATGTCAAGTCACTGGTTAAATGCAACCACGAGGATTTATACTTAATAACTTTTAATAACTTTGGTGGAATAATTTCCTTCTTTGATTCAGCAATGGCCAAATTGGGAGTTCCCTAAATGCAGGATGATTTTAATAGTTTTCTGGAATAGGCATCTTGGTAGAATAGGCATCATGGTGGAAGGAGCATCATGGTGAAATAAGCATCTTGTGTGGAATGGGCATCTTGCCCGTTCCCAACACCCCCGACTCCCGATTCCCGATTCCCGATTCCCGATTCCCGACCCCCCCACACTTACCTTGCTCAGATCCTCTAGGATGACAGATGAAGCAGGAAAGTCCTATCGTGAGGGTAAAGCTAGAGCTATATTCCTTCCGGATTACTCTCAGTAGTTGCGTAACCTGTAGATTCACATTAAGCTCATTGTTCTTTGAGGCTGTACCGTGCCTAAATCTATTCCATTACTATCTATTCTTGTTCTGATGGGTTTGATCAGTTGGTCAGCACCAGTTGCTGGACAAGCACTCATTCCCTATACCCTAAAATTGGATTCAGAGGAACTTGAACAGCAGGGCTTAGCTCTGGCTCAGGAGGCCATTCAGTTAGTCCGCTTTCAACAATACGACCTGGCGCTGCCTAAGGCCAAGTTAGCTACTCAACTTGCCCCCAACACCTATCAAACCTGGTTTATCTTGGGAACCTTGTACGTACAGTCCCAGGAGTTGGATCAAGGCATTGAAGCCTTGCAAAAGTCTTACTCTCTGGCACCAGATGAAGCTGGGGTGCTGTTCACCTTGGGGTCAGCCTATTTCCAAAAAAGCGACTATAGAAAAGCGATCGCTCAGTTGAAAGCGGGATTAAAACTCAAACCCGATGTGCCAGAAGCGCTGTTTGACTTGGGTAATTCTTACTATATGCTCAATCAGTATCCTGAAGCAATCGATGCTTACAACAAAGCTGTTGACCAAGACAAAAGCTTTTGGCCAGCCATTAACAATATTGGGTTGGTCAACTATGAACAAGGGGATGTGGAGAGTGCCATTAAACAATGGGAAGCAGCCATAGGGATTGATAAAGAGGCGGCAGAACCTCAACTTGCGATCGCTGTGGCTCTGTATGCCCAAGGGGATATTGAAAAGGCACTATTAATGGGAGAAGCGGCAATCCGCCTAGATAGCCGCTATGCTAATTTAGAGTTTCTTAAAGAAAACCTGTGGGGTAAGCGCCTGCTTTCTGAAACCAAAAAGTTTCTGGAAAATCCCAGAATTCAAGCCACCATTATCCAGAGTCAAGGTCTACCCTAAGTAGCTCAACTCCACCTGTCATCGGTGACTCCTAAAAATAGTGCTTGATCTCTATCAATTGCCAATAGGGGAGGGATGGCAGCCAATCATGGGCAATCATCTCAAGGGCAGTGGTTTAAGATTGGCAATTTTCAAGACAGGAATTTAATTGTCCTGGGGCAATAGAGCCATGATCTGATCAACAAACTTTTGATGGTCAACAACAGGTTTGGAGATGTAGTCATCAGCACCACTTTGCTTAAGAAAGTTTTCTCGATCCCCTTCCATCGCATGAGCAGTGACCAGAATAATTGGCAGTTGGGACGTTTCAGCATCAGCCTTAAGCATTTGGGTAATCTTAATGCCGTCTACTGATTTACCCTGATAAACACTATGAGCTAGGGAAACATCCATCAAGATAATGTCTGCCTCCCCAGCTTGGGCTATCTGCATTACTTCTTCTACATCTTCAGTATGCTTTACATTCAAACCGCCCCGCTTACTGAGAATCTTGGAAAAAACACGAGCATTAATCGGATCATCTTCGACAATCAGAACGGTTTTCATGGGTCTTGGATCAAGAGTGTCATTTTTGGCAAAAGTGTCATTTGATCATAAGTTTGACAGGGAATCTGTCATGTTGCTATTTCAAATGCAAGATGTCATCTTCTCAAGTCTACTTTTCCCAAATCCTTAGGTAACTAGTAATGTTCATTGGACTAATACAGGTGATAGGCTGCTTAGTACCAGGGAAGCTGACGCTCCTGGAAAAAGCCTTCCTTAACTGCATCCAAACCTAGATTATAGTGTCTTGGGGACAGTGGGCACAAGGAATTTTAGGTGCGCCTAACTAATGCGAATTTAATTCGCCACGGGTCGCACCTGCGGGAAGCGAAGCTTCTGGCTGGGTTTTCCTTGAGCCTGTTTATTTGAGTCATGCTCATACTTTAGCTTGGCAAAACCCACCACTATCTTAAGGCGGGAAATCGGCTTTGGAACCAGATGCTCAAATTTTATGTAAGCATTCAGCCGTCAGCCGTCAGCCGTCAGCCGTCAGCCGTCAGCCGTCAGCCGTCAGCCGTCAGCCGTCAGCCGTCAGCCGTCAGCCGTCAGCCGTCAGCCGTCAGCTTATTTTATTCAATAGCTCAGAGCTGATAGCTGATAGCTCAGAGCTGATAGCTGATAGCTGATAGCTGATAGCTGATAGCTGATAGCTGATAGCTGATAGCTGATAGCTGATAGCTCAGAGCTGATAGCTGAAGAAAAAATTCTCAACTCCAGATCTTCCCTATCTTTTCGAGTACCGTAGCCTTAACGAGCGTGCAATTTCCCTATACCCTAAACCCCAACACCCTGTTGTCAATTCTGCATTGGAGGATTTTTGATGGCAAAACAGCTGAACCTACTGGAAAACAGTAATGTCATTCCCACAGCCCTACATTTGGAGATGCAACGGTCATATCTTGAATATGCCATGAGTGTGATTGTGGGGCGTGCTTTACCTGATGTCCGTGATGGGCTTAAGCCTGTACATCGACGTATCCTATATGCGATGCACGAATTAGGGTTAACCCCAGATCGACCATACCGCAAATGTGCTCGTGTGGTTGGGGATGTGTTGGGTAAATATCACCCCCACGGTGACCAAGCGGTGTATGAAGCGATGGTGCGGTTAGTCCAGGACTTTTCGACCAGGTATCCCCTCCTTGACGGTCATGGCAATTTTGGTTCGGTGGATAATGATCCACCAGCAGCCATGCGTTACACTGAAACCCGACTTTCTCCGGTGGGCGCGCAAGCCCTATTGTCAGAAATTGGGGAAGCAACCGTTGATTTTATCGACAACTTTGATAGCTCCCAGCAAGAGCCAGTGGTACTCCCGGCACAATTACCAATCTTGTTGCTCAATGGTTGCTCTGGCATTGCTGTGGGCATGGCAACCAATATTCCTCCTCACAATTTGGTAGAGATAGTAGATGGCTTGATTGCTCTGATTGACCGTCCCGATTTAGCAGATGAAAAACTCTGGAAATTAATTCCCGGACCCGATTTTCCCACTGGGGGGGAAATTGTGGCAGCTGAGGGGATTCGGGATGCCTATACTACCGGTCGTGGCAGTATACCGATTCGAGGCATCACTAAGCTTGAAACCATTCAAGTCGGTCGAGGGAAACGGGGGCAACGCAGGGCAATTGTAGTGAGTGAGTTGCCCTATCAGGTGCATAAGGCCGCCTGGATTGAAAAAGTGGCAGCGTTGGTCAATCAAGGGCGTATAGAAGGGATTAGCGATATCCGAGATGAAAGCGATCGCGAAGGGATGCGGGTGGTGGTGGAACTCAAACGAGATGCTCAGCCATCAACGGTTCTCCAGCAGTTGTATAAGCAAACTCCCCTGCAAACAAACTTTGGTGCTATCCTGCTGACCTTGGTAGATGGACAACCCCGACAACTTACCCTGCGGCAGTTGTTAGAATCATTTATTAGCTTCCGAGAACAGACTCTAACCCGCCAATATACCTATGAGAAGTCCCAGAAAGAAAGACGTCTTCACCTGGTAGACGGGTTACTGGCTAGCCTCAATCAGCTGGATGCCATGATTGACATTCTCAGAAATGCTCCTGATGGTAGCACTGCTAAGCTTTCCCTGCAAAACCAGTTAAACTTAAGTGAAATCCAGGCTGACGCAATTCTGGCCATGCCCATGCGACGGCTAACTGGCTTAGAACGAGAAAAGTTAGAGACCGAGCGTGAGGAACTTTCCCAGCGCCTGGCACAGCTACAGCAATTACTCAATGATCGGCGGGAATTGCTCAAAGCCCTCAAGAAAGATTTGCGATCGCTTAAACGCAAGTACGGTGATCCTCGCCGTACCATAATCAACTCTATTGCTTCAACTGAAAAACAGCTAGAACAACCGACAACTCCTCAACCCAGGAGTAGGAAATCTGCTCAACCCCAAAAAACTCCTGATACCCTACCTAATGCTCCAACTGAGCCAGAACAAACACTTCTAGAATTTACCTCTCACGGGTATGTACAGCGGCAAAATTCCACAACACAGCCAAAATTACCCAAGTCCATTAAACAAGGGGAGGACTTTATAGTTGAGGCTCAGCTGCTGCTCACCACACAAGAATTAATGGTAATCACTGGTTCTGGCAAAGCCTACCCAGTCAAAATTAGAGATATTCCACCAGCAGCTGGACGCAAGCAGGGCATTCCCTTGGTAAAGTTGCTGCCAAATTCGGCTCAATCAGAAACAGTTGTGGCTCACTTTAGGGTGCCAGATGACCTAGAAAAATTCACCCTAGTGTTGCTGACTCACCAAGGTAAAATTAAGCGTGTATCAGTGTCTGAGTTGACAAAACTAACGAACCGTGGTATGTTGCTTACCAAGTTCAGAAATGACGATCAGCTACAGTATGCCAACCTATGTAGTACAGCGACACAAGTAGTGGTAGCAACTAGTAATGGACGGCTGTTGCGCTTTGAGATTAATGACAAACAGTTACCCATTATGGGACGCAGCGCTCAAGGAAATCAAGCCTTACGGCTAAAGGGTAAAGAAAAGCTGGTTGGCTGTGCTGTGCTAGGGGAAGAGGAAAACCTCTTACTGGTGTCTGAGCAGGGGTATGGAAAGCGCCTCCCCGTGCAGGCGATCAGGTTGGCTAATCGGGGAGACCTGGGAACTCAAGCGCTACAGTTTAAAACCGCTAAAGATGGTTTGGTCAGCATGGTTAACGATTCCATCGCCAGTGAGGTCATGGTAGTCACTTCCGTTGGCGGTAAGCGTTTAGCTATGGAATCGGTGCCGATTTGGGGAAAAGATGGCACAGGCGATCCCATTGCCAAACTCAATCCGGAGGAAAAAATCATTAGTGTTACTCCTCTGGTTCAGCACTTAACTGTTTAACTGGTTCAGCACTTAACTGTTTAACTGGTTCAGCACTTAACTGTTTAACTGGTTCAGCACTTAACTGTTTAAGGCGATATCCCACACTGTGAACGGTTTCAATCAAATCTCTGGGTGCGCCAGCTAATCTCAGTTTGCGCCTCAAACTTTTGATGTAAGCGTTGACCGTCTCCTCTTCGGGAGGGTTTTCAAAAGACCAGACGTGCTCGATAATTACACTACGAGTCAGTACCCGCCGACCGTTGCGCAGGAAAAATTCGAGTAAACTATACTCCTTACGGGTAAAGTGGATAAGTTGGTGATCATAGCTTACTTCATAGGTACTCGGGTCAAGACGCAAATCGCCCCACTTAAGCACTGGTGGTGCGATAGATTGACCTCGACGCAGCAGAGCCCGAATCCGCGCAAATAATTCTGGTAAGTCAACGGGCTTAACTAGATAATCATCAGCCCCTGCATCTAGACCCTTGACTTTATCATTAGTGGTATCACGACCCGTCAACATTAGAATCGGCATTTGATTGCCTTGGGCTCGCAATTTTCGACAAACACCAAAGCCATCGAGCTTGGGCAGAGTCACATCTAGGACCATCAAATCATAATCAAGCATTTGGGATTGCTGGCAAGCAATTTCGCCATTGGTAACCATATCAACCACATAACGTTGGTTGGTGAGGGCTTCCGATAAATTTTCAGCAAGGAGAATATCATCTTCCACTAACAAAATTTTCATTGAAGAAGTTTTTTTGTTAAAAATGACTGATAAGAGTACATAGGTAAAGTCTAAAAGACATTGGAGTGGCGATTCTACGTCAAGACTAACTTATGTTACTCTCGTTGCTCCAGTTTCTGGGTAGATCACCAACAGTAAAGTTGACAGCAGTCACAACCACTGTTCATAATTATCAGGTGGATAAACTTTAGCATTCAAAATAAACCCTTGGCTAACGTTGTTGTAATTGGTGCCCAGTGGGGCGATGAAGGAAAAGGCAAAATAACAGATCTGCTGAGTCGTTCAGCAGATGTAGTCGTCCGTTACCAGGGGGGCGTCAATGCTGGGCATACAGTTGTTGTTCAAGGTCAAACGTTTAAACTGCACCTGATACCTTCTGGAATTTTGTATCCGGATACAGAGTGTATTATTGGTTCCGGTACAGTTATTGACCCAGAAGTTTTAATTGCCGAACTTGACCAACTTGAAGCACTGGGCATTTCCACTAAAAATCTGCTGATTTCAAACATAGCCCATGTCACGATGCCTTATCATCGATTGATTGACCAAGCATCGGAAGAGCGCCGGGGTACGCAGAAAATTGGTACCACGGGTCGTGGTATTGGTCCGACCTATGCGGATAAATCAGAGCGTGCTGGTATTCGGATCATTGACCTGATGGATTCGGAAGTATTGGTAGAAAAGTTAACCTGGACGATTAATTATAAGAACGCTATTTTAGATAAGCTCTATAATCTACCGCCCTTAGACCCAGCTACGGTGATCAAGCAATACCAGGAGTATGCTGAACGGCTAGGCTCTTATGTGGTCGATAGTTCCTTGAAGATTTATGAGGCGATTGAGCAAAAACGCAATATTCTGTTTGAAGGCGCTCAAGGGACACTGCTAGATTTAGATCATGGCACCTACCCTTTTGTCACCTCTTCCAATCCAGTGGCTGGCGGAGCTTGTGTGGGTGCTGGTGTAGGACCGACAATGATTGATCGGGTGATTGGTGTGGCAAAAGCTTACACAACCCGAGTCGGAGAAGGACCGTTTCCCACAGAGATCCACACTCGAGAAGGAGAGTTACTTTGTGAGCTAGGATCAGAATTTGGGACAACCACCGGTCGCCGCCGCCGTTGTGGCTGGTTTGATGCCGTCATTGGTCGCTATGCTGTTCGGATTAATGGTCTTGACTGTCTAGCGATCACCAAACTGGATGTACTCGATACCTTTGAAGAAATTAAGGTGTGCGTCGCCTATGAAATTGACGGTGAAATCAGTCGGGAATTTCCTAGCAGCACTAGCGTGTTTTCCCGATGCCAGGCCGTTTACAAAACCCTATCCGGTTGGCAAAAATCTACTGCTGAATGTCGGTCTTTAGAGGATTTACCCACCGAAGCCTTGGATTATCTTAAATTCCTGGCAGAACTGATGAAAGTTCCCATTGCTGTGGTTTCCTTAGGAGCCAGCCGCGACCAGACAATTATTGTCGAAGACCCAATCCACGGTCCAAAGCGAGCACTATTGGATGCTAGCGGTACACCGATAACTTCGGGAGTTTAAGTGCGTCAGGGTGTCAGGGCGTCAAGGCGTCAGTCGGAGAGTTTAAATGTCACCAGTTTTCGATTCGATTAAACACCCTGACTTACCATTTAGGTCAGCACCTCCCTCGGTGGCGGAATCGACCGGTAGCTGACCAATAATCGCCATTAAATTGGCTACGTTATCTCGAAGAGTTAAAGTCCTACCGATGAATGTTACTGTAGAATGTCAAAAGCGACCAGAAGGTAGTAAGCCGAGAGCCTTACGCCGTTCTGGCTTGATTCCCACCGTACTTTACGGTCACAATGGTGCAGAATCTGTATCCCTAACTATGACGGCTAAAGCAGCAGAAGATTTGCTTAAAACAGCCTCGGTGAATAATACCCTGATAGAGCTCTCTATTCCTGACCTTTCCTGGAATGGTCCAGTTCTGCTGCGGGAGATACAATCTCATCCTTGGAAAAATTCCCTGTACCACCTCAGTTTTTTCTCGGTGGCTTCTCAAAATAAAGTAGAGGTCGTTGTACCTCTGAAGCTAGTGGGAGAAGCGGTAGGAGTTAAGCAAGGTGGGGTTTTGCAGCAAAGGCTTACAACAGTAAAAGTGCAATGTCCCCCAGATAAAATTCCCGAAAGCATTGATATTGATATATCAAATTTGGAACAGGGTAAGATGTTCTACATTTACGAGTTAGTCTTGCCAGAAGGGATCCAGGTTATGGATGATCCTAAATTGAGTGTTCTTGCTATCACGTCTAAATAAAGCGTTGCACAATACAGGTAAGGATTAAGCTATCAGCAGTCAGCCGTGAGCATTAAGCTTACGCTACGCGAACGACTTAATGCTTACCTTAAATCCTGTTTTGTTAATTAGCGATAGAGCACTGATAATTTTCACTGATAATTTTCAATGTTCAATTTTAAATTGACGAATAATGTTCCATGATAAGTATTGAACCGAAAACAATATCATTACTTGATACAGCAATGATACAGCAATGATAGTTTGGTTATAGTTGTCTGATGAAGCCAGGGCAGAGTTAAATTTCCCTGGCTTTTTTGTGAATGATTAGTCGGATTGGAAGAAAATGACAGAAAACTCTCAACAGTCAAGACCTATTGATGTCTTTGGTGTCGGAAATGCTTTAGTCGATATTCTGGCACTGGTGGATGATGATTTTATCCGGGAACATGACCTGAATCGAGGGGCAATGACTTTGATGGATGCCCAAAAGCAGGCTATGATTCTACAAAATCTTGAGCATGTTTCTCTGGAACTGAGCTCAGGAGGCTCCGCTGCTAATACTATGATTGCGATCGCTCAAAGTGGTGGTAAAGGCTTCTATTCCGGTAAGGTCTCTAGAGATACCAATGGGGAATTTTACCGACAAGACTTATTGAAGGCAGGGATTGACTTTGATGTGCATCCAGCTGAGCTATCTAGTGGTCCGACTGGTACCTGTGTGGTTCTAACTACCCCTGATGCTGAGCGTACTATGTGTACTCATCTGGGAGTATCTACTACTTTGGCTCCTACTGATATTGATGTAGAACGACTCAGCCAATGCAAATATAGCTACGTTGAGGGCTACCTCTGGACGGGGGATGACACTCGGAAAGCTTGTATTGAGGCTATGGAACAGTCCAAGCTTAAAGGAGTAAAGAGTGCTTTTACCTTTTCCGACTTCTTTCTAGTAGAGAATTTTGCTGATGATTTCCGTCAGCTGATTACAGATTATTGTGATGTGGTCTTCTGTAACGCGGCTGAAGCACGCCACTTCTGTGGAGTGGAATCCTTGTCTGATTGTGCTGGTAAAATAGGCGAGTTAGTGGATACAGCTTTTATCACTGATGGTCCTAATGGTTGTTTAGTGGTTGAAAATAAAACAATTTTCGAGGTGCCTGGATTCCCAGCTAAGGCCGTGGATAGCGTAGGAGCTGGTGATGCCTTTGCCGGTGGTGTCTTGTTTGGACTCACCAATGGTTTGACCACTAAGCAAGCGGCACGTTGGGGAAACTATTTTGCTTCAAAAGTAGTACAAACTTATGGTCCACGTCTGGAGGGATCTCAGGCTGAGTCTGTCAAGGAAGTTGTTGGTAGCGATTAAGCTATTTTGTAGAGCAGTTTTCTATTGGCCGAGGTGTAGCAGCATTAAAGTTAGAACATTGATACAAGCAGCATAAGCTGTTTTAGTCAACGTTTAGGTGCGACCCTTGGGTCGCACCTTGTTGTTGGAGTAAGCTGTTATGGATTGAACCTCCCCATCCTAAGAGGAATGGGGATTCCCAGGCACAACCACCGTTGGTTGTTATCTCCATGGGCGTAACTTTCCCGCGCACCGTTCGCGTAGCGTGGCCAAAGGCCAGGGTAGCTGAGTAGGGTCAATACCCAGTTTTTTTTGAGACCCTTACTTTTTATATTAACACTATTTGAGAGGGAAAATTCATCCCCGACCTAATTCGACGGGGTATTCTTTTCCCTCTCAAACTCTCCCACTCTGATAAAAATGCCACAGGATTAGCGATCGCAGTTTATTGTCAGTTTTGGTAATTCTGTAATTTTTGAGAGGTTTGGCTGTCCTAAAACTAAATCGTAGTTTCTTCATTAACAGCCTGTAAAACACTGTTGTACGGTGATGTATCGCTGACAATAATCACAACCTGCCCATCTCCCGCAGATTCTTAATATCTTGTTCAAAATCTTCTACACCATAATGAACTGGGATTTGACGGCTTGCTAGTAGATGTTGAAAAGCAATACGATTCATCCCAGCAAATCGACTGGCTTGAGCAAGGGTAAGTTTTTCTTTCTGAAACAGCAAAACTGCAATTTCTTGCTTCATTTCAGCTTCAGTCATTCGAGTCGCGGTTAGAAGTTCATCAGAGATAATAATACTCATAGCTACAGTTTTATTGATTATCTTTATGGTAAGAATTTTGGTTTACCTAGACTGATCATAGTAAATGAGTAGTTTAAATGAGCGATTATCCCTTAAATAGCAACGGATTCAATAAACTCAAACTACATTGTCTTGATGCAGCCCCTCCCTATGAACGACTGCATCAAGAGACTGAATAATATCCAATTTAAATCGGGAGCATCCCATTTTAGCAAATCCATTTCTCAAACTAACGATAATACTAGGGTTTCAAAGCATAATTGAAAGTTTTATGCGCAAAAATGGGATGCTCCCTTTAAATCCCCATCAGCTTACTAAATGTTGCTAGTGGATCCAGGTACCTGAGTTATCTGAGCGATCGCAGGGTCTAGCCGAGTGAAGTGACTAGGATTGAGGGTCAGAATTTTGTCTACCTCTGCCTTGAGAGCAGCTTGGGCAATCAAGGCATCAAAAATTCCACCACCTGGAATTTTAAGGGTAGCCATCTGAGCAATTGCTGCTTGATAGTCTGTTGATCTCAGTGGAATAGTTTCTAGATACTGTAATAGGTTCAAAATAATGTTTTCAGCATAGGATGGCGAGATCCGTGGTTGGATTGGTAGGCGGGTTAGCACGGAATAGGTTTCTGCCAAGCTGTGAGTGGATAAACAGCCTTGAATTTGTCCAGATTTTGCAGCTTGTAGTTGCGCGAAACAGGGGTTATGGCTCGGATGCTGGGTCAGAGATCCGGCAATCAGAACAGAAGTATCGAACAAAACTTTCACAGGCAGAGCTGCTCCTGATCGCGTTCTGCGCGGAGTTGGTCGATCAGGTCGTTGAAATTGATTTGGTCAAGGGTCGCTGTTTCAATGACCAGGATGCCATCCTTGTTTTGTAGGTGAGGATTTTGCTGAGTGTATTCAGTAGAGATAGTTATTGAACTAACAGATTGCTGCTTGAGGCTACTGATTTTCTCGATCAGGGTTTCGAGGATAAACTGCTCAGGGGAGATGCCTTGGCTGATAGAAATTTGTTCGATTTCTCGTTGCAGTTCAGGGGAAAGGTTCATGGGAACGCCTTGGGTAGGAATACCCTTAGTCTATCGTCTAATCCAATCTGGAAAGGAACCTTAGCCAGCATTTTGAGCTAACTGCTTCAATATCTTCTCAACCTCTCGTGGGTTGCGAACTCCCAGAAACCCTATCTCCTCACTCCGTTGATGTCCATGATTGTCTTTCCATCGTCGAATTGTGATCACCAAATCACCCGAGCCATCTGCTCTATCTTTCCGATATATATCTTTTAGTTGATCGGGTAAGTAGCTTCTGATAGTAGTTGTAGACCAACCGCCTTCAATAGAGATAGCTCGTTTATCTGTAATCAAGTACACTGTTTTTTGTGCTGCTTGCCATACCCATAGGGGACTAGACAGCATCCCAAAACCAATGAGGACGAAAGGTACACCAAAAAGGGCAAACAGATGCTGAGGTTGTATACCTTCTCTTAGATCAGGAAGTTTGAACCCTAATGCGCCCCACATCCAAAATATGGCAAAGCTCGTCCTTGGAATACCGAACAAAACACTTGCGATAGAAGATGCTGTAAAAAAACGAGGTACAGGCTGCTCGATCCATCTTATATATTCTCGGGGTTCAAGCTCGTTATCTATTTTTATGCGGAGTTATTTCGGTATTTTTAACTTCCTTACCATCAGAAGTTTCTTTGCTTCCTCGAAACCTGTATACGAGCAATCGAATCACTAACGATGCACTACATCATCTACTCAGAATTAAAAACATTAGGAAGTCTCGTTATCCAGGAGAATCAAGTGTTGGCTAAAAGCCATCACTATGTAATACTGAATCTACCTGGACACGAGAAAAAATATCGGAATAGTTTAATCTAATTATATCTCATAATCAGGAATTTGGACTACAATCGGGTAGCCGCGCCCAAATACCCAGATGGTAAGATTAGTTTATTATCTTCTGATTACAGTAGTTTGGATCTAAAAGAACGTCTAATCACCCACCTAAGTCAGATAGTGCGCGGACGCGACCCATATATCGCATCTGGGGGACATTTCTATGTCCAGGAATACATCCGCGAAGAATTAGAACAGTGGGGAAGCGTTGAAATTCACGAGTTTCAGGTGTCGAGGAAAACCCATTATAATCTGATTCTGAATCTACCAGGAAAAGAGGCGAAACCGCAACAGTTTGCTCCGATTTTAATTGGCTCTCACTATGATGCGGTACCTGGAAGCCCAGGAGCAGATGATAATGCTACCGGTGTAGCGGTGCTATTGGAATTAGCTAGAGCCTTTGCCACTCAAGCGCCTACACACCCAGTCCGACTAGTAGCATTTGATATGGAAGAGTATGGATTGCTCGGAAGTGCTGCCTATGCTGCCTATTTAAAGGAACAACAGCAACCCTTGCGGTTAATGCTGTCTTTGGAAATGTTAGGGTATTGCGATCGCACTCCCAATTCCCAAACCTACCCACCAGGACTAAAATACTTTTACCCCAATCAGGGGGACTTCATTGCCTTAGTAGGAAACTTGCCAACAATCCTTGATTTTAGGCATTTAGCTCGCCGTATCCGCCAAGCTGGGATCCCTTGTCAGTGCTTACCAGTACCATCACGAGGGGAAATGGTTCCTCAGACCAGACTCAGTGACCACGCTCCATTTTGGGACCAAGGTTATCGAGCGTTGATGGTAACCGATACAGCATTTCTGCGCAATCCCCATTACCATCAACCAAGCGATCGCATTGATACCCTAGATTTAGATTTTCTGACTGGTGTCTGTCGCGGCTTAATTGCTGGTGTTGGTAATCTTGTCTAGGGGAATCGGGAATTGGGAATCGGGAATCGGGAACAGGGAACAGGGAACAGGGAACAGGGAACAGGGAACAGGGAACAGGGAATCGGGAAGAAGTCTTGAAAACTACTTCTTCCCGATGTTCCCTAAATACCCAGAACTATGTACTTAACAAAATCCCAAACCGCTATAAGAGTATTAATCACCAATGGGGTTAGCATCTCCGACAAACCTCAACAAGTCTGTCATAGTAAATGTTCCTGGTTTTTCAGAAGGAAGTATCGG
This sequence comes from Moorena producens PAL-8-15-08-1, assembly GCF_001767235.1. GTDB lineage: Bacteria > Cyanobacteriota > Cyanobacteriia > Cyanobacteriales > Coleofasciculaceae > Moorena > Moorena producens_A. The sequence goes on from NZ_CP017599.1 coordinate 5,596,782, forward strand.
CGTCCACTGGGAGCAGCGTGATAAAAATGAGTTGCGATCGCCTTCGATAAGACCAACAAAAACTTCAGCCAAAATACGGCTTCCTACATCGCCCAAACGCACTCCGTTACCTTGGATTTGAGCTTCTTTGAGGATATAGTACCACAAGGGGGACTTAACATCAAAACCAAACTGGGCGGCAACATTGCCATCTTGGCCTCTGGAAATATCTTCCTTACTCAAGGGCCGGAATCCCATGCAGCGAGCCACATCTTGACCAGCGGGCAATCCAAGGTTACGACCACGCAACAGATTTCTCACCGCTAGGGAATTCGGTGGTGGAACATTAGGCAAATTCTTAAGGGGGTCAACTAGAAATGGATCAAGTTGGCGGCTCAAGTTAACCGGTACATTAGAATCGATCGGGAAGAAGCGACGCCAGTCAATCACCCAATCACTGGGAATAGGAACGATTTGACCGGATTGAGCAGTGAATAAAAACAGCAGTTGTAAGGTTGCAGGAGTTACCCCACCAGGACGAGAAGTAAACACTCGGTTGTAGTCATAATCCGCACGGATCATGCTGTGTCCGAGACGATAAGCTGCTACAGAGAATTCCACAGGCATGAACGGATCCTGACCAAACTTGAAGAAGCGCCGACCGCCTTCAAGTACTTCTATTAGCTGCTTCTGGTCAATGACGCGAGACAAGAAATCGAACAGTACAATCCACTGATAGTGCCAAACTACCAATTCTCGGGCTGCCTCAAAGGTAGACTTGCCCATGATAGAGTCTGCTTGAATGCTGCCATCACGGATGCCCTCAACTATCTTGTTGTGAAACTTCAGGAAAGCTAGGTGGGTCTGGGCAACAATTAAATTTTCATCATTACGGGGGTCACCAATGATGGCCAGAGTACTAGGAGAACGAGGCAAATCGTTGGGCAATTCTGTGGGAATAGACGAATCGCCACCACCAGGTCGTTGGTTGGTTTTGCCAAGTGAAGTACCCCAACCTGCTTCGCTGAGGTTGGGGCTTCCCATTCTCAGTTAAATCAGGGACGGTTTTATTCGTCTTTGAGGTTTCCCGCTTCATCCGCCGACGCCTCAACCAGCAAGGTGGAATTGGTCTTACTCAGCGTCCACAGGCAGACATCCGCCTTCCGCAGACGTATAGTTTTTTACGACAGACTCACCTTGGAATTACAGCAACGATGGCTAACCAGCCGGGGCTTGTCTCTTCCCTGATCTCTGCTAGTGCTTTGTATACCTTCAGGTCTAAAATAACCGGATAAGACCGTTTTTAAGGTAGCCTTTTAGTCAGTCAGGCGGGTCATCGACCAACTTTATTATATCACGAATCGTTGTAAGTTGTCGTCTCGCTATCCATCCCCACCTTGTAAGAAGGTGGGGAATTCCGCGAGTTTTGTTAAAAACAGATCTGAGTCATCGATTTGGTAGAGATAGGGTTGAACATCAGGACCAGAACCATACAGACTATCAAGATCCAGCTTTGGCGTGCGAAAATTTTTCACCGCCAAGGGGTCAACCATCATATCTCCGAGAGCAGTGGTATCGAAGGTAATGTCATGATCGATGAATTGACCCAAATAAGTATAACCAGCAGGTACATTGATATTATCGCCCTTTGGATTATTAGGGTCAGTATCATTCATGGCGTTCCCCAGCTGAGTCAAACCCTCTTCTGAAGGGGTGAAAGCAGGTAGATTAGGAAACATTCTGCCAAACTTACCTGTGGGGGCAAATTCACTGGGGGGTTGATGTTCACCCTTGCGAGGACCAAATCCATGGCGTCTTAACATAATTCTGCTGCTTTTATAGCTGTTTTTGTGGTTTATATATCCACTATGAGCTAGCAAACAGATTAATAACAGTACCCTCGAGGGTGAAATTTTTGGCAAGGATATGTTGTATAGTGCTACGCGCAAGTCAGACCTCAGAAGTCAGTCTAAAGAAGGTGGGCAGTGCATCAAACCGACCAGATCAGCTCGGCTTTGGGCGTTACTACAGCAACTAGTTCCCATGGATAAGGTCTAAACTGGGTTGTTAATGACTGCTATATCGGTGCCTGTTTCATCGTAATCATCCACTAAAACCATTAGGAGCAACTTATGAGCGTTGTGGCTGCCAGAAAATACCCTGATAAACTAGTTTTTGCCTCCGATAGCATTCGGCTGTCAGGATACCTCAAGCAAACTCACCGGGTGACTGGGGATGAGTGGGGCAAGCTATTTGAAATCAATAACATGATTATTGGCGGCGTCGGTTATACCATGGAATTGAGTTTCATGCAAATATTTGCCAGAAACCATTCTCCAGCCGCTCCTACCGTTGAGGCTGTTCTCGATTTTATTGTTGAATTTTATAGTTGGGCAAAGGATAAAGACGATACCTTTGGTCGCAGGAATGAATATTTGTTAGCAGTAGAAAGGGATATTTTTTGTATAAGTGATGGCTATCTTGTGGATAAAATTAATGAATTTGGTGCCATTGGTGCTGGACAAGATTATGCTCTGACGGCAATGTACTTAGATAAAACCCCTGAAGAAGCGGTAGCTATTGCTAATGAGCTTTGCGTGTATTGCTCTCCTCCGATTAATGTGATTACTAAGGAAATCAGCGACATCTGACTTGGGTATAGTGCTGAGTACTAAGCTTTTTTGTAAGCTATCAGCGTGTCGCGTATCAGCTAATGCGCTACGGGCACACTACTTGAGGTGCTTTTGAATAAAACAGGTAAGCATTCGTTTAATCTGAGTTAAGTCTGCTGACGGCTGACCGCTGTTCGCGCACGCGTGAGCTAAAAGCTCACGGCTGAACGCGCACGCGTGCGCTTCGCGCATATGCTTAAGCGTTTTTGACGGTTGACGGTTAGCTGTAAACCAGACCCTGTAAACCAGACTTAGTACCCAGCACTGAAGACTCAGCTTAATCCTGTTTGGATTTAGTAAGTCCATTTTCTTCACTATACCGTTCTATAAAACGAATGAAACGATCCCACTGCTCTCGAGATTTCATTATGTAAGTTGCTTCTATAGCCATTGGTTCACCATTAACAAATTTGCCATTAACCTTACTGGTAGAAATCTCACCTTCTTCGTCAACCATGTACATTCCGGTGATATCTTCCTTAAAGTCTTTATCGATAGCTTGAGGCTTTTGAAAATAGAAGGTTGCAGTGCCAGTCTGACCAGTTTTCGAGCGAGTTATACGTATATCGGGTACAACTTCTTCTTTGATGCCTCTAGAGAACTGAATTTCTGCCATGCTATAAGTCCAATTAAGAAAATATTAAGAATCTTTACACCACTATCTTCTCATCCAAGCTGCAATAAATGGCAAAAAATTTTAACTGATGGCTGAACTGATGGCTGGGTTCACGACCTAGCAATGGCGAAAATAATCCAAATTTAGCCTAAGCAGTGGGAAAATGGGATTACACTGATACCGTTTCGGCAAACCGATTTAAGCAATCACTCGATCATACATGGGTAAACAGCGCGTTCTATCTGGAGTTCAACCAACTGGCAATCTTCACCTGGGTAACTATCTTGGAGCTATCCGCAACTGGGTCGAAGGTCAAAGTCAGTATGATAATCTATTTTGTGTAGTTGATTTACACGCTATTACTGTACCCCATAACCCAGCCACTCTAGCAGAAGATACCTTAAGCATTGCTGCCCTCTACTTAGCCTGCGGGATTGATTTAGAATGCTCTACTATCTTCGTACAATCCCATATCCCTGCCCACAGTGAACTAGCTTGGCTGCTCAACTGCATTACCCCTCTCAACTGGCTAGAGCGAATGATCCAGTTCAAGGAAAAAGCGGTTAAACAAGGGGAAAATGTCAGTACTGGCTTACTGGACTACCCGGTATTGATGGCAGCAGATATTCTACTTTATGATGCCGATAAAGTTCCAGTGGGAGAGGACCAAAAGCAACACATCGAACTGACTCGTAATATCGCTATCCGAGTTAATGACAAGTTTGGCAGTCAGGAGAAACTTGTGCTAAAGTTGCCAGAGCCTATGATCCGGCAAACGGGTGCTCGTGTCATGAGTCTCACTGATGGCAGGCGCAAAATGTCTAAGTCTGATCCATCCGAGTTGAGCAGGATTAACGTGCTTGACTCCCCTGAGGAGATCCAAAAGAAAATCAAGCGCTGTAAAACTGACCCAACTAGAGGCTTATGGTTTGATGACCCAGAACGCCCGGAATGTGATAATCTACTAACGTTGTATACCCTACTTTCTGGGAAAACGAAGGAAGAGGTGGCTACAGAATGTCGGGATATGGGTTGGGGTAAATTCAAGCCCTTACTGACAGAAGTAACAATTGAAGCACTCAAGCCGATTCAACAGAAGTATCACGATGTTAGGTCAGAGCAGGGCTATCTTGAGGGCGTGTTGCGAGAGGGGCGACAAAAAGCAGAAGCGATCGCAAACCAGACCTTGTCCAGGGTGAAAACTGCATTAGGGTTCATTGCTGTAACCTAATTCCTGGAGATAAGTAAATACTATAACCATAAATGACTAACCCCACTAAGAATTCGTTTCGCACTGCCGTTGAGTCCGGTGAATTTTTGATTACTGCAGAAGTGGCACCCCCCAAGGGGGGTAACCCAGCTCACATGGTCAAAATGGCTCAAACCCTCAAAGATAGAGTCCATGCTATCAATATCACTGATGGCTCTAGGGCAGTCATGCGGATGTCGTCTTGGGCAGCCTCGGTGATTTTACGCCAGCAGGGAATTGAACCAATTTGTCAGGTAGCTTGTCGCGATCGCAACCGGATCGCTTTGCAAGCTGACTTGATGGGTATTAACGCTTTAGGTATCGGTAATATTCTCGCTCTAACCGGTGATCCAGTCAAAGCAGGTGATCATCCTGATGCTAAAAGTGTATTTGATTTGGAATCAGTACGCCTATTGCAACTAATTACTAAGCTAAATCAAGGGGTTGATTTCAATGATAAGCCCCTTACTGATCAAGCAACTGATTTATTTACTGGTGCAGCAGTAGACCCCCAGCTCAAGAGTTGGTCAGGCTTACAGAGTCGGTTTGAAAAGAAACTGGAGGCGGGAGCAGAGTTTTTCCAAAGCCAGCTCATTTGCGATTTTGATCGCCTAGAGAAGTTTATGGATCAGATTGCGGCTGGTACTAATAAGCCAATTTTAGCAGGGATATTTTTGCTCAAATCCGCTAAAAATGCTAAGTTTATTAATAAAAAAGTTCCAGGGGTTAATATCCCTGACGAGATTATTGATCGGCTAGCAGCAGCAGATAATCAGTTACAAGAAGGGATAAAAATTGCCGCTGAGCAAGTTAAGCTCGCACAGCAACTGTGCCAGGGTGTTCACATGATGGCAGTCCGGCGAGAAGACTTGATTCCCCAGATTTTGGATTTGGCTGGCATTTCGCCATTGCAGAAATCCTCTCCCGTTAATGACTTTGTTTGTAAGTGAATTTCAGATAAATTGTTATAGCGCTATGCCGAGGGAATAGGGAACAGGGAAGAGGGAATAGGGTAAATATACCTTCTTCTATTCCCACTCTGCCTAATCTCCCCACACTTCCCACACTCCTCCCTATTCCCTGTTACCTTTTCTCCTTTTAACTAATACTAAAAATTACCGAACTAACTACAGGGGATAGGGTGAAAAAAGTTTGACTAATGTCTGTGAATGTCTCAATCAGTGAACGCCTCTGGAGGGATTGTAAAACATTGATTAGTTTTGAATCCGAGCTAATGGTAATATCCTGGCGCAATTGTTCCCGGGAAACGGGTGTGGTACTTGTCGCTAGATACTTGATCACTTCTATTTCTGACTGATCTAAGCGATTCAACTGTGCAATTAAAATTAACCTCATTGGCTCGGGAACAAATACCTCATTCAAGCTTAAAAATTTCGAGACACTGCCATTAAAGTATTTTTCAATTGTTGTCGCTACTAAATTTAAGGCTAAGGGATTGCCTCGATAACGGGTAATCAAGGTTTCCCATTCTTCCGTATTTCCAAACAAACCGTTATCTACTAAGATTTTTTCAGCTTCTTCTGTAGGTAAACCCTTGAGAGTTAAGGAAGCAGTAGTGTTATTTTTTTGCTGCAGTAACTCTAGTTGTAGAAATTTTTCCCAACTGATCAGGAGCAAAGCACTTTGGTGTTTTTCCTGTGCTACTCGTCTCAATAGCTGACCATAATCCTGATAGTTGGCTTGATAGTATCCAGCTATAGCGCCAGGATTTAAAATCTGTTCTGCGTCATCCAGTACGATCAGACACCGATGCTCTTGTAAATATTTTATCAAGGTAGAAATAAGAGCGTTGATATCTTCTGGTAAGTTTAATGATTGGTGGTGAGATAGGAATAGAATCAGCTCTACTAGCAGTTGCTTAAGGGGTGGAGCATGGCGAAGATTACGCCAAATGATATATTCAAATTCTCCCTGAAGGTTGTTTGCCAGTTTGACAGCCAGAGTGGTTTTACCAATCCCTCCTATACCCAAAATGGCTACTAGTGAGTATTGGTTTTTACTAATCCATTGTTGGAGTTGATTGAGTTCATTAGTGCGTCCATAGAAAGCAGAAATTTCTGGTGCTTCCCCCCAATCGTGGTGGTACTGAGGCATTTTGTATCCTGCAACTTCTAGCCACTTAGGGACGTCTTTCCAGTTACTAAGGCTATTGGATTCTCGGTTAGTTAGTGCTTCGACATATCGATACAATCCCCTAGTGAGAGCAACAGCGATTGAGTTAGAGCTCCGATGGAGAGTCTCAGCTATTTTTTTTGGGGAGTAGCCAGAAAGCAATCCTCTCAAGTACACTTTTTCGACTGGTGTAAGTGTAGTTTTATTCTGGGTTTCCCTCTGTTTTTGCTCGCCAATATCTATATATAAATTGTCTAAATCCCAGAGCTTTACTGCTTCTAAAAACAGTTCATCTTCTGGATAAAACGCACCCTGCGCCATTTGCTTGCCTTCCTTGATATAAAACTTGTAAACCCTTACAGACTATGGATTAAACATCAAGGTTGCAATGTGATTGACAGTTAACTGTTTACAGTTAACTGTCAATCACATTGCAACCAATCAGCTAATGCAAAGTAAATGTGTATTACCTTAGACCTGGTTTGATCAGCACTATCGAAAACTTACAAGGGCTGTAAGTTGTATTAAAGACTAAACAAGGAATCCAGCAAATTCCATAATTTTTTTACAAAAATTGACAACTAAACCATCCACTAAACCATCCAAGTAACTATTAGGTCAAGGTCAGGAAATTATGCAGATAATTACAAAAATTTACATCTGGAAGTCATGACTGAGGCAACGCTTGACAGCAAAGGGATCAAAATCAGTGGTAACACTCAAGGCTAATCACTGGCTAATCCTGTTTAGTTGAGGTTTCAGAAAAGCGATCGCTAATCTAATTGCAGTCGTTAAGCCAAGGGATGATTGAGAGCTTGATGGTGTTCACAAATAGGTCTGCTCCCTGTCTTGATGCAAAGCGCGAGTGGGGGAAACCACGGCAGTCGCTCATGGGGGGAACCCCCAAGACCGCGCTGCCTCCCCAAGACCGCGCAAATCACGCTAATGCTGTTAGGCAAGACGACAAAACCATCGCTGAGCTCAATCATCCCTTTCCTAGACTCTGTGTTAGGTGGCTCAGGTAATGACTTTCTGTCTGGCGGCTCAGGTAACAACATTGTGATTGGCGGCTTAGGTAATGACTTTATATTTGAGGGCTCTGGTAATGACACCCTCATAGGTGTAGATCCCACCAGTAACAATCCAGGTATGAATGAAACTGATAGGTTAAACGGAGGAGCTGGTAAAGATACATTCGTGATTGGAGATAAGAACAATCCTTACTATGTCGGGGGGGAGGAACTTATGGTCTCAATGACTTTGCTCTAATTGAGAAGTTCGAATCTGGTATAGATACAATTCAACTCCACAAAGGCAGCAACTATGTCTTGTTAAAAAACTTTATTGCTATCACTCCAGGCTTGTCTCCTTCTGATTTGACAAATATTGGTTCAGTGGAACAGATTGCTAATAATATTGCTGGAGGTATGAGCGTAGCGGATAGTTTGAAGCTTGTTCCCATGCCGGCTAGTTTGAACATTGACATTATTGCTATAGTTTCTGATGGCTATAGCCAAGGGTATCTGATCTTTGTATAACGACTAGTACACCGTCTCGGAAACAACTGACTAGTTAAAATCTCTTTGATCTAGCGCGTCTTTCCCCTTAACTGAGATCTCGGAGCATTGTGATTAATCGTTTGGTGGGCAGTGCAAACTCAACCCTATGGCTAGGTTGGTGAATCGGTCTACTGCACTGCCGACCCTACATCAACTCCGTTTAACTGAGATCTGGGACTATTGTGATTAATCGTTTGGTGGGCAGTGCAAACTCAACCCTATGGCTAGGTTGGTGAATCCGTCTGCTGCACTGCCGACCCTACATCAACTCCGTTTAACTGAGATCTGGGACTATTGTGATTAATCGTTTGGTGGGCAGTGCAAACTCAACCCTATGGCTAGGTTGGTGAATCCGTCTGCTGCACTGCCGACCCTACATCAACTCCGTTTAACTGAGATCTGGGACTATTGTGATTAATCGTTTGGTGGGCAGTGCAAACTCAACCCTATGGCTAGGTTGGTGAATCCGTCTGCGTCACTGCCGACCCTACATCAACTACATCAACCTAAGTGGGACAGGGGATGTTGCGAATGCGATCGCGTAGCGTGACCGTAGGTCAATCGCGTTTTCCCCAATTGTCTGATTAACTCTATACCCCCAGTTATGAATTTTGTCAATAACTAAGCTGATCAAGGCTTATGTGAGCCAGAGAGACTTTGAGGGTGCATCTCATTTTTGTTGTTTGACAAGGTGGTGCGTTACGGGGCGGGCTGTCTAAACCCTGGCGCTTGAGCGGAAAATGAGGCCCCCCTAACACACCCTACGCAACTTTTTTTACAAATATGAGATGCACCCGACTTTGATTCACCTGTAACCTGTAGCAAGGGAGCATTCAAGCAATATTAATGGTTGTAGAGAGCCGGGTAATTCTCTGGTTGGATTACAGACAACCTTTTACTATCTCTAATAAATTTTCTCTGATTTTGCTATCAGTATCAGCGCTAGAATCACTTAGTAAGTTTAACAAATTTTCCTTAACTTCCTCTTCTTCTGCTTCCAGCTGTTTTTTACCTTCTAAGTCTTCTAATTTTTGACGCCATTCTCTACGACTCCCATAGGATTCCTTGCTAGCCTGTTTGATAGTTTCACGATAACCTTCCTCCGTGTCCAAATCAAACACAAACATAAAATAAGATATATCTTTCGACATAATCTTATTGGCTATTGCTAAGGCTGATTCATCGGGAGCAACTTGCCAGACCTGTTCAAATACTCTACACAACTCATAAGCCATCGAATTATTACTTTTTTTATAGGCTTCCTGTATTTCCTTGAGTTTTTCACTTTTGCTGACAGTTGCCATGTTTATAACCCCTTATTATTGTTTTGAGATGAAACTACTTCAGTCCAGTACTGGTGTATTACTAATCATTGGGGGCTGTGTGCCAAGGGTTGCGTCTGCACCTTGTTAAGCCCTGTTGAAAATCGATGAGCGACTGCATCCAGAGCTAAGCATACAGCTAGCTTCAAGCCTGGTCAAGATCGGCCTTTGGTGTTTTAATCGGAACCAAACCTTAGGATATTATCAATAATCGGACTTAATCATACTGAATCATATTTTAAGGGCGTCTGATCATAAGCATTTAAAAAGCTCGTGATTCAGACGCCCTTGTTTTCACCAGGATTTATCCAGGGGTAAGTTCAATCTTATTCTGGAAAATTTCCATTCAAGAGGTCTAAGTTGCTAGGATCAGCAGCCAAATTACTCCCCTCATCTAAGTTGTAAGCACGAGCAGTATTATCATCAAGAAGGTTGTCTTGCGGTAATTCAGGACTATCGGTGGGTTCACCATAGCCATAGACCATGCTATTCTCATGGTCGAATTCTGGTTCTGGACTACCAATATTGCTCTCTTGGTAAGCATTGAAGCCAGTCCCTGCGGGAATCAGACGTCCAATGATGACATTCTCCTTCAGACCCCTGAGCCAGTCAGATTTACCTTCGATGGCTGCTTCTGTAAGCACACGAGTAGTTTCTTGGAAGCTAGCAGCAGAGATAAATGAATCTGTATTAAGGGATGCTTTGGTAATTCCCAGTAGTACCGGTGTATACTGAGCTGGGGCACCACCAGTGATCGCCATAGCTTCATTGACTGTCTCAATCTGCCGCAACTCCACAAGTTCTCCTGGTAGCATAGTGGTATCACCACCATCGTCTACCCTGACTTTAGAAGTCATCTGACGAACAATCACCTCAATATGCTTATCAGCAATATCAATTCCTTGAGACTGATACACCGACTGCACTTCATTGACCAAAAATGCCTGTGCCTGTTGCAATCCCTTTAAAGCCGCTTCGTAGACACCTCTCTTTTCGAGACAGTAGTTGAAGAAAATCTCTAAAATTTCATGGGGATTGGCTGGGCCATCGGTGATGGGTTCAGCGGTACCGACTTGCTGACCATCGGAAACAATAGCATTTTGCCCAGGGGAAATGGGGTAATCGGTCACGACTCCATCTGACTCAATTACCTTGATATCAACGGTTTCGCCTTCTTCATAAATCACCTGGGCTTCTCCAGGACGTCTGGCCAAGATACAGGCTTCTTTGGGTTTGCGAGCTTCTAGTAGTTCTTCAATCCTGGGCAAACCTTGGATAATATCCCCTGTCTTGGCCCGTTCAAACACCAGTAGCACCAGGTTATCACCCCGCTGCACCAAATCTCCCTTGTCAATTTGCAAAATTGCCCCCGCAGAAACTCGGTATGGACGAGCCAGTCGCAGGATAACGGCATCATCACTTACCATTACCACCTGACCTGATTCTTGAGCAGGTGTCCCTTCAGCTAAGGTGTTGGTACCAACGACCAAATCCCCTACTTTAACTGTGGCAGGAGAGGTAATCGGCATTGTCACTCGGTCAGCATCCCTGACCACCAGTACTCGGCGAATGGCTTCCAATCCTTCTTGAATCCCCCGGATTTCACCAGCTTCCTTGCACTGAATTTCTGTTCGAGCCACTACCGCACCTGGAGGAATTTCGTCCCCATCTTTGACTAAAACCCGGGTTTTGGTATTGCCCCCTAACGGATCTGCATTGGTATCCCGGCGAAGCACCAACGACTCCAGGATCACCAGTTGTAATCGCATATCCTCAGAGGCTTCCTCCTCCTCAGTAGCAACTAACTCAATGTCAGCACTCAGCTGGGATGAACTACTAGTATGGTCATTGCTACCATCGGGGTTGCTCATTTCCAATACCAACTGGGTGCGGAGTAATTCCACCCCATCTACAGACTTGACCCGTTCTCCATCCTTATAGGGAATGCGTTGGATGGCTCGCAATTCAATCTGGGTTCCTTGGGTACCTTCGTTGGAATTGTTTTGGGTATTAATGGACGCCTGAGAGGGAACCGCTGGCTTATCTGGTACAGCAAACTCCGTTACTGGCCGCAGCAACAGTCCCATACCATCAGGTGTGTCAACTGCTTCTCCATAACAAAGGTAGTCTACCGTTATCCCTGGCAAATCCTCCGAGCCGGGATAGATTAGCTGACCCTCACTAGTCATGGTCTCTGGTAGGTTTTCCACCAGATGAAATTCTCCAGGCTTAACCACAATTTCCCGGAGGATGTCATTTTTTTGGACAACTTCCACCACACCGGAGGACTGACAGAAGATATCCTTAACCACTTCTGTGCCTGCTTCCACATATTGACCGTCTTCCACAAGCAGCAAGGAAATATCCTTGTTGACCTCATGGCATTCTTCCGGAATCCAGAGTAAGGTACCGCCTTTGGTAACTTCGTAACCTTGCTTGGCTTTACCCCGTTTAGCCACCTCTACACCAGCATATTTAATAATGCCACCGGTTTTAGTGTAGTATTGGTCATCAATCAGTTCCGCTACCACCTGGTGGTTGACTACCTTTGTGCCAGGGGTTGCCTTCAGGGAAAAGTGCTGATTATTGGCGGTGTGAATCACATATTGTTCCCGACCCCCCGTGCTTTCCATTCTCACCTGTGATTGATCCAAGCGGACGGAAGCTGTAATAATGTCAATTTCTCTTTTGCCTGGGGTCAGTCGCACCACACCACCGTTAAGTGTGACTAATTTAGTTTCCGCCAGCACTGTCCCAATCTCTACACTATCCCCATTTTTCACCACTGGTTCCGCACCAGGGGGTAGGTTATAGACGTCCCCAGATAAAATCCAGAGCAAACCGCTACGTTGGGCAATCCGAGTTGTATTACCCTGTCGATCTGTTTTTTCCTCAGGGACTAAGTCCGCAAATAGCACTTCCCCGGCTAAGTCCGATGCCACATCCTTAGCCGCTTTTTCTGTGGAAGGACGGCTTTTACTCAGGGCTACTTCTGCTAAGAGATCACCCTTGCTGACTGTTTGCCCATCACTGACTAAGACCAAGGAGCCCGCTGTTAAAGGAAAGGTTTTGCCAGAGCCATTGGTGGGTTGCAAAATCAGATCCCCAGCTAGTTCCACTTGTTGACGGTCGTCACCGTGGCGAGTCCTAACTTGGCGGGTACGTAGGCCTTTGCCAAAGCTTACGACACCCTTCATGGGAGCAGAGAGCTGGCGTGCCACTTCCCCGGTAAACACACCCCCCGTGTGGAAGGTCCGCATAGTCAACTGAGTTCCTGGTTCCCCAATAGACTGGGCAGCAATAATCCCCACCGCTTCGCCCAAATCCACCATGTGCCCATGAGCTAAGCTCCAACCATAGCATCTCTGGCAAACTGACCGCTGGGCTTCACAGGTTAGAGGCGATCGCACCATTACCTCTTTAATACCAGACGATTCAATCTCTTTGGCTAGTTCATCAGATACATCTTGGTTTTGTTTAGCAATTACTTCCCCGGTTTTTGGATGAACCAATTCCTCTGCTACAATTCGACCTAAGAGCTTATCCGCTAGGGGAATTAAAACGCGATCGCCATCGGTCATGGGTGTGATTTTGATGCCCCTACTGGTGCCACAATCAAGGTCTCGTACAATCACGTCCTGGGAAACATCTACCAGACGACGGGTGAGGTAACCAGAGTCAGCCGTTCTTAGGGCAGTATCCACCAAGCCTTTGCGGGCTCCGTAGGATGAGATAATGTATTCGGTTACCGTTAAGCCTTCCCGGAAGTTAGTCTTAATCGGTAGGTCAATAATTTCACCTTGGGGATTAGCCATCAGACCCCGCATACCTACCAATTGCCGCACCTGAGACAAGTTACCCCGTGCTCCGGAAAAAGCCATCATGTACACTGAATTGAGGGGGTTTGTGTCTTTGAAGTTACGGACCACCTCATCTTTGAGAGCCTCAGAGGTTCCGTTCCAGGTATCGATAACTTTTTGAAACCGTTCAACTTCAGTAATTTCACCCCTAGTGAACCGGCCTTCTGTGGCACGAATCATAGCTTCCGCCTCATCTAACATTTGGCGTTTAGCTGGTGGCACTTGCAGGTCATCTACACTGATAGAAACCCCTGCCTGGGTAGCATAGCGAAACCCCAGATCTTTGAGTTTATCGGCCATTTGGGCTGTGCGGGCACTGCCGTATTTGGTATACGCCCAAGATATCAGCTTTTTTAACCGACCTTTATCAACAATCCGGTTATAAAAAATCAAGTCTTTTTGAGCTTTTTTATCTGCCATGATGCTTTTGAAGGGGATGACTAATTAAGAATTTAGAATTCAGAATTTAGAATTCAGAATTTAGAATTCAGAACTAAGACTTTAAAATCATGATTTCGCGCATTCTAAATTATCAAAAATTTCCTAATTCACACATTCTAAATTCACGCATTCTAAATTCTAAATTCACGCATTCTAAATGCTAAATGCTTACCTTTTACCTAGCCCCATAGGGCTTCTTGAATAGTTTTGTTGTAGATGATCCGACCTGCGGTGGTGCGGATGTACTGGGAAATAAGTTCACCATTGGCTGTTTCCCTCACTCGCCGGTTGTTGTAGACTTTGGTCACCATACCATCGGGTGAAGATTCTTCAGAAATCATCTGCGTATCTGGTTCGTCTGTGTCAACTATGCCGTCATAGCGCACCCAAATATAGGCATGCAGGTGTACTTGCTTTTGTTCGTAGGCTTTGATTGCATCGTCGAGGTTAGCAAAGTAACGACCTGCGCCTTTGGTTGCATTGGGATTTTTGGCGGTTAGATAATAGCATCCCAAGACCATATCTTGACTCGGTGCTATGATAGGGCGACCTGTTGCTGGTGAGAGAATATTGTTGGATGCCAGCATTAACAACCTAGCCTCTGCTTGGGATTCTAGGGATAGAGGCACATGTACTGCCATCTGGTCGCCATCAAAGTCAGCATTAAAGGCTGGACAGACTAAGGGGTGCAGTTGAATGGCACGACCTTCTACCAAAATAGGTTCAAAGGCTTGAATTCCTAGTCGGTGTAGAGTTGGGGCTCGATTTAGCATCACCGGGTGACCTGCAATCACTTCTTCGAGTACGTCCCACACAGTGGGATCTCCCCGTTGAATCAATTTCTTAGCTGCTTTTATGTTATTCACTAAACCCTGACGAATCAGGCGGTGAATCACAAAAGGTTGAAACAGCTCAATCGCCATCTCTCTGGGCAAACCACACTGGTGGATATGCAGCTTTGGGCCGACTACAATCACTGACCGTCCGGAGTAATCCACCCGTTTTCCTAGCAGGTTTTGCCGGAAGCGACCCTGTTTACCTTCAATAATGTCAGAGAGGGACTTCAGGGGTCGATTGTTTGCCCCTACCACCGTCCGTCCTCGCCTGCCATTGTCAATCAGGGCATCCACAGCTTCCTGAAGCATCCGCTTTTCATTGCGGACAATAATTTCTGGTGCCAGAATTTCCTGCAACCGGGCTAGTCGATTGTTGCGGTTGATCACTCGTCGATAGAGGTCATTCAAGTCAGAGGTAGCAAAGCGACCCCCATCTAGTTGCACCATCGGTCGCAGGTCGGGGGGAATGACAGGGAT
The DNA here is from genome assembly GCF_001767235.1 of Moorena producens PAL-8-15-08-1. Classification (GTDB taxonomy): domain Bacteria; phylum Cyanobacteriota; class Cyanobacteriia; order Cyanobacteriales; family Coleofasciculaceae; genus Moorena; species Moorena producens_A. The sequence goes on from NZ_CP017599.1 coordinate 5,611,926, forward strand.
AACACTCAGCACCATCCAATCTGGCTGAGCCCCGGTGCCAATAAAGTTATCAATCACCCGCAACCGTTTGATCAGCTTAGCTCGCTTTTGACCTTTAGAAGCGGCAATTTCTTCTCGCAGCTTTTCTGCGATCGCGTCTAAATCCAAATCCTGTAGGAGTCGTTGCAGAGCCTCAGCCCCAATCCCCACGTCTACCCCAGATAGGTCTGAGTCTTCGCTATAGAGCTGCTCCTCAATTTCCAGCCATTGGTCTTCGGTGAGTAGCTGTTTATAGCTAAGGTTTTCCGCATTACCTGGGTTTAGTACTACGTAGGCGTTGAAGTAGACAATCTGTTCTACATCCCGCAGGGGCATATCAAGCAAAATACTGAGGTAGCTAGGAATGCCTTTGAGATACCAGACGTGAGCCACGGGTGCGGCTAATTTAATGTATCCCATACGGTGACGCCTGACCCGGGACTCGGTCACTTCCACACCACAGCGTTCACAGACAATACCTCGGTGGCGCACTCGCTTGTACTTACCACAATGGCATTCCCAGTCTTTAGCTGGACCAAAGATGCGCTCACAGAACAGCCCATCCATCTCCGGTTTGAGGGTGCGATAGTTAATGGTTTCTGGCTTAGTCACTTCACCGACCATTTGACCGTTGGGAAGAGTCCTTTCTCCCCATTGACGAATTCTCTCAGGAGAGGCAATACCAATTTTTACGTAGTCAAACCGCTGTTCTATTTGGCTTTTCATAATTTTGTCATTTCCCTATTGACAGACACTCCTATAGAGCAACCTTTTAGGCTTGTTCTTCTTCCAACTCTTCCTGGTTGAGGGATTCATAAGTTGGTGAGCGTGGTGTGCGATGGCGTTCTGAATCGGTCATTAAATCCACTTCCATATCATTGCTACTACCATCTTCTGTGGTTTCCACTTTGTGAACAGCTATGTCGAGTCCTAAGGATTGGAGTTCTCGCATCAGTACCTTGAATGATTCGGGAGTACCAGGTCTGGGAATAGCTTTTCCTTTGACAATGGCATTGAGAGCTTCATTGCGCCCTTGCATATCGTCTGATTTAACAGTGAGCAATTCTTGGAGGGTGTAAGATGCTCCAAATGCTTCTAATGCCCAGACTTCCATTTCCCCAAACCGCTGACCACCTTGTTGGGCTTTACCCCCCAACGGTTGCTGGGTGACTAGGGAGTACGGTCCGGTGGAGCGAGCGTGAATTTTATCGTCTACCAAGTGAACGAGCTTGAGCATATAGGCTTGCCCTACTGTGACTGGTTGGTCAAAGGCTTCTCCGGTACGACCATCGTATACAGTAATTTTTCCAGCATGCTCGGGATTAAATACCCACTCTTTACCAGGTTGATCACTGGCTTCTTTAAGCTTGTTATGGACTGTGAGGCGGGATGCTTCTGCGCCGTACATTTCGTCGAAGGGAGTAAGCTTAAATCGGGCATTCAGGTGTTCCCCAGCCCATCCTAATAGACATTCAAATACCTGACCCACATTCATCCGACTGGGTACTCCCAGGGGGTTGAGTACAATATCTACAGGTGTACCATCCGGCAGGTAGGGCATATCTTCGATGGGCAAAATCCGGGAAATAATTCCCTTATTGCCGTGACGACCTGCCATTTTGTCACCAACCTGGATTTTCCGTTTCTGAGCCACATATACACGCACTACCATGTTGGCTCCCGGTGGCAGTTCATCCCCTTGCTCTCTGGTAAATACCCGCACATCTACCACACGCCCTTTTTCACCATTGGGCACTCGTAGAGAATTGTCCCGTACATCCCTCGCTTTTTCTCCAAATATAGCTCGCAAGAGTTTTTCTTCTGGTGGCTGGTCTGATTCCCCCTTGGGAGTAACTTTCCCCACCAAGATATCCCCAGCTTCTACCCAGGCTCCAATGCGAATGATCCCGGTTTCATCTAACTGACGCAGGGCATCTTCTCCCACATTGGGAATTTCTCGGGTTATTTCTTCCGGACCTAGTTTAGTCTGTCGCGCTTCTATTTCATACTTTTCAACGTGAATACTTGTGTAGACATCATCGTAAACTAGCCGTTCACTAACCAAGATTGCATCTTCGTAGTTATAGCCTTCCCAAGGCATATAAGCTACTAGAATATTTTGTCCCAGGGCGATTTCACCCCCTTCCGTAGCCGAGCCATCTGCCAGGACCTGACCTGCCACAACTTCATCTCCTACATACACCAAGGGCCGTTGATTCAAGCAGGTATCTTGGTTAGAGCGCTGGTACTTTTGGAGGGAGTATTCAATAATTGCTGGGGTTTCTTTTGGTTGGATAGGGATAGGGAATTCTAACTCATTTTCATTGCCCTTTCCCCCTGGCAGGGCTGGGGTATCTTTGATGGTGGTTTGATAAGGCTGTAACCGAATTGTGTTGGCATCGACATACACCACCTCACCATCACTGGCAGCAACCACGACCATACCAGAGTCCCGAGCGGCCTGGGCTTCCAATCCTGTTCCCACTAAGGGGCGCTCAGGTCGAAGCAATGGCACAGCTTGCCGCTGCATATTTGAGCCCATCAGAGCTCGGTTGGCATCATCATGTTCTAAGAAGGGAATTAGAGAGGTGGCAACGGAGATAATTTGCACTGGTGATACCGCCACATAGTCCACTTGGTCAGGGGTGGTGGTTGTAAATTCTTGTCGATATCGGACTGGTACAGACTCTCCCAGGATGTAACCTTCCTCATCTAAGGCAATATCTCCTGGTGCTACCCTCAGGTCATCTTCTTCATCTGCGGTCATGTACAAGGGCGGTCGGTCTTTTAGGACTCGCCCATTTTCTACTGGGTAAGAAGGAGTTTCAATAAAACCATAATTGTTAACCCGAGCGTGGGTTGCCAAGGACCCAATCAGACCTGCATTGGGACCTTCTGGAGTTTCAATGGGGCAAATTCTGCCATAGTGAGATGGATGAATATCCCGCACTGCAAAACCTGCCCGTTCGCGAGTTAACCCCCCAGGACCTAGGGCAGACAGACGCCGTTTATGGGTCAATTCAGCTAATGGATTGGTCTGGTCCATAAACTGGGACAGCTGAGAGGACCCAAAAAATTCTTTAATCGCTGCTACTAGGGGTTTGGGGTTTACCAATGATGCTGGGGTAAGGGTATCGGATTCTGAAACGGTCATCCGTTCTCGAATAATCCGCTCTAGGCGATTGAGTCCCACCCGTACTTGGTTTTGCAGTAGTTCCCCAACAGAGCGTACTCGGCGATTCCCTAGGTGGTCAATATCGTCTGTGCTACCAATGTCAAATTCCAGGTTGATTAGGTAATCTATTGCCCCTAGTATATCTTGGGGGGTCAATACCCTTACCGTGTCAGGAATATTCAGCCGTAGTTTTTTATTGATTTTGTAGCGACCGACCCGACCTAGGTCATAACGCTTCTGGTCAAAGAAACGGGATTCCAATAACTGCTGACCACCACTAACAGTGGGAGGTTCCCCAGGACGCAGCTTGCGGTACAGCTCCAGCAGGGCTTCTTCTTCACTGGGGTTCCCTTCTTTGTCAAGGGTTTTTTGATAGTAGTCTGGGTGGCGCATAGCATCTATAATTTCACTATCACCAAGCCCCAAAGCTTTTAAAAGCACTTGTGCAGAGAGTTTACGGGTTTTGTCGATGCGCACCCAAACTAAGTTATTTTTATCAGTTTCAAACTTCAACCAAGCACCCCGGTTAGGAATCAAGGAGGCTGAGTAGGTACGACGTCCGTTTTTATCAGTTTCAGACTTGTAGTAAACTCCAGGAGAGCGAACAATTTGGTTAACAATGACTCGCTCAGCACCGTTAATGATAAATGTTCCTCGGTCTGTCATCAGAGGCAAATCACCGATGAAGACTTCTTGTTCTTTGATCTCGCCGGTTTCTTTATTAATCAAGCGGGTATGAACGTACATTTGTACGGCATAGGTACTGTCTCGCCGCTTGGCTTCATCCACATCATATTTAGGACACTTCAGCCTGTAGTTTTCACCCAAGAAGTGCAGCTCCATTTTGCCAGTGTAGTCGGTAATCGGCGAGAAGCTATTGAGTTCTTCAATTAGCCCCTCCTCCAAGAACCAGCGAAAGCTAGCACGCTGAATTTCAACTAAGTCTGGCAACATATAGGTAGCTGTTGTGTAAGTCGGATTAGTCATGGGGTCTGTTGTTCACTCTTTTTAAGTCAGCGCCGATTTTGATTCCCTTCCCAAGGCAGTACTTGTACTTGAACAGTTGCTTAAAACTTGGGTTCGAGCTAATAGATACTAGATCAACTTTTAGAATTGACATTCCCACAGATAACGTAAACGTGGAATTCTTAAGCTGAACATCTGCGACTTTAGGTAACCCTACTCTAGGTATAGGATGTTCATAGTGTTGACTCAAATGGCTTATAGTGCCTTTAATCTTCCAGTTCTCGCGCATCCATCTGTGGGATTTTAAACCATTTCTATTACTAGATTGACAGAAACTCTGGCATCAGGAAAACAACCAAAACACTATACTGGACTTGGAGTACTTGCTGCTGCTCCATAAAACTGATACGAACCTAGCTCATGCTAGTTAATCCTGTTTATTTCCTGCTTCTTTCGGGACTGTCGGCAGCACCCCGTCCACAGGCAGACACCGTAGAGGCCACGGCGCTTTCCAGATTTATCGCTCCCGGTGCTAGTTGTGGTTTTTACACGTGTCACCGTCGATATGCCCTACCATACACATGGGTTCTGATTAGGGTTTGCTTAGCTGGAGACTCAAACCGTTGTGGGGCTTATTGTTGGATTAGTTATATTCATCAGACTAATTAGGGTAGCATTTGATTGCCCTTTTGTCAACCCTCCTTCGGTAAGCCTCACCCAAAAGTACTATTCAAAGAGTCGGATTATTTCCTGTTATTTCCTCTTCTAGATGTAGATGTTGACAGCAGGTGTTCACAGCAGGTGTTCACAGTAAGCAAGCGCCCATAATTCTCTTTCTACTGAACCATAGCAGAGTAGGGGAGTTGAGATTATCAAGAACCCACCTTTAGGTTTTGCCCTTTCAGGTCTGGTTGAGATTTACCCAATCCCTATCCCAGCAGTTGCTGTTGATAGGCTAAGACCAAAAAGCTGACAGGCATTTTGGGTTGTCTGAGCAGCCAACTCTTCTAGAGATATCCCTCGTAATTGGGCAACGCACTCGCCTACATAGCGGACATAGGCTGGTTCATTTCGTTTACCTCGCTTGGGTACTGGTGCAAGGAACGGACAATCCGTTTCGATGAGTAGGCGATCGCTAGGTACCATGGTGGCTGATTCTTTTACCTGAGTGGCATTCTTAAAGGTCACAATGCCACTGAAGCTTATGTAAAATCCCAAATCCAAAAACCACTGTGTCTGTTGAGGATTACCTCCCCAACAGTGCATCACGCCTCTTATTGATCCGGTACTTTGCCAAAATTCTTGCAGTATGCCCCTCATTTCTGCAGCAGCGTCACGGCAGTGGATAATCAGTGGCAAGCCGAGTTGGTGGGCAATCCCTAGTTGGGCTTTGAACACTTCTATTTGGTGTTGTTGGTTCTTTGCTTTATAGAAATCCAAACCCGTTTCTCCAATAGCTACGACCCTAGCATCAGAGCGCGCTAGGGTCAAAATCTGATTTTCCGTTTCGGAAGTCCATTTTTCGGTATCTAAGGGGTGCAAGCCTACCGCAAAGGAGAGTTCGGGAAATCGCTCTGCTAGAGCTTGGATGCCTTTAAACTCAGACGGTTCTACGCAAGAGTGAACTAGACGAACCACACCAGCTTCAAGCCATCGCTGCCGCAATTGGTCTAACTCCGACTCAAAGACATCGAAGTTGATATGGACGTGGGTATCAATCAACTGCATCAATACAGTTTTTAATCTATTTATCTAGTTTTAGTTTAATTTACAGCGGTTTTTGCTCAACTAATCACCACTTAGCGCTCCGCCAGGTGAGGCCTGGGAATCTGATCATACAGCAGGTGATTCGGTCACACTAGCGTTAAGTTGAGCCTCTATAGCTTTGAGCTTTTTGGCAAGACTTGCTTTTTTCCGAGCGCCATTATTACGATGAAGTACCTTACGCTTGACAGCCTTGTCAATTTTGCTGTATGCTTCTGACATTCGGCGTTTAACTTCTTCCAAGGTCTCTGGACTTGGTTGGCGTTCGTACTCTTCTAAGGCAGCACAATAGTTCTTCGTCAGCGTTTTCACCGCTGATTTGTAGGCTTTATTCCGAACTCGGTTCCGTTCGGCTATATTTATGCGTTTGAGGGCAGACTTGTTATTAGCCACAGCAGTGTTTACTTAACTTAGTTAACTTAACTTAATTGAGTTTAGGAGTTACGTCCAGTAGAAAATGGTATGATACCAGAAATAACATAATACCATATATCATAGTAAACTAGTATCAACACCCATAGCGTAACCCAATCATCACCCTCTATAAGCTATATTCTTAAAGTAAGTCCAGGAAACATAGACACCTTTGATCAGGATAAGTGTATAAACCTGGTCTAGGACGAGCAACACTAGCGTGATGGGCACTCCGACTCCATGCTGCGAATCATAACTGAGCAGGCTGAGGCACAAACTGAACTGCGACGTATCCGCGATCGCACGGCTTCTGACCAAATGCTGAACAAAGAGGCAACTGTAAGGGAAGTTTTACAGGCAGTGAAGCGCCAAGGAGACGTAGCGCTCCTGCACTACACTGAGGAATTTGATCAGCTGAGATTGAGTCGAGAACAACTGCGAGTTAGCGGTTCGGAACTAGATGCGGCTTACCAACAGGTCTCCAAAGAATTACTGGATGCGATTCAATTAGCCGCCAGACAAATCGAGGCATTTCATCGACAACGAGTTCCCAAATCCTGGGTGCAATTTGGTGAAGATGATGTGGTTTTAGGGAAGCGCTACACTGCTGTAGATAAGGCTGGACTATATGTTCCAGGAGGTAGGGCCTCCTATCCCAGTACTGTGTTAATGAATGCTATCCCAGCCAAGGTAGCTCAGGTTAACCAAATTATAATGGTCACCCCACCAAGACCAGATCAAAGCATTAATCCGGCTGTGCTTGTGGCTGCTCAGGAAGCCGGTATTCATGAGATTTACCGGGTAGGTGGAGCCCAAGCAATTGCAGCGTTAGCCTTTGGGACCGAAACCATTCCCAACGTGGATGTGATTAGCGGTCCGGGTAACATTTACGTAACCCTGGCCAAGAAACTGGTTTACGGTATTGTAGGGATTGACTCCCTGGCTGGTCCTTCTGAGGTATTAATTATTGCGGATGAGAAAGCTAATCCAGTTCATGTGGCTGTCGATCTATTGGCTCAGGCAGAACATGACCCAATGGCAGCAGCGATTCTCCTGACCACTGATGCTAATTTAGCCAAACAAGTGCAGGGGCAAGTGCAGCAGCAACTAAAAGACCATCCACGACGCCTGTTGACAGAAAAAGCGATCGCTCACTATGGTCTAATCGTTGTTGTTGATTCTTTGGAAGTGGCAGCACAATTGTCTGATGAGTTTGCTCCAGAACACTTAGAACTAGAAATTACCCAACCTTGGGACTTACTAGACTATATCCACCACGCTGGGGCAATTTTCCTGGGTAACTCAACCCCTGAAGCAGTAGGTGATTACTTGGCTGGACCCAATCACACCCTACCAACTTCAGGTGCTGCTCGTTATGCTTCTGCCCTAGGTGTGGAAACCTTTATGAAGCACTCCAGTTTGATTCAGTATTCAGACAGAGCCCTCCATAAAGTGGCTGGTGCAATTGAGACTCTTGCTGAAGCAGAAGGTCTACCATCTCATGCTCAATCTGTGCGCTTACGAACTCAGCTTGATGCTGGGGGGTCAAAGGGAGTAGAACAATAAGAGAAAAACACTCTAGTTAATGCTCTGTCAGTAGTCAGGTAGTTACTGATTCCCCAGAATTGAGAATTGAGAATTGAGAATTGAGAATTGAGAATTGAGAATTGAGACTTGAGAATTGAAAATTGAAAATTGAGAATTGAGAATTGAAAATTGAGAATTGAGAATTGAAAATTGAGAATTGAGAATTGAGAATTGAGAATTGAGAATTGAGAATTGAGAATTTATCCATTCTTCATTCTTAATTCTTCATTCTGTTCTGTTTTTGTGATTAAGCCATAATTGTTACTCTTTCGCACGGCAAATCCCAAAAACTGACGTGAAACCGTGCAAAAACGTACTACTGCCTACTGGCCCAATTTCCCCGTTACAGAAGAAGCCCGCCAGCTGAATATCCTTGAGATAACGGTGGAATAGTTGGGAATCAAAATTAGGTTTACCGTAAAGCCCTTCTCCTCGCCCCAGACAGGAAAACATCAAAGCACCAGCAGCTGGAGTGCTGTTAGTTTGCTTTTGATAGTCCTCAAGAAGGAGTGCCAAGTCTTCCTCTGAAGTCTGAGCATCTCTGAGGTGGAACTGAATACGTTGACCGGGTCGAATCCGATCAGCAATAGCGATCGCACCAATCCTCGGATCCACACCTAACAGATTGCGGATCAGAAAGTCTCCCTGACCGAGCTGTTGTTTAAACTCATCTCGGGCAACTCCGACAAAGAGTGAATGTTGTGCCAGTTTACGGTCTGCCTCATCCATACTTTGGATTAACTCGCGCAACACCATTAATGGGGGATGGGATGCTGGCTCACTGTTGGTGATCTTGCCTTGATCGAGGGGTGTCAATTCCAGCAGGATATTCTGGTCTGCTTTAGTCACCTGATAGGTTTCACCGATAGGACGACAGCCTTGAGCAACAATGGTTTCTAATAGAATATTGCCGCTTAGAGCAACCCCCACAGTTCCTTCATGGTAGAGAGACTTAGCCACTTGGTTCTGGTCTTTCAGGCAAAATAAGCCATTCTTAACCATCATAGAGCTACCACTAGCCTGTCCTCCTACCTTGACTGACCCTGGATAAGCATAATCCAACCCTTGGAGCAAATCGTTAATTTTAGAGGACAAGGTGTCAGAGAATAAAATAAACTGGGGTTGCTCTTGGGGGGAAATTCCAATCAAGTCCACCCAAGCATCAGGAGGACTATCCAAATCTGGCAAGGCGTCTCCAGGGATATGAAAGCTCTTGACACTAACATCAGGCAAACAGGCTAGGCTGAGGCTTAGGGCTGGTCCTCCCTCAACTTCCACAGGTAACCCATTGGTGTTCATCCCAATGATGCCACTTCCACCACAACCAATCAGCACGGGTAAAGACAATCGTTCTTGGAGCAGGGGGATGAGGCGAGGATACTCACTGGCATAGGCAGATGAGATGAACACCAGACCCAAATCTGCTTTTGAAGGCAAAGACTTCTCAAGGCAGTCTGCCACTTCTGACACTGCCGCTTCTAATGATGCACGGGTTGATAGAGCATTTGCCCACTTGATCACATTAGCCATCTATATCTACCTATTTCACTCCCGATACCATTCCCTATTGAGGGGATTGGCCACTCCTCAAGGTTTTATGATAACGGTGAATTACCGCAGACTTCCACTAAGCCTTACCTGATACTGAGCAGAGGATTTATTGTGGTACACTAAATTTAATATAACTTAATCTAAGTTAGTAGTTATCAAAAGAAGCCCGTTAGGGGGGTTATAAACGGTTTTTCTTAAGGCGCGCCTGATGAAATCTCTCCATATCTGCCTAACGTATGAATAGTTATTGCTATATTAGCCATCCGCTCTACTGCAATTTAAGGGTAACAATTCGTAATATAGTCGGTAAATCAGACAGCTTCCCTTAAATTCGCCTTTCCTCTAACTTGAAGTCCTTCCTCAAGTCAGCCATAGCAAGAAGGGTAAGGGCTAAAGGTAAATTCCACCCCAACCACACTACCCCTATTACACTACTAAGTTAGCTATGTCAAGATCGATCGAGTCAAAGGGGAATGGGTCAAGAGTTATAGAAGTGGTATAAGCTACTAGGGTGTAAGGGGGAATTGGGAAAACCTTAAAAAATAAAGAACAAATTTGTGTTAAAGCAGGTCTTTTGCTTTAACCTAAGAAATTAAAGTAGCTAATTAAAGTAGCTAATTAAAGTAGCGCTCTTAGTTTATTCCCTGGTAATTTCTGGTTAATCCGGAATTTCCTAGCTAAGATGCAGGTAATGGACACTGGTCCGATCGTTGTAATGGTCACGACACCTATGAATGACCGCAAGTTCGTAGCTCTGTCGCTAGTAGTTAAGGTGAGGGAAACATGTGCTGCTAGCCCAACCAGCCTTTACAACATTGTCAGCCATGCAAAGCGCGAGTGGGGGAAACCACGGCAGTCGCTCATGGGGGGAACCCCCGCAGGTCGGCGCTGCCTCCCCAAGACCGCGCTGCATCGCTGCCGTTCCCGGAAGCGGGACAAACTCCGGCAAACCTTACCCCTGATAGGAGTTGCACAAAACCTAAGCAACTAGGTCGTCTTTTCAACGAAATTACTAGTTATTAAGCCTCCTATCGTTAACTATTTTGCTAAGCGCGGTTGGTGACTACTACCCATCCTATCAGCAAAATAAAAATAGACATCATCAAATTATAAAAGCGAAAGACAGATGAGCGAATTACAAGAGAAAATAGACCAAGAGCGTGAACAAGCTAGAGCCGTTTGTGATGCTGAAGGGGCGACTTCAGACGAATGTGCAGTAGCTTGGGATACAGTAGAAGAACTACAAGCAGAGGCTTCCCATAAGCGGCAAAATGCCAATCCCAAAAACTCCCTTGAGCAGTACTGTGATGATAATCCTGACGCAGCTGAGTGCCGGGTATATGATGACTAGACTCTAGGATTGTTCTGCCAAATACTCTGCATAAGGGTAGCAGGAGTAAATCCCCGATTAGGATTTGCTCCTGCTACCCTTTTTGGTGGCGTTACTGGCCTGATGCTTTCCTTGGCTTTGTTTCTAGATTTCCAGTATGGGCATTGGTGCAATAACATAGATCAAGGTCATTTCGGCAACAAGCAATGCAAGATGAAATTATTCAATTACTGGTTTGGATGGACTACCGTTTGGCAGTTCTGTTCACAGTATTTATCCCCTTGATGCTGCTAATTTGGGCATTTTTCCAGAAAGCAGATGCGATGGTACGGCTGTTGATTATCTATTGGCGTGTTTCCAGTCTCCTAGCGATTACAGTTTACTTGTTGATTGTCGGTTGGCCGATTGCTTATGTGTCTGCTTTGAGCTCCCGTATTCTAATCCCAATCTCCCTGTGGTTTTGGATTGACTTGAATGAGGAGATTGATGATAGACCACCTACTCCCTTGAAGCTAGCACTGACATCTTGGCGTTGGGCTATGACTATTTACTGTACTCTGGGGACAATCGCCAGCATTCCATTTCTACGTTGTGCCTTTGTCCCAGGAGCAATCACATCTGGATTTTGTCAGGTGTTGAGGGAGCCGCCTTTGTTATTCAAACAGTATTTCCATGCTGGTTATACCCCTGGATTTTTGGGTTTTATGGGAATGGTGGGATTATTCTTCTATGTCCTTTACTTAAGCTATTTCGTTCTGTTTCGTCTCGGCAAACAAGGACGATCAGCTATTGAACCATGACATGGATTTTGGCAATGGATTTTTTAGGGCGGTAGCATCTTCTTTGAGACTCCCCACGGCGCTTATGCCGGGGGAGTCTTGGTTCAAAGGAGGTTGATTAACGGATTCGGAATTCTACTTAACCTACAGGCAAACCGCGCTGATCAGATTTAATGGTCACTACCACTACGAGAAAGCTCGACTGACCATCCTATCCTGCTAATAGGCAATGCCACAACTACAAACTCACAACTGAAAACTCACAGATGATGGATTCCATTGGTAGGCGTCTAGAACAATACACCATCAAATGCCCAAAAGAGGTATTGATCGTTACCGCACAGATAGCTGGTGAACAGGATCAAATTGCTATTTTTAAAGGTTTTTCGAGTTCTTTAATGCGCCCGACATCCTTTGACCCAGATGTAGCGGTCTTACCAGCACAGGCAAAGATCATTAGCATAGATCGAGTGGCTGCTCCCTATAATCCACAGTCTCCTCGTTATCTTCAGCAAGGACTGAGTTTGGAAACTATGGAACAGTTGTTGGAGAATGCTGGTGTTTAATTTACCGTCCTTGCCAGGTGGTGGCTGCTAAGTTCCTAGGGAGGAACGTAAATTTTGGTAAAGTTTTGCCCGAAGGCTCTTGGGAGCTAAGTGTATTTGGATCTAGTTAGTCAATTTTGATAAAGTCTTGCCAGAAGCCTAATAGGGCTAAATCTACTTTGATCTAGTTAGTCAATGGTTTAGTAAATCTTTGATAAAGTCTGGTCAAAGCGCTAACAGGGCTAAATGTACTTGGATCATAATCTGAATGTACTTGGATCATAATCTGATCACAAGGATATATTTGTTTACAAACATGGGTTGGATGTATTGATGGATATCTACCAAAGCAAAATAAAGTGTTATTCTCCACAGTGAGTGTGTAATGTGAGGAAATAGAAATTATGGTTACATCCCCTGTCCGTATCCAGGGATGGAATAGTGCTGAGTTCTCATCGGAGAATCAGCCAATTAACTGCCCCAATGTTAGGTTACCTTGGCAAGCCCTAACTCTACCCACAACCCCATTATTTGGCACCGATGGCATTCGGGGACGAGCAGGAACATTGCTAAGTGAAGATTTGGCTTTACAAGTGGGTTTCTGGGCTGGTCTTGTGTTACAGGAATACTCAGCTGTGCCAGGACCGGTGATTTTGGGGCAGGATTCGCGCAATTCTAGTGATATGTTGGCCACAGCTTTAGCTAAGGGGCTGACTACAGCAGGTTTAGAGGTGTGGCACCTGGGATTATGTCCCACTCCTGGTGTTGCCTACCTGTGTAGTGCTACAAGTGCCATCGGGGGTGTGATGATTTCCGCTAGTCATAATCCTCCAGAAGACAATGGGATTAAGTTTTTTAGCGGGAAAGGCACTAAGCTATCTCAGGAGCTGCAAAAGCATATAGAAGCTGGATTGAGGGGTTTTACTGATCAGGGTGTAGTGAGTAAAACCCAAGGGAAGTATCACTATCGCCCAGGGTTGGTCACCGATTATGCCGCAGCACTTCATTGTCCTCTGAAAGGAGTGACGAATTTACAAGGGATGAAGATTGTGCTGGATTTGGCTTGGGGGGCAGCAGTGCGACTCTCAGGACAAGTGTTTGAGCAGTTGGGGGCACAAGTGATCTGTTTGCATGACCAGGCAGATGGCGATCGCATTAATGTCAATTGTGGCTCGACTCACCTCGAACCCCTCAAAGCTGCGGTAAAAGAATACCAAGCAGATCTTGGGTTTGCGTTTGATGGTGATGCAGACCGATTGATGGCAGTAGATGCCCAGGGTCGGGAGATCAATGGAGATTACATCCTCTATTTTTGGGGTCAAACCTTACGTGCTGCCCAAAAGCTACCAGAAGACCTAATGGTAGCAACGGTAATGGCAAATTTAGGATTTGAACGAGCCTGGAAGCAGTTGGGGGGTAAATTCCTACGGACAGCAGTCGGAGATCAGCATGTCCAAGCTAAAATGCTCCAAACTGGAGCTATGCTAGGGGGTGAGCAATCGGGACATATCATCTGTCACCATTATGGTTTGACTGGGGATGGCATGTTAACTGCTTTACATATAGCTTCTTTGGTGCATGAATCTGGGATGACCTTAGGGGAGTTAGTAGACCAAAGTTTCCAGACTTACCCCCAACTGCTGCGTAATGTCAGGGTAGAAGACCGAGAACGCCGACGTGGATGGCAAGAGTGTGAGGCCATCACGAATGCGATCGCAAAAGGGGAAGCAGCCATGGGAGACCAAGGTCGAATTCTGGTTCGTGCTTCTGGTACTGAACCCCTGATCCGGGTGATGGTCGAAGCCGCCAATTCTCAACTTGCTCACCACTGGACATCAGAGTTAGTTAATGTCGTTGAGCGATATTTAGCTAACTGATTAGTTAACTGATTCAGCAAAATGCTTCCAGCAACTGCTCAGCATATCACTGGCATAGTTAACTTATATCTTTGTTGACTCAGATCGTTTCAGTGATCGGGTTGTGTTGACGGTTTATGGTTGACGGTTTATGGTTGACGGTTTATGGTTGACGGTAAATCATCAACCCTGATCTGAGTCTCTCTTGATGAGAACTCCTTGCCCATCTACGATCAAAAACCAAATCGGTGGAAAGCATCTGGAAAAAGGGTTTTTAACCCTGAACTTAATATTTCATAGGGGTGCATAGGAAACTATTGGCAGTATTTTCGTTAGTTGATAGCTGACGAAATGCTTGGTTGTTTGCAAGGTTTCAATAACGCCATGGCTACCTCACCCTAACATTAAAACTCCCGTTACTTTGCCTAAATTAGTCAAAGTCATGGGAGTTTTTTAGCTTGTTTTTCTATCAATAAAGGTTAATCATGCTAGTTTTCGTAATTCCACTCAAGAGTCGAAATATTTCCAAATCTTGGAAGTATCTAAATTATTTGAACGCTGTGTCAAATCAGTATGTAATCAAACATCATCGGAATTTAGAGTAATCGTTGTTTGTAATGAAAAGCCAGAGATTACATTCAGTCACCCCCATATAATTTATCTTGAGGTTGATTATCCTACTCCCAAAGAGCAAAACCCCATAGCTAGAGGTTTGACAGACAAAGGACGTAAGGTTTTGAGAGGATTAACCTATGCTCGTCGATTTGACCCAACTCATGCTATGAATGTCGATGCCGATGATTGTGTTAGCAAACAGTTAGCGGAATTTGTTAGGAAAACTCCTCAGGGAAATGGCTGGTTTATTAATAGAGGTTATAAGTATCGAGATGGTGAAGATTGTTTATATTTAAAACGAAAAAAATTCTATCGAATGGTAAGCATTCAGCAATCAGTGGTCAGCCGTCAGCTAATCAACGGGAGGTAGTAAACAAGGTTACGGGCTAGTACGGCTGGTTGAAAATCCTTGCTTGTTTTGCTCATCTGACCCCGTGCAGTTAAAGCGCCTGCTAGTTGATAGTTGATAGCTGATAGCTGATAGCTAATAGCTGATAGCTGAGGGCTGAATGCTTACATCGAATGTCGGGGACAGCGAATATTATTAGATGGGATTTACTAGAGTTACCTGAAAAACCTGAATACAATCGGGGTTATGGCTACTACAAGTTCTATATTGATCATGAGAAAGTAAAAGGTATTCTTGGTGACAGCTCCTACACTGACCTTACAGGTTCAGTGTAGGCAACAAGCGCCAATCCGGGTATCCCTTAGGAGGCGCTGGGCTTTAAGAACGGACTGCCCTTCCGCTCTGTTTTTTATATTTATTGCTGCATTATGGTCTCTGTCCAAGCTACAACCGCAGTGAGGACATTCGTGCCAACGGACATGCAGCTTTTTTGGGACTTTTTTACCGCAACTAGAGCAATTCTGTGAAGTATTCTGAGCACTGACTGGAACCGCCAACAAGCCAGCATTTAAGGCCGTAGGCCACGCTACGCGAACGGCTTTGCTTGCCAGGATTGTCAGGAAGCTAGACCACCCAGCGTCCAACACAGATTTAGCTAGTCGGGATTTAGCAAGTCCCTTTATATTTAATTTTTCGTAAGCTATTACATCGTATTTTGATAGTAAATAATTGGCGGTCTTGAAGTGAAAATATCTTCGCTTGTCTGCTACTTTTTTGTGCTGCTTTCCAAGCTGCTTAATAGCTTTGAGTCGATTTTTGCCTCCTTTTTCCCGTCGAGATACTCTTTTTTGGATGACTCTTAGTCTTTTTTGAGATCTTCGATAGTACTGAGGAGTTTTAACTGTTTCCCCTTCGGAGGTGGTTAAGAATTCTTTGAGACCAACATCAATACCTACTATAGAGTCAGGGTTGATATCAGGTTTAATTTCAGGGACGGTCTTATCTTCTAGGGATAAAACCAAATAATATCCATCGCACTTCTTGGTAATTGAAGCTGTTTTGATTTTAAACCCATCAGGAATAGGGCGGTGTAGTACGACTTTGATTTTTCCTATTTTAGGCAGATCGATCAGATCTCCCTGTAAACATCCTTCCTTCATCTGAGGGTAAGTGAAGGTACGATAACGATGTCTTTTTTTGAATCTTGGTCTACCGCTTCTGTTTCCGTTTTTATCTCCTTTGATAAATCTATCAAAGGCCAACTTAACCCTTTTTACTGCATCCTGAAGGACTTGAGAATGGACTTCTTTGTACCAGGGATGAGTCTTTTTGAGACTTGGTAATGTCTTTTTCTGACTGTAATAATCTGGGTTGTCTCTTAATTCGGGTAAATAACAAACAAGAGGGCAGGCATTGATCGAGCAGCGATTTGCTTCATACCAGTTGAATCGTTCGCGTAGCGTCGGCTTTGCCGAATCCGCCAATAAGTAGTTATATTGAGCGCAAAGCATTGATAGCCAGTCATCTATCTTGGTTTGTTGATGTTTTGTCGGTTTCAGCCTGTACTGGTATGCAATTCTCATCGTGCTTGCCTTTCTGTTTATCGACCTAGTAACATTATAATTAACGTACAGCCATGTGTCAAGTTACAATGAAAGATAAAAAGTTAACAATTAGAATTACAGATTTTGAAAAAAGACAGTTAGCGCAGGAAGCAGAGCGACGCGGAATGACTCAGTCAGAATTAATAAGAAGCTTGATAGCTCGCTTCCCTGATCCGAAAGACTCTGTGCAAAATTCATCCCACACCTATGCTACGCATTAGGATGTGGGGCTTCTTTTGCCGGACAGCTAACAAGGGAACCCCTCTAGAACCATTACCCTTTTCCGGTAGTGTTTATATCCTTGGTACTGGTGAGAATATATCAGCAAATGAAGACAGATTATCCTTTAACATCTTCAATCGAAAGGCGTTGAGCAAATCAATTTGTGATAACTTTGGCTTATACAAGCTCCCTTGACCGTCGCGCAAACACCAATTGAAACTTGAACATGCCAAATTAGAAAATAATAACATCGATAGACAATGGGACGGTTCTGCCATGGTCAAAGGTCGGTCAAAATCTAAGGCATCAAAGAAAGGGAAAACGCCATCTGAGACCACAACCTTAAATCTGAAGCAACAGTTAGCTCAAAAACGCCGAGCGCAACGGGAGCGTAGAGAAGTCATCCAAATCATCACTATGACAGCAGCTTTTGGAGCGATTATCGGGGTGTTGCTGGCTCTGGTGGTTGATCCTAAAGCTGGTGCAGCTGCAGTAGCTGGTCTGCCTTGTCTGGTTCTGTCCTATAAATATCCTCGCAAAGCACTTTGGGCATTCCTGATCTATATGCCTTTTAGTGGCACAATCATTTACTCCATTGGCAATAGTCCACTGCTCCAGCTGGCTAAAGATGGTATCTATATCCCTGCTTTGATTGGTCTAATACAAGAGTGTAAGCAGCAAAGAAAACCGATCATAGTAGCCAAGTCCCTAATGGTACCCTTAGGCATTTTGTGCGCATCAAGTTTGCTGACACTCTTGTTTGCTAATGGTGCCCAGCAACTACTTCCCCCCTGTTCAGATTTACCAGGGATGCGTAGAGGTGTAACCTGCGACGATGGACAGCCGATACTAATGGGAATTTTGGGTTTGAAAGTTTTTTTGGGATACATTCCCTTAATCTTTTGTGCCTACTACCTGATCCGTAGCAAGAAAGAATTACTCTTCCTCTCAAGGATGTTCACAGTTCTGGCTATTATCTGCTGTAGCCTTGCCTTTATTCAGTACATGATGCTGAAAACTGGTAGATGCGCTGGAACCCAATTCAGAGAAGGGGCTGCCTTATTCAAAGCTTCCCTAGATGCTAGATGTTTTGTGGGTGGGTCTTTACTGTATAGTCCTCAAGTGGGACAAATCCGCTTACCGGGAACCTTTGTTGCCCCTTGGCAGTGGGGCTGGTTCCTGATTTCTAATGCCTTTTTTACCTTTGCTACTGCTTTCAGCGACCCCTCAGCTCGTTGGCGAAGTGTTGGTTTAGGTGCCATGGCATCGGTTTTTGTTCTGGCAGTAGTCTCTGGTCAGCGGATTGCTCTGGCTTTGGTGCCAACCGTAACTTTAATCTTGCTGGTTTTAACGGGTCAAGTCACTAACCTTAAACGGTTTTTACCTATTCTGGGGGGATTAGGACTTTTATTGGGAATTGCCGCAACTGCTTTTCCTGAAGTAGTTCAGGAACGGATAGATAGTTTTATCGGTCGTTGGCAAGCTGCACCAGCGGATGATTTTATCCTTCATCAATTTGCTTTTACCTGGCATAGACTCAGAGGCTCATTAATTGGTCTGGGATTAGGACGAGCGACCAACTCTGCTCGTGTTTTCGGTAAAACTAGTTTGGTAGAAACTTGGTTTCCCAAAGTGATGCATGAAGTTGGTCCGCTGGGGCTGCTGGCTTTTCTAATATTTGTAACTGGTATTACTGTACTTACCTTCAAGGCTTACCGCTCAGTGAAAAACAAGGATTTGCGGAGTATCGGTGCCAGCTATTGGGTACTTATTTTGTTTATTAGCTACCAAACCTATTACTATCCCTTGGATGTAGATCCAGTGGCAATCTATTATTGGTTGATGACTGGTGTTATCCTCAAGTTGCCCGAAATAAATCGCCAAGAACAAGAGGAACTACAGAAACTAGAGGCAGAACAGACAAACGATCCTAAACGTAAAAAGAAACGAGGTATCAAGACATCGAAAAAGGGAACAGGGAAACGGCAAAAGGGAAAAGGCAAAAGGCAAACGGTTTTTTCTACAGGTCTGCACGGATAACTGTTCCGTGTACTAAGCTGGTATTGGTTTTACCTCTTAGCTTGAGAATTCTCGAACTTTCCATAAAACCACGGATGTCCAAAGATAGCATGTTAGTTAAACTGTTATCGATTGTCGGCATTATCAGCAGTTAAATGCTTAAGGACAAAGTACTCACAACAACGACAATGATTTCTGTAATTATCCCTACTTACGGACGGGAAGACCCTTTGCGGGATACCCTAGAAGATGTCCTGAAGCAAGACTACCCTGCTTTTGAAGTACTGGTTGTCGATCAAACTCGAAACCACAAACCAGAGATTCAATCCTATTTAGAGCAGCTGGCTAATGCTGGTAAGATTCGCTGGTTCCGGGTTGATTGGGCGAGTTTACCTGGGGCAAGAAATTATGGGGTAAGGCGGGCATCCGGGGACATTATTGTGTTTATCGATGATGATATCAAGATGCCACCGGGGTATTTAACTGCTCATGCTCGTAACTATGAACAATCCCCAGAGATTGGGGCAGTGGCAGGACGAGTATTTGACCGGATGAAGCTAGCGGAGAAAGGAGCAGCAGCAGATTCCCCCACTCCCTCTTACACCATTGAAGACTTGCCTAAGGAGGCCATGGACCCTGGCATTGCATGGTATTACATAGACTTAGTCCATACGGTGAAGCCCCAACGGGTTATCTCAGCCCGAGGCTGCAATATGTCTTTCCGCCGGGAAATTTTTACGAAGTATGGGCTGCACTTTGATGAACAGTTCCGGGGGAGTGCGGTTCGTGAGGAGTCAGATTTTTGTTTGCGATTTAGGCGCACTGGTTATCAAATTTGGTATGACCCAGATGCTTATTTAGTCCATTTAGGAGAAGAAACTGGGGGGTGTCATGATATTAGTACGCGATCGCTTGAGTATCAGTTGACCTTTTATCACAACCATTTCCTGATGGGGATGAAAAATCTTACCCTTAGTGAACAGCTACGGCTGTTTGGTCGTCTATTTGATTGCCACGTCTTAGGGAATCCTCCTTGTAATAAAAGTGGTTCCCCGATTAAAATTATTAGCCGCGCTGGTTTCTACATGTTGGGATTTTTCAAAGCACTTGGTACACGCATCAAATCTATCTGGGATGATGGTCAAATTTATAGTCGGCTAGACCGTTATAAGCTTGAAGGTTAGTTGGTTGAACGCGCACGCGTGGCCTTTTGGCCAAGGTTACAAGTTTGAACGCGCACGCGTGGCCTTTTGGCCAAGGTTACAAGGTTGAAGGTTACAAGGTTGAAGGTTACAAGGTTGAAGGTTACAAGGTTGAAGCTTGAACGCGCACGCGTGGCATTTTGGCCAAGGTTACAAGGTTGAAGCCAGTTTTTAAAACTTAAAACTACGATTAAGTAAACCTAATAAGCTCTTGCATCTTTAATTAAAAGCTTTAAAATTTATGATTAATAATTCAGGAGCTTAAAGTCATAATAAGTCAAATTTAATGGTGTTGTGATAACCGGTAGTGGTACACAAGTAGTGATTTTATCACCCGAAACCTTGATCAGACCGTAGCCAAATCACTACATCTTTACCACTACCGCTGATTGATACTATGGGAACGCCAAGAGCGAACAACCTGCAACCTGCAACCTCCAATCTCAAACCTCAAACCTCCAACCTCCAACCTCCAACCTTAAACCTCCAACCTTAAACCTCCAACCTCCAACCTTGGCCAAAAGGCCACGCTACGCGAACAACCTTCAACCTGCCACCGTTAACTCTAAAAAAATTACCCATGAAAATCTTAGTTGCTAGCCACTCCTATATTGTTGACCTTAACTGCGAGAAGTTACGAACACTCGCTCAGTTAGAACCTAATATTGAGGTAACTGTGGTGGTTCCCCGGCGCTGGCGTCCTGGTGGTGTCCAAAATCGCATCATTGAAACCCAACCCCGTGAGGAAGGTTCATTTCGGGTGGTACCAGTGTCTAACTTTAGTGAAAATCATCAGGGGCTGCTGACCTTTGGCCTAGATATTATCCCTTTATTGAAACAGTTTCGCCCCGACATTATTCAAGTGGAACAGGGAGCTAAGGCATTAGGTTATGCTCAATTTATTACCCTAAATAAGCTATTAGGATTGAAGGCAAAAAACCTATTTTTAACTTTTTGGAATCTGCCCTACCAAGTGAAATTTCCGGTCTCTGTGTTGGAAGGGTATAACCTGCGCCATACCGATGGACTGATTTGTGGGAATCAGGATGGGGTAGAAATCCTGCGACAACATGGTTATAACGGACCAGCTAAAGTAATGCCCCAATTGGGGGTAGATGAAAGCTTGTTTCGTCCCCAAGCTCAGCCAGAATTAAAACAGAAGTTGGGAATTCAACCCAATGAGTTTGTGGTGGGATTTGTGGGACGGTTTGTAGAGGAGAAGGGATTACTGACTTTAGGTAAAGCCCTAGCTGGGTTATCTGGGATGCAGTGGAAGTTGCTGCTACTAGGGCGTGGTCCCCTCAAGCCGATATTGATGGAAAAGGCGGCAGAATGGGGAATTAAAGACCAACTGATTTGGATTGAGAGTGTTCCCCATGATGAGGTACCTCGTTATATTAATGTGATGAATACTCTGGTGCTACCATCAGAGACTAATTATAACTTTAAAACCTTAACTAGTGTAGGTTGGAAGGAACAGTTTGGTCATGTGCTGATTGAGGCTATGGCATCTAAAGTACCAGTAATTGGTTCCGATTCTGGAGAAATTCCCTATGTGATTGGGGATGCTGGGTTGGTGTTTCCTGAAAAAGATGAGTCGGAGTTACGACATTGTTTACAGCAGCTAATCAAGCAACCAGAGTTGGCTGAGAAATTAGGAGATTTGGGTTATGAACGGGCAATGGAACAGTATACGAATAAGGCGTTAGCTAAACAGCTGTTGGATTTTTATCAGGAATTAATGCAGAATTAATAATTTATAATTTATAATTTATAATTTATAATTCACAATTTTAGAATGTAGAACTTAGAATTTGGAATTCTGCATTCTTAATTCTGCATTCTTAATTCTGCATTCTTAATTATGCATTATAAATTCTTCATTCTTCGCTACCACCTCTATGGACTGTTTTCACCCATTTCAACCGTTTAGGACGCACAGACATCCGAGCGGTAGTAGCGGCCATCACTAGCATCCAGTGCAATAGATAAAGGTTTCCCCTCAAGGTCTGCAACAGAGGAACCAACAGGTTAGAAACACGTAATCGTCGATTTTGATTGGTGCGGCGCAGCCCGACCAACATCCCAATCACTGATACGGTGACAGTTAGACCAGTAATGGGGCTAAAAATAGGTAGACGGTTACGGGCAATAGCCATCAAACAGTCTGGTACAGCAGCAGTGGGCAAAAAGTACTGGATGATCAAGTAGGTAAATAAATCTATAGTTTTCCGCAAACCTAGGCGGTTACTTACAATTAAACGCCAGTAATCTAGATAGCGCTGGTACCCTCCTTCTGCCCAACGGTTCCGTTGATGCCAGAGTGCGATCGCACTGGTGACTCCTTCTTCTTCTACTGGCGGGTAATTGAGAAAGCCAATATCCCACTGATCGAGGTGTAGGCGAATGGTTAAATCTAAGTCGTCGGTGATAGTTTCTTCATTCCAGGCACCGCAACGCTGTAGTGCGGAACGTCGGACAAACTGACCATTGCCCCGCAATTCAGCAATCCCACCCACTGCTATACGTTGCTGTTGGAAATAGCTGTCTAGAGCCATTTCTGCCATTTGCCCTCGTGTCCAGAAATTCAGTGCTGCATTTGCGATCGCTTTTCTGACCTGCACTGCTCCCACTCGCGGGTTATTAAATAAGGGCAACACCCGCTGCAGCATATCTTTGGGAACTTTAGCATCTGCATCAAATACTGCTACAATCTCGCCTTTCGTTAAACCCAGTACCTGATTTAGTGCTCCTGATTTCCCTCCCCCGGCATTAGCACTCCGGTGCAGTACCTTCAACTGGTCGTATGTTGCTGCTAACTTATCTAAGATTTCTGGTGTTTGGTCAGTACTGTAATCGTCAATTACCCACAGTTCATACTGATTTTTGGGGTAGTCTAATTGACACAGAGACTGAACTAAATTACTGATGACACTTTCTTCATTTTTTGCTGCTACTAGCAGAGACACAAAGGGAAAATCGTCTTTCTCCTCATCTAAACAGGGTTGAGGGGTTTTTAACGGTTGAGCCAGCAATAATCGTAGGGAATGAATTCCTACGATCGTTGTTAAGCTCAAGCTCACCCAGATCCCCCAAGACACCAAATGCAGTGCTATTGTCATGCACCACACTATGGTTAAAACTAAAGCTGCTTTGCGTCGGCGTCCTTCTAGTCCCTGGAAAAATAAGCTAGTTTCAAACTCTTCCTCTGACAAGTTAGACAGCATAGAGCCAAGTTGGTTCAGCTCTTGGCTTGGCGCTTTTTCTGACCAGGAATTCTCCGACATAAATGTACTGCAACTACCAACGAAGGCCACTAATGCCTTATTCTATCCGAAAGTGTTACAAAATTGTTAATTTCTATCAAGGAAGGTATAGTTTAGGACATAAAATCTGATCTGGGGTGTCAAGGGAATAGGGAATAGAAACATTTGTTAACCTTTACTTGGATTGCTATCGACTACTATCAATAGGGTTATCTTTTAGGTTAAGCGTGTCTCAAGCTTCAAGCCTCAAAGCTAATCCCTATCATTGATAACAGCCAGAGTTCCCGCTAGAAAACTCTGGCGACAGGCATGACGCTGAATCTTACCACTAGATGTCTTGGGAATAGTACCTGGTTTGAGTAACAGAGCAGTATGAACCTGCAAATCGTGATGTTGTAATACTGCTCGTCGGATTAACCGGATTAACTCTTTGGTATCAAGGGCATGGTCTTTCGCCCCATTGCCAGGGTCAGAAGTAGCTAGCCGAGTAGATTTCCAATAGCTACGTTCTACCTCAGCAATCACCACTAACTGTTCCTCACCGGCAATATTAACTGAAAATCCTGCCGAACACGTCGGTCTGAGCAAGGAGTGGGTCTTTTCTACGGTCCATTCAATATCTTGGGGATAGTGGTTACGACCATTGATAATGATCAGATCCTTCAGACGACCAGTAATAAATAATTCACCATCGACCATGAATCCCAAGTCACCGGTACGCATAAATGACTCCTCCCCCATCGATGCTAGAGTTACGCGAAAGTTGCCTTCTGTTGCTGCCGGTTGATTCCAGTAACCTTGGGCAATGCTTGGTCCTGATACCCAGATTTCTCCGACTTGTCCTGGGTCACATGGGGTTAAGGTTTCAGGATGGATAATTACAATCTGCTGGTCTGGCAGACTTTGACCACAGCCTACTAGGGTAAGGGTACCTTCTTGCTCAACAGTAGCTGGCACAACTTTATTTTGCTCTAATGCTGCCCCTTCAACTGTTTTTAAGACAATTGGAGCGCTTTTGAGACCACCAGAAACCATTAAGGTGGCTTCAGCCATGCCATAGCAAGGGTAGAATGCTTCTCGGCGGAAGCCACAGGACTCAAATTTTGTGGCAAACCGCTCCAAGATGGCGGAGTTAATTGGCTCAGCTCCGTTAAAGGCAATATCCCAACTACTCAAATCCAAGTTTGTTAGTTGTTCCGGCTTAATTTTGCGATCGCATAAGTCGTAAGCAAAGTTTGGTCCGCCACTGCTGGTGGCTCGATAGTGGGAAATTGCTTTTAACCAGCGGATTGGACTTTGCAAAAACATCAACGGGGACATGAGCGTAGCTGGAAAACCGCCGTATAGAGGTTGGAGTATGCCACCAATCAGACCCATGTCATGGTACATCGGTAACCAACTCACCACACTGCTGTGGTCGGTGTGCTCAAAATACTGATAGATAGCAGCTGAATTATGGACTAGGTTGCTGTGGCTAATCATCACTCCCTTCGGCTGAGCGGTTGAACCAGAGGTGTATTGGAGAAAAGCCATGGTGCTAGCATCTATAGCTGGTTGCTGCCATGATTGAGCTAAGTTGCCGTTGATGGTTTCTGTGGCTACCCACTGCAGTGTTTTCAGTTCTGGTGCCTGAGTAAACCTGCGCTCTAAATTAGACAGGATTGCTTGGGTAGTTAGGGCTACCTTTGCCAGGGAATCCTTGACAATTCCCTGAACACGGACAAGGGAGCGATTGGGTCTAGGAGGATAAGCGGGGACAGCTACAACCCCAGCGTACAGACACCCGAAAAATGCACAAATATAGTCTAGACCAGGAGGATAAAGGAGTAGGGCAGTTTCTCCTGGGGAATATATTGATTGCAGGTGGAACGCGATCGCTTGGGCTTGTTGCTCCAACTGTTGGTAAGTCAGAGTGACCTGTTCGGTTTCTCCATCCACCAAAAAGGTATATGCGATCGCATCTGGCTGGTTAACTGCTCTGTAGCGCAGGATATCAACTAACGTGGCTGGTTGGAGAATAGTTTCTGACACCTTGTACCCCTGCACTCAAAAACTTACACAAAACATTCAAAAACATTACTTTAGCCTGATTCCGAGATAACCAACTATCCTCAATTGAGGATTCATAGCTCAGGAGGTTCAAGTCATAACAATTTATTTTCCAGGAATTTTTAACATAAATTGCCGAAATAATCCAGCAATTATTAAAAATATCCCCCTTCTCACACTCTTACCGAAATTACCTATTTCCTAGTTACACGAATTTGCTGCCCCGAGGCCATCCAAACAACTGTAGTTTGTAAAATAAATTGGGGAACAAAGCAAACAGGTATTTGAATATTTTAAAGCTAAAAGGCTCATCATAAGTTCCCACCCATTCTTTGTTTTTCTCAATCCAGCTGGCGATTGTATTAGCCACTTTTTCAGCAGGAGGAGCAGAATTGACTCGGTTGGCTCGGATTTTATAACCTTTTTCATTGAGACGGTTCACTGGTGCCCAAGCCAAAGGACCGCTGATCACACCAGGACGGTAAAGCCTCATGCGAATTTGATGATTGCTGGCGTGGTAAACGATTGGTCCAACACCTGACCAGTAATAGTGCAGAGCAATTTTACCAGAATGATAGACTGGACCAAAACAAGAAGGGCTACCATCTGCAATTGAACCAATAGCAACCACATCCAGGGGTCGCTCACGCTTTAGCTTGGCTGCTTCCAGGGCTACCAATGCTGGCCAACTGTAGTTAACACGGTTCATTGATTCTACTATCTCAACCAGTGGCACTCCTCCATCCCCTACCTCAGTTTCGATTTGTCCTGCATTCAGGATAATCACATCGGGGTCATACTCAAGCAACTTTTGGGCATCTTCAAGGGTTTGTTGTTGAGACACACACAATGTATTGAAAAAGTTACCTTCCAGGTTTTCTTGACGGGTGACACCAACTACTTGCCAACCACGATTGATGTACTCTTGACCTAACGCACTGCCGAGGGTGCCGGAAATTCCTGTGATTACAACAGTTTTCATAGTAAACGAGACAGTGAAAAGTTTTTCAGCATGGGTGAGTGTTATTTTAACTAGCCAAACTTTGTAAGGAAGAAGACTCCGTTAAAGGAGGTTTTTTTGGCCAGGTCTTTTCGCCAAAGCAGAGTGGGCTCATCTCAAGACGATACTCGATCTATACTACGATTCTTTATACCCCTTTTTTTGCCTAAAGGTAAGCATTCAGCCGTAAGCTAATGGGCTACGCCCACGTTACGGGCAGAGCTAATGGGCTACGCCCACGCTACTGGGTGCATCTCAATGCATGCTATTTGACGCGGTGGTGCGTTACGGGACGGACTGTTCCAATACTCGCTACCGGGAAAATCAGGGCTAGTCCGTCCCTAACGCACCCTACTTGCTGTGAGACACATGCAACGGCAAAACACCTCTTTCTACGATATTCCGATTTTTGTCAAGTACAATTTATACCAAACAAAATGCAATTACCCTGGCCGGATAGCTCATTTTAAGCTAACCGCTGTTAGCGTAGCCCATTAGCTTACGGCTAAAGTCCCATTAGGCAATGTTTTTTTTGGTAAAATATCCTTTTGTTTACAAAGTTTGACATAACGTCATATTTGTTAGTGCTCTTTTTTTTTTCAATGCTATATACTTTCTAATGTGAGTGTTTGTGTTCAAACAATTCCACAAAAAATTTCTGTAATAGATCTACAGAATTGACAATAACCCTAAGGACGATAACTACCATGTTCAATAAGTTATTGAGAAATCATAGGGTTTCTCATAGCTATGAGGTAGACAAGATTTTTGACCTCTTAACTATTACTTGCTTCCTGCTGCATAAACCCCAGGAATTTGTAGTTCATCACTATCAGAAGTGCTATATTAGATTCCTAATACCAATCATAAAAACTGTTGGTATCCAGATTTTTGGCGAGGGTGGCGATCGCTTCTGGGTAACTTGTCGTAACATTATTGTTGGGTTTTTTATATCAGCACAGATCACAATGCTCGCGGCACAGCCCGCCCAAGCTGAACCAGCAGAACGCAGTTTCCAAAATCCACCCTTACTTCAATTCCGGGAAACCATAGCACCGCTGACCCTCAAAGAAGCAACGACCACAGGTAGCTTAAAAGAGTTTGATTTCAACATTCAATATACTGAAAGCCAACTCTTTAACCCAGCAACCATGGCATACGACCAAGTACGGTTGCGAAGCTACGTCGGCACTGATACTAATCCAAATCGACCCTATGTGGCACCAACTATTGAAGCCAGACCTGGTGATACAATCCGCGTCAACCTGAACAATCAGTTAGGAGATGATCCCAGTTGCCCCGATTCAATTGAGGATGTTAATGAACCCCATTGTTTCAATGACACAAATTTACACACCCACGGTTTCTGGGTCAGTCCAAAGGGCAATAGCGACAATGTTTTAGTGAAAATTAAACCCGGTGACGAAATATTTCCATACGAGTACGAACTGCCTGAGGATCATCCAGCAGGTACGTTTTGGTACCATCCCCATGTGCATGGCTCAACAGCACTGCAAGTCTCAAGTGGCATGGCGGGTGCTCTAATCGTGCGCGGTGATCGCTTGCCTACCGAAACGGCTAATGGTGACATTGATACTCTGCTCAAAGGCCCCTACGGAAGGAAGATGCCAGAAAAAATTTTAGTATTCCAGCAAATTCCCTATTACTGTCCTAAGTCTGAAGGATCCGAAGACATCTGGAATTGTGATTCTGATGAGACAGGTGTTATTGAGACTTACGACTACGAGGTGGGCACGGGAAATCCGGAAGATGATATTAGCATTTTCGGTCCTGGAACTTGGGTTGAATCGGGGCGTTATACCAGCATCAATGGTCAGATTTTGCCTTTTTTTCTTGCCCGGGCTGGCAAGATCCAACGTTGGCGGATGATCCATGCTGGGGTACGGGACACCATCAGCCTGGAATTTCGCAAATTGCAATATGATGAATTTAGCATTAAAGAGTTCGCAGCGACTGGAGCTGATGGTTACATTGGTCAAAATTGCACAGGGGATCCGATTCCTTACCATGTGATTGCTGATGATGGTTTAACTCGAAAGCAAGCCTGGGAAACCACCTTAACCACTCTACAACCGGGCTACCGTAACGATGCACTTGTGCTTTTCCCACAGAAAGGACTATATTGTGTGATCGATACCGCTGCTGAGGCACCAACCAACGTCAGCCGAGAAGCAACAAGTCGGCAATTGCTTGGGATAGTCGCAGTTAGCGGGGGAAACAGTATAGCGCCTGATCAGATCCATCAATACTTAATTGATCGGCTTGTTGCCCGTGCTGCTGTTAACATCCCAGAAGGGTCGATTCGAGAAGAGGTTATTGATGATCTAAACAATGATCTAATGCTGACTAAATTCATCGATCATCCCGACATTGATTATTCTGAGGTTACTGGTTATCAGGAACTCGCTTTTAACATTGACACAAGCGCTACTCCTACTGAGTTCCAGGTGAGTAATGGAATTGGTATTAACGAGCCTTACGACCCGCAACCTTACGATCCCGACCGCATGGATCGAACCCTAACGTTGGGTACTGTCGATGAATGGACTTTAGAGTCACGCTTTGTCGGGCATCCTTTCCATATCCATGTCAATCCTTTCCAAATCATTGCAATCTATGACCCCAATGGCAACGATGTCAGCTTGCCTGATGCGACTGATGGAGGTGACCCGGAGTATCCAGGACTCAAGGGTGTATGGAAAGACACTCTTTGGATCAAAGGCCCAAGTCCGGGATCAACTTATCCCGAGGGGGTTTACAGAATTGTGGTGCGCACCCGATATCAAAGGTATCCTGGCATATTTGTGCTACACTGCCATATTCTTGACCATGAGGATCAAGGTATGATGCAGAACATTTGTATCAACGATCCATCGACTGCAGAATCTGATGATTGCCAATTATAAACATAGGGCGTAGTTCAACACTACTTTAAGGATCAACAAAAAAAGGAGAAGCCCGATCAGCTTAAGCTTGTTAAAGACTCAGCATCGGGCTTCTCATAGGTCTAGTTTAGAAGAACTTTTCGGTCACATCGATGATTATTGGTTACTGCCACCAGCCGAAGAAGCCTTCTCTTCAGTTAGACTGAATTTTGCCACCTTCGCCTTAACCCGAACTCAGGTTGATTAAGAAATATCGGGTTAAGGAATAGGGCAAGTTAATCACGAGAGTAAATAGCTATGCTGTCAACAATTATATCGTCATTCACAGGTCTGCCCTTCTTGCGAATCGAGATAGAAATTGAATCGGGGTCGAACTCATCCTCATCAAGCATTTCAATTTGCCTTAGTAACTCATCGCTAATCTCAAATTGAAATGTTTTTGAGGTCTGACGATCACTAGATAATACGAAGAAAGAGATATTGCCCAAAAAGTATGTGTCAATATCTGCAATAGCAGTTTTCTTGGTTTTTTCGTCCTTGGGCAAATTGAGATAGACGCTGTATGTGCCTTCGGGTTCTCCGGTATAGATTACATTTACCTCCAAAATAAAGTTGAGTTTAGATAACCGCTCTTGACTAGCGGACTTAATAATGTCTTTCAGTTGAAGTGACGACTTTTCATTAGGCTCATTAGGCAACAGAATTTCTTTCAGTTTATCGCGGAGTGAAGATCCAAGCCGCAACCTCAGGGTAAACTCTTGAGCGCTCCCTCCTAAAGCTTTCTGAGCCAATTTGAAACCCAGGAGTTTTTTAAGGGGTTTTTTAGGGCGTTGATTGGCAATCCCTTGTAAATCTAAATTATATGTAGCAGGGATATTCCAAGTCAATCGATAACCGTCATCGTAGTCATAGTCCATGCTGTAGACCGCTTCAACGACTTCGTCCATGGTGTATCCAATCACCTCACCGTCGGGTTCAAAAAATTGATAAGGCCAAGAAACTTTCTGCAGTTCCTCTGGGGCAACATATATATCTTTCTTATTGGTCCATTGCGACCACAGGCGGTCGATGTTGGCGTGATGCAACCAAAAGATGGGGTCAAAGCCAGCACTAGGAATGCTTCTCATTAAGCCAAGCTGGGGCGTTTGGTCATCCTTTAAATCGCGGTTATAGATTCGATTAAAGATATTACAATCATCCGCTTCATCTGGTTCCATTTCGCCACCGCCAATATACTTATGCATTCTGTTGTGGGGGGCTTGTTCTATTGCATTGCTAAATTCTTCAAATATTTGCTCTCTATTCAAGTCTTCCACAGCATTAACTAAATCGGCGACTGCAAAGTTATCTGAAATGGGTTCGCCCATATTCAAGTCACATGCTCGTCCTGACTCATAGAGGGAGTTGCCTGCAGGGTCTGGGTCGTACTCTATGTTTGGTTCGTAAAACTCTAGGGGCATTTCGAGCCGTTCTTGATCTGGTACTTCCGTATCGGAATAACTGATATAGTCCCAATAGGGAAGAGAGAAATTGGGATCTTCGGACAAGTCTCGAACAATTTTTTCAAAATGATGCAAATAAAGCCGGTGCCAGGGCAAAAAATGAATTTTGGGATCCACACCAGCTTGATTTTTATCATGGGTACAGTTATTCCAGGATTCCAGCAATTTACTAGTGGCAGGATCGCTGTCCGAAAACTCAGAATAATAGGGACACAGCGGATTCTCTTGTGTAATTCCTGAGATATTTTCAGGTTTGGTAGGAACCCAGTGAATGGCACCCTGGTAATACCAGCTGCGTGGGTCTGTACAGTCCATATCTCTCATGACATTGAGAGCTTGCTGGAAAGATTTGAGGTTCTCTTTTCCTTGAGGGCTAGTTGCGCTATAGCGAATATGGGGATCTCTTGTTATTGTGCTCGTACCAGCAGTTGCTTCTTCGCTCACAAGAGCAACTGCTTCCCCAGTCAATGTGCTTACGGACAAAAAAACACATACAAAGAAAACAATCAAGACCCTACGTAGAAAAGGGCTGAAAAAATTCATAACCAATCTTTCACTTGTAGTATTAGGGGGTTGAGTAGCAATTGTACAGAAACTAAAGCAATAGAAACAATTAAACCCTTTGGGGTTGCTAATTCTGGGTATAATATCGCCCCTCTAGTCCCCAAGTTTGGGTGCTAGCTATCAGCTATCAGCTATCAGAGGATATCTCCCAAGTTTTTTGATATTGAATTTTGCCCCCCTAGCCCCCCAATTCTGGGGGGAACAAGAATCAATTTGCTGGTAAAAGTCCCCCAAAATTGGGGGACCAACGGGGGCTTGGATGTAGCAAATGAGACTTCTCAGACAACCTATCAGCATTAAGCTCATGCCACGCTACTAGATCGGTGCTTTTGAATAAAGCAGATAACCATTTGTTGAATCTGAGTTAAGTCTCCTGACGGCTGACCGCTGATGACTGACGGCTGACCGCTGATGGCTGAATTCTTAAGTTTAGGGGGAACAAAACTTTCTTGCGTCCCGCAAATTTAAGGGATAATAGATGCTTTCCCAAAACCAGATGTAGGACTATTTATACTTAAATTTGGCAAGGCCAAACCTCTTCACAACAAGGGTTTCAGAAATCGTTGATTATTCTTAACTTTTGTTTCTGAAACAGTTTAACAATTGTACTGTGAGCTACCTAGTACAGCGATCTAAAAAGAAATTTCTAGGGTTTGGATTCCCAGAGGGTTTAATTGTTAAACTCAGGTGCGAAATTTTCTGAACAGTTACTATTTGCACCCTAGTTTTACCATATGTAATATAACACGTTAATTAACAACTTTGTCAACAGAAATAATTAAGATTTGTTTACTTGACTCTCTAACTGGCTGAGTTTTGCTGATTCAGCCAGTTTGGAACATTCTGGTTCCTAGGGGGGTCCTCACAGCTCATAAGGGTAGGTTTTTTACTTTGACCTCAGGTGTGGGGTGTGGGGCGTGGGGTGTGGGGTGTGGGGGTACAGACAAGCGCACCATTACCTTCACGCGGGGGTTTCCCCCACTCGCGCTTGGGATCAAGACAATGATGATTGAAGAGCGATGCAGCTTCGGAACAGGGGGTTTCCCCCACTCGTTATTGCATCAAGACAACGACAAATTAACTATATTTTCTTATCCCCCACCCCCTACACCCCACCCCCTACACCCCACACCTCACGTCTTTGTTAAAAACCTACCCTTATGAGTAGGGGGGGTCGGGGTGTTCTTGTCTTAGGGGTAATCCAAACACTCAACCGACTATAGAAATTGGCACTGTCGAGATATTAAACAGTCTGCTTAATATAATCTGCCACTCGCAGTGCATTAGCTACAATGGTTAAAGCAGGACTAACCCCCAACGAGGTTGGCATAAATCCACCATCCACAACAAATACATTGTCATGATCGTGCAAACGGCAGTATGGGTCAAGCACTGATGTGTTGGGATCGGTACCAAAACGTGTGGTGCCCACTTGATGGGCTGTGTGACGATCATCTTTATCCCCGGTGGCACCAAACATAAATACTACCCCAGCATGGCGCATCACTTTCTTGAGCTGGCGCATATAGTAACGGGAGCGGTAAATATCGTAAGGATGAAATTTGTGGACTAGATGGATCGCTCCTGTGTTGCTAACGTCTACCCTATTTTCCGGTTGGGGCAAGTCTTCGACAAAACCTGTCATCGCCAGTATCCGTTTGAGTAGGAATTTTGCGATCGCATCTGGAATCGGTACTGGTAAATTTTCTTGTATGCTCAGATGCCCAGGGATTGGCACAGTTTGGGAATACCCGAGCTTATGGGGAAAATCCCCTGAACCAAAATAAAGATCGGTGAAGCCTAACTGCTTGATGAAGGTATCTGCGCCACCGGTAGGTTGGCTAAACAACCCAGCCGCCAAAGCACCGCAATGGTACATATAATTTCTGCCCACCTGACCACTACGACCAGTTAAGCCAGATTTGATCAGGATTACTGGGCTACCGATAGCTCCAGCTGCTATAATATAGGTTTTAGCTTTTAGCGTTTCGATTGTACCACTATCGCGCCAGCGAAGTTTTACACCAACCACCTTACCCTGAGCGTTGGTAACCAAGCACTCTGCTTCTGTATTAGTTTTTACCTGGAGATGGTAATTGCTGACGGCTCCATCAATAGCACATACCAACGTCGAAGCACGAGAGTCATTGGGGCAGTAGTAGCCTGGACATTTGGGACAGCGAAGGCAACGGTTAAAGTCGATGCCCAGGGGTAAGTGGAAGGGAGTAAATCCCGCTTTCTCAATCCCCCGCTCCAATTTCTGATTGATCGGCTCAAGGGGAGGAGTCTTGGCTGGATAGCTGTGGGCTGGTGTTTCTAGATGGAGGATTTTATTAGGATCATCTCCAGCAACATGGAATAATGACTCGGCCTGATCGAAATAGGGGGAGAGCTGATCATAAGTAATTGGCCAATCCCAGAGGTGACGTGGTAGCCATTCACTATAGTACTTGCCAGGATGGAAATCATTGCGGCTCGGACGCATCAACACTCCACCATAGAGAGAAGTCCCACCACCAAGAATTCCGCCAATAAACAATCGGGTATTACGCCCATTAACCTCGATGGTGCGGTCATCAAAAGCTGCCATGTCGATCAGCATTCGTTGCTCGTCCTGGTAAGGTTCACTGTCAATGAATCGGTTACCACGCTCAACCAGTAAAACCTGCTTACCAGCTTTAGCTAGCGCCAACGCAACAGTTCCTCCACCAGCTCCGCTACCAATGATGATGGCATCAAAATCGTTTGTCATATAAAAAGGGAACAGGGAATAGGGAATAGGGAATAGGGAGTAGGGAGTAGGGGAGTGGGGAAGGGAGTAGGGAGTAGGGAGTAGGGAGTAGGGAGTTAGGGAGTAGGGAGTAGGGAGGTAGGGAGTAGGGAGTGGGAGTAGGGAGTAGGGAGTAGGATTAGGGGGTAAGGAGTAGGGAGCAGGAAGAAGTAAAGAGATAAGATGTAGGAGATCAAAGGTAAGAGGGTAAAAAACCTGTGTACCTCGTAGGGAGCAGGAAAAAAAGAAAAGGTAACAAAGAAAAGGTAAAAAATTCTTTGTACCTCTGCAGTCTTGATGCAGCAAGTACGATAATAGCGATGCATCGCTATTCCCTTTTTCCTATTCCCATTCCCGATTCCCGTTCCCGATTCCCGATTCCCGATTCCCGATTCCCGATTCCCGTTCCCTATTGCTTCCTATTGCTTCATTGTCGAACAAACACCTTATCTAAACGTTTTTCCCATTTCTTCTGATTAGCCATAGCATCTTGAACGAAGGGTGACCAAGCAATCA
Source organism: Moorena producens PAL-8-15-08-1 (assembly GCF_001767235.1). GTDB lineage: Bacteria > Cyanobacteriota > Cyanobacteriia > Cyanobacteriales > Coleofasciculaceae > Moorena > Moorena producens_A. Next base: position 5,646,495 of record NZ_CP017599.1, read on the forward strand.
GTTTAATGAATAATTGATTAATCCATGAAACAGGAAAACGGAGCGGTCTGACAATATCTAGAAATAAAACCACCCGCATCCCATCGGTTTCATTCCATACCTCATGGGGGAAGCTATCATCAAACATCATTGTTTTTCCTTCTTCCCAATAGCGAATGTCGTTACCAACACGAATCCGACAATTTTCCTTCGGTTCAGGAACAATTAATCCTAAATGATATCGGATAACCCCTTTATAGGGTCCCCTATGTTTAGGGATATGCTTACCTGGTAATAGGATTGAAAAAAATGCCGTTTTCATGCCAGGAATTTTTTCAATCATACGAGTGGTTTCCGGACATTTTTCACAATTCTGTTTAACTTTGATTCCATAGGCATAAAGACCATAGGTTTTCCACAGATTATCCGTGCTGATATACTCGGCTTGGTCTGGGGAAAGATCGTGGAAGTTAGGTATAATATCTCTATATTTCAGGATTTGATCTAGCTCTTGGCGAATCGTCATCCATTTGGGTTCTAACTCGGCTACCCAATCAAATTGGGAAGGATCAAGGAAAGTTGAATTAGCAATTAATGAGTAATCAGTAATTAGCTTTTCAAACTTGAGGATAAGTGGTCTACCAATACCATAGATCAGGAAATCCCTAGCTTTTCCCCTAAGAGCGTCTAAAGAACGTTTCATGATTAATAAAATTAGCTGCGCTTAGAGGGATATGTTACCATACCTAATTATTTTTTTTACTGGTTCCTAAAAAAAATTATAAATTCCTAGTGATGGTCGGAATTAGTCACTGGGAATTAGTAATCTTGAACACATTTAGCTATCAGCTGATCCAATAACAACCTTAGGATTCTGATCCACCAACATTCAACTGACTCAACAGATCGGTAATACTACGCTGTTGAAGTTGACTCTGTCGCCATTCACCTACTGCCTCTAAAGTGCCATCAAGAAATCGCAGCCGACATTCCCGACGTTTAATCTTACCACTAGAGGTTTTGGGAATACTTCCGGTTTTCAGCAGCACAATCCCATAAACATCAGCAATATGCTCTTGGGCTACTGCTTGACGAATGGCTGCCACTACTTCATCAACTACTAAGTTTCTCAGGTAACTCCGCTTGATCTCTTGAGCAATAACTAATCGTTCTTCTCCTTCTAAATCTACAGAAAACGCTGCACTAGCATTGGGTCGTAGGGCTGGATGACTCTTCTCAACCGTTGCTTCAATATGCTGGGGATAGCGGTTGTTGCCCCAGAGGATCATCAATTCTTTGAGGCGACCGGTGATAAACAGTTCCCCATCTTTTAGAAATCCTAAGTCTCCGGTACGCAGAAATGGTCCAGTGCCGGTGTCTTTGATATAGGCACCAAATGTGCGTTCTGTTTCCTCTGGTTGATTCCAATAGCCCTTGCCGACACCATTACCAGATACCCAAATTTCCCCGACTTTATTTTCTGGGCACTCTATTAAGGTTTCCGGGTCAACAATTACCACGTGATCACCTAACCAGGGCTGACCACAGCTGACAATCCCTTGTGCTCCCTTTTGGTCTTTAGTCGCAGCTACCACCTGATTTTCTCCTAGGGCACCTTGCTCAACATACTTAATCACCAGAGGGTTAGCTTTCAATCCCCCGGAAATAAATAATGTAGTTTCAGCCATACCGTAGCAGGGATAAAATGCTTCTGGTCTAAACCCACAAGGGGCAAAGGTCTTGGCAAACCGTTCTAGGGTTTCGGCTCGAATCGGTTCAGCACCGGAAAACGCTACTTCCCAACTACTAAGGTCTAGAGTTTCCATCTGTTCCGGAGTGACCTGACGACACAATAAGTCATAGGCAAAATTGGGACCACCACTGGTGGTGGCTTGATAGCGGGAAATCCCTTGCAGCCAGCAAACTGGTTTCTGTATCAAGGCTACTGGTGACATGAGTGTAACGGGAAATCTCCCATAGATGGGCTGGATCACACCACCGATCAAACCCATATCATGAAACAAAGGTAACCAGATCACTCCTTGACTGTTAAGGGTATGCTCGAAGCACTGATAGATCAAGGCTGAATTGTGCAGGATATTGCCATGGGTCACCATTACCCCTTTTGGCTTACCGGTAGACCCTGAGGTGTACTGTAAAAACGCTAAGCTATCGTGATCTGGGCGCTCGGTTTCAATCCAGTCTGATGCTAGAGACGGGGAAATTTTATTGCTTTCTATCCAGGACAGTTGAGTTAAGCTTGGGGCTAATTCTGGATTGGAGGCACACTGCTGCTGGATTCTTTTCCATAAGTCTGTGGTAGTAAGCGCTACTGTGGCTTGGGCAGAAATTACCCGCTGCTGTAATTGGGCAATAGCCTGTTTAGACCGGGGGGGATTAGCGGTCACTGCTACAACCGAGGCATACAGACATCCAAAGAAAGCGGCAATGAACTCTAACCCAGCGGTATAGGGGTAGACTAATAAGGCACGGGAGCCCCTGGCAACTAGAGACTGTAGCTGAGCAGCAATGGCTCTGGCCTGTTGATCTAACTGTTGATAGGTTAGATGTCCAGATTCTGTCTCCCCGTCTGCTAGGAAAGTGTAAGCAATTTGGTTAGGTTGGTTTATCGCTCTATCGACCACGAGATCGACTAAGTTGGAGTATTTAGCTTTATGGTTTGCCATTATGCGATCGCGAATTATCCCTGCTTTGTTTCCCCTCATACCAAGCCTAGAGGCGAAGTTACCAGACCCAATCAACAAAATCTGCATCTTACGAAACAGATTTTTAGATGCAGAATAGCTTACCTTTCAAATGCTATCGGCGCAAGAGGGTAGACTTGACTTGATTGATAGAATTTTTCACAAGTTTTGGTAGTTCATGGCAAAATAACCATCAAGTCAACCCCAAAAATAGCAATTCATTGGCTTCAACAGTGGCAACTAACGCTAAATGGAGCGATAATCTCTGTTTAGAACATTATTAGCTGAGATTGAAGGTTCACAACTAGGCTCAATGATCGAAAAGTCATGCAGGGGTAAGGCCAGACGATCACTCAGTGCCAGTAACTGGAGTTGGGTGATTTAATCTTTTAGTGTGGTGAAGGAGTGCAACATGGAATTGTTGAACCAGGTCTGGAACGGGAAAGAAAGCTCACCGGCCACTGTGGTTACGAGTGATCACAAATCTACCGTCAGTTCCCCAAAATTATCTCAAGGAGCATCAAGCATTGCCACTTGGTTAGTGTCCAAGCTGGCAGACGTACTTGAGCTGGATGCCCAAGAAATCGATATTCATCGGGATTTTACCGATTATGGTTTAAATTCTATTGAAGCTGTTAACTTATCCGGAGAGCTGGAGAATTTCCTCGGACATCGGCTTTCCCCAACGCTTTTATGGGATCACGACAATATTGAGGCATTGGCTGAGTATTTGGCGGAATACGTTGCTAAACAACCAACAGCAAACTCGCAAGCTAACCTAGAAACCTCCTCAGGGAGGTCAATACCGGAAACGAATGGTCATATATCGGCTAAAAACGGTCTCATCCCAAATCAAGATGCAGAAAAGCTAGACAATCAAGATATCCCACCGGAATACCACCATTTCCACCTATACCCAGAATACCGCAAACTGCAATTGCAACAGGAGGAAATCAAAGCGCTGGGGGTCAACAATCCTTTCTTTACCCCCCAAGAGCGGGTTGTCAACAATACCACACAGATTGGTGGCCGGGAATTGATTAATTATGCCACTTACAATTATCTAGGAATGTGTGGTGACCCAGTTATCTCTCAAGCAGCAAAGGATGCCATAGATCGTTATGGTACCTCCGCCTGTGCTAGCCGTCTGTTGTCAGGGGAAAAACCCTTACATCGAGAGCTAGAAAAAGAAATTGCTGACTTTATTGGTACTGAGGATAGTATCGTCTATGTAGGCGGTCATGCTACTAACGTAACTACTATTAGTCACCTATTTGGCAAAAATGACCTAATCTTACATGATTCTCTGAGCCACAACAGTATTCTACAGGGATGCATCCTATCGGGAGCGAGCATTATTGCTTTTCCTCATAATGACTGTCAGGCATTGGATAAAATACTCCAGGAGCGTCGTCAACACTATCAACGGGTACTGATTGTGATCGAAGGGGTTTACAGTACTGATGGTGACATTCCCGACTTGCCTGAGTTCATTGCAGTCAAGAAACGCCACAAAGCTTTCCTGATGGTAGATGAAGCTCACTCCATCGGGGTACTAGGCAAACACGGTCGAGGGGTTGGTGAGTTCTGTGGGGTTGATCCCGCTGATGTAGATTTGTGGATGGGTACCCTCAGCAAGTCCTTTGCTAGCTGCGGTGGCTATATTGCTGGTTGCGCTGCTGTGGTAGAATACCTCAAGTATACCTCCCCGGGATTTGTCTATAGTGTTGGCATAGCTCCTCCTAATGCAGCCTCCGTGCTGGCTTCCATAAGGCTACTCAAGGCAGAACCAGATCGAGTTGCACTGTTGCACCAGCGAGCTAAACTTTTCCTGGAATTAGCCCAGAAACAGGGACTCAACACAGGGACGAGTAAAGACTCTCCAGTGATTCCAATTATTGTGGGGGATGCGTTGAAGTCGGTGCAACTGTCTCAGAATCTCTTTAAGCGTGGCATCAATGTCCCGTTTATGTTCTATCCATCGGTGCCGCAAAATGCTGCCCGCCTGCGCTTCTTTATCACCTGTAACCATACGGAGGAGCAAATTCGCTTTACGGTGAACACCCTGGCTCAAGAAGTAGCAAAGCTTCAGCAGGACGATAGTACCCAGACATCACCCTTAGAGTAACTAAGAGTAACTATCTTATAGTAACTATACTGCACACGGTCATAACCTGAGCTTATTGATGATCCCCCCCATCCCCCCTTATTAAGGGGGGAGAAGAGGAGATTCACCCCCCCATCCCCCCTTATTAAGGGGGGAGAAGAGGAGATGATCCCCCCTTATTAAGGGGGGAGAAGAAATTTAACGCTCAGTTTAGACCGGTGCTAAGTATAATTACTGACAGGTGAATCTAAGGACTGGCAACTTACAGATTACAAACCCCGTTGGCGGATTGAGTGGAAATTAACTCGGGGATCAGACTATATATATTAGCAAGCCTTAGCAACTAACTAACTGGGGAAAAGTCTCCCACCCCGTTACCTACCTAATATTTACCTAACCTAATAGTTAGTGGCTGACAGGTAATCCGCCAACGACATCTTTCCAACTCTGGTTAAGTTAAGCCAGCTGTGATCAATTGATACATTCTGATAAATCAATTCCGGAAAACCTAACTATCGTTTCAGGTGCCACTTATGCGAGTTTTATTGCTATATCCTCTGTTTCCGAAAAGTTTCTGGTCAATGGAGAAAACCATTGAGTTGGTGAATCGCAAGGCACTGATGCCACCCCTAGGTTTGGTGACAGTAGCAGCGATATTACCTCAGACATGGTCCTTTAAACTGGTTGACCGCAATGTATCTGAGGTAACGGAGGCAGAATGGGATTGGGCTGAGATGGTGATTCTCTCAGGTATGATCGTCCAGAAAAAGGATTTCCTTGAGCTAATTCAGGAAGCTAAGCGCCGTGGGAAAAAGGTAGCCGTTGGTGGTCCTTACCCGACTACCTCACCCCACGAACCTGAAGCGGCTGGGGCAGATTACTTGATTTTGGATGAAGGGGAAATTACCCTACCGATGTTTGTCTCAGCGATTGAACGGGGCGAGAGTCAAGGGGTTTTCCGTGCTAATGGTGAGAAGCCGGATGTTACGGAAACCCCAATCCCCCGCTTTGATCTTCTGGACCTGGAAGCCTATGACACTATGGCAATCCAGTTCTCTCGGGGTTGTCCATTTCAGTGCGAATTCTGCGATATTATTGTCCTCTACGGTCGCAAACCCCGTACTAAAGCTCCCGAGCAGTTGTTAGCTGAACTAGAACGCCTCTTAGAACTGAATTTCCAAGGGGGGATTTTTCTAGTCGATGACAACTTTATTGGCAATAAGCGCAATGTCAAGATTCTGCTGAAAGCCATGAAGGTCTGGATGGCTGAACATGAGTATCCTTTTAGCTTTATCACAGAAGCTTCAGTGGATTTGGCTCAAGACCAAGAACTGATGGACCTGATGGTCGATTGTAATTTCAAAGTGGTCTTTTTGGGCATTGAAACTCCTGATGAAGACAGCCTTACCCTGACTAAAAAGTTCCAAAATACTCGGGATTCTCTGAGTGAATCAGTGGATGCCATTACCAATGCCGGTCTGAGGGTGATGGCAGGGTTTATCATGGGCTTTGATGGAGAAAAACCAGGCGCAGGCGATCGCATTGTCCAATTTATTGAGAAAACCTCGATTCCTATTGCCTTGTTTAGTATGTTGCAGGCATTGCCTAATACTGCTCTGTGGCATCGCCTTGAAAAAGAAGGACGACTTCTCGATGGTGGGGCTAATATTAACCAAACCACTTTGATCAATTTTGTTCCAACTCGGCCAGTGGAAGAAATTGCTCGTGAATATGTCGAGGCGTTTTGGACTCTGTATGATCCAGAGCGATTTTTAAACCGCACCTACAACCACTTTATGAAGCTTGGTCTACCGAGGCATGCTGTACCTCGTCGGATCGATTGGATAACTATCCGGGCGCTACTAACTCTATGCTGGCGACAAGGGGTTGTCCGTAAGACCCGCTGGACCTTCTGGAATAGTCTGTTTAAGCTGATCCAGCAGAAACCGAAAGTGGTGGGCTCTTTCTTTGTGGTTTGTGCCTACGCGGAACACTTCCTCGAATATCGCCAAATTGTCCGTGACCAAATTGAGGCTCAGCTGGCTGAATTTATGACTAATAAACCATCACCTTTACCGGCTAAGGATAAGGAAGTGGCGGTAAACGAATCCGCGATCGCATAATTCATTCTTTAGGGAACAGGGAACAGCGGATCTGGGAATAGGGAAAAAATTGGTGTATAGCGCTACAGGCAAGGCAAAAGGCAAAAGGCAAAAGGCAAAAGCGATGCAGCGCGGTCTTGGGGAGGCAGCGCGGTCTTGGGGGTCTCCCCCATGAGCGACTGCCGTGGTTTCCCCCATGAGCGACTGCATCAAGACGGCAAAAGTTTACTATCACAGCTTTTGCTGCTTGTATCAATGTCAAACACCTTCATGCCTAGTGCTATACCTGATTACGATCAGAACCTCTAGATAAGAGTGCCTTCCCAAAGCGGTTCCAAAGGAACATCCCATAATCCTATAGCGATTTCCAGATATAGCGATTCCCGATTCCCGATTCCCGATTCCCGATTCCCTGTTCCCTGTTCCCGACTCCCTGTTCCCTATAGATTCAACCATGACCTTCAATCAACAGCACGCCATTATCACAGGGGGCTCCAGTGGGATTGGCAAAGCTACTGCCAAATTATTAGCCCAGAAGGGAGCTAATCTGACCTTGATTGCTAGGGATACAGCTAAGCTAGAGCAGGCTAAAGTCGAGATTGAAGGGATGCGATGTTCCTTTGGAACCGCTTTGCGATCGCATCCGCAACCAAAAATTCTCACTATTTCTGCTGATGTTTCCCAGCAGATACAGGTAGAAGCAGCTATTGAGCAAGCAATTAACCAAATCGGTCCTGCTGACCTATTAATCACTAGCGCTGGTATTGCTCATCCCGGTTACTTCCAAGAGCTGCCCATAGAGGTATTTGAACAAACCATGGCAGTTAACTATTTTGGTTCCCTCTATGCAATTAAAGCAGTACTACCCACCATGGTAAAGCAACACAAGGGTCATATTGTACTGCTATCTTCCGGTGCTGGACTGATTGGTATTTATGGCTATACCCCTTACAGTCCCAGTAAATTTGCCCTGCGGGGTTTAGCGGAATCCTTGCGGGGTGAGTTAAAGCCCCAAGGTATTCATGTTTCTATTGTCTATCCTCCCGATACCGATACCCCACAACTGGAAGCCGAAAATAAAACCAAGCCCCTGGAAACTAAGATGATTACTGGCAGTGCCCAGATGTGGAGTGCAACTGCCGTAGCTGATCAGATTGTACGAGGTATTGAGAAAAAGCAGTTTGGGATCATGCCAGGATTCGAGATGACATTACTAGGCCGGTTCCATAGTTTGCTCGCTCCAGTATTGAATTGGTATTTTGATCGGATTGTTACAGGGAATCGGGAATCGGGAATCGGGAATCGGGAGTCGGGAATCGGGAGTCGGGAGTCGGATAATTACCCTTGATAAAAATCTCCCCATCTCCCCATCTCCCCATCTCCCCATCTCCCCATCTCCCCATCTCCCCATCTCCTCATCTCCCCACACACTCTCTATGAATTACAAGGCATCAGCTGAGTTAAGCGCATAACAATCTCATCAATTCCCTTTTCTAAGACTTTACCTGACTGGGATGGTTGATTAACCATGATGCTAAACACGATAGTGCCGTAATCGGGATGTTCGAGATATCCAGACAGAGCTTTAACTCCTCTGAGGGTGCCGGTTTTGGCTTGAACTTTGGTTTGTGTAGAGGGATGACGCAACCGATTTTTGAGAGTACCGCTCACTCCCGCAACCGGTAAAGAAGCTAGAAAAACTTGGTTATTATTGGCATCACTCATCCCTTTGAGAGTGCTTATAAATGCCTCCGGAGTCGCTAAATTTTTCCGGGATAAGCCAGACCCATCTACCAGTCGATAACTATTAGGGTCAACTCCCAATTCTGCCAAAGCATCCTGCACTGCTTCCGACCCGCCAATATAGCGCAATAACGTATCAGCATAACTATTGTGGCTTTTTAGATTCGTTATCTTCACCCATTCTTTCATTGACTTAGATCGAATAGGAGTATTGGGATGAACCTTGTTTAATGCTGCCGCTGTAGTTAATAGTTTGATGTTAGAAGCAGGGATCAAGTATTGATTAGCATTGTGGCTGTAGAAAACCTTCTCTTCCGATAATGATTCAACCACAATCCCCCATTTCCCTCTCGCCAAGGAAGGATGATCGATAATCGAGTCAATCACTGGTGGCAGAAACTCCGGACAAATGCCATTCTTGTTCGTTTCCGGAGGGGGAACAGGGATTTTAATGGAATCGGTCGGAGCTGTCTCTGGAGGAAGCACAGAAATTTCCAAAGATTTTCCCTCTTGCCTTAAGTCCGCAACTGTTCTAGCGTTAGCTTTTCTAGAGGTAATAGGAGATACCGTAGTGAGCACAGCTACAGTTAGCATTCCTAAGGATTTCAACCAATAATTCAATTGGGTCATAGTGAGGCAGTCGTGTTGCTACAGTTCAACAGGCACTAACAGATACAAAAAAGCCTTGCTAGTTTAGGGTTTAAACCCAAACTACATCCTACAATACCTTTGACAAAATTAAAATTTTTTTCTTTGCTTAATTAAAAATAAGCATACCGAAAATCAAGACATTGTAAGAGTCCAGACCTAGACTATAACTAGTAGTTTACTATTCCTGAATTTTATTCAAAAACCGATTATATTTCTATGAATATTAGATGAATTTATCCATTTTTTTTTAAACTTGTTCGCTCTTTGGTTTAAGTCCCTTGGGTTTAAGTTAAAAGTTAAAGGTTATTGGTTTAAGGTTTAAGGTTTAAGGTTGAAAGTTATTTGGTTGTTCGCCTAGGGTGGCCTTTTGGCCAAGGTTGTCTGTCAGAATCCAGCATGGTGAATCCAGCATGGTGAATTCCAAATTCTAAATTCTACATTCACCATTCTTAATTCAAAGGGGAGTTTTGTATTATTCCACCCATAAGCACGCAAATTTGTAATAGGGGAAATAATACATCAAATCTGGCTAAGTTTCAGCAGTTTGCGAACGCGCCCCGCGTGGCCTACGCGATTGGCCTTTTGGCCACGCGGGGCGCGTTCGCATTATTGAGGATTAGATACCCCAGGGTCAAAAAGTAGGGTGTGTTAGGGGCCTTACAGGGGTAGGTTTTTTACATTAAGGTCAAACATGGGGCGACCCAGAGGGAGAGGAAAAGGAAAACAACGAAAAAGCGGCGCTGCATCGCTTGTCTGTACCCCCACACCCCACACCCGGTCACCCCACACCCCACACCTGAGGTCTTTGTAAAAAACCTACCCTTATGAGGTGTTAGGGGCCCGCCTTCTCATCATATTCAACGTCGTAGCCAGTAGCCCCGTAACGCACCACCACTCATGGTCACGGGCAAGATGCCCATTCCACCAGATGCCCATCATGGTCACGGGCAAGATGCCCATTCCACCAGATGCCCATCATGGTCACGGGCAAGATGCCCATTCCACCAGATGCCGATCATGGTCACGGGCAAGATGCCCATTCCACCAGATGCCGATCATGGTCACGGGCAAGATGCCCATTCCACCAGATGCCCATTCCACAGAGATAATTGTGATTTTTTGGTGCCATTATGGAAGTAGCTCCTACTTGGTTGGGAGGAAAGCCGCGCTGGGGATGGTTAAGAGGCATATCCAGCGCGGTTATTAGTTTCAGTCGTCACCTTTTATACTATACATAAATAATCGTAAAAATGCAAGGAAAAAAATTTTTTTTACATTTATTTACAAATATTTTATTTTGCAAAATTTATACTCAATTATGTGTAATTTTTGGTATTTTTTTGGTTAGATTAGCAGTTAACTATTACCTGATAATTTGGTCTTTATTTAATGTCCTAGTTAGGTAGGGTGGGCAGTGCTTGAAACCAATAATATAGCGCTACGCGCAAGGCAAGAGGCAAGAGGCAAGAGGCAAAAGTTTACTACACAAGGTTTTCAGCTTGTATCAATGTCCTAACTTTAATGCGTAGTGCTATAACAGTTAGTTATCGCATTACTAGGCACTGCCCACCAACGAAAAAATTAGCTAGCGATCGCATTACTAGGCACTGCCCACCCTACGATTATCAATTTTGTACTGAACGATAAGAGAAACTAGCTTGTTTTAGCATTGATTTGAGTTCTCTAATTTTCTTGGGCATTGAATCATTTTGGAAAAGTTATAGCGGTTTATATTCTAATGAGGTACAAATAATTTTCACCCTCTTGCCTCTTGCCTCTTGCCTCTTGCCTCTTGCCTCTTGCCTCTTGCCTCTTATCTGTTCCCTGTTCCCTAAAAAAATTTACCTCACCTAATTTAAAACCGCTATACATCTTCATACAAAGCCTCAAGACTCGTACGAAAATCCACACTTTCTAGATGAATCTCACTTCCTGGATCATAAAATTGTAATGTCCAAATTTTCTGGGCATTACGGCGGAAGCAGTCTAGACGTTGATGGTCTTGGCTAATTAGGACATATTCGACCAATGTGTCTAATTTTTGATAGTCATAAAATTTGTTACCCCGGTCAAAGGCTTCAGTTTTGGTAGATAAGACTTCGACAATTAAACAAGGATATTTTTTATAATTTTTCAATTCTCTATCTCTAGCATCGCCAGTTACCATAACATCGGGATAGTAATAACTATTGGCGGCTTCAACATACGCTTTCATATCTGCCATATAAACCCGACAACCAGTGCCTCTGACATGATTTATTAACAGTGCAAATAAGTTACCGGCAATAGTAACATGGGCATCACTGGCTCCAGCAATGGCATAGATTTCTCCATCACTATACTCGTGTTTGATGGGACTTTCTTCTTCTTGGGATAGATAGTGTTCTTGTGAAATGTAATTTGGAATTTTATCAGCAATCATGATGCTTTCAAGATAGTGACTCTATTAGTATAGAATAAAGGGAGTAGGGAATAGGGAATAGGGAATAGGGAGTAGGGAGTAGGGAGTAGGGAGTAGGGAGTAGGGAGTAGGGAGTAGGGCACAAAAATTATCATAATTACTACATAAAAAACTCAAAATAATTTGGGATTATTTTGAGTTTTTTATGTAGTAATTACAGCGCATATTAATGCACATTATACTTGGCTATATATAAGTAAAATGCTGTGCGATCGCACCGCCAATTTGTTATAATCATAGTTATAATTATAACAGTTTAACGATGACACTCACTACTGATCCAGAACCGAACCACAATCAAGATCCAGAGCCGACATTAACTGATGTAATCCGAAAACTTGATGAGCTTTCAGATGAAGTAAAAAAGTTTGATGAAAGATTTAGCAATTACCAACAAGCCACACAATGGGTGATTCAGTTAGCTTTTGGCTTAATTGCGAGTGCTACTGTTATCGTGATTGTGAGCAATGTTTAGCAAAGGGAGTAGGGAGTAGGGAGTAGGGAACAGGTAACAAAAATTATCACAATTCCTACAGGGATTGCTATTTTCAAATCACTCAATAGTTAATTGTTTATTTTATTGCCCCTCTTACCCCTTACTCCCGAGATATTTTACCGTAAGCAACCGGATAGCTTTCTAGGAAAATGTGTTCGTGTCGCGTCTGTCTAGGAGAATCACGAAGCGGTTCTTTTGGAAGATCGCCCTTTGTAAAAGTAGTTTCTGTCTGGTGGGCAGTGCATCTGATCGATTCATCAAGCTGGCCAATCCCCTTAGCCACTGCCCACCCTAGGATTTTCTCCTTGTCTGGTGGGCAGTGCATCTGATCCATTTACCAAACTTACCAATCCCTTTAGCCACTGCCCACCCTACGATTCTACGATTCTAATTATCATGTCCGGATAATTACCCTGTCTTGATGCAGTCGCTCATGGGGGAAACCCCCAAGACCGCGCTGCATCGCTTAATCAAAATCTCCCCCATCTCCCCATCTCCCCATCTCCCCATCTCCCCATCTCCCCATCTCCCCATCTCCCCACCCTACTGTTAATTATGGGTATTCAACCGGACTTGATATTATTTATGCTTGCCCTTACCATGAGATTTATTCTTGTCCTTACCATGGGATTTATGGTTGCCCTTACCATCGGACTTTTCGAGAGAAATCGGTTCGGGATAAATATAGACTGGCTCTTTGCCGTAATTCTGAATATAAAGCTTGGTGCCACCATCGGTAGTTTCACCTTCTAGGATCAGCTTGGATGAGCGGGTGTTAGGATCTGGTTCGCCCCCGGCCTGATAAATGGCTTGGTTATCCCGGTCATAGAAGATTAATTGACCGTCTTCTTGCATATGCAATTGACCAGGCAACTTGGCAGAGCTGGGTTCCTCAAGGAAAACGAAAGGCTCTTCTAAGCTAGTGCCAGTTAAGACTGGACCTTGTCCGGGCTCGTTGGTCAAAATGGCAGTGCCATCGAGAGCCATAATTGTCTCTCCCGGCGCTAAGAAGCCCTCTCCTCTGGCATCAAGAACATTGACATCCATAATCTCGCCGACGAGATTGGTCATCATCAGTTCTTTAATCTTGTATTGATCCCAGTTATAGTATTTAGCTAACAGCTTTAAGTAGGTTAGCTTGCTGGCAGCGGCAATTGGGGTCATATCATAAGCACCAACTGCTCCTACCTGACTCAGCCAGGACCCTGCTGCATAAGTCTGGGAATTGACAATCCCGCTGAGAACCTGTGTACAGTCAACGATCACCGTTCCATTGTTATCAGCTTCGTCAAGAGTTTTGTAAATCGCCCCATTCTCAGGAGTTTCTGGATTGCCAGACGGGAAATTCCCTGCTCCATAAGACTCCAGAATTAAACCATCGACTCCCTGATTAATACAGGCCGCCAGCATATCCCCAAGTACGCTGGTATTGGGGTCAGCAGAGACATCATAATAGGCAGGGAAAGCGGCAAAGGGAACAACGGTAATGCTGTTAATATTATCGTTAATGTAGGTCAGTTGAGCTGATAAAGCGTCATAAGCAGGCTCGCCCTGGACGGAGAGTGCCAGGGAGGGGTCTGTGGGCAAGGGGCGCACGACTTTGTTGTCCACATCAAAGTCTAAGCCATATTCCCCAATATTGGGATAGTTAGGAGTAGAGAAGGCTTTGAATTCACTGGCGTTGGTCTTGACCGTGCGATTGCCCCTCATTAAGGTGGAATCAAAGTACAGACACACTTCCGGTACACCTTCACAACAGGAAGTTACGGCACCACAGACGTTTTGGAGTGCATCGGTGTTGAAGCGTACAGTATAGGAAGAGTCGGCTTTCTCTACAAATAGTGGCAGTTGGGAGCCAGTGACAACCAACGGCTTGCTCAACAAAGCGTTATAGTTGCCTTCGCTATCCAGCCCCGTCATCAAAAACGACAGTATCGAAGCCGTCCAAGCCATGGTGTCCGTGCCATGGAGCACAATAAAAGACTCATAGCTATCGTAGGCTTCCAGGATTGCGATCGCTATTTTACACCAGTCTTTCGGCTGCAAGTTGGTACTGTCGAGAGTGCTGTTATTCGGACCAAACCCGATATCAATATAGCCAATGGTACAATCGGGATATTGACTTTGAATTATCGGCAGAATATTCTCATCAAACGCCTTTTGGAAACCAGCAGTATCTAGTGGATACAGCCCATCGGGTCCCTGCACAGAACCAATGGTGCCCCCTGTGTATAAAATCCCTATGTTCATGAAACAATTAGAAAATTTGTTTGCTACTAAAGTATACAGAAGTGACGGAAAAAGGGAATAGGGAATAGGGAGTAGGGAGTAGGGAGTAGGGAGTAGGGAACAGGGAACAGGGAACAGGGAACAAAAATTTTCACAATTCATTTAGGATCCCTATATGATTGTAAGATGCCGAAAAAAGTAAGAGAATTAAAACAAATGTTGCACCAAAGCAGAATTTACCCTCTTGCCTAAGCGAGGAAAAGGTAGTCATTATTACTGGGTGCATCCACTGATAAAAATCCTGTAGTTTTGTCTGGTAAAGATAGTAAAGACGCCAAACCTTATCAAGAAAAAGATGTGATAGCAGTACTTAAACAAGGGTCGCAGTTAGAACAGGGGGATGAATCATGAAATATAGTATTTTAATTCAATGGTCAGAAGAAGATAACTCTTATGTGGCTAGTTTACCGGAATGGGGAAAATATGCTCGGACACATGGTGAAACCTATGAGGAAGCTCTTGAGAATGCTAAGGAAGTTTTAGAGGATTTGGTGTACGCCTATAGGCAAGTTAATAAAGAGTTACCAATTCCACAGATATTACAATTAGCCTAGAAGATGGAAGCGTTCGCATAAGCGCGGAAGCTGAGGCCTTGGCCTTTGGGCCACGCGGGGCGCGTTTGGCCACGCTTCGCGAACGGGAAGCGTCGGCTTTGCCGAAACGCGTGACTCGCATCTACCAATGCTTTACAGATAGACTCAAAAAAAGTAGTTATTGTCTGGTGGGCAGTGGCTGATGATAGATTCACGGCTGCTTGCCAATTACCGCCCGCAGCCACTGCCCACCCTACGATTCTCTTGCCCCTCTAGCATGCATGCCTCTTGCCTCTAGCATGCATGCCTTTTTCGGAAATCGATGACTTTACAACCCAGATTCTACTGCTCATGAAACCATACACATCCTATGAAACTGACTACTATCAATGGATAAACGAAACCGTAGAAAATCTCCGAAACCGTAATTTTAGTGAAGTGGACTGGGATAATTTAATTGAAGAAATTGAAAGCATGGGTAAAAGTGAAAAGCGAGCATTATTGAGTCTTTTAACCCGTCTTTTAGAACACCTGCTGAAACTAGCTTATTGGAAGTCTGAACAAGAACGCAATAGGAATCATTGGGCAGCTGAAGTTGTTAACTTTCGCACCCAAATTAAAACTATTATTGAGGATAGCCCTAGCCTTTGTCCTCAACTAGAAACTTTATACAAAAAAGCTTATCCTAGTGCAGTAAAATCTGTTTCTAAACTGTTTACACTTCCTCCAGAAGCGGAAATTGATCTTAGCCAAGCTTTGGATGACGATTGGTTTCCATAACGGTTGGCGAGTTATTTAAGTACATAGTTATTTTTTAGGAAACAGCGGATCTGGGAACAGCGGATCTGGGAATAGGGAACAGGGAACAGTCAATAGAGCAATTGGCCTCCAAAATAAGTTAATAATTATTACAAATTAATAATTTTAATTGAGCTTTTGTGCGACATTATCATAATTAACTTATCGGCAAATTGCTATAGGGGTTTATAACCTAATGAGGTACACATAATTTTCCCCCTGTTCCCGATTCCCAATTACCGATTACCGATTACCGATTACCGATTTAATTACTGTTACCTGTTCCCTAAAATCCAATAATTTGTACCTCATCCAATTAAAAACCGCTAGATTTTAGGTTGACATGTCAAATACAAAGGCTAGAATTTATTCAGAATAATTTATTCTGGATAAAAATCATGAAAACTAAGAAACTAACTCCCCTTCAAGCTGCTCCTGTTCAGCGTGAAACTGTGACGAATGCTTCAACAGCAGATGCTAATGCGATCGCACCGGCTCGTGCAGGCGGCGGCAGGGGGATCCCGATGGGTGCTCCTTTTGCGGGCGACGACGCTGAGTAGTTGTGTGACGGGCTAGTCTTGATTTTCTGAGAATTGTAACCGGCAAGATGCCGGTTCCACATTCGATGCCCGTTCCATGGCATTTGGAAACCGGCAAGATGCCGGTTCCACATTCGATGCCCATTCTACATTCGATGCCTGTTTCATGGCATTTGGAAACAGGCAAGATGCCTGTTCTACATTCGATTCCCATTCTACCCACTGGGTCAAACAGCTTGAATCAGATGCATCCTGAAGTAGAGAGCGATCGCATCTGAAGCATGGTTTACAGATAGAGTAAAAAAATACTTCCGCCTCTGGTGGGCAGTGGCTGATCAGCTCTTCACTAACCTTGCCAATTTCGGGATTCTTGCCACTGCCCACCCTACCATTCTTGAGTAGAAGCGATCGCATTTGCCAATCCTTGACAGATAGACTAAAAAAAATACTTCCGCCTCTGGTGGGCAGTGGCTGATCATATATTCACCGCTGCTTGCCAATTGCCGCCCGTAGCCACTGCCCACCCTACGATTAATCTCCCGATTCCCGATTCCCGATTCCCGACTCCCTACGTTACTGCTTAAAATAAACGTTATGAATACTGAGTTAGCCTTATGGAAAGTCGTTATTAGTCTGCCTGAACATCTCAAGAGGGAACTATTGCATTATGCAGACTATTTACGAGAAAACTATCCAAATAATACACAATCTGATCAGGAAAAGATAGGAACCACTCACGGTTATGGTAGTTGGGCAGGTCAAATCATTATGTCAGATGATTTTGATGAACCATTAGAAGATTTGGCGGAATATATGTAAAATTAAAGCTCTTCTCGATACTAATGCTTTTCTTTGGTATTTACTAGGTGATACTCGTCTATCGATTAAAGTCAAGGGTATTATTGATACCCAAACAAACCTGTATTTTAGTATTGTTAGCCTTTGGGAAATTTCTATTAAAATTAATATTGGTAAGTTGCAAATTAATCGACCTATTGGAGATTTATTTCAAGAATTGCAATCTACCAATATTAAACTATTACCCATTCTCGATAAAGATATTGAGTTATATTCAGCACTTCCTTTTCCGTCGAATCATCGCGACCCCTTTGATAGAAGGTTAATTGTTCAAGCTATCAATCACTCTCTTATTTTAATTAGTAGAGATGTCAAGTTTGATGCTTATCCAATTCAAAGGTTATGGGATTGATTATAGGTAAGCTATCAGCTATTAGCTATCAGATTATGCCCATAGCGCACACTACACATTCTAATCAAACTCCCCATCACCCCATCACCCTATCTCTAAAAAAAATACTTCCAGCGGCTGGTGGGCAGTGGCTGATTATTCACTAGGCTGCTTACCAATTCCGTTCCTAGCCACTGCCCACCCTACGATTCTCTCCCTATCTCCCCATCTCCCTATCTCCCCATCTCCCCATCTCCCCGACTCCCGACTCCCCACGTAACAAAACGTAAGAAAAAACCTATTGACACAGCCTGAGCCAACTCAATAAGCAAAACCACAGAAAGTTTAATTCTATGGAGATGAAACCATGCCCAAGAAAAAACTCCTACCCAAACAGACTGCTCCTGTGCCCCGTAACGGGGTAGCAAGGCAAAATGAGGAGTCAGTCTCCGAGTCTCTCTCCCAGTACTGTGCCGCCGGGAAATGGGGGCAGGCACACCATCCTTTTGCGGGAGACGACGCCGAGTAGTGCCCTTGATTTACCACTATCCGATCAAAATGTCAAAACCCCTTTTTGGTCTCGGATGGCGGGCGATTTGCCTGGATGAATTTCCGAGCTACCTGTGCCACTAACTCGTTTTCGGTTACCTGGCACGGGCGTGCTGGGCGGGCATTAGTCGAAGAAGGTAGAGTCGCACTCGAAACTGAGGGCTGACTTGAAAGGAGCTTGCTACCCCAGTGGCATGGTGGAGCAGGCTTCTTTTTCGGTTTATAGTGCAAGGCAAGAGGCAAAAGGCAAAAGCCAAAAGTTTACTACAACAGCTTTTGCGGCCTGTATCAATGTCCTAGCTTTGATGTGTAGTGCTATATATCGTTGGCAGAAGCCTTTATATCAGGGGCGGCATGAAATAGGAGTGGGGTGGGGATCCTGCCTGCCAGGGAATATTGATAACCGGCAAGATGCCCGTGCCACCAAGATATTTCACCAAGATGGCCGTTCCATCCACTGGGTAAAACAGTAATAATATTAGATGCATCCTGAAGATGGAAGCGATCGCATCTGAAGCATGGTTTACAGATAGACTAAAAAAAGTTCCTGTCTGGTGGGCAGTCGCTGATCCAACGCTTCACGGCTGCTGGCCAATTTCAGGCAACAGCCACTGCCCACCCTACGATTCCTCCCCATCTCCCCATCTGAAAATGGAAGCGATCGCATCTGGTAATGCATGACAGATAGAGTAAAAAAAGTTCCTGTCTGGTGGGCAGTCGCTGATCCAACGCTTCACGGCTGCTAGCCAATTTCAGGCAACAGCCACTGCCCACCCTACGATTCCTCCCCATCTCCCCATCTGAAAATGGAAGCGATCGCATTTGCTGGCTGCATGACACAGAGAGTAAAAAAAGTTCCTGTCTGGTGGGCAGTCGCTGATCCAACGCTTCACGGCTGCTAGCCAATTTCAGGCAACAGCCACTGCCCACCCTACGATTAATTTCCCGATTCCCGATTCCCGATTCCCGATTCCCGATTCCCGATTCCCGATTCCCGATTCCCGATTCCCGATTCCCGTTCCCGATTCCCGATTCCCGATTCCCGATTCCCGATTCCCAACTCCCGATCCCGACTCCCGATTCCCGATTCCCGACTCCCGATTCCCGATTCCCAAAGCCAGTGACCACCACCTACTCCCCCCAAATTACCTATCAGTGGCTCGAAAACTTTGATGCTGCTGCTTCCTTAGAATACGATGACTATACCTGCCCCAGCATTGCTAGCCACTGGCAAGGTGCCAGCCTTCTCGGGGAACTGCTGGGTTTAGCAGCAGTGGAAAATGATGAAATGGTGGGCTTGCTGGTAGCAGAACTGCGCAAAGACCCCAAAACCGACACCACTAGTGGGGTCATTCTTTCCCTGTTTGTCCACCCGGAAAACCGCAGACAGGGGGTTGGCAGCGGGTTAATCACCCATCTGGAAGCCCACGTCCGGGAACTCGGTTGTACCCAAATGGAGCTATCCTACCAAGCCACAGAACTCACCACCGTTGCCTTGGAACCCTTGCTGGAAAGATTGGGATGGGAAACCCCTAAAATTTCCCTAATTTTGGCAAAATTTGATAGCGAACATATTGCCCAAGCCCCCTGGGTTCACCACTATCGTTTCCCCAAAGACTTCACCCTGTTTCCTTGGGCAGAGCTAACCCCAGCCCAGGAGGAACGGATTCACGAACGGCAAAAGCAAAAGGTTTGGTATCCTGAATCCTTGTCTCCGTTTCTGGAACCCTCAAAACTAGAACCCCTCAACAGTTTGGGTTTGCTCTATCAAGGAGAGGTTGTGGGTTGGATGGTGAACCACCGGGTTGGCCCGGATACTATCCGCTATACCTCGATGTTTGTGGTGCCACGGTTCCAACGGCGTGGCCGTGGTGCCATGCTAATTGCAGAGTCTCTCATGGCTCAACTCGATAGTGATATTGCTTACTATACCTTTGCCGTGGGGGAGAGTAACCAACCGATGCTTGAATTCGTGGATCGTCGCCTTAAACCTTATTTGACGTCGTTAACTGAAGCGTATCGGAGTCTTAAGAAATTAGGGAGTAGGGAGTAGGGAGCGGTGCGACCCGTGGCGAATTTAATTCGCCTACGGAAAGCGCACCGAGGGAGTCGGGAGTCGGGAATCGGGAATCGGGAGTCGGGAATCGGGAGTCGGGAGTCGGGAATCGGGAACAAGAATTATTACAATTGATTTGGGATTGCTATTATCCAAGAAAGTAAGTAGGGTGTGTTAGCCAGTAGGCGTAACGCACCGGACTTTTGTGTTAGCCGGTAGGCGTAACGCACCGGACTTTTGTGTTAGCCGATAGGCGTAACGCACCGGACTTTGCACGTGAACACAATATAGCGTTGATTGCATGTATGAGGTACAATTATCAACCTCAAAGTCCCCCTTTTTAAGGGGGATTTAGGGGGATCCCTTTGTACCTCATGGGAAATAGAATTGCTATATTATCCAAAAAAGTAAGTAGGGTGTGTTAGCTGATAGCTGATTAGCTGATAGCTGTGCGCGTAGCGTGCGCGTAGCGCATTAGCTGATAGCTGAATGCTTACACGGACTTTACAGGTGAACTATGATGGTACAACTGACCCATAAATTTCAAAGCTTTGACGAGTATTTATTATACAATGATAACTCGGAAAAATTCTATGAGTTATTTAATGGAGAGTTAATTGAAATGCCTCCCGAGTCAGGAGTAAATGTTCAAATTGCGAATCGTATTTTTCTGATTTTTGCGTTGATGCTCGGAACAGACAGAGTCAGAGGCCAAGGATTAGAATTAGAAGTTAGAGGTGAACCCAAAAACCGTTATCCTGATTTGACCATTATCCGAGAAGAGCATATTCAACAATTATCAAAGCGTAATACCATTCGCCTCTCTATGTCACCGCCTTTATTAGTGGTTGAAGTGGTTAGCCCCGGAGAATTACAACGAGAGCGAGATTATATTGCGAAAAGAATCCAATATCAGGATTGTGGCATTCCTGAATACTGGATTGTGGACCCGGAAAGTCAAAGTATCTTGGTATTAGAACTTAAGGGAAATACTTATACAGAAGTGGGTAGCTTTTCTGGGAATGATTTAGTGTTATCTCCTGGGTTTAAAGATATTAATTTGAAAGTGTCGGAAGTTTTTGAGATCTAGCAGTTTTCAATTGGGTTAGATACAAAGTCCTAGGTTTTAGGGAATCGGGAATCGGGAATCGGGAATCGGGAATCGGCATTCTAGTTAAGCTACAGGCAAAACGCTATAATTGGCTAATCAGAGTTTGATCAGCAATAAAATTCTGCATTCTCCCTATCTCCCCATCTCCCTATCTCCCCATCTCCCTACCCTTCCCACTCTTTCCCTGTTCCCAGATCCGCTGTTCCCTGTTCCCTAAAACCCAGAACTTTGTAGGTCACCGAATTAAAAACCGCTATACTATGAATAGTATTAATTTAAAAAATCTCTACGAAATTGATGATGCCCAATGGCTAGAAGAAACCATTAAGCTCCTGAAAAATAAAGACTTTAATCAACTAGATTGGGATAACTTAATTGAGGAGTTAGAGGATTTGGGCAGAGAAAAGAAAAATGCTGTCGCTAGCCTTTTAGAACAAGTTATCCGTCATTTATTATTACTGCACTATTGGACAAGCGAATCTGACTATAATGCAGTTCACTGGCAAGGTGAAATCTATAACTTCCGAATTCAGCTCAAACGAAAGCTGACGACTAATCTCCGTAATTATCTAGATGATGAACTAAGTTCTATCTATAACGATGCCCTAGGATTTGTGAAGATAAAAACTCAGAATTCCGTAACTTTTCCTTCAGAATGTCCCTACTGTCTTGACCAATTACTGGATATCGAATGGTTGCCCAAGGAATAAATCAGGTTTCAAGAGTCGGGAGTAGGGAATCGGGAATCGGGAATCGGGAATCGGTATTCTACTTAAGCTACAGGCAAAACGCTATAATTGGCTAATCAGACTTTTATCAGCAATAAAATTCTCCCCATCTCCCTATCTCCCCACCTCCCCACTCTTCCCCTGTTCCCTATTTCATATTAAATAACAAATAAAGTAGAGCCAAAAATGATCACATCAACTGCCACAATTACTCGGGACCCCACTATTCCTCCTTTAGAAAATGGGGATCAACTAACCCTTGCGGAATTTGAGCGTCGCTATTCCGCTATGGCTGATTTTAAGAAAGCCGAATTAATTGAAGGAATTGTTTACATGGCATCTCCCCTGAGAATTACACAACATGGCGAACCCCATGCTCAGATTATGTTGTGGTTAGGCTTCTACCAAACCTATACTCCTAACCTGCAATTAGGAGATAATTGTACTGTTAGGCTTGATCTTGAGAATGAAGCTCAACCCGATGCACTGCTTAGACTGAAAGTAGGAGGACAATCTACAATTAGTCAGGATGGCTATGTAGAAGGTGCGCCGGAGTTAATCGTAGAAATTGCGGCTAGCACTGTTTCTATTGATTTACACAAAAAATTAAACGTTTATCGCCGTAATGGAGTACAAGAGTATTTGGTATGGCGAGTTGATGATGGTGAATTTGATTGGTTTCGGTTAAGCGAAGGGGAATATACTCAACTGGAAGCCAATCCTGAGGGCATACTTTGTTCAGAAATTTTCCCTGGATTATGGTTAAATAAAGCTGCGTTATTAGCCGGAAACTTAGCCAAAGTTTTAGAAATATTGCAGCAGGGATTACAGAGTCAGGAGTAGGGAATCGGGAGTAGGGAATCGGGAGTCGGGAATCGGGAATCGGGAGTCGGGAGTCGGGAGTCGGGAGTCGGGAGTCGGGAGTCGGGAGTCGGGAGTCGGGAGTCGGGAGTCGGGATTCTACTTAAGCTACAAGCAAAAAGCTATAATTAGTAATTAGCAATTAATCAGAGTTTGATCAGCAATAAAATTATGTATTCTCCCCATCTCCCCATCTCCCCATCTCTTTCCCAGATCCGCTGTTCCCAGATCCGCTGTTCCCTAAACACTAACTATCTCTTTTTTAGTCAAACACATCGCTACTCCTTTTTCATAGTAGGCAACTTCATTAATAAATACTGGCCAAACCGTAGCTTCTTCTTCATAGTAAATTGTGGTGCCATCGAAGGTCAGAAACATGGGGTCACCAGGATTGAGTTCTTGATAATCTCTGCCCTGGAGCTGAGGATGAATCATACCTTCTAGTTCACCAGCTTCATTTCTGGGATAGTCAACTACTTTGAAATAGTGATAAATGGTAAGGGGATAAGTGTTAGATAAAAGTTTACCGTTATTATAATCTTCAATATAATCTAACGTGGCGTAAATTAAAGCTTCAGTTTTCTGAAAAATATCGCCCTTGAGACTAGCTGGTGCAATGGGACCGACTTCAATAGAACAGCCGAAATTACATAGAGAATTTACAAAGGGATTTTCTTTACCTGGTTCAATGGAACTTAAAACTCTAACTAAGGGGTCAAGGGAACTCAGATAAGCAGCAAGTTGTAAATTAAAGGGGTCGTTGTTGACGAGAATTATAGTAAACCCCATATTAGCACTGCTACTGTGCAAATCTAGAATAAAATCTACCTGGGAATTGCCTTTTGGCCCTAGGGTTTTAGCCATCTCTTTGGCTCGGGTTTGTTCTAGCAAAGAAAGCTCAGGATTTTCCAGGTCACTTTTAGCAAAGCAGCGGTTTAAGTCTGTATCAATATATCTCCTAGCAGCTTTAAAGGCTTGGGGATTACCTATTTTTGTCAAGGTTTCAAAACTAGGTCTAGTGATTAATTCTGGAAATTTATCAAACTTTTTGACAAGGTATACACCGGTAAATTCATTGCCGTGGGTTCCTCCTACAATGGCAACTTTATTAATAGTTTTAAGGTTGTTTGCTTCAGAATTACTCATGGGTGGTTGGTATAGCAAAGGGAACAGCGGATCTGGGAATCGGGAATCGGGAATCGGGAATCGGTAGTGTGGGGAGGGTGGGGAGTGTGGGAGGTGTGGGGTGATGGGGTGATGGGGTGATCGGGTGATCGGGTGATGGGGAGATGGGGAGATGGTACATTCAATTGTCTTACCCCGACTCCCGACTCCCGACTCCCGACTCCCGACTCCCGACTCCCGACTCCCTATTCCCTACTGAGAGTAATCTTGACATCCTATCCTAGGAAAACGCAAACCTCTTATTGTTATCAGAAAAGTTCGATTACTAAACTTATGCTTTCAAGTACTACCCATGCCCTGAAAGAATGGGCTGTTGCGGTTAATGCCTTAGAAGCGGGCAAAACGATTATGCTGTTGCGCAAAGGCGGTATTCGTGAACAGGGCAACTGCTTCAGTGTGGCTCACCACCAGGTTTTACTCTACCCTACCTATGAGCATCAAAAGCCTAATTTGCTTAAACCTGACTATGGGGGAGTTGTGAAACCTGTGCCCTCAGGTTGGCATCCGGAAACGGTTCGGATTGGTAGCTGGGCGTCTATTACTGATATTTTACCAGTAACGGAGCAATCCACTGTTGCTGCTCTGCTACCCTATCATATTTGGAATGAAGAATTTGTGAGTGAGCGTTGGAAGTGGAAGCCACGTCAACCTTTATATGTACTGCTGTTGCGTACTTATCAGTTACCTGAGCCTGTGATCACTCCCTACCACCAAGAGTACGGAGGCTGTCGCTCATGGATTGATTTAGTTGAACCGATTTCTTACGAGGGAGTTGTACCAGTTTGGAATGATGGGGAGTATATCGAACAAGTTAGAGAAATTCGTAGTCTGATCGAAGATTGATACTTTCTCTTCCCCCTATCTCCCCATCTCCCCATCTCCCTATCTCCCTATCTCCCTATCCCACCAATCTACTTTGTTTGAATGCAACTCGGTATGAGTGGGGGGTTAGATATGTTTCCATACATTTCGCTTTTTGTCAAGTACAATTTATGCAAAATTAAAGGAGATTATCCTAGTAGAATGTCTCTACTAAAATCTTTGTGAGGTTGACTCTGGATCAGACAATTAAGTCTTTGTTAATACCCTAGTAATTTCCGGTTAATCGGGAATTTACTCGCTAAAATGCAGGCAATAGTCATTAGTCCGCTCGTTGTAATGGTGATGGCATCTAGGATAGACCGCCAGTTCCTAGCCCTGTCCCTAGTCGTTGAGGAGAGGGGAAAATCTGCTGGTAGCAGAACTCGCCTTGACACCATTGCCGAACGGGCAAAGTGGGATGGAGTTAGGAAACCTTACTCGAGATGGTCGAAGCACTATCTTTGGCTACTCTGGAGGCTGTTAAAGGAAATTGGTACTGATTAAGCCTGTGATCGTTAACGCCTCCGATAGCTCAAAGTTAAAACCAATAACTAACACGTCAGTGGTCAGTTCCATCAATTAGTAAGGAGTCTCCTTTATTTACATGAAAAAAACCGTAACTGCCGAGAGGGGTTTCTTAGTTGGTCATATTCTGTCCATGGCTTTTGGCTTAGCAGGAATCTTATTAGTATTACCGAACACAGAATTTATTACTCATTTGACTCAATTCGGACAAACAGCCCTAGTTTGGTCAATGGCTGGCGGTGGTGCTGCCTATATACTCTTAGGGACTATTGCAGTATCTATTTATGCCTATCGCGTCTGTGGTGCTTGGCATTGGTTAGGTTTCATGTTGCCAGCTATTGCTCTTTCCCTAGGAAGTGAATTATTAGGCACTAGCACTGGCTTTCCGTTTGGCCACTATCATTACTTGAGTGGTTTAGGCTACAAAATCGCTGGTTTGGTTCCTTTTACGATTCCTTTATCTTGGTTCTATCTTGGCTTTAGTGCTTACCTAATCGCCCGTGTTGGCCTAGGGAATCTGAGCATACCTAACTGGTCTAAGTGTTTAGGCGCGATCGCTATTGGTGCCCTATTACTGACGTCCTGGGATTTTGTGCTGGATCCCGCTATGAGCCAAACCAATGTACCGTTTTGGATCTGGGAGCAACCAGGTGCTTTTTTTGGGATGCCCTATCAAAATTTTGCAGGCTGGCTAGGTACTGGAATTGTATTTATGAGTGTAGCTACCTTAATTTGGAGCTTTAAACCAGTAACGATATCGAGTAACAGCCTAGACTTACCTCTAGCTATCTATTTGAGTAACTTGGCTTTTGCTACGATTATGAGCCTTGCTAGTGGGATTTACACTCCTGTATATCTCGGTTTAGTGTTGGGAATATTACCAGCATTACTGCTGTACAAATCGGCAAAGTCTGCTCCAGAAGCATCGTAACTAGACGCTACTGCTGATTTAACAACCGTTACCGTACCTGTAGGATCTCTATAACAAAAGCTAGCGTGAACGTAACCGCTGTGGCAGCTATTGCCCTCATCCTGCTCCTTTCTCAGGGTATAGCCACTCTAATTCTTTTGGCTCGTCTGTTCAAAGGCGCTACCCGCCGTCAACCTCTGGTAAAGCAAGAACCAACCCCAGATTTACTGGGTAAGGTAAGTATCGTGGTACCAACACTCAATGAAGTCGAGCGCATTGCACCTTGCTTGGAAGGCTTAACTCGTCAAAGTTATCCAGTAAGAGAAATCATCGTCGTCGATAGTAATTCTGAGGATGGTACACCGGAATTGGTCAAGAAGGCTGGCTTTTTCGATCCCCGTTTTCGACTCACTAACGATCCTCCCCTTCCTCCTGGTTGGGTCGGTCGTCCTTGGGCATTACACAATGGTTTCTTAGAAAGCTCAGAGCATAGTGAGTGGATTTTGGGGATTGATGCTGATACCAGACCCCAACCGGGTTTAGTGGAAACTATGGTTAAGGCAGCGCAGGAGGAAGGCTATCAGCTGCTGTCTTTGTCCCCTCAATTTATCCTCCAAGAGCCGGGGGAGTGGTGGTTACAACCAGCGCTGCTGATGACTTTGCTATATCGATGTGAATCGGCTGGAGTACGCCAACCTAGACCAGAAACAGTGATGGCAAATGGGCAATGCTTCCTAGTTCGTCGCTCGGTTTTAGCTGAGTTGGGAGGATATCAAGGTGCAGCTAGCTCTTTCTGCGATGATGTTACCCTAGCGCGTCAGGCAGCTAGAGCTGGTTTCTCAGTTGGTTTCCTCGATGGGTCTAAGTTAATTCAGGTACGGATGTACGAAGGGTTTAGGCAGACTTGGGCAGAATGGGGACGCTCCCTGGATTTAAAAGATGCTACCTCGTGGACTCAACTAGGACAAGACCTTTGGTTGCTCTTATCTGTTCAAGGTCTTCCTATACCACTTTCTGTGCTGTTACTCGCCTGTTTAGCTGGGGGATATAGTTCTATTCCTTTACTAGCAGCGACAGGTTTAAATTTGTTCTTGGTGTTGATCAGGTTAGCTCTGCTCTGGGCAATTTATCCTTGCTACCAGCGTCTAGAACACTTTTCCCCTGCTGCTTTGTTATTCTGGTTATCTCCTCTGGCCGATCCGTTGGCTGTAGTTCGCATTTTCCTTTCTGCTGGGCAACAACCGACTCAGTGGCGAGGACGAGTTTATCCGCCTAGTAGTTGAAATTAGCTGAGGGGGAAACCACCCTAATTGCTTCCCCCATTCCCCCCAGTGCGTGCAAGGCCATAAGTGGATAACCTCGATAACAACTTAATAGCTCTGTCCGATCTGATACCCTTCTAAGTAAACTGGACTGTCGCTAGCTTCGGCTTGTCTTTCGAGACCGGCTAGGAGTCCTTGATTGAATAAAACGTATTCGATTGTGTCTGGGCTATAGGAATTGTATTGATAAACTAGGGTGGATACAGAGTAGGCTATATGATCAAAATTTCTAGACATAATGGATTTGCCTCCAATGGATAGATTAATTGATAGATTGATAAAGCTGCGGTTTTAGGGGTGTAATGGTTGTAAGTGGCAGCTATGCTTACAGAGTAATACGGGGAATATATCCGGGACATTACCCACGTGGGTGATTTTATTGTGGCTAAAGAATTGGTAAGGTATAGCAGAAGTCAGAAGTCAGAAGTCAGAAGTCAGCGGTCAGTGGTCAGCGGTCAGTGGTCAGCAGTCAGCGCTCAGCCGTTGGCCAATAGCCACTCAAGTAGCCTGCGCGTAGCACATAAGCTGTTAGCGTAGCGTGCGCGTAGCGCATAAACTAAAAACTAAAAGCTGATAGCTGATAGCTGATAGCTGATACCTGATACGCGATGTTCCTTTGGAACCGCTTCGCGATCGCACGCAAAAATCCAAAGGACGGGAACCAAAGGAGCTGAAGAAGTCTGGCTATTGATCATAATTGGCTCAATAGTCTATAAAATAATCTCTGTGCCGTCTGTGCCAGAGTTATATGCCCACTAATTCCTCGACCTCCTTTTCCCCAGAAGAGATTGCTGCTGAAGGCTTAACCCCTTCTGAATATGAAGAAATTGTCCAGCGCCTAGGGCGTCATCCCAATAAAGCTG
The DNA here is from genome assembly GCF_001767235.1 of Moorena producens PAL-8-15-08-1. GTDB lineage: Bacteria > Cyanobacteriota > Cyanobacteriia > Cyanobacteriales > Coleofasciculaceae > Moorena > Moorena producens_A. The sequence goes on from NZ_CP017599.1 coordinate 5,675,058, forward strand.
AACTGGGAATGTTCGGTGTGATGTGGTCGGAACATTGCTGCTACAAGAACTCCCGTCCTCTACTGAAGCAATTTCCCACAGAAGGCAAACGTATTCTAGTTGGTCCTGGGGAAAATGCTGGTGTTGTAGACTTGGGTGATGGGCTACAACTGGCATTTAAAATTGAATCCCACAATCACCCCTCAGCGGTAGAACCGTTTCAAGGAGCTGCTACCGGAGTAGGGGGGATTCTACGGGATATTTTTACCATGGGAGCTCGCCCGATTGCCGTCTTAAACTCTCTGCGCTTTGGGACTTTGGATAATGCCAACACTAGACGATTGTTTAATGGGGTAGTAGCAGGAATCAGTCACTATGGCAATTGCGTGGGTGTCCCTACTGTAGGGGGTGAAGTTTACTTTGACCGGGCATACACTGGTAATCCCTTGGTGAATGTGATGGCTCTGGGACTGATGGAAACTCCAGAAATTGTTACCTCTGGAGCCTCTGGAGTTGGAAATCCTGTGCTCTATGTTGGGTCCACTACCGGTAGAGATGGGATGGGAGGGGCAAGTTTTGCTAGTGCCGAACTTACGGATCAATCCCTAGATGACCGCCCAGCGGTGCAAGTGGGGGACCCGTTCCTAGAAAAGTCTTTGATTGAAGCGTGTCTTGAGGCATTCCAAACCGGTGCCGTAGTAGCTGCTCAAGATATGGGAGCTGCTGGCATAACCTGTTCTACTTCAGAAATGGCAGCTAAAGGGGGCTTGGGTATTGAGTTCGATTTAGACCTGGTGCCAGCGCGAGAAACAGGTATGGTGCCTTATGAATACCTGCTGTCGGAATCCCAAGAACGAATGCTGTTTGTTGCCCACAAGGGTCGAGAACAGGAACTGATAGATATTTTCCACCGTTGGGGACTCCATGCTGTGGTAGCAGGTAAGGTAATCGAAGAACCTTTGGTCAGGATTTTGTTCCAAGGAGAGGTAGCAGCAGAAATCCCAGCTACTGCTCTAGCCGATAATACTCCAATTTATCAGCGGGAGCTATTGACAGAACCACCAGACTATGCATTGAAGGCTTGGGAATGGGATGGGGAATCCCTCCCTCCCTGTAATGTTACAGGTATTGAGATTAACAGCAAACATCACAGTTGGAATGACATTCTAGGTCAACTCCTAGATACTCCAACTATTGCGTCGAAACGCTGGGTTTATCGGCAGTACGACCACCAAGTCCAAAACAATACCTTAATTCTGCCAGGAAATGCTGATGCTGCCGTGATTCGGTTACGCCCTTTACAGCAGTTGAATGTTGAAAAGTTGAATGTTGGAGGTTCGACCGAAACTAACCTTCAACCTTTAACCTCTAATGCTGGTGTGGCGGCAACGGTCGATTGTAACTCCCGTTATGTTTATCTTGACCCCTATGAAGGGGCAAAAGCTGTGGTAGCAGAAGCAGCACGGAATCTCAGCTGTGTGGGTGCAGAACCTTTGGCAGTAACCGATAATCTGAATTTTGGTTCTCCAGAAAAGCCTGTGGGTTACTGGCAACTGGCTTCGGCTTGTGCAGGAATAGCAGAGGCTTGCCGGGAAATGAGCACTCCTGTGACTGGGGGGAATGTTTCCTTGTATAACGAAACTATTGATAGTGACGGGAATCCTCAGTCGATTTACCCGACGCCAGTGGTAGGGATGGTGGGATTAATTGCTGATATTACTAAAACCTGTGGTCAAGGTTGGCAAGGTGAAGGGGATTTAATCTATTTATTAGGATTGGGGACTAAATACTGGGAAAATAGTCAATCCCAAATTAAATCCCAAACTAAATCCCAAATTACATTAGGTGCTTCGGAGTATCTGGCAACGATTCATGGCATGGTTGCGGGCAAGCCACCAGTAGTGGATTTTGATTTAGAGCGTCGTGTCCAAACCGTAACGCGAGAGGGTATCAGTCAAGGTTGGGTAAATTCTGCTCATGACTGTGCTGAAGGGGGATTAGTCGTAGCGTTGGCTGAATCCTGTATTGCAGGTAAGTTGGGGGCAGACATTACTCTAGGCTATAGCTCCGAGTCGTTAGACCTGCGCTGGGATGAAGTGCTATTTGGTGAAGGGGGGAGTCGGATTCTGGTTTCTGTAACTCCTCAACAGCAAACAAGTTGGGAATCTTATCTAAAAGAACAGTTAGGGGATGAGGAATATTGGCAACAACTGGGTGTTGTTCAAGGGGACAATGCTGGTTTACGAGTACTGGTGGAAAATGGTCAGTCTGTGATTGAAGTGACAATTCAGGAGATGTGTGATTCTTGGGAGAATGGGATTGAAAGGCGTTTGAGAGTTTAGGAGGGAATCGGTAATCGGGAATCGGGACAAAATCCTGTGTACGTTATTATTATGAGAACCGGTTTAGCGGTGTTTCTTTGCAACCGCTTTGCGAAGTTCGTTTGGAACCGCTTTGCGATCGCGTCTGCAACGTTTTTTAAAAATGTTAAACAGGAATTGGCTGGATAGGGATTGGCTGACAAGAGCTTTGCTAAGATAGCATAATTCAGTTTTCTGATACTCAATGACCAATCCAAGAGCCGATTACGATAATCCCTGGAAAGAAGCGCTTTCCATCTATTTTGAATCCTTCATGGCATTCTTTTTTCCCGAGATTGACCGTAACATTGACTGGGAAAGAGGCTATGAATTTCTTGATACAGAATTCCAACAGGTGGCTCGAGATGCAGAAATTGGCAGCAGGGAAGCCGATAAACTGGTCAAAGTTTGGCGACAAGACGGTGAAGAAACGTGGGTACTGATTCATGTGGAAGTACAGAGTCAGGCTCAGTCAGTCTTTGCGGAAAGGATGTACGTCTACAACTATCGCATCTTTGATATGTATCGACAGAAGGTAGTCAGTTTAGCTGTTCTCGCTGATGATGAGGAGTCTTGGCGACCAAGTGAATACAATTACGACATTTGGGGTTGTCGAGTTTTATTGCAGTTTCCAGTAGCTAAGCTGTTAGATTATCAGCTGTCTAAACTAGAACAAAGCACTAATCCTTTTGCTGTGATTGTGGCTGCACATCGCACCACTCAGCAAACTGTTCAAAATCCCCAGGGACGGTATCAGGGCAAATTAAGCATTGCCAAGAGTCTTTATCAACGAGGGTATAGTAGACAAGATATCCTAGAATTATTCCGGCTCATCGACTGGATGATGACATTACCGGATAGCTTTCAGATTGGGTTTAAACAGCAAGTCAGACGTTTTGAGGAAGAAAGCACAATGCCCTATGTTACTAGTATAGAGCGCCTTGCTCGTCAAGAGGGGATAGAAGAAGGCATTCTCCAAAGTAGTCGAGAGACTGTTTTGGAAGTGCTTAAGGTACGATTTGAGGATGTGCCAAGGGAGTTGGTTGAGAAAATTAACCAGATTGGGTCGGTCTCTGTCTTGAAAACTTTGCATCGACAAGGAATTACTATTGCTTCTGTTGAAGAGTTTCAGGGTGGGCTTGACCAATTGCTATCTGTTGAGCAGGAACAGGAGGAAGGTTGAATAGGGTGCATCTTTTTGTTGTAAATCTATAAATCAGGGGAGGGTGGGGAGGGTGGGGAGATGGGGGGATAGGGGAGATTTTTATTCAGGGTAATTATCCTGAGATGATATTAGCCTTCAATGGTCGTATTTTTGCAAAAGTGAGTCCACCCGGTTGAATACCGGTTATAGGGAGATAGATTCGGAAGTTTAAAAGGGGAGAGCGATGTTCCAAAAGAACCGCTTTGCGAACGTACATGTTGAAAATCATACCCTGATTCAGCAACGCCGTAATTTTTAGTTAAATTTAGTTAAATGATTTAACAATTCGAGATAAATCATTATGGAATAGATGTGAGAGTGTATGGTAATGTGAGCTAAAAAGGTGCAAAAGTCGAGTATCATCAGGTTGTTGTAAGAGCAATTCATGTCTCAATCATGGCAAAGTTTATCTCAATCTAATTCGGGAAAAGAACCTTGGCTGGCGGTCAATTTATCATCTTTTTGGCCGGGATTAGGTCAACTCTATGCAGGCCAATTAATTCGAGGATGGATTTTGATAGTTACTCAAATTATCTTACAGAGTTTGGGTGTATGGTTAATAGTTTTTGACACGAGGACAAATATAGGTATCGGTTTCATTTTTTTAATAGCTGCTCTAATAATTTTTTTCTGGAATCTTTTTGATGCCTATAGTTGTACTAGAAAAGTAAATGATATAAGCTTTGAACGCCAAAGAAAAAGCCATAAAGATCCGTGGCGAGCTGTTTTTTTATCAAGAATAATTCCAGGACTGGGTCATTGGTATCTACGAAAATACTCAATTAGTATTTTATTATTGATTTTATTTATAGCATCCAGCATTTTCCCATTAGCTCCAATTATTTTTCAAGGGATTGTTGTCTATTACGCTTATGTGGCATCACCAGTTCGTAGAGAAATAACAAAAAACACTATAATCATCGTTGCTATTTTCATAATTTTGACTGCTTTGATTGCGCCTTTATCGAGAAATCTGGTAGAAGCTCGCTATATCGGATCAGGATCAATGCTGCCGACACTGCAAATTAATGATCGTTTAATTATCAACAAGTTTAGTTACTCTTTCCAAGAGATACAACGAAAAGATATTGTAGTTTTTTTGCCAACGGAGAAACTAAAAGAGCAAAATTTTAAAGATGCATTTATTAGTCGGAGCATTGGTCTCCCAGGAGATAAAATAGAAGTCAAGGATGGCAAGGTTTATGTTAATAATCAGCAGTTGGAAGAAAACTATATTGAAGAACCCCCTCAGTACAGCTTCGGTCCTATAACAGTGCCGCCTGATTCTTACATTGTCCTAGGAGATAACCGTAATAATAGTTATGACAGTCACCATTGGGGATTTGTCCCTAGGGAAAATATTATTGGGAAAGCTACTAAACGATTTTGGCCTCTGCATCGGGCTGGTGCCATAAAGTAACAATAGAGCTGGTCAATCCTCTACCTTTTCCTAAGGCTATTAACGTAAAACTTCGGCAGGTATTACGATGAGTAACGATAATTATTATCCAAGACAGAGCGTTGATTATTCAAAGCTACAGCAGCTTCTTTCGGAAGGTAAGTGGAGAGAAGCCGACTATGAGACATACGTTGTAATGCTAGAAGTAGTTGGCCGTAAAGAGGGAGATTGGATCAGACCAGAAGAGATCAAAAACTTTCCCACTACTGACCTCTTAGCTATTGATAAATTATGGCGGAAATATAGTTCCGATAAATTTGGATTTAGTATCCAAAATAAAATTTATATTGATAATAAACAATCTGTAGACAAATTATCAAGACAAGACTCTGGAATCATATCTAATGAGTCTGTTGAGTTTGTCAAGCGTGTTGGTTGGCAGATGGATAGTTACAAAGATCTGATCTTTGACATTACTCAAGCACCATTAGGACATTTACCTGGATGCTGGGCGTTTCGATTTTTTGGTTTTGGTTGGTATCTGATGTCCCACAAGGGGATATAGTTTATTGAAACGTTTGCTCTTGAGTGCCGGTGCCACCAAAGTACATACCTGTCTATCTCTCATGCATCCCGTAATTCAGCAACGCCCAATTTAGATATCCTATCCCAATTTAGATATCCTATCTAAGGATGCGAACGCAAACACAAACCTTCCACAATAAAAGCGTTAAACTGTGGAAAAGTCCTGCTCAAGTTATACTTCAATTACTATAATTATATCAATTAATTTTTCTGAGTTCCCTATTCCCTACTGCCTGCTCCCTGCTCCCTGCTCCCAGATCCGCTGTTCCCTATTCCCTTTGCTATATGGACAATGAAATCGTTTTGTTTCTAGCTACTGTTGGTCTACTGATCCTGTATCTGGTATTTTCTGCCCTAACTGAGATGGGTACCAAGTTTCCTTGGAATAAATAATAGTTGATGGGTTTTCCCAAGTGGTATAGTAAATAATTTGGGTATCCCTTGTGGTGTAAGAAGTTTAGGACTAACGAAATGACAAGAGGTTTATCCAGTCTGACAGCAGAGAGCTATAGCAGTTAGCGTGTAGGTTAAGTATAATACCGAATTCTAACTGCTAACTACTGACTAATGACGACTGGTATTGTTTGTTATGGTAATTAGCGTGGGTTGCCAACCGCTACAAACCGCTATAGGTTATAGCGTCTCGTTTCGGAGTACCAAACAAAATGGCCTCCCATCCAGGAACGCAATCCATTAATATAGTCTTTGAGACTAGCATCTTCGGCTTCACCGAATGAGGGAAGATGAGACTCTAAGTATAGAAATGCTTTCATCTCAGCATTGCACATTTGAACCGCTTGTTGAACAGCATCTTGCAAAGAGAGGTTATACTCTTGCTGGAGTACCAAGACTATATTGTGAGGATTGCCCTCATTCAATTCTCTATTGACTCCAAGTATGTCATTTGTCCAACCCACATAGTTGCTTGCCATCACGGCCATATTTTGGACATAAATATGTCTCAAGAATTTAGCATTGGCTGGAATATTCTTAGAAATCCAAGTTAAATCCAAGCAGGGATATATGGCCAACGGATAAGGACGTAATTTTACATAGGTAGACAAATCTGGAGTAATATTATCCAAGCAATTGGTAGCTTCCCATATATATCCTTGGAATTGCTGGTCTACATCATGAGCAAAACGCTCAACCCATTCTTTACTTGTTTTTTGAATTAAGCGTTGGCGAATGTCTTGTAAAGCTTGAACAAAATTATTATCTTGTTGAGTGACCTCAGCACCGTTTAAAACATCCACCAACTGATTCTTCATGGCAGATAATTCATTGGGATTTTTCCCTAACTCTGAAGAATCACAGACATCATCATAAGTGAAAAACCACATTATCCAGTCACTCATTAGATAAAGATCATCAGCAGAGGCATTAGGATTAGTATAGCCAACGCACCAAGCTGCTTTCGCAGAGCGTAAACCTTGGTACTCTGTTCCTCCCTTTGGAATCAGTCCAAATTTTTCTACCCATTGCAAACTATGTTTCTCAGCCAACTCGGTATATTTATTGAGTTCTACATCTATTGGACAATAAAATTCGGGAATGTCTGAACGTCGAATTATATCCATGGAAAATAGCTGAGATTAATATACCAAAGGGAACAGCGGATCTGGGAACAGCGGATCTGGGAGTAGGGAGTAGCGATGCAGCGCGGTCTTGGGGAGGCAGTGCGGTCTTGGGGGTCTCCCCCATGAGCAACTGCCGTGGTTTCCCCCATGAGCGACTGCATCAAGACGGGAAAAGGGAAAAGGGAACAAAAATTATCACAATTCGTTTAGGATTGGTATACCTTAAAAATTTAATAGGAACCCCAAAAGTAATTTCCCGGAGATTTTGGGTTATCACTGCGGAAAAATTCATCCATCAAGGTGAAAAGCTCTTCCTGAGAGATATGTCCATCACTATTCAAATCCAGTTGGCAAAAATTTTCCCTTGCCCAACTAGCATCAACACCATAAGCACTTACCAAATCTACATACTCTTGCTGACTAATTTCTCCATTGTCATCCTCATCAAGTAAAGCAAAAAAGACATCACATTGCAAATGAATAAGGGGTTCATAGGCATCTGAGTGAATCAGATTGTCGTAATACTTAAACCATTCCTCAAGGGTGATTTCTGCATCCCTGTTTTGATCAGCCAAACTCAAGTTATTCCACATGGACACCAAGATAGAACGCAGATAGGCATATTGCCAAGAATTAGGTTTTAGCCCTCGTGAACTAGCCAGTTTATTCAAAATCAGATGAAAATCATTTTGGTTGAGAGTTCCACCTGAATCGGTATCGATATTATTGAATAATGTTGTTAATTTCCTTTGTTGTAATGCGGTTAACATTTTCAAGTAACCTTGGATTAAAATTTATGGTTTTTCAGTTTAATATGAGTAGCTTATGAGTCTAAAAAAAATCCTTAAAAACGAATTATTTTACTGGTGTTTCACCTATAAATTGAAGGACTGAGCGCGCCCGGAGTTTTGACTCAGACGAAACCTTGCTACTCTTACTTCCCATGATTTTATGGTTTAGAAAACTAAGGTTTTTGACTACACAGAGAATTCTACCGGATACTTGACATTGGTTACAAGTTAAAAGGTAAGGCATTTTGTCAATACCTCCAAGTAGAGAAATTAACCTTGAGCATTATTAACGTAAGCATACAGCGGTTTGCCATTCAGTTAGGTACTTTCGTTCTGGGTTTTTAGGGAGTAGGGAGCAGGGAGCAGGGAGCAGGGAACAGGGAAGTCAGAAGTGGGAAGTCAGAAGTGGGAAAACAATCCTGTGTACCTGATAGTTATGCAAACCGCCGTATGCTGAACGCGCATTAGCTGATCGCTGATCGCTTACGTTGATAAACTTCCTCGCTTGTTCTGTTCCCGCTCGATGGCTTCAAACAAAGCACGAAAATTCCCTTCTCCAAATCCCTTGGCCTGACAGCGGCGCTCAATGATTTCAAAAAAGAACGTAGGCTTCCCAAAAATGGGCTTGGTGAAGGTTTGAAGTAACAAAGCTTGGGAAAACTCTTGCTGCCAATCTACTAATATTTGTCTGGTAGCAATTTCTTCCCATTCTGCTGTTGGTAAGGGTAAATTAGAGCCCCCTGGTCTTTGCCGCAACTGACTGTAATAGCTGGAAGGCACTTCAATAAACGGCAAACCTCGACCACGGAGTTGCGCGATCGCTTCTACTATATTGCTAGTTCTAAGAGCAATATGCTGGATTCCTGGTCCACCATTGAAATCTATAAATTCCTGAATCTGGGAATTAGCAGAAGTCGGTTCATTGATCGGCAATTGGACTTGACCAGTGGGATCAACCATGACCTGAGAGTATAAACCAGACTGTTGTGTCTTAATAGAAAATAGTTGTTGTGGGCAAAATCCCAGCACTTGTTGATACCAATTTACTGCCCGTTCTAACTCACCAGCCGCTACATTAAGTACCACATGATCAATGGTGGTGAACATGGTCTGAGGATTGTTATTGCCTTGGTTTGCCTCTCTACTAAGGGAGGGTACCTTACCATCAGCAGTTTTCGTGATCCAGTTCAACTGAGCCGGGAAAAAGGATTCCTCACAGATGCCATCCCGCTCAACAAGGGTATGAACCACAGAACCCCAGGAGGGGATTTTACTCCACTTGAGCCGTCCGTGTCTTTGACATTGCTCGTGAGGTGGTTGTATCACTTGGTTGCCTTGAGCGGACGCATTCTCAATCACCGCTTCCAGGTCTTCTACTAGAAAAGCGATGTCAGCCACTCCAGGAGGATGCACACGCAAAAACCCAGCAATAGGACTTGCTGATGTCAGAGGTGACGAGATAACAAACGTGATTGAGCCACTTTTGACAACTTCTGTGTAGGTATGGTAACTACTGCCACTGGCGACCCGTTGAAAGCCAAGAGTCTGGACTAACCAATCAGAAAAAACTGTAGCATCTCTAACATAGAAGTGAACATGATCAATTTTCATGATTGAAATCCAGTTAAAGAGCTTGTACTGTTTTTAATGTGGCGTTGCTGAATAAAGGAATGAATGGGCGATCATCCGGTTTTGCTAAAGCCCCCTAAATCCCCCAAATTTGGGGGACTTTCATAGTTTTGTTCCCCCCAGAATTGGGGGGTTAGGGGGGCGAAACCATACCCAAATCAGCAACGCCTTTAATGTTGCTATTTTTAGAAAATTATACCAATTTGCCGTCAAATCTATAGCAAAGGGAACAGGGAACAGCGGATCTGGGAGTAGGGTGTAGGGAGTAGGGTGTAGGGTGTAGGGTTTAGGGTTTAGGGTGTAGGGTGTAAGGTAGGCAGTGCCTACCAAACCGATTGGCCAGCTTGGTAAATCCATCTGATATCATCATGTCAGGATAATTACCCTTAATCAAAACCTACCCCTGTGAGATCTCCCCATCTCCCCATCTCCCCATCTCCCCATCTCCCCATCTCCCCACCCTCCCCACACCTCCCACACTCCCCTCTCTTTCCCGATTCCCGATTCCCGATTCCCGATTCCCGATTCCCGATTCCCGATTCCCCACAACTAAGCACTAATCAGATGGCCAATGTGCTTTGCGATCGCATCTGCTGGTAATACCTCTAAGGAAGACATCTGCATTGTTCCAGCCAGATAGTTGCTCTGATGCTTAGCAACTTGCTGGCTCAAGGGATCTAGGAGTGTGTGATCGTCCCGTAACGCTTCAGTCAGTGACTCCTGAGTGATGACCAGAATCTCTGTCTCCATGGCAGCAGTGATGGTAACTTTTGGCAAGGGTTTACCTAAGAAAAGAGTCATCTCACCGAAGAAGTCTCCGGCTTGTAACTGTTCCACAGGAAATGGAGGGCAGTAGTTGAGGAATTCCTGCCGTTGCTCAAGATCGTGAATCTCTGCTGCTAAGAGTTGGTAAAGCCAGTAGAGGGAGGATGTCTGCTGTGCCGCCTCATGGGCTACAGAAAAAGCAGTAGGACCGATGTAGTGAGCTAGCTGATAAGCGAGCCTTTCAATCACCTGTTGATCTAATGGAGTAGGGGGTTGGGCTTTCGGTCTATGACTGAATGCTTTGACTGTAGTCTTGCCCAAGGTCATAACCACCTGTTGCTCCACTTCTAGGCAGCCTTTAACGACAATAAACATAGCGTTTTGGGGCAGATTTTTGCTACTTAGGGTTTCACCAGCATCAAATAGTAGAGGCTTGGCACATTCGATCAGGATTTTCTGCGCCCCAAGGCTGAAGTGGCGGAAGAATTCAATGGAGCTGAGGAGTTTGAGGTGCTGCTTGTTGGAGGGGATAATATACCTAGGACTTAATCCTTCACGGCGTAACCCATACCAGACTCGACGTAAGAGTTCGCGATCTGTGTGTAGCGGAGCAATGTTGTAGTTTTTAGGAAAGTATAAAAGTTTGTAAGTGATAAACAGCCCTGGATCCGCTAAATCATATTCCCACATCCTGACTTGAATCGGTTTGTCCAGGTTAATGTTAGGGTGGGGCTGATTCAGGACTGCTCCATAGGCAGTATCAATCACTTGTTGGGGGGGAGAAGCAGCAGGCACTAAAAATTCCACAGAGCGCATCACTGGTTGTACCGTGGATGTCTTAGTGGGAATCACCGTAAGTAAGTCATCTGACAGTAACCCATTAGGAATGTAAGTCATTTCACCAGTACACTGACGTATCCCGATGGACCGCCAGGTGATCGACTCGATTACACCCTCTACATCACGGATAATCACTCGGTCACCAATTTGAAACGGTTGGTCAATCCGTAGGGCTACCCCTGAAAAGAAATTGCCTAAAGTAGACTGTAGAGCAAAGCCGATCATTGCTGTGATTAATGCTGAGGTGGTAAAGAAGGCTGCAATGTTTTCCCCCAGTAGTCCTAAGATCAAAACCGAGCAAACTGCATAGAGTAATAGGGAAATAACTAGCTTGAGCAAGGCTGAGGGTTGTTTACCTTGGGAGCGGGCAAACCAAACATCAACTACCACAAAGGAAATAAAATTAACGATTACAATACTACCGCAGACCAATACCGTAATTTGTAGGTACTTCACTATCGAGTCTGATACCAGGTCTGGGTTGCTACTCACAAAGGTATAGGCTAAAAGCAACAGACCGGTGAGGCCGAGAATAGTTAAGTGTTTTGCAGTCATTTCGGGTTAGAGATATCGTCAGAGTGACTTGAGGGTAAGTTGCAGTTTGACAGGGCTTTACTTAAGCTGATCAGCAATCTATTGATGGATTGGCTGAGCTTGCCAATTTCATCAGAGCGACCATCTGGTAATTGCGAACCTTCCACCTTTCTGAGGCTGATTTGCTCCACCAAGTGAGCAATGCTGTTGAGGGGATTAACTACCCAGCGCCTGACGATTAGACTGACTGTGGTGTAAGCGATTAAGAAAATGCTAGCTAGCAGCAATAAGAATGAAAAAATAGCCTGTCGCGCTTGTTTCTCCGGCATTGACGTAGGCACAGAGAGCAACCTGATCCCAACAATCTCATTTAGCTTCCAATCAAAGCCCCTGGCATCACCATAGGTTTTAATCAAGGCTGGGGGAGCATCTTCTGGCTTGCCGTGACATTGCAAACAGCTTTGGGACTTAATCTGGATCGGTTGGGCAACGTAGACACTTTTGAGTCCTTGCTTGGTAGAGCGCTGCCCAATAATTTCCTTGAGATTGGGGTGAGTGATAAATTCTCGAATCAGCTCCACTTGCCATCCCTCAGCCAGATCTTTGAGGTTGGTAGGGTTAAGCGCCCGCTCAGCATAGGTATAGCCGTCATAGTCCTGGTTCAGACCCTTGAACAATTGTTGAGCGGCATAGGAGGGCACAGTTTGGGGAAGGAACTCTTCTGTTTCCAGTTCTCCGAGCAACGGTCGAACTTGATCAGTAGTGTAATCCCTAGCCGCCACTGCTGTAGTCAACAGCACTTCCGCAGTATGAACAACTTCCTTACGAGCATTTTGCTGTTCTACAGCATAGGTGATCAACCCAGCTATGATCCAGCCGCATAAGAAAATGACTAGTATGACTAATTCCAGTCTGGTTTGTAGTTTCATCCTTAAAGGTATAGGAAAGGGAGCAGGGAGCAGGGAGCAGGGAGCAGGGAGTCGGGAGTCGGGAGTCGGGAGTCGGGAGTAGAGACGAAAAATTATCACAATTCCTAAACGGATTGCTGTAGTCAATTTTTCTAAGCTATCAGCTTAAGCGCTACGCGCACGCGTGCGCGTTCAGCTTTTGAATAAGATAAACTGATGGCTGACCGCTGACGGCTGAATGCTTACCAATTTTTCGGTGTTTATCCCGTTAGTACTGTTTATCGTTATTTTAGTTAAAGTTAATCCTATAGACTTCAGTAATTTCCCTAATATGTTGATTAATAGATCGGTTTTTACTTGGGTAGTTTACACAAGTTTTGTATTTTAAGAATGAAGAATGAAGAATGAAGAATGAAGAATGAAGAATGAAGAATGAAGAATGCCAGTGGGGTGGGGAGCATATCACTTTTTAAATTAGGTACATAGATCCCCCCTAACCCCCCTTAAAAAAGGGGGGAATTAGATTCAAAAGTCCCCCTTATTAAGGGGGATAATGGGGGATCTGAATCAGGGATTAACAAAACTGACATGCACCCAGTGGGGTGTCTGTGATACAGATGCAATGGAAAAAAGGATTAGTTGACATATCGCGCTTTTTGTAAAGTACAATTTATACTAAAAAAATGCAATTACCCTGATTTGTTCCAATCACCATAAATTGGCAAGACCCTTAATTCTAGCCCAAACACAAAATTGGGTGCATCTCAATGCATGCTGTTTAACGTGGTGGTGCGTTACGGGATGGACTGTTCCAATACTAGCTAATGCGAAAATCAGGGCTAGTCCATCCCTAACGCACCCTACAGAACATTTTCTATTACTAAAAACCCTCTTTACTATTGCCTTTTGCCTTTTGCCTTTTGCCTTAAAGGGATAAGCTTTGTCCTCACAAGTCGTTGAATTGCTATAACTTCCAGAAATATTTATCCCTCGATACTCAAGGCTTAGTTTGCAGTGTTTCGCAATGTTTCTGAAGGTAACTCCCCAAACATAGCTTTGTAATCTCTAGTAAAATGACAAGGACTGTAGAACCCAAATTGACTAGCAAGAATGGCTATGGTACAACGTTCTGGTTCGCTTGCTTTCAAGCGTTCTCGCACTGCATTAAGTCGTCGTACCTTGAGATAGCGCATGGGACTCAAGCCAAATAATTCCTGAAAACCATAAGATAAGGCAGAACTGCTAGACCCTAAATTTTGAGCTAGCTGTTTTAAAGTCAGAGGTTTTTCCAAGTGTGCTAAGATTTCTTTTTCAGCTTGGGCAATCAACTTGGCTCTTCGGGAAGGTTTGATAAAACACTTGGAATTTAACTTAATGGGAATATTACTAATTAACAAAGGAAGGAAATCATCCGTAACGAGTTTTTCAATGTGAGGTTTTTGTAACCAATTGGGTTTGTGTACTGCTAACCAAATAAGTTCTTTCAGGTAATCTTTAATTTCGTTCATCCCCGTTGGTAGCAAATTCACATGATTTTTACTTCGGAAATTATCGTCTAGATCGTGGCGTTGTAGTTGGTCTGCATAAGCATCAAACGTTTTAACAGGGATTATAATGTTTATCAACGTTGCACCTTGAGGAAATATTTCGTGTGCTTCCCTGTTATTGAAACCAAAAATAGTCCTTTGGGGCTCCACAGGGTGACGGAAGGAGTAATATTCCTTTTCATTCTCAGACAAAAGTATCGCAAAACATATGTATCCCTTTGTACCCTCACCCGAAAATTTAATCCCTTGGTTCGCCTGATTATATACAAAAAATAAGTTACCAATCTGAACGGACAAAAACTCAGCTTGAAGAGGACCGGGACTGAGTTGTATTATTTCCTTATTTTGATACTCAAATAACTCTTTGAAATAATCCACATCTGTAAAGGATTTGGAGAAAATATTCTGATTGCCTGTCCCAGGATCATCCTCAGCTTGGGTAGTTTTACTTTTGTTGGCATCAATTAACAAACTCATTTGAGCACCACTCGAACAAAAAAATAATCCAACTACCTATAAGCAAAACTAATATATTTCAAAAATTAGTTATTTAAATCTTATATCTGAGAAAGTTGGAATTTTTGATTATTCACAGAGATAGTTTACTACTAAAGTTGACTTGGGGTAAGACCCGTGACGAATTTAATTACGGGTCAAGGGCACCGTGAGGTCTTTGACTTACCCCATAGCACAACAGAGTGGGCTTGACCCACCCTGATGGGATTATGGCTTTGTAAAGCCAGGAAAACTAGCTTTGTGAAGGGCTAAACAACAACTTTCCCAAACATTACTGCTGTTTATCAGGTTTTAAGGATGATTTTGAATCGAATTTGGAGAGTGATGGTAGTAGTGGCGATCGCTACCTCTCTTCTCCTTGGAAATATCATATTACCCACAAGTCCTGTTCTTGCTGAAGTAACAGAAAATTCGTTTGATCGCGATGGCGATCCGGCCAATGTCGGTCGGGAGGTTCGCCCCCCCGTTCCTATAGAAAACTGTTTCTGGAAAATGACCGTTGGTGCTGACCCATACCACAACGCCTTCTATCCAGATCAGCAATCCGCCTATCCAATCGCCCTGTTTTCCCTACCTGCTGATGACTCTGGTGAGAAGGGTTATGTCAAGATCACCGGGGAGTTTCCCCATGGTCGTTCGATGACATTTAGCGCCTACTTTTATGATCCAGACTCAGCTACTTTAGTCAGCGGAGATCATCAGATCGTCGATGATCAGATTAAACCCGACAAAGGGTCAATAAATCCATTTGAAGAGGGTGCCAAACGTACAGCCAAGAACCGTTCCTACACCCTGAAATGGGTTCCTGAAGCACTCCCTGAGAAGGAAAAAGACCGTGAGGAAAATACGTTGTATCTTGGAGAGCAAGAGTTCCCTGGCATCGGGTATATTGTGGTGATGCGAATCTATGTCGGCGATAAAGGGACAAACCTATTTGGCGGCACGACTTTACCAGAGGCCAAGATTATCATGCCAGATGGTACCAAAATTAAGGGTGATAAACTCTGCGACCCCAAATACTCTCCCTTCACTGGGGATATGAGTAGTGTTTATCCATCTCCAACATTCGATCCAGAGGCTTATCGGAGGGAGCGCGATCGCACAGAGTGGTATAATCAAGACCGACCCGTTACCTGGCCTGCTCAAGATCCTCCCTACATCATCCGGGAGTGGACTGCGAATTATAATTTCTGTGCCAACTTTGAACAAGGCCCTGACAACGCAGATAAGTGTCCTCCCCCTGTAGATCCTAATGTTGGTTCAGGTGGGTTTGGTAATTCCACAACTGTTTATCTGATGACGTGGATGGATCGCAATTTTGGCGAAGTCCTGGTCTTGCGGGGCAAAAAACCCAAGACTCCCAAGACCTATTTTGGCAATAAAACCTTTGACACGTCGGATGCTGAAATGCGCTACTTTTCCTGGAGTACAGACGAGCCTTTGTCTCGGTCGCGAGTTATCGATAGCGTCTTTGACGAAGAGATCCCAGTGGATGAAAAAGGTTATTACACCATAGTTGTCAGTCGGCCATCCTACCGTCCAGAGAATGCAACTTATGAATGTGGTTATGCCTGGTTAGAGTTTCCACCCGCTGGTGACGGGTTCGGCGACGTGTATCTGGGCGAGTTGCGCAATCGCTGGCAAATGCCCCTCAATGACTTTGAATACGCACCCCACAAAGCAAAGAAACCAGGTAAAGAAAAAAAGGTCATGGGCGAGTATTTCCCGGTTGGTGAATATATGAGTCCTAAGAAGTTTGACAAAAAGTTTCCTTGTAATAAGTCGTAGCCCTCACGGGGTGACAACAACGCTCAAACCTAGATAGGTGGCACGGTTTTAGGTTTTAGGTTTTGGGTAAAATGAGCGCATCGGTGTCATTTGTATTTCCCAGCAATTGAAGCAATTCTGGCGTTGCTGATTCTGGGTATGGTTTCGCCCCCCTAGCCCCCCAATTCTGGGGGGAAAAACTCTCAAGCGATGCAGCGCGGTCTTGGGGAGCCAGTGCGGTCTTGGGGAGGCAGCGCGGTCTTGGGGGTTTCCCCCATGAGCGACTGCCGTGGTTCCCCCGGAGACGAAACCTGTTTATTGTGGAGCCTTTATAGTTAGCAGGTTATGCAGAAAAGGGTTCAATATTTGTTAATAGCGTGATTTGCGCGGTCTTGGGGGTTTCCCCCATGAGCGACTGCATCAAGACAAGGCTCCACTATCTTACGGTAACTTGGCCGTAGGCCACGCTTGGCCGTAGGCCACGCCAAAGGCGAACGCGAACAAACCATGAGCAACTGGCGTGGTTTCCCCCACTCGCGCTTTGCATCAAGACAAGTCCCCCAGAATTGGGGGACCCACGGGGGCTTTAATAAAACCAGATAATCGCGCATTCATTCCTTAATTCAGCAACGCCGCAATTTTTACCATACAACGTCAATGATAGTTTTAATCAATCCATACCCGCACGGACATTCTTCCCTAACACCTAACCCCTAAAACCTAACCCCTGTAAGATTTTAAAGAGCGCTTGTCACCCCCCCCAGCTACTGGATACCTATATTCTGTCTTACTTCTTACGTGGCGATGTCGCTATCGTTGAGAAATGTCGTAGTGAATCCAGATTTTACTATCGCGGATTGAACCATGAACAATCGTACCATATACACGGCGATGATTTTCCCAGCTTTCATGGAGCAGCAGAAAATGCTTGCGTTCCGGTAGCGTGACCTACGGTCAATCGCCAGTGATACTCACATAGGTTGTTCATCACCGAATATATCTAAGCTTGTGAAGCAACACTTTGGGGATTAACACTTATAATCTCAGAAAAACGTTTGAAGTCATCAATGTTAAATGTAAGTAAATGTGTAATTTTATGAGTTACCATCGCAGCGACTAAACGAGCATCATGTACTTGTTTTCCCTTAACCTGATGTTTAATAATAATACTTTCCCACTCAGCCAAAATCCCAGGAGTATCAGGATATAGTACAAATAGTCTCTTGATTTTATCTGTTGCTTGTGAAGCTTCATCAATAGATAAACCTAAACCATTATTGCTAATTGGTCGTGTAGCAACAGCCCAAAACTCGATAAGATTCTGTGGAATAATACATAAGGACACACCTTGTCTTCTAAGTATAAAAATCGCTTTTCGAGCATCGGGATGCATCGGGCTAGTCTTCTGCACCAAACGCAGCAAAACATTTGTATCCACCAAATAGCTCATAACATTTCTTCTTCTCTTGTGTAGATACTTTCTCGGTCAACTGCTGTATCCGCAAGTGGCGGTGCTACAGTAAAAGATGGACTATTGATTAGATCCATCAATGCCGAGTTCCATTCTTGATCGGTTGCTGTTTGATAGAAAGATGTTTGTTTTTGGTTAATCAAACTCTCTTCAATTACAGATTCAAGATAGGTGTCTAATGATAAACCTTTGGCAGCAGCTTGAGCAATTAAACGAGCCTCGACTTCTGGTTTAAATTGAAGCGTTATAGTCATTTTTTTTATAAATAATGAAATTATTTTCCAGGCATGACCATTATAACTGAAGTTAACCATACACCTGTACTATCACCCCCTGAGATTGGTTGGATATCGGTTGCTCGTGGTTTGAAAGCCCTATAATCTTGTAGAACTGTACTCGCAATAGAGTTAATTTGTTGAGAATGACCTAGGTTTTTTCGAGGGTAAGCCACAGCTTATTGATTTTTGCGCTTACCCTGCCACCAACTATAGCGTTTCTAGTACTCATGAGGTACACACTAGTTTTTCCCTCTTCCCTCTTCCCTTCCCCTCCTGGGAGGGGTTAGGGGTGGGTTTCTCTTCCCTATTCCCTGCTCCCTGCTCCCTGCTCCCTGCTCCCTAAAAACCAGAAATTTGTACCTCACAAGTCGTAGAATTCTATATAAGTTTTACTTATAGTTGGTGGCAAATTAGTTAATTATATTTTATAGCTGAGAAAGTTGGAATTTTTGATTATTCACAGAAATAGCTTACCCCTAAGCTAGGAAATGTCAGCAAAGTCAATTTCCGAATAGCCAAAAAATAGACCTCTTGCAAAAGTCTATTTTGGCTACGTAAGACTAATACTTTCGGTTCCATTTTTGGATCCATTTTTGCATTTATGCAAGAGGTCTAATGTAGAAGTAATTGACTCCACCCACTCATCCCAAAATTGGCTCGATCGCGTTTTGGGATGTATTTCTGAGATCGAGATAAATTACATAGCTCGTCTCTTGTTATGAGGTTATATTCATGTCTTCAATCGATAAAACGTCCGATTTTGATTGGGAAGAAGAGTACGCATATACTCTCGGAGTGCAGGCATTCATCTATGCCTTTCCTTGGGCCTACATGCCAGTAGCCTATAAGCTCCGCCTGGATTTAAACAAGGGTACTGTCAACCAATTTACCCACCTCCGGAAACTGAAGGATGAATCCCACCAGCTCGGTGGTGCACCCAATAATGACACCCTGTATTCTCAGGCATCTGTATATTTGGGTAAAGAACCCCTTATCCTATCGCTTCCAGCACTCCCATCAGATCCCGAACTCCCAGACTATCGCTACCACAACGTACAATTGACCGATTACCGAGGAGACCAATTTGCTTACGTGGGAACGCGGGCCACGGGAGGAAAAGGAGGTAATTTTGCCATTGTTGGGCCCAATTGGTCGGGGGATTTACCTGAAGACGTGCAGGAGCTTGAAGGTCCTTCGCCGACACCCTGGGCATTTCTCTCGGCGCGAAACTTACTGACGGCGGCGGAAAGGACGGAGGCGGAAACGAAGGAAGACCCGGACTTGGATGCAGTCCATGCTATTCAGGATCAGTATGTACTGACACCTCTGTCCGTGTGGAAAGATCCAGATGCCACCCCCGAACCTGTCGAGCTTTGGGAACCTTACGATCGCGCGACCGATCCCCTTGCGGACTGGAAGAATATCAACCGCGCGATGGTTGATAACCCTCCCGATTCCTATGATGCGTCCTTGCTCGAATTGTTCGAGACCATTGGTGTCGGGCCGGGATTAGACATTGAGGTTCAGAGTGAAAGCACGAAGCGCGGTCTCGAACGTGCTGCTGTAGAGGGTTTAAAGATCGTCGATGAGGCTGTCGTCCAAGGGTACGCACACAAAGAAGTGAATGGGTGGAAGTATCCGCCTTCATACTTGGGCCGACCTTCATCAGCACGGGATTGGCTGGTGCGTGCAATGCAGGCCCAAGCTGGCTTTCTTGCCAACGATACGATCGAGGCTATCTATATGAGCGTATTCGTCGATAAAGATGGCAATCCTCTGTCCGGGAAAAATCGTTACGAGCTTCGGTTCGACGGTGAAAACCTACCTGATGTCAATGCGTTTTGGTCTGTCTCCATGTACGACCTTAAATACAACTTGGTGGCTAATCCGATCAATCGCAATTCCCTAGGCGATCGTAGTGGCATGAAACAGAATGATGATGGCGGTTACACCATTTACATTCAGTACGAGGAACCAAGCGACGAGAACCTAATCCCCAACTGGTTACCCGCACCCGAAGGCGATTTCTTTATGTTCATGCGCCTGTACTTACCGGGCTACCCAGCATTGTCTCAGTACTGGGAACCCCCCAGTTTGGAGAATCTCGGTCCTGCCGAACCTTCTGGTGGTGCGAGCTAATTGCCGTTACCTACAGGGTGGGTTTTGCTCGCCCTGATTAACTAACCAGTGCGATCGCCAATCTCGTTGCAAATATTCTTTTATGGTGGACAAAATAGCCTACTTCGCTCTGATTGCTCCCCTATACATTGGCAAGAGGCGATCGCGTTTGGGCATATTTCCTGAATTTTTGTTAACCCTTTTTATGAAATTGCACCCATGTTTTTGAACCGGATTTTAAAAGGAGTAGTGGCGGTAGCGATCGCCCTCTCCTTTTTCCTCAATACCTCTGTGTTGCCAGCAATGGCCCAGCAGATATTGCCCCATCCCGACCCCATTTTCACCGGCAAAATCGGCCTGACTTACGAAGATTCCGAATCCGAAAAGGCAGACCTGAAATTACCCTCTACCTTCGGCATTGAAAATGCCCCCAATATCCTGTTGGTGATGTTGGATGACGTGGGCTACGGTCAGATGTCAACCTTTGGCGGCGCTATTCCCAGTCGAACCTTGGACAAGCTGGCAGATAATGGCTTGCGCTATACCCAGTTCCACACCACAGGTATCTGTTCCCCCACCCGAGCAGCCCTTCTCACCGGACGCAACGCTCACTCTGTAGCATCCGGGGCGGTCATGGAGGCCGGAACAAATTTTCCCGGCTATTCCACCCTTATCCCCCAGAATGCGGCAACGATTGGCCAGATTCTACAGGCTTATGGTTATGCCACCTCTTGGTTTGGTAAAAACCATAATACTCCCGACTGGGAAACCGGGGCGATCGGGCCGTTCGATCGCTGGCCTGTGGGTTTGGGGTTTGACTATTTCTATGGCTTTGTTGGTGGCGAAACCAACCAATACCATCCTGCCTTGGTGGAAAATACAACTCGTTTGGAAGCGCCCAAAACTAATGCCGATGGAACGCCCTATATCTTCAATACCGATTTAGCCGATCATGCCATCAACTACATCCGCACAACCTATGCCCTGTCAGACAAAAAACCTTTTTTCATGTTCTTTGCTCCGGGAGCGGCTCATGCCCCGCATCAGGTTTCCCAAAAATGGATCGATAAATTCGCGGGTAAATTTGATAATGGCTGGGATAAGTACCGCAAGCAAACGTTTAAGAAACAAAAAAAATTAGGGGTTATTCCAGATACCCCGACCACGATCCTCACTCCTCGCCCAGATGAGTTGCGACGTTGGAATAGTTTGAATGCAGACGAGAAAAAACTCTATGCCCGCATGATGGAAGTGTTTGCTGGCTTTACCCAACAAACAGATAAAGAAATCGGTCGAGTGATCGATGCCATTGAAGACTTGGGTATCTTGGACAATACGTTGGTAATTTATATTGCTGGCGACAATGGTGCTAGTGCAGAAGGCGGAGTGGATGGGACGATCAATACAACCACCTACCGCAACGGCTTGCCAGAAGACTTTGACGACAAACTGGCGGCGATCGACGAGTTAGGCAGTTCCCTGCACGATAATCATTTCCCAGCCGGTTGGGCTTGGGCGATGGATACGCCCTTCCAATGGACCAAACAGGTTGCTTCCCACTTTGGGGGAACTCGGAATGGCATGGTTGTTTCTTGGCCTGATCGCATTACCGATGTGGGAGATGTGCGCTACCAATTCAGCCACGTCATTGATATTGTCCCGACCATTCTCGAAGCAGTTGGTATTGAAGCACCGACTCAAGTTAACGGTGTTACCCAGAAACCCATCGAAGGGACCAGTCTGGTTTATACCTTTGATGCAACGGATGCTGAAGGCAACGATCTAAGCGACATTGAGGCCTCCAGCCAACATACAACCCAATACTTTGAAATTGCCGGAAATCAGGGCATCTACGATAATGGTTGGATGGCTAGTGCAATTCGGACAGTGCCGTGGGAAGGGGATAAGCCGTTGGGCAACAGCCTGATCGATATGGATTGGGAGCTTTATAACGTTGGTGGAGATTATGACGAGGGTTGTTCTGTCAATACTCCAGACTTTACCCAAGCCAACGATCTAGCTGAGGAGTGTCCCGATAAGCTGGATGAAATGGTCAAGCTCTTTTATGCCGAGGCCGCCAAACATAATGTCTTTCCGTTGGACGATCGTCGTTACGAACGGTTCGATCCAGCCCTGCGTCCCAGTTTGGGAGAAGGACGAACCACTTTTATCTTCCCAGATCATTTCCGCGCTCCTGAAGGCGTAGCCCCTAACCTGAAGTCCAAAAGCCACAAGATTATCGCAGATGTGGAGCTTCCAGAAGGGGGAGCCGAAGGTGTATTAGTGACTTTAGCTGGTTATTTTGGCGGGTATGGGCTGTTTGTACAGGACGGCAAGCTGGTGTATGATTACAACTTAGCCAGACTTAAAGATTATCGGATTGAAGGAGATTTGCCAACCAATCTCCCCACCGATACCTCCATTACTCTCAAAGCAGTTTATAAAACTGTTTCTAACGAGCCCGGTGTGGGAGGAGAAGTCACCCTCTATGCCAACGGTAAGAAAATTGGTCATGGCCCTGTCTGTCAGACCTTGAGTACCCGCTATACCCCGGATGAGACCTTTGATGTCGGCTTTGATACGGGTTCGGCTGTATCCGACACCTATGTGGATTTGATGCCCTTTGATTTCACCGGAACTTTGAACTCAGTGAAGATCAAAATCACTGACGATCTCGCAGATAAAGAGTTAGTAGAGGCATCCTGCGGTAAGGAGCGGCGTATCCCCCTTGGTCCCATCCCTTTCTATGATTAACCCGGTGGAAAATTCTGGGATTGTCGGCAAAATTCGCTTATCGATATTAAGGCCGGAATGGGAGTAGGTACTAAGGTACCAAACTTTTAGTAGGGTGGGCATTGCCCACCCTTATTCATCTCATCGCTCGAACTAAAACGAAACTGTTCAACCGCTCTGCGATCGCCCCGATCGCCCTCTTAGATTACCTTAATTAATTTTGAAACAGCCATGGCTGGTGCGTTACGGCGCTCCTGACGTAAACTCTAAACTCTTGCTAGTTGATTACGCCGCACCTAACGCACCCTACGGGATGATTGATTAATAATTGGTCACTGAATCCAGCCTTGATCAGCCTGTTGTAAAACATAAGCAGCTACATCTTCAATTTGCTGGGTGTTTAAACGACCACGAAAGGCAGGCATAGGTGGTTTGCCGTTTGTTACTTGTTCGATGATAGCTTCAGCAGAATACTTCCCATATTTCTCGAGAACCTCCTTCTCCAGAGTCTTCTCGGCATTGAGTGCATTGTTGCCACCCCAATGACAAGCATTGCAGTTAGCTGCAAATAACTTTCCCCCGTTAGTCGCATCACCAGCAGCTAAAGCGGAATCAGGGAAGCTGAAAGTTATTAAAGCGAAAACTAGCAGAATCGCAATTAGTATTTTTTTCAAAGTGTTTCTCCTCTCAGTATGGCGTTGAGCCAGATATTATCGTAAGCTAAGAGGGGTGACTCGGTCAAACCCCAGGGTGTGAAAGTTATAACAATAATTAACAATTAAATTAACAATTAATAAGATGGGCAATCCCCACTCAGGGGAAACCAAAGAATCAATAAGGCAGCCTTAATATCAAGATTATTGATATACCTATGCAATAGTGCTGATAATCAAGGCTGAATAGGGTCATAATATTTGCCAAAGTTGAAGGTGATAACCTCTAAAATTTATTAGTAATAAATAGCATTAATGGTACCCTAATTTAGGCAAGTGCGATTGACCGTAGGTCACGCTACGCGAACGCAAGTATTCAACGGTCAGTGGTCAGTGGTCAGTGGTCAGCCTTTAGCTGATAGCTGATAGCTGTTCGCGTAGCGTGCGCGTAGCGCTTAAGCTGATAGCTGATAGCTGATCGCATCAGCCTCTGAGCCTTGTGATGGAGAAATTTACAATAAAACAGAGAAAGTCTTAGCATCTAAGTATCAACCAACATCCATGAGTCAAACCGAACAAATCCTATCCCAGTTACCTGGTGATGTTCTCGGACGCCTGCGCAGTGCTGACAAAGTCTGGAAAGCCTTACGAGATGGTACAACTCCAATCCCAGAGGTGATTACAGAAACCGAAGAGGGATTAGGCACCCTAGACTTGGATGTAGTAATCTGTGGCGGTACCTTGGGAATTCTGATTGGTGCTGCTCTACAACAGCGAGGCTGGCGAGTTGCGGTAGTTGAACGGGGGGTTTTGCGCGGTAGAGACCAAGAGTGGAATATCTCTCGCCAAGAACTGGAGGTATTCCTGGAACTTGAGTTACTCTCAACGGCGGAATTAGAGAATGCGATCGCATCCGAGTATAACCCAGCTCGGATCAGTTTCTTCCAGGGTCCTGATTTCTTGGTAAAGGACGTACTCAACATTGGTGTTGACCCAGTCTTTCTGCTAGATACCCTCAAAACCAAATTTTTAGCTGCGGGCGGTAAGCTCTTTGAAAAGACATCCTTTACACAAGCCACTATTCATCCCGATGGCGTCTCAATCGGGTTAAAAGTAAACCAGTTGGAGGTTACCCAAGTTAAAGCTCGCTTACTGATAGATGCCATGGGACATTTTTCCCCAATTGTTAAGCAAGTCAGGCAAGGTCAGAAACCAGAAGGAGTTTGTTTAGTGGTTGGTAGCTGTGCTGAAGGCTATCCTAAAAATGACATGGGGGATTTAATTGTATCCTTCACTCCCATCCAAAATCAATGTCAATATTTCTGGGAAGCATTTCCAGCCCGGGATGGTAGAACAACCTATTTATTTACTTACTTAGATGCTAATCCCGAACGTCCTAGTTTAGAATTTTTATGTGACGAATACTTCCGTCTCTTACCAGAATACCAGGGAGTAGAGTTATCCCAACTTGATTTTAAACGAGTACTATTTGGCTTTTTTCCTTCCTATCAAAAAAGCCCCCTAAGAATGCCTTGGAATCGGATTTTACCGGTAGGGGATAGCAGTGGTGGCCAATCACCAGTTAGTTTTGGTGGATTTGGTTCCATGGTCAGACATTTAAAGCGTCTAAGTAACGGTATTCATGAAGCCTTGGACTATGATTTGCTAGACCGCAATGCCTTAGCCCAACTACAACCCTATCAGCCGAATATTGGCGTAACCTGGATGTTTCAACGAACGATGAGTGTTGGCATCAAGCAACAACTAGCACCAAATCAAATTAATCAATTACTCACTGGTGTATTCCAAGCCATGGCAAACCTAGGAGATGATGTGCTTAAGCCCTTCCTCCAAGATGTAGTGAAGTTTTCAGGATTATCTAAAACCCTATTTGTGACATCATTAACTAAACCAGGATTAGTCGTGCCAGTGATTCCTCAAGTAGGATTAACCATGCTATTGGATTGGATGGTTCATTATAGTAATTTAGCCGTTTACAGTAGTTTGTATCCAGCAGGTAAATTACTCAGTGGCATGTTGACTACTTTGCCACCGAAACCAAAATATTATTACCACCGTTGGCTGGAAGCATGGCGCTATGGGTCTGGAGGAGATTATTAATTTTAGGTTTTAGGTTTTAGGTTTTAGGGAGGTAAGCTATCAGGCGTAGGGTGCGTTAGGGACGGAAAGCCTCTGATTTTATCAGTAGCCAGGGTTGGGATAGCCCGTCCCGTAACGCACCACCGGGTCAAACCCCTTGAATAAGATGCACCCAGCCAGGATTGATGATCGTGATATTTTTGGCATGATAGAAGTAACTCCTATTTGAGTGGGAGGAAAACCGCGCTGATTTGATAAAGGTTGTGACCAGCGCGGTTATTAGTTTCAGTCGTAACTTTCTATAGTATAGATAACTCCTGGAAAAAATGCAAGGAGTAATTAAAACTTTTTACTTTTATTTACAAATAGTTTGTTTAGGCATTTATGGACTCACATATGTGTAAAATTTTGGCTTTATTTTGGTTATTTTAATCCTAAGTTAATTTTAATAATTTTTGTTGACTATTCCCGGCTACCTTTTTACATCAATATTATGTTTACATTTAAACTAAAAATGCTATAGGATAGTATCAATCATCATTTACAAACTAGTTATGTTAACCCTTGATGAAATCGAAACGGCTATTCGACAATTACCGAAGAGCGAGATTCGAGAGCTGGCAGCCCGCTTACAACATTATTTAGATGATTTAGATAATAGGTGGGACCAGCAGCTAGAATCTGACCTAAAATCGGGAAAGCTAGATAGCCTGATTGCCAGAGCAGAAGCAGATATTGCTACCAATCAAGTTAAGGAGCTTAATGAAATCTTTTAATATTTTGCCGATGTAAATTTGATACTACTCAGTTATCAAAAAAAACTCAAACCCTACTCCCTGCTCCCTGCTCCCTGCTCCCTTTGCTAAAGTTATATACTAAAACTATCAGTCATCTCCTTCAACTATGGAACCATTAGCTGCTGCCGTTGTCGCTATTGCTACTGTGCTCGCCACGAAAGCCTTAGAAAAAACTGGGGAAAATGTCGGGCAAGTTGTCTGGAACCAGACTAACCAGTTTGTGGAATCCCTGAGAAGCCAGTCTCCAGATACAGTAATGGCTATCGAGCAAGCTCCAGGGCAACCTCTTGATTATGCTGAGGTGGTATTGGAAGTAGAAGCAGCAGCCAAGCAAAATCCTGAAGTTGCCCAAAGTATGGAGCGTTTGGTGACTACGGTTGATGCTGAAGCTTTGCCTAACTTAGAGAAAATTCTTCAAGAGATTACCAAAGCCTTGGAATCCCATCAAGCTACTAGTGATAATTACAATATTGAGAATCTGAATAACCAAACTCGATTCAATCAAGCTCCGCCACTACCTCCTTATTATGTGGAACGCCCGGAAGTCAGCCAACAACTAAAACAAATCCTTTTATCCCAAGAAACTGCTAGAGCTGGCACCTTAGTGGTTAGTGCCATCTATGGTTTAGGAGGAATTGGGAAATCCACCATTACTGCGGCATTAGCCCATGATCCAGAGGTTCAATCCCATTTTACCGATGGGATTTTTTGGGCAACCTTAGGTCAGCAACCTGGGGGGGCGACATGAGAGCTAAAAAGTAGACTGTATAAGCTTCATAGCTCTCATACCTCGTAAATAATTATCGAGCTTATGACGACTTAAACGCATCAAAGCATAAACTAATTCCCAACATTTATCCATAAAATGAATCCATTTTTGAGCATACATTCCAATATAAAAACTGCTATGTCTTTTAGTTAATCGCCCATATTCTTTG
Source organism: Moorena producens PAL-8-15-08-1 (assembly GCF_001767235.1). Lineage (GTDB taxonomy): Bacteria > Cyanobacteriota > Cyanobacteriia > Cyanobacteriales > Coleofasciculaceae > Moorena > Moorena producens_A. The sequence goes on from NZ_CP017599.1 coordinate 5,702,550, forward strand.
ACTCTCGCTACATAGTCCTGAACTCCTTTTTTATTAATTATTTCTCCTTTAATTGTGGCAATAAAGTAAGCAAAAGAGATTATAATAAGTAAAGATATAAAGCGTTTACCGACAACATTACTGCCTTCCATATTATATCCACCGCTTTTATAATCTCGGAACATTTCCTCAATATCAAAACGTTTTTTATAAGCTGATATTGCCTCAGACAATTCGCTCATATTTGTTAGGATAAACCAACCTTCTTGGCTTACTGACTTTCGATAACTTTTCTTCCATTTACAGGCAATACTAAATCCTGATACTTGTTTAGTTTTTGTGACTTTAACCTTTTCAAAAAATAACGAAATTCCTGGTTTTAATCCCGAGTTTTTCAGGGAAATCCACCCCTGATTTTTTAATTCAATTTGCTCATTTTTTTTAAGTCTTAAACAAAACTTAAACCCTTGTTTGTCTAGCCATTCAGCCAATTTAACTGAACAAAACTCTCGGTCTCCCAAAATAACAACATGATAGCTATCAAATAGCCCTATAATAGTTGATAGTATTTGTTTTTGCTCTAAAAAATTACTTGAACCAAGTTTTGAAAGAAGTTCAAAATAAATTGGGATTGCTCGGTTTTTATAAATTATACTAACCACCAATAAATTTTTGTTATTCCAATTAGTCCTATCGATGGCTAAATAGATTTTTTTGTGTTTATCAAATTTTTGAGTGAGCCATTCTCTAACAAGTGGAAACCACATTTTTTTTATTTGAAATATTGGTAATGAAAAAAATCTCTGTAACTTTTTACGCCTTGAGTTACATTTAATAGGCAAAGGTAAAGATTCAGCAATTTTTTCGAGTTTAACATCCTTGATATCTTGTACAATGATTACTACAAGGTAAAAAAACAATAATTGAGATTCGGAAAGGAGATTTTTTAAATGTTTTTGATATAATTCTGGTAGCATTTTGAATTGATAGGTCGTCTTGACAATTTCTGACCTATCTTTTTTTACCATAATTCGCTCAATTTAATATATATCAAGGGTTACGGGGCGCTTGTCGCCCCCCCAGGTCAGCAACCTGATATTTTATCCTTTCTAAGTAAGTGGATACAGCAATTAGGAGATTATGATTTCAAACCGATTAACACTGAGGCCGCTTCGTTACAATTAAGAACATTATTATCCGATAAAAAAGCGTTACTAGTCGTGGATGATGTTTGGCATCCTGACCATGTTGAACCCTTTCGAGTGGGAGGGGGTGGCTGTCGGGTTTTAGTGACCACAAGAGAAGCCCCGGTTAAGGGTGCGATTCGCTATGATTTAGACGTGATGACTCTAAATCAATCTTTGGAGTTATTAACCGGTTGTTTACAGATTTTTTCAGATGAATCGACCTCAATTCCTTTAGCTGCAAGCCCCCTAAATCCCCCAATTCTGGGGGACTTTAACTCAATTGAATCGACCTCAATCCCGTTAGCTACAAGCCCCCTAAATCCCCCAATTCTGGGGGACTTTAACTCAAGTTACCCCCAAACTTGGGGGGCTAGGGGGGCGAAAATTTCTGTAAACAACGAGTTAACTAATCAAGAACTGGAATATGCTCAAACCTTAGCCAAAACTGTGGGCTACTTACCCCTAGGATTAGAATTAGCTGCTGCCCAAGTTAGGGATGGATTCTCTTGGGAAGAGTTACTGGATGAGTTACAAGCTGAAATTGCTGACTTAGAAGCCTTGGATCGATTGGAAGCAGAGGAAGAACCAAATGACGCGAAGCGCAAAAACTACAGTCTAGTGGCTTCCTTTAATCTCAGTTTAAAGCGATTATCCCCCGAGAGATTGAAACAATTTGCTTGGTTAGGGGTACTGCCGGAGGATGTCACCATTACTGAAACCATGGCGACTACCTTATGGGATTGTAATTTAGTTGAAGCCAAAGATACGTTAAGGTACTTACGACAAAAAGCCTTATTACTACCAGGGTTATCTACTACACCAGAAACTAACTATCGCCTCCATGACCTATTACATGATTTAGCCCGTAATCTGCTGCAACCAGAGCTAGGATTATCAATACCCTCAGCTCATCAGCAATTATTAGAACGTTATCAAACTAAGACCGAAAAGGGATTATGGCATACCTTACCCGATGATGGTTATATCTATAGTCACTTAATCTGGCACCTAGAGAAAGCCAAAAAAATTAATGACATTCATCAACTCCTGAAAGAAGAAACGCCAGCAGGGGATAACGGTTGGTATTGGCAGTGTGAGAGACATGCAAAAACTGCTAATTTCATCAAGGATGTATCGAAAGCTTGGGCAATAGCAGCAGATAATTTTACAGAAAATCCTACCGAATCGATTAGTTTACAGTGTCGGTATGCTCTGATTACGACATCCCTCAATAGCTTGGCTGGAAATATTCCTCCAGAGTTAATGGCTGCATTAGTTAAGAACAAAATTTGGACGCCAGCCCAGGCACTAGCTTATGTGCGACAGAAGAAAGATTCTTTTGGTCAAGCAAAGAGCTTGGAGGCAATTAGTGAGTATCTTCCCCCTTCTTTATTACCGGAAGCCTTAGATTGCGCCAGAGGGATTTCGGATGAATACTCCCGAGCCGATGCCTTAGAAACCTTAGCCCCCCACTTACCCGATCTGTTGTTACTCCAAGCCTTAGATTGCGCCAGAGGGATTTCGGATGAAAAAGACCGAGCTAATGCCTTACGAGCCTTAGCCCCCCACTTACCGGATGTGTTACCTCAAGCCTTAGATTGCGCCAGAGGGATTTCCGATGAGAAAGACCGAGCCGATGCCTTAGTCGCCTTAGCCCCCCACTTACCCGATGTGTTGTTACCCAAAGCCTTAGATTGCGCCAGAGGGATTAAGTATGAAAACGACCGAGCAAAAGCCTTAGTCGCCTTAGCCCCCCACTTACCGGATGTGTTACCTCAAGCCTTAGATTGCGCCAGAGGGATTAAGTATGAATACGACCGAGCAAAAGCCTTAGTCGCCTTAGCCCCCCACTTACCGGAAGTGTTACCTCAAGCCTTAGATTGCGCCAGAGGGATTAAGTATGAATCTTCCCGAGCATTAGCCTTAATCGGCTTAGCCCCCCACTGCCCGGAAGTGTTACCAGAAGCCTTAGATTGCGCCAGAGGGATTGAGTCTGAATTTCACCGAGCTAATACCTTAGCCGCCTTAGCCCCCCACTTACCCGATCTGTTGTTACCTCAAGCCTTAGATTGCGCCAGAGGGATTGAGTCTGAATTCTCCCGAGCTAATGCCTTAGCCGCCTTAGCCCCCCACTTACCGGAAGTGTTACCTCAAGCCTTAGATTGCGCCAGAGGGATTGAGTCTGAATTTCACCGAGCTAATACCTTAGCCGCCTTAGCCCCCCACTTACCCGATCTGTTGTTACCTCAAGCCTTAGATTGCGCCAGAGGGATTGAGTTTGAATTCTCTCGAGCATTAATCTTAGTCGCCTTAGCCTCCCACTTGCCCGATGTGTTGCCAGAAGCCTTAGATTACGCCAGAGGCATTAAGTCTGAAGAAGGCCGAGCCGATGCCTTAGTCGCCTTAGCCCCCCACTTACCGGAAGTGTTACCTCAAGCCTTAGATTGCGCCAGAGGGATTTCCGATGAAAGATACCGAGCTAATGCCTTAGTCGCCTTAGCCCCCCACTTACCGGAAGTGTTACCTCAAGCCTTAGATTGCGCCAGAGGGATTAAGTATGAATACGACCGAGCATTACCCTTAATCGGCTTAGCCCCCCACTGCCCGGAAGTGTTACCAGAAGCCTTAGATTGCGCCAGAGCCATTCGGAATGAAGAAAACCGAGCCGATGCCTTAGTCGCCTTAGCCCCCCACTTACCGGATGTGTTGTTACCCCAAGCCTTAGATTGCGCCAGAGGGATTTCCGATGAAAGATACCGAGCTAATGCCTTACGAGCCTTAGCCCCCCACTTACCCCAAGTGTGGCCAGAAGCCTTAGATTGCGCCAGAGGGATTTCCAATGAATTCCACCGAGCCGATGCCTTAGTCGCCTTAGCCCCCCACTTCCCCGATGTGTTGTTACCCAAAGCCTTAGATTGCGCCATAGGGATTGAGTCTGAATTCCACCGAGCCGATGCCTTAGTCGCCTTAGCCCCCCACTTACCAAATGTGTTGTTACCCCAAGCCTTAGATTGCGCCAGAGGGATTTCCAATCAATACCACCGAGCCAGAGCCTTAGTCGCCTTAGTCCCCCACTTACCCGATCTGTTACCAGAAGCCTTAGATTGCGCCAGAGGGATTTCCGATGAATACCACCGAGCCCATGCCTTAGCAGCCTTAGCCCCCCACTTACCCGATGTGTTGTTACCCCAAGCCTTAGATTGCGCCAGAGGGATTTCGTCTGAATACTGGCGAGCATTCGCCTTAATCGGCTTAGCCCCCCACTTACCCGATCTGTTACCGGAAGCCTTAGATTGCGCCATAGGGATTGAGTCTGAATTCCACCGAGCCGATGCCTTAGTAGCCTTAGCCCCCCACTTACCCGATGTGTTGTTACCCCAAGCCTTAGATTGCGCCATAGGGATTTCCCATGAATCCAAAGGAGCCTATGCCTTAGAAGCCTTAGCCCCCCACTTACCCGATGTGTTGTTACCCAAAGCCTTAGATTGCGCCAGAGGGATTGGGTCTGAATACCGGCGAGCCAAAGTATTACAGAACTTGATCAAGACCTTAACTCCTTCGTCAGTTGATTTTCCTCTTTGGCAACAAATTCTTGATTGTTTAGCTAGTCTAAAACGTGCCGATTTTCTTAAGAATCTTCCTCAATTAGCTCCTTTAATCATCAAGTTTGGGGGTGTTGAAGCCCTAAGAGAAACCGTGGCAGCGGTTGATGATGTTAGTCGATGGTGGAGGTAGGGAAAAGGGAGTAGGGAGTAGGGAGTAGGGAGTAGGGAACAGCGGATCTGGGAACAGCGGATCTGGGAACCGGGAATCGGGAATCGGGAACAGGGAATCGGGAATCGGGAATCGGGAATCGGGAATCGGGGCAAGAAAATTGAATGTATCTCATCAATACGAGAAACCCTATCAATTCAGATACTTACTCACAAATTCTGCTGGAGTTAAGCATTCAAACTATGCTGTTTTTTGGACTAAAACCTTAGAGGTTGTCTGAGAAGTCTCATTTGCTACATCCAAGCCCCCTAAATCCCCCAATTTTGGGGAACTTTTACCAGCAAATTGATTCTTGTTCCCCCCATAATTGGGGGGCTAGGGGGGCAAAATTCAATATCAAAAAACTTTTCAGATATCCTCTTAATCAACTTATGATTAGCAGATATAAAACATTGGGATTGAGCAAGTTTCGCTGTCAGATAAACCCCAACATCTTCACGAGGTATTATCCCCAAAGCTTCGAGTTTAGCTAATTCAGAATCATCAACCTGGACATAACAAACATTTAAATTCTGCCAAATTCGTCCATAAGCTATCAGCTATCAGCTATCAGCTATCAGCTATCAGCTATCAGCTATCAGCATATGCTTCTTGCCTTGACAGATTTCCTGCTTAATATCCTGCACAAGCTCAATAATTTTATCCCTTGAATCATACCCCGATTCTGTCAACGCTTGCTTTAATCCCTCTTGCAACTGTTTAGCTGATAGGAGTGGTTGCTGTTGATAGTTACTGACTTCCAAAACTTATTGACCTCCCCATCTGTTTCGTCAAACAGAATAATTACCCGTACTGGCTTAGGGGGAGTACCTTCAATTGGGTAGTCTAAGGATAATTGACCTGATGGATCAATTTTTCCACTAGCAGTAATTGCTTTTATCATAACTAGTTGTAGTGGTGGAGTATGTTAACTACTATAATTTTACAATATTTATCAATGGGGTGAGGTAGAAAGTTCTGGGTATTAGGGAGTAGGGAGTAGGGAGTCGGGAATCGGGAGTCGGGAGTCGGGAATCGGGAATCGGGGAGAGTTTGCCATCAAGGTTATGGATATTTCAATAGATTGATTTCTGATATAAAGCGATAATCTCGTTTTTAGCCCTGCCAATGCTGTTGTCGAGTTCTTCTCACCCATTCGCTACTATTTTGAGTATCTTGTCGATCAGTCCACATACCAATAAAAGGTTGATTGTCTAATTCCATGGGATGAAGAGATGCCGCTGTTTTCGTTACATACTGTTTTTTGAACACCTCAATGATATCGGCAATAATGTTTTGAGCCTCTTCTGGTAGTTCTTTAATATATTTGGTCAGTTGTTCTAGGTCACGCATAAGTCTTAGGAAGACTATCCAATTATTTTCTATAAATCTATTATACAAAGTTATTGGTTTTTGGCTTATGCCACCACAACATCCATCAATCAACGTTAATGTCTAGGATATTACTCGGAAAATCGCCCTTACCCTTGTACTCTGTAACGTAACATACCTCTTTTCTGTTCCCTATTCCCTGTTCCCTGTTCCCTAAAATCAATAAAATGTGTACCTCATAGCTATGATAATTGCTACACATCTTCATACAAAGCCTCAAGACTAGTCCGAAAATCCACAGTTTCTAGATGAATCTCACTGCCCGGATAATAAAATTGCAATGTCCAAATTCCCTCGGAATTCCGGCGGAAGCAGTCTAGGCGTTTACGATTTTGGCTAATTAAAACATATTCCACCAAGGTCTCTAATTGTTGATAGTCCGAAAATTTATCACCCCGGTCAAAGGCTTCAGTTTTGGGAGATAAAACTTCTACAATTAAACAAGGATATTTTTTATAATTGCTCAATTCTCGGTCTCTGGCATCGCAAGTCACCATAACGTCAGGATAATAATAACTATTTGTCGCTTCGACATAAGTTTTCATATCTGCCATATAAACCCGACAGCCACTGCCCCTGACATGATTTCTTAAGGCTGAAGCCAGGTTAAGGGCAATAGTAACATGAGCATCACTCGCGCCAGCCATAGCATAGACTTCTCCATCACTATACTCGTGTTTGATGGCACTATCTTCTTCGTAGGATAGATACTCTTCTTTGGAAATGTAATTGGGGCTTTTATCAGCAATCATGACAGTTTCAAGAGAGTGACTTTATTAGTATAGAATAAAGGTAATAGGGAGTAGGGAGTAGGGAGTAGGGAGTAGGGAGTAGGGAAGAGGCAAGAGGCAAGAGGCAAGAGGCAAGAGGCAAGAGGCAAGAGGCAAGAGGCAAGAGGCAAGAGGCAAGAGGCAAGAGGTAAAAAATCCTGTGTACCTCATAATTGGGAGAAACGCTATAAAACTCTCAAAGTCCCCCAAGCGAGGGATTGCTCGCTTGGGGGATTTAGGGGGCTTTACCAAAACCAGACGCTCGCGCATTCATACTTCAATTCAGTAACGAAAACAAATACCAATTGAAGTCTGGTGGGCAAAGTAATCTAATCTAAACGACTCAAAAATAACCCAACTTTCTTTGCCCACCCTACAAGAATACCAAGAGTAAATAATAATAATTGAATTATGGTGGGCAAAGTAATCTAATCTAAACGACTCAAAAATAACCCAACTTTCTTTGCCCACCCTACAAGCTCTCTTCCCGATTCCCGACTCCCGATTCCCGATTCCCGATTCCCGATTCCCTAATTAAAAACCACTATAATTAATTAACCGTTTCAAGTCATAATCCCGACTAAAATTTCCAGCAACTCGGTTAGCTCTTCTGGGACAAGGTAGCGCTTGGGGTCTTGTTGTATAGAACGTTCTTGGCGATTAAAAGTACCGAAACGCCAGTCTTCTCCGGTAGTAACAATCCCATACAAAATTCTCTGGTCAGACTGGAGCCACTGATCAAGGGCAACCAACTCCACCGCCAGTTGAGTGAAGCCCCGTACCAGATCAGATTGTTTGGCTTCTATCACAATCACGTTATGGTTAGCAATATAATAATCTAAGGTTCCCCGCAGGTGTTCGCTAACTGCAATAGAATATTCAATGTAAATGCGGTGATTAGTTAGATCCACTACTTCAAACAGAATTGGTGCGATCAGGGCTTCGCGACGGGCAGTTTCGTTGATGAGCTCGATGCGCTTGCGGTTACGCTGGAGTTGGTGCAGCAGGGGTTCAATAGCAGCAGTGAAAGGCTGACGAGGTAGATCGATATGCGATCGCACAAGGGTACAGTCAAATTCAGCCAAGATATCTTCTAGGGTAAAGGGAAGATCAAAATATTGGCTAAAGCTGTAAGGTTGTCCAGTTTTAAGAATGCGGCGGCGGTTCATTTGTGGTTAGTCTTCCTTGGTTTTGAGGAAATTCGGAGTAGGGACTTAATAGCAATAGTAAAGAAAGCAAGCTACTTTTTTATGTAATGATAAATTACCCAAATTGCTCATAAAAGTTTTATAAAAAATATACCTATATTTTATACTTAAACATCCTAAAGTAACTGGGAATAATATCCAAAATAATTGCTTAGCAAAAGTGTTGTCAATCATAAGAAGTATAGCAATTTTACGACTTGTGAGGTACAAATTTCTGGTTTTTAGGGAGCAGGGACTGAGGCCGTTGGCCACGCTACGCGAACGGAGCAGGGACTGAGGCCGTAGGCCACGCTACGCGAACGGAGCAGGGAGCATGTAAGAGGGAAGAGGAACCCACCCCTAACCCCTCCGAGGAGGGGAAGGTAAGAGGGAAGAGGGAAAAAATAATGTGTACCTCATGAGTCCTAGAAACGCTATAAATCCAAAAAATACCAATTAAAGTAGGCTGAACAAAGCCATCTAATCTAGTTCCCTACTCCCTGTTCCCTGTTCCCTGTTCCCTGTTCCCTGTTCCCTGTTCCCTGTTCCCTGTTCCCTGTTCCCTGTTCCCTGTTCCCTGTTCCCTTAAAACTAATTTTGTCAACCCCTCATAAGGCGATATACTAAAATTTAAGCATATTTTTAGATTTCCAATGAACTCCTCAAAACCATCCATCCAATTCTTTGACGGTATTTATGAACAGCTGAGTGACGTCAGCCTCAGAAAAAACCGACGGTCAGGAGCCCGCATCGTCTTGATGACCTTTGAAAAGTTAAAGGCTATTGAACAATTCAACAGTTATAGAAACCGATTTTCTCAATCAATGGTCTTAACAGACGAAGAAGGGGTCATTAATATGACTCCATCCTCAATAAAATTTCGCTTCGGTGGTCCAGAAGGAGATGACCTAGCAGGAGTGGAGTGTAAAGTTGAAATTGATCAAGACGACCACTGGGAACGCTTCATGCGCTTCATGAATCGGTACGCTGAAGCCAACGGCATGGCTTACGGTGAAACCAAACCATCTACTGAAGGATAATTTCCCATCCTAAACCTTTCCCCCCGTCTTCGGGTTCCGTTCCAGGTTAACCTAAGCCATAAGTGTGCTATCAGACACGATATCAAGTATCAAGGATGACCTATGAAAGTCGCAATTACTGGAGCAACAGGATTTGTCGGTAGGCGCTTAGTGGAGCGTCTACAGGAAGAAGGACATCAACCCTTAATCCTAACCCGTGACTCAGCTAAAGCTAGGAAGCAATTTCCTAATCTAGAAACTATTACCTACACTCCCACCGAATCAGGGGATTGGCAAAATGCGATCGCAGGCTGTGATGGTGTAGTCAATTTAGCCGGAGCCCCCATTGCTGAGGAGCGCTGGACACCAGCCCGTAAACAGGAAATCCTCAATAGCCGCCAATTAGGGACCCAAAAAATAGTGGAAGCGATCGCTCTTGCTGACCCTAAACCCACGGTATTAGTAAACGCTTCTGCCATTGGTTACTACGGCACTAGTGAAACAGTAACCTTTGATGAAACAAGTCCTGCTGGAGACGACTTTCTGGCAGAGGTTTGTCAAGCCTGGGAAGGGGAAGCCCAGAAAGTCAAAGAAGCTGATGTGCGACTAGTGATTCTGCGCATCGGAATAGTTTTGGGCAATGGCGGTGCCTTAGCCAAAATGATACCCCCCTTTCAAATGTTTGCTGGAGGGCCAATCGGTAGCGGTCGCCAATGGTTTTCTTGGATTCACCGAGATGACTTAGTGAACTTAATCATAGCTGGCCTAACCAGACCAGACATGGAAGGAATTTTCAATGCCACAGCCCCCAATCCTGTCTTGATGTCTGAACTATGTAAAGCCATTGGAGATGTTCTCAATCGTCCCTCCTGGCTACCAGTTCCCAGTGTTGCCCTAGAAGCCCTGCTGGGAGAAGGAGCCACAGTAGTCTTGGAAGGTCAACAGGTGCTACCCAAACGAAGCACTAGTTATGGATGGGAATATCAGTATCCCACAGTAAAACAAGCTCTAGTAGACATCTTGAAAACTGAAAACTGAAAATTGAAAATTGATCACAATTAACAATTAACAATTAACAATTAACAATTTCTGAATGACTCATGACTATAACTACTAAGGTGTTGCAGTCATAGCATTAGTGGGAGTCGGAGGAAGTTCCTCTTCCTCTATCTGAGCCGGAACCCGTTCTACTCTAGCACCAAGTTGTCGGAGTTTACCCTCCAAATCGTCATAACCCCGGTCTAAATGACGGAGTCCCTGAATCGTAGTTATTCCTTCTGCCGCTAACCCAGCTACCACAAGTGCAGCAGATGCTCGTAAATCCGTACCCACTACTGGTGCTCCCGACAACATTGGCACACCTCTGATAATCGCATTATTCCCTTTAACCCGGATATCCGCCCCCATGCGATTCAATTCAGCAACATGACGCAGCCGATTTTCAAAAACCGTTTCGCTCACCACACAGTTTCCTTCACTCAGAGCCAGCAACGCCGTAAACTGGGCTTGCATATCCGTAGGAAATCCAGGATAAGGCAAAGTTTCAATATCCGTTGCCCTTAGTTTATTAGGAATAATTCGTAAGCGATTGGGTTCGTCCACCATCACCTCACTACCAATTGCCCGTAGCTTAGCAATCACAGCAGTTAAATGTTCCGGTATTACTGGGTAAAGGCTCAGTTCAGAGTGAGTAATTGCCCCAGCTACCAAGAAAGTCCCAGCCTCAATCCGGTCAGGAATAATCGGGTAATCCACCGAATGTAAACTAGAAACCCCAGAGATACTAATAGTTTTAGTACCAGCACCACTAATTTGAGCTCCCATCGCTCGGCAGAAATTCGCCAAATCCACCACTTCTGGCTCTTGAGCCGCATTTTCAAGGGTGGTTTCCCCTTCTGCCAGAGTCGCTGCCATCAGCAGAGTTTCTGTTGCGCCGACACTGGGGTAATCCAGGTAGATTTTCGCCCCCTTTAGCTTGTTGTTACCTGTGCCTTTCACATAAGCATTGACAATGCCATGCTCAATATGAACCTGAGCCCCCATAGCTTGTAGACCCCTGACATGGAGGTCTACAGGTCTAGCACCAATGGCACAGCCACCAGGCAGTGGTATCCGTGCCACTCCCAATCGGGCTAGCATCGGACCGAGGATAAAAAAGCTAGCTCGCAGCTGGCTAACCAACTCATAGGGAGCTTTTGATTGTCCGATATGGCTGACATCTAGATCTAAGATGTCACCATTGCGTTTGAGCTTGACTCCCACAGCAGCAAGAATCTGGCTCATCCGCTCGATATCTACTAGGGACGGGACATTACGCAGTCGGCAATCTTGAGAACACAGTAAAGCCCCTGCCATAATTGCCAAGGCAGAATTTTTAGCTCCACTAATTTTTACCTGTCCGTGGAGAGACGCTCTACCCCAAATCTTGAGAACCGATTCGTTTTCCTGGGACAGAGATTGTGGATTTATCGGGCTTTGAGAGTGATTGATGGGTCTATCCTCCAAAATCATTGTAATTTCTGGCGAAATGTTAAATTTGGTTTTGATTTTACCTGAAACTTTATAAATGTCTAGTTTTCCAAGTATCTTGATCGAATGTAAGGTTTTCCACTATACTCAGTAGTTGGCAATGTAAACCGGGAAATTTCCAGGCGTTGCGGCTATCGACAAGAAACTTGTCCACAATAGCAGTAAATGCTGTATACTAAAAAACCGGTGAGCTAATAGAGCACGCCCACTAGCAATTCCTTTGTTGAATCCTCAACCGTGACAGTTCTGAATCAGAACTGACCACCATCGGAATCACCAACGATTGCTATAACGCCAACAAAAGCGGAACTGGCGGAATTGGTAGACGCGCTAGATTCAGGTTCTAGTGTTCGCAAGGACTTCCGGGTTCAAGTCCCGGGTTCCGCATAATTAGCCAAACTTGTATGCTGTCAAGCACTAAGAATCCCCTAGTCAAGGAAATTCGCAAGCTGCACAGAGTCAAAGGGCGTCGGCAGCAAGACCTATTTCTGTTGGAGGGAACCCACCTGTTGGCAGAAGCCTGTGCCGTAGATTATCCCCTAGTCACCCTCTGCTATACACCAGAATGGCTTGAAGCTCATCCACAACTATCCCAAGATGCTTCGGTTCGGTCTCAAAGAGTGGAAGTAGTAAGTCAATCTGTACTAAAAGCGATCGCTACTACAGTTGAGCCAGATGGAGTAGTAGCCACAGCAACCCGTCTTCCCCTTTCCCCGAAACCCCTCAATTCCCTCTCCTTAGGGCTAGCCCTAGAAACCATACAAGACCCAGGAAATCTTGGAACAATCATTAGAACTGCGGTAGCCGCTGGTGCAGAAGGATTGTGGCTAAGTTCCGATAGTGTAGAGCTAGATAATCCTAAAGTATTGCGAGCCTCAGTCGGTCAGTGGTTCCGTCTTCCCATGGCAGTTACCCCCGATTTGCCCACCCTTGTAGCTCAAGCTCAAGCTCAAGGGATACAAGTAGTGGCCACAGTACCAGATGCTAAGGTCAGTTACTGGGAAATAGATTGGCGCTGTCCTAGCTTAATACTCCTGGGCAATGAAGCAGCTGGACTAAAGGAAGAGTTGGTAAAAACCGCAGATCAGCAAGTTAAGATTCCCCTGATGCCAGGAGTAGAATCCTTAAACGTAGCGATTGCTGCTGCCTTGATGTTGTACGAAGCTAAACGGCAGCGTTTTTGAAAGTCTTTAGTGTCAAGTGTGAGGTAGGCTGGTTGACTGACAAAACTTTAAGCAGTCAGCCGTCAGCAGTCAGTGGTCAGCTTTGTGGCACAAGCTTCGACCCTGCTGTGAGGTAACTCAGATTAAACCAATGTTTACCTGTTTTATTCAAAAGCTGTAACTCAGATTAAACCGATGCTTACCTGTGTTATTCAAAAGCTGATACGCGACACGCTGATAGCTGATAGCTTACACAAAACTCAACCAGCGTAGTCAAACCACCTTACTTTAAAGACATCTAATTTTCTGATTTCTATAAAAAATAGTGTTCTTGGAATTCCAAAAACACTATATAAATAATTGCCTTATCAAAAAAACAATAAAGTAGGGTTTATTAACAACTATCCCCGGTTACCCAACAAGATAGGAATACGGATGATAACTATCCCCAGTTTATTCACACCCGGTGTCGATATAGACTCCCAAAGAAGTGAGATAGCCACTGGCGCTGCCGAAGAATGATTGAATGGTGGGTTGGGCAGCTTTCAAGGTGAATGGCTTTCGGTTTGAGGTTGATTGCATAGTACCAAACGGACCATAAGTCTTGCCCTTAAGAGTCTTAAATGTTAATTGGGCAATTAAGGGTTTGTTGCCAGCATATGAATAGTCGGCAACGTAACCATCTACTTCTACCAATGGATCATCTTCAGTAAAATTGATGGTGGTCTCTCCGCCGCCAGTACCTCCATTCTGAAATGATTTTCCATTGGCATAACTTACCTTGAAGCCATCAATAATCCACCCATGATGAACCGTGATTTCAGTGATTGGACCTAATGTGCTGGCCTCAGGGAAATTATAAAATTCAGTGGTTGTCCGTCCTACCGGGCCTTCAATAACTTGGGCTTGGGCAGGAGAAACCCCTAGAGTTGTGCTCAGCAAGACTACTGCAGCCAATAGTCCAATAAACTTAAAAAATCGCTTAAACATTACTTAAAACCTCAATTTTTTCAAGGATTTGTAACCCACCCGAATCTAGCCGGTATGCTAGCCAAAATCTTGAATTATTTAAGGAAATTTTATAGTTATAAAAAAAATATTATTTTTGACAGGTGATGGTTCAATATATGCTCAGTATTTCAATGGTAAGAGGCAAGAGGAACCCACCCCTAACCCCTCCCAGGAGGGGAAGGCAAGAGGCAAGAGGCAAGAGGCAAGAGGGGAAACAGATTCGGGGTTTTATGGTTCAATAAAAAAAGACCATACAGCTTGAAATCTCAAATACAAATGCTATATATAAGCAAGCTAAAAGCCATGAAGGGGCGATAGCTTGAGTACAAATGCTCTGCATAAGTGACATGCAACCCATCTAACTTAAGTAAGTTTAAAAAAATCTATAGTTATGACCTGTAACTAATAACAATTAAGGGATTGGAGCTAACTAAAATTTTTTCTATAGCGGTTTCTAGCCTAATGAGGTACACAGGATTTTTCCGTTCGTGTCCGTGTTCCGTTTCCGTGTTCCGTGTTCCGTGTTCCGTGTTCCGTGTTCCGTGTTCCTGTCCGTGTTCCGTGTTCCGTGTTTCCGTGTTCCGTGTTCCGTGTTCCGTGTTCCGTGTTCCGGTTCCGTGTTCTCGATTCCCTGTTCCCGATTCCCGATTCCCTGTTCCCGATTCCCGATTCCCTGTTCCCGATTCCCTTTGCTATCTTTAGATACTTCATACTTCACCCTCCCAATCTTAATACTTGGGCACTTGCAATCCTGGATTGGTCAAGTTGAAAATAATAAAGACAAACAAAGTATACCCAATCTAGACTAGGAGATAGATGTGAGTCAAGAGTTTGATTACGATTTAGTGATTATCGGTGCTGGTGTAGGGGGTCATGGTGCTGCCTTACACGCAGTTAGCTGTGGTCTGAAAACCGCTATTATTGAAGCCGGTGACATGGGTGGAACTTGTGTCAACCGGGGCTGCATCCCTTCTAAAGCGCTATTAGCCGCATCAGGTAGAGTGCGAGAGCTACAGGACGCTCATCACCTCAATGCCCTTGGGATTACAGTAGCAGGGGTTGAGTTTGACCGAAATGCGATCGCAAATCATGCCAGCAATCTAGTCAGTAAGATTCGTGGTGACCTGACCAACAGCCTAAAACGCTTGGGTGTGGATATTATCAAAGGCTGGGGTAAAGTAGCTGCTTCTCAAAAAGTAACCGTTGTTACAGAAAATGGTGAAACAACTATCACTGGCAAAGATATTATGATATCCGCTGGTTCAATTCCCTTTGTACCCCCAGGAATTGAGATTGATGGCAAAACCGTATTTACCAGCGATGATGCCATCAAACTAGAATGGCTTCCAGATTGGGTAGCAATCGTGGGCAGTGGTTACATTGGTCTAGAGTTTGCTGATGTCTACACAGCACTAGGGTCTGAAATCACCATGATCGAAGCCCTAGACGACCTGATGCCAACCTTTGACCCTGATATTGCCAAACTAGCCACACGAATCCTGATCAAACCTCGGGACATTGAAACCCACACTGGGGTGCTAGCGATGAAAGTAACTCCCGGTTCCCCGGTAGTAATTGAACTAGCAGATACCAAAACCAAGGAAGTAGTCGATGTACTCGAAGTCGATGCTTGCCTGGTCGCTACAGGTCGGATTCCCGCCACCAAAGACCTAGGACTAGATGCCGTAGGAGTGGAAACAGACCGGCGCGGTTTTATTCCCGTAGATGACACCATGGCAGTACTTTCAGCAGGGGAACCCGTGCCCCATCTTTGGGCAATTGGTGATGCCACTGGGAAAATGATGTTAGCCCATGCCGCATCCGCTCAAGGTATTGTCGCAGTAGAGAATATCTGTGGACGTCAGCGCACCGTAGACTACCGCAGCATACCCGCAGCCGCCTTTACCCATCCAGAAATCAGCTACGTCGGCCTAAGCGAACCACAAGCCAAAAAATTGGCCTCCGAAGAAGGCTTTGAAGTATCCGTTGTAAGATCATACTTTAAGGGGAATTCTAAAGCGATCGCAGAAGGAGAAGCAGATGGGGTAGCGAAAGTGATCTACCGTAAAGATACCGGGGAAGTCCTAGGAGTCCACATCCTAGGTATCCACGCCTCCGACTTAATTCACGAAGCCTCAAATGCGATCGCAAACAGACAATCCGTCAACTCCCTCGCTTACTTAGTCCATGCTCACCCCACTCTGTCAGAAGTACTCGACGAAGCGTACAAACGAGCTGTAACTCATTAGTCAGAATCCTTTGTTAATTGCTAATTAACAAAGGATTTTAAAACTGACGCACTGAGAAACTGACGCACTGAGGGACTGACGCAAAACACGCACTATATAAAACTACTGATGCAAATTCGCCGACGCCCACCTAATCCAGCAGTTAAAATCAAAAGCCTGCACTATCAAGTTGCACTACCAGACGATAAACCCCACCATATTCTCGAAGAAATTGTCTGGCACAAAGAGAAAGAAATTGACCAGATGCGGGAAAGTCTGCCCCTAGTGGAGTTGCGCAAGCGAATACAAACATCACCACCCCCCCGAGACTTTCTAGCAGCCCTAAAATCAGGAAAGACTAGCCCTGCCCTGATTGCAGAAATCAAAAAAGCATCTCCTAGCAAAGGGGTTATTCGAGAAGATTTTGACCCAGTAGCCATTGCTCAGTCATACAGCCAGGGTGGTGCTAGTGCGATCTCAGTGCTGACCGATCAAAAATTCTTTGAGGGTAGTTGGGAAAACCTGGCAAAAGTGCGTGCTGCTGTAGACGTGCCTTTGCTGTGTAAGGAGTTCATCATTTATCCCTACCAAATGTACATGGCTCGTAGTCACGGAGCAGATGCAGTTTTACTGATTGCAGCCATCCTTTCCGATCAAGACCTGCAATACTTTATCAAAATTGCTAAGACTCTGTCGATCACCCCCTTGATCGAAGTCCATACCCAATCTGAATTAGATCGAGTATTATCTCTCGATGGCGTTACCCTAGTAGGTATAAACAATCGTAACTTGGAAGATTTTTCCGTCGATTTACAAACAACCTGTCAATTACTAGCAGCAAGGGCTAACCAACTACTCGAACGTGGCATTCTGGTAGTCAGTGAATCAGGGCTTCATACCAACGCTCACCTTGATCAGGTAGCATCTGCCGGAGCCACAGCCGTCCTCATTGGTGAGTCATTGGTAAAACAGCCAGACCCAGCAGTTGCTATTGCCAGCTTGTTTAGCCATCAGTGACCTATACCCCAAAAAAATAGTCCATTGTGATGGCAAACTCCGACTCACCGAGGTACAGGAAATTTCATGGATCCAATTCCCCTTCCATCTTATATTCACTACGAACTGCTGCTCCAACTGCTAGAGCGCCAAACAGCATTTGCTACCAGTCAAAACCCCCAATTGCGAGAGCAGGTTCATCAATTGATCAGTACTCTGCGTAAAGCCCTAGTTCAGCAGAAGCAATTAGAACAAAGCTGTCAGCGAGCCAACTTGCCAATGGAGTATCGCTGGTCTCTCAACAGCGTCAAGTTGGATGCCCATAACTCAAAAAATGGTTTACCGGATTCAGCAGGAAGACTCCCCCATTAAATTGTCAAGAAATTGTCAACTTCATAAAAAAAAACTAAGAAATTTAGTCAGAGTATCTCATTTGAGCCAATATATTTTGAGATTGTTACCTACTCCTGAGGAGCGTTACTCCCACTGTCGGCATCAATAACACATGCTCCTAACTGCAGGGTGTCAATATACAAAGACTTGAAGGCAAGTTTAAATCTAGCGCGGCTGGGTTGGTCGTGTAAGCATGGGTGGGGATAACCTCTGCCATGCTCCGGTGGTGAAACGCCAAATTAACCCCTAAATTAACCTTGAATTTCCGGTTTTGTCCGGTAAGACCCAAGACTTAATCGGTCAGTTCAGAGTAACTAACCAATCATCAGATTACAACAACCCTAGATACCAAGACTAACTAAAGATGGAAGACAAGCTCAAACTAATGATTCCTGGCCCGACGCCAGTACCAGAACAAGTATTACTGGCCATGGCCAAACACCCGATCGGACACCGTAGTCCCGAATTTAGTGAAATCATGGCAGAGGTGAATGAAAACCTCAAATGGCTACACCAGACCAAAAATGATGTCTTGACTGTAACCGCTAGCGGTACCGGAGTCATGGAAGCTGGCATTATTAACTTCCTCAGTGCAGGCGATCGCGTTTTAGTTGGTTCTAATGGTAAATTTGGCGACCGTTGGGGAAAAATCAGTACTGCTTTTGGTCTGGAAGTGGACACTATTACCGCTGAGTGGGGTAAGCCCCTAGATACCGAGCAGTTTCGTGAAAAGCTAGAAGCTGATACCGAAAAGCAAATCAAAGCCGTAATCGTCACCCACTCTGAAACCTCTACTGGCGTTCTCAACGACTTAGAAACCATAAATCGTTACGTCAAAGACCACGGTGAAGCCCTAATTATTGTTGATGCCGTTACCAGCCTTGGAGCAGTCAATGTTCCCATTGATGAGTGGGGTCTGGATGTAGTAGGCTCTGGTTCCCAGAAGGGATACATGATTCCCCCAGGACTAGGATTTGTCAGTGTTAGTCCTAAAGCTTGGGAAGCCTACAAAACGGCTACCCTGCCAAAGTTTTACCTAGATTTGGGGACTTACAAGAAATCTACAGCTAAAAACAGCAATCCCTTTACCCCGCCAGTGAACCTAGTCATTGCCCTACAGGCTGCACTGCGCATGATGCAAAGAGAAGGGTTAGAATCAATATTTTCCCGTCACCAGCTTCTGATGCAAGCAACCCGCGCCGCTGTCAAAGCCCTATCATTACCTTTGTTTGGTTCTGATGAGTATGCTAGCCCAGCCGCCACTGCAGTTATTCCCACATCAGTAGAGTCCGAACAAATTCGTTCTGTGATGAAAAAACGCTATAACATTGCTCTAGCTGGGGGACAAGACCACTATAAAGGAAAAATATTCCGCATTGGTCACTTAGGTTTTGTAAGTGAGCAAGATATTCTTGCTGTCATTGGTGCTCTCGAAGCCACCCTTCAGGAATTGGGACACCAATCCATGACACCAGGAGCAGGTATTGCAGCTGCTGCTAGTGTCTTTGCCAAGAGCTGATAAACAGTTTATGGTTGACGGTTGACGGTTGACTGTGTTCTGCGGTAGATGGTCAACCGTCAACTTCTTATAGTGTTTTTAATTTTTATTCAACACCACCATCAAATCCCAATTCTCAATTCCAACCCAATCACATACCCAATGACATAGTTTTCCTAATCAGTGCCAAATCCTCAGAAGTCACTTAAAGAAGTTTTGGCTCTGCCATAACAGATGATCCTAAATAACCGCCCAAATCTGTTATCCCCTTACTGGGAAAGGATTTGACTTGAGCAAAAGATTTTTAACTCTCAAAGCAATGCCCAGTAAACCTTTCACCATAAGTTAAATTCCATGCTCCCATAACAAGTTAGGAAGAGCCGAAGGGTTTAACTGGTCTTCGGTAAAATAAAATACATGGGTGATGTAAGCTTACCCCTGGCTGAAGCACGGGGGCAAAAGCACCCGACTCAGAGCAGTGGTTTTCAGTAGCCCTAAGCTTCACTTAACGCGCCCACAATCGATTTGAATTGATGGTAAGGGTTAAGGCTTGAACCTCAAGGTCGGCTTACTCAAAGGATAAAACACCTTTGCTTCTACAACCGAGACAATTCCCGGACGACCCCTTATTTGTTTGCGTATCTCGCGCCGATACTAGACCGGCAATAGCCGTTTCTCTGTTTTGAGAGTGTCTTGTGCCTTGTTTTGGTCTGAAATTAAGTATAACATTAGGCGGTTAAAACCGTTTCTCCTTTGGAGACGCTGCGCGAAAGTGTCGTTTTTCCGAACCGGTCATTAGACGCGGGGCGTGTCCTACTCCCGTCTTTCTTCGTGAGGGTATGCAAAAGCCAATGTTTGAAACAGCTGAACAATTTCCTGTCTTGGGGTTACCCGTTCACCTTTTAGACAACTACAGTCAATTCTTAGACGATCGTCTCACCAAAGGTCTAGGTAGTCATGTAGTAACTCTAAATGCCGAAATGGCAATCCAGGGAGAGCGCAACCCTGAGCTAGCTGCCGTTATCAAGCAGGCAGAACTGGTGATTCCTGATGGGGCAGGTATTATATTTTACTTACGACTTCACGGTAAAAAAAAGCAGCGCTGTCCAGGAATTGAACTAGCTCAGTCTTTACTGGTCAAGGCTGGACAATACGGAGAATCTTGCCCAGTGTTCTTCTATGGGGCAGCCCCTCATGTAGTCCAAAAAACAGCTAGGGTTTGGCAGAAGAGAGTTCCAAATCTAGCGATCGCTGGAATTAGTGATGGCTACCTCAGTGCAGAAGCAGAGGAAGAATTAAAGCTGACCTTAAAACAACAGCAGCCCAAAATCATATTAGTCGGCTTAGGTGTACCACGTCAAGAATTTTGGATTGCCCAGAATCGCCACCTGTGTCCCCAATCCATTTGGATTGGTGTTGGTGGTAGCTTTGATATCTGGTCAGGGGCTAAAACCCGTGCGCCAGCCTGGTTCCGGAACAATAATCTTGAATGGTTATATCGGTTGTATCAAGAACCCCACCGTTGGCGGCGAATGATGGTTTTGCCTCAGTTTGCTCTCAAAGCCTTAGGTCAAAGAATGATGGTTCTGCCTCAGTTTGCTCTCAAAGCCTTAGGTCAAAGAATGGCATAACCTAATCCCTCATCGATAGACCTTGCAGCATTAATTCGCAGCATTAGTATTGTTTCGTATTGTCTTGATGCGATTGGCCTACGGCCACGCTACGCGATCGCAAATTGTTTAGTATTGTCTTGATGCGATTGGCCAAAGGGCAATCGCTCGTTGGGGAGCGGCTGTTGGCTAAGGCTTCCGGGAGCACCTTCTAAGCCCCGTGGAATACCAGTCCCTCATCTGACTCCCCATCTCCCCATCTCCCCATCTCCCCATCTCCCCACACTTCCCTCTCTTTCCCTAATTTCTAATGACCCAGAAAGCGATAATCCAATTACAAGGAGTGACAACAACCTATCCCAACAACCGAGGTTTGTTTAACGTCAATCTAGAAGTCAAGTCAGGGGACTTTTTATTTATCACAGGGCCTTCTGGTGCTGGTAAATCCACATTGCTAAAATTACTCTATGGTGAACAGCGTCCCACCCAAGGGAAAGTATTTGTCGATCAATTCAATGTTGGGCAATTACGAGGCGATCGCTTGTCATTCCTACGCCGTCGCCTGGGGATTGTTTTTCAGGACTACAAACTAATTCCCAAGCGCACTGTTTCAGAGAATATCGCTTTTGTGCTGTGGGCACAGAGTTTCACTCGCAAAGAAATTAAGCGACGCCTAACACCAACCCTTAAATTAGTGGGTTTGCAAGACAAAGCCAACTGTTTTCCAGAGCAACTTTCAGGAGGAGAACAACAACGGGTAAGCCTAGGTCGTGCCATTGTTAGTACACCGCCCTTGATATTAGCTGATGAGCCAACAGGTAACCTCGATCCCGACAATTCCTGGCAGGTATTAAACATTCTCAGGAAACTCAATCACCTAGGCACTACAGTTATTGTCACAACTCATGATGAAAACTTAGTCAGAATCTCCAATCAGCCAGTAGTACAGCTGCGAGAAGGTCGTTTGTATTCGCCTTTTTAGAAGCCAATAGCGTTGATCGCCCTTATTATTTACAGTATTTTTTTAAACTGATTCTCTTTCAAAAAAACTTTTTGTTTATTATTGCCTTTTGCCTTTTGCCTTTTGCCTTCAAAAACTAAGGAATGTTCCTCACAATTTGCTGAGAATTGCTATAGTTTACGATTAGGATTTGTTTGCTGGTTGCCCTAACCCTACCAAAATCATACATTAAAATCATACATTATGGGTGAGCACTGGGCTCAAGCATTGTTGTTGAATTTTCTTAGCACTCTCGGTCAGTTCTACTCTGACTTGTTGGTATTCAGACTCAAGCTGCGGAAAAATTTCCGCTGCTCCAGTGATGGTTTTCGACCTCCCCAGACTTTCCAAGTCCTGACACAGTTTGGAGAGATTTATCCCCCCTAGGGTAGCGCTACTAGACTTTAATGTGTGAGCCGCAATTTCCATGGCTTTTGGATCTTCTTCAATAATTGCTTGAGCCATGTTTTTTACTAACCTCGGAGTATCTTTTAAGTAAATTTCAATCAAACTAACCAAACATTCCGCCCCCCCTTCTCCGATACTGTCGATCAAGGATTGTAAAACCGAAAAGTCAACAGCTGGATCAGCTAGTACTGGGTTGGAAGGTTCACGATGGTGCGGACATTCACTCAAGGCACGAACTAACTCTGGCACCTGGATCGGCTTGCTAATGTAATCATCCATTCCTGCACTCAGGCACATTTCTCGATCCCCTTCCATGGCATTAGCAGTCATGGCAATAATCCAGGGGCGTGAATGAGCTGGCCATTGTTCACAAATGCTTTGCGTCGCAGTTAAGCCATCCATTTCCGGCATTTGGACATCCATCAAAACCAGGTCATAGGGCTGACGACTCAGAGCTTGGAGTACTTCTAATCCATTACCCGCGACATCAGCCCGGTACCCCATCCGTTTCAACAATTGCAGGGCTAACTGCTGGTTAACGATATTATCTTCAGCCAACAAAATCCGCAAAGGATGCTTTTGCGCCATTTCGGTGTCAAGTTTTAGGTGTTGAGCAGGTGTTCGCTTAATCTTGATCGGCTGTCCGCTCATCACCTGGGTCAAAACATCGTGAAGCTGAGATTGCTTAATAGGCTTGTTTAAGACAGCTGCAATATCTAGTTGACTCTGATGATGCTTTGTATCTGATTGACTCATTGAGCTGAGCATTACCAAGGGCAATCCTTGACTCTCAGACTGCTGGCGGATTTTGGTTGCTAGGGTAAAACCATCCATCTCAGGCATCAACCCATCCAGAATGGCAATGTCAAATTTATCCCCCTGACTGAGCCAATCGAGAGCTTCTCTACCTGATGCTGCTGTCTGGGTAAACATACCCCAAGACTTGGCTTGCTCGGAGATAATCGTGCGGTTGGTCGCACTATCATCCACAATCAGCAGCCGCTTTCCTTCTAACAATGGCTGAGATACTGGCAGGTTAGGTTCCTCGAGCGGATCAGGCTGTTTAGCCAATACAGTGAAATAAAATTTAGACCCTTGACCAACTTGACTCTCTACCCAAATCTTGCCACCCATCATGGTGGTGAGCCGTTGACAAATGGCCAAACCAAGACCTGTGCCTCCATATTGGCGAGATGTGGAGGAATCCACCTGAGAAAAAGACTGGAACAGGCGGTCGATCCGATCCTCAGGAATGCCGATGCCAGTATCCTTGACCACAAATTGGATTTCGTAGATTAAAGATTGGGTGGAAGCAGGACAAAATCTGGTGGTGTTAGGGTTGCGGGAGGAAATCTGGGGGTGAGGCGGTGAAAATACTCTCGTGTTGTCTCTCGTGTTGTTCTGTATTCCGTTAGCTCCCCTGACCCCGTTGATATACCCCGTCTGGTCAAATCCTCCTTGTAGAGTGTAGTCCTTTCCATTGGGTAAAGTAGGGAAACTCAAAGAGTAGTGTTTTCCGTAGTCAGGACCAGACGCCAACGGGTAGGAGTAGTTAGCAGTATTGGTTTGTTCTTTTTCTTTGCCATCAACCCATTCCCCTGTGCTCACTTCTCGGGCGGTTACAGAAAGTAATACTTCCCCGATATCGGTGAATTTAATCGCATTCCCCAACAAATTAACTAGAATTTGGCGCAGCCGAGTCACATCTCCCACAATCATGGGTGGAGTGTTGGGATGGAATAGATAGGCTAACTCCAATTTTTTCTCAGCTGCTTTTGCTGCCAACAAGTCTAAGGATTCCTCAATGCAAGTGATCAGATTAAACGGTTGTTCTTCTAACTCCAGCTTTCCAGACTCAATTTTGGAAAAATCCAAAATATCATTAATGATGGTGAGTAAACTATCCCCACTATTGCGGATCGTTTCCACAAAGTTTCGTTGCTGGGGCGTTAGGTCTGTATCCAGTAGCAAACCCGTCATGCCAATCACGGCATTCATAGGAGTCCGGATTTCATGGCTCATGGTTGCCAGAAATTCGCTTTTTGCCTGAGTGGCCGCTTCGGCAGTTCTTCTAGCTTGCTCTAGGGCGAAATTTTTCTCAGTCAATTGCTCTCGTTGGCGGGTTTCTTGCTCAAGCAGGTGAGCCTGAGCAATAGCAATCCCTACTTGGTCAGCGACGGCTTCGAGTAACTCAATTTCATCCAGACTCCACTGACGAAATTCATCACACTGATGTATTCCAATCACACCATTCGGTTCCCCCTGATAGGAAGTACGAATTACCAACATGGATTTGAC